>CAYGVT010000130.1:0-3216 GCA_964353355.1 uncultured Thermoplasmata archaeon | reverse complement strand
CTCGAGCTCGGGAAGCTGAAGCGGATGGAGCTGGCCGACGGGACGATCATCACGGCCGAGGTCACGAAGAAGCAGAGAGGGATCTACGAGAAGCTCGAGATAGTTCCTTAGGTCATGTGCCCAAAAGGCGGGAGGTCAGGTGTGAGGGAGCCTGCAGGCAGAAGGGGCGCCTGTGGCTCGCGCATGGGGAGCGCGCGTACTTGGCCGTGGCTGGGCCGGATGAGATGGCCAGTGGGCAGAACGGTCGCCCACGGCCCATTGCGGATGATTCCGGTGCCCAGCTCTCAGGGAGCGTCCCTCGCGCTCCGGTCCAGGAAGCCG
The DNA here is from genome assembly GCA_964353355.1 of uncultured Thermoplasmata archaeon. Classification (GTDB taxonomy): domain Archaea; phylum Thermoplasmatota; class DTKX01; order DTKX01; genus CAYGVT01. The sequence goes on along the minus strand of CAYGVT010000130.1, from coordinate 2,895 downwards.
TCCATGATGCCCCTGAGGAAGCACGGCACGACGGCGCCGGAACCGGGCTGGGCGAGCAACTTGGCCAGCCTGTAGGGGAACTGGACGAGCAGGAAGTAGTACGCGAACGTGGCCTTCTGGGGGAGGCTCGCGTGCTTGCGCATGAACATTATCTGGTTGCGGTGGCCGTAGTAGGCCGCCACCTTGGAGACCTTCTTGAAGGACTGCGAGACCTTGTGCCAGACGACGGCATCGCGGTTGCACACTATCCGGTACCCCGCCCGCTTGGTCCGGTAGCAGAGGTCGATGTCCTCCCAGTAGAGGAAGAACTTGCCGTCGAACGGCTCGACGGACCCGAACATCCGGGTGTCGATGAACATCGCGCAGCCGGACACGAAGTCGACGTCGTAGACCTGCTTTTCAATCTTCATCTTCCCGTTCGACCCACCGTACTGCGGGGTGGACGCGTTCCAGATGTTGAGGACGCCGCCCGCGGACGAGACCGTGCCCGGCGCATCGTAGAAGTTGATGCTCGGGCCCTCGATGCCGAGCGCATCGATGGTGGAGGCGCAGGACACCAGGTTCCTCAGCAGCCCGCGGTCGACCGCGGTGTCGTTGTTGAGCAGCAGGATGTACCTCGGCTTGAGGAACCTCCTCGCGTAGTCCATCCCGATGTTGTTCCCGCTCGCGAACCCCTCGTTCCTGGGGCTCTTGAGGAGGATGAAGCCCCGACCGGGCAGATGTTCCGGAGAGGGACCGACATACCCAATGGAATCACCCTCAAGCTCGACGTCCATCTCACAGAGGTGGAGGGGCTTGCTTTCGGTCGAGTGTTTCGTGAGGGGCGCAACTATCTTGACCTCGCCCCTCGAGTACTTCCTGAGCGTCTCGATGGAATCATCGGTGGAGCCGTTGTCGACCACCACTATCGAGCGGTCCTGGTAGTCCATCTGGAGTAGCGATTCGAGGCACTCGACCGTGTCCTTGCCGCCGTTCCAGTTCAGGACGATGACGCATACCGAGCCATCACCCTCCATATTCGAGCTCATGGTAGACCGTGTCCTTGTGTGGGAATGCCATTGTCCAGGCTGGACGCCACGCGCTCACCGTCGGTGGTCCAATGTCATGGGAAGAGACCGCGCTACTTGAGCACGACCTTCAGCTTGCCGTCCTCCACGGCGAGGAGGTCGGCCAGCGAGCCGAGGTCGCGGCCCTCCTTGACGCTCGTGGTCTTCAGCAGCTTGTCGCCCTCATAGCACTCGATGACGATCTCGCCGTCCTTGACGAAGAGGTCGAGGCAGTGCCGGGCGTCGTAGAGCGCGACCATCCCCTTGCCGACATCGAGCCAGACCTTGAGGTCCTTCAGGGAGCCGGGAACCTTCTCGGGCATGTGACCATTCCTCCTCCGCGATGACACGCGCGGGTGGTAATCCGGGTGGATGAATGATCCTCCAGAATCATAGAAAAAAGCAATCAGGTCCATTTGATATCGTACCGATTCACTCCGTGCTTCCAGGCCAATGGATGGGTCTCTGTGCCAATCAATGCTCCGAGGATGATGAGGAACGGCATGATTCTTTCAGGATTCTCAATTAATATCCCTGACTGTATGCCCACCGATAGAAAAGATATCAGATATCCGAAAACGGAGAGGTATAGCTTATTGTTTTTTCCATCTTGATATCACTCCTGAACGAGATTCCCACTGATTCAGTCTACGCCATGTCACAGCACATGTCACAGCAGTTCGTAGTACTTGGTCGGATCTGTCGGGCTTGTGGCCTCCTTGTCGAAGTCCATGCCCTTGGCGTAGCCGGCCTCGACGGCCTCCGGCCGCTCGGTCGAGGTGCGCAGGACGATGCGCGCGTTGCGCGTTGGGGGGGCCGGTCGCCGCCTGCCGGGGGACCGCGGAGTCGCGGCAGGGGACATCGACCCGCTCAAGAGACTGGTATCCCTTCCCGTTCCGTGAGAGGGAGCCAGCTGACCCGAACGCCGAGCCTCTCCGCCACGTCCCGCATGGACCCATCATGCGTGACGAGCATCGCCCTGTTGTGCATCGCTGCCACGATGACGGTCGCGTCGACGAGCGATATCTCATGCCCCTGTGATCCATGGAGGAAGCCCGCTTCCAGGGCAGCGGGGTCATCCGGGTTGTAGATGTCGGTCCGTCCCAATCCCTTGAGGAAGCGCACCGTGCCCTCAACGCGTGCCTTCCCGTACTGGCGGGTGAGCCGTGATGCCATCTCGGAGACGATGGGCTCGAGCAGCACCAGTCTCGCGCGGCCGGAGCGAATTCCGTCCCAGGCCGACCTCCACTTCTCGGGGGGCCTGGTGAAGCACAAGGTGTGGATGGCGCTCGTGTCGAGGATGTAAGTCCTCACGCCCCGGTCCCCTTCCTCTTCGGGTACGGGACCCTTTTGATGGCGATGTCGCCCCTTTTGTTGCAGGCGACGAGGACGCCATCGTCGTCCCTCAGGATGACGAGGCACTCGCCGTCGGCGAGCCTCTCGTATATGGGGATCTCCTTCTTTGACCTGCCCATGGGCGGTCCGTCCGTTGTCATGTCTGGGATGAGCGCTTACCCTATATATACGTGCAGATTGAGGAGGTCAGCGGATGTGGGGGCCTTCGGGACTGGCCGCGTCCGGTCATGAATGGGCCGGACCGGCGGGCTTTACATAGGTGCCGGGATAGATGGCTGCCTATGCGGTTCATCTCCCGAGGAAGTCCTCGAGCGCGTCGATAATCTTCCTGGCGGCATCGCCGGTCCCGTAGGGGCGCTCCTTGCTCGGGGCGCCCTTGCCGGCCCTCGCCTCCATCTCCGCCCAGATGGCCTCCTTGTCGAAGCCCATGACCTTGGCGTAGCCGGCCTCGACCGCCTCGGGCCGCTCGGTCGAGGTGCGCAGGACGATGATG
>CAYGVT010000129.1:0-18041 GCA_964353355.1 uncultured Thermoplasmata archaeon | reverse complement strand
CTGCGCCCCCACCGCCCCCACCGCCCCCACCGCCCCCACCGCCCCCACCGCCCCCACCGCCCCCACGACCTCCCGTGCCTCCCGCGCCTCCCGCGCCACCCCCGCCCCCGACCCCGTGACCAGGCGGCGGCGATAACCTTTATCACCGCGCACGTCCTCCCTCGCGCGTTGCCATGAGAGTCCTCCACAGGGACCTCCAGCACGGCGAGCTCAAGCTGCTGCCCGAGAACGGCGATGACCTCTGGCACCTGCGGCACATCATCCAGCCAGGGGACATGGTGCACGCCGTGACCTTCCGCCGCGACGACCGCGAGGATGGCAAGGCGCGCGCCGACAAGGCAGAGCGGCGGCGGATGTACCTGGGCATCGAGGTCACAGCGGTCGAGTACGCCCTGTTCTCGGACAGGCTCCGCATACAGGGCCACATCCGCGACGGCCCCGAGGACGTGCCGCGCGGCACGCACCACACGCTCAACATCGAGGTCGGGGACGACGTCAAGGTCACCAAGGCGCGGTGGCGCGGCCACGAGCTGGACCGCATCGACGATGCGGTCAGGGCCACGCGCCGGCCCCGCGTCATCATCTTGTGCATCGACGACGAGAGCGCAGTGTTCGCGGCCGTGAGGCAGAGCGGGGTCGAGCCCCTGTCCGAGATCGCGGGACCCGGGACCCAGAAGGGCGCCGACCGCCCCGCCAAGGGAGCGCGGGACGACCACTTCGACGAGCTCATCACAGAGCTCAGGCGGGTGCGGCCGGGCGGTGAGCCCCTGATCGTCGTGGGCCCGGGCTTCACGCGCACGACCTTCCTGGACTATCTGCGCGAGCACGCCCCCGAGCTCGCGGGGGGCGCGGTCACGGAGGGCACTGGACAGTCAGGCGTGGTGGGGGTGCACGAGGCCATCCGCAGGGGGATGGTATCGCGCGTGGTGGAGGGCGCGCGCGTCGAGCACGAGACCGCGCTCATCGAGGACCTGCTCGCGGGCATCGCGAAGGGCGAGGGCATGGTCGCCTACGGCCTCGCCGAGGTCAGGGCCGCCATCGTCGGCGGCGCGGCCGAGCACGTGCTCGTGTCGGACTCGGTCGTGCGCGACCCGGCGGTCGCGGAGCTCCTCGATGTGGCCGAGACCACGGGCGCCCGCGTCACAATCGTTGCGACCTCCCACGAGGCGGGCGGGCAGTTCGAGCGGCTCGGCGGCGTGGGCGCGTTCCTCAGGTACGCGTTCACGGCGGGCCCTCCGGACTGACCAGCACGCCCTCTCTTCTCACTGGCGCTAGCCCATACGCAAAGTGTTAATAAATAGTAGCCTGATATCCGAGCACTGGAGCCAGGGCATCGCTCCTGGAGGCCTCGCCCGTGCCGCTTTTCAAGAGAAAGGAAGCGAAGAAGGAGGAGCCCGTCAGGGCGTCCCCCCGGCACCCGGAGCCGAAGGAGGCGACCCCCCCGCCCGAGCCCCACGCGCCCGAGGCCCCCGCGCCGGCGACCCCCCCGCCCGAGACGCCAATGGCCGAGCCAGAGAAGACGCTCGAGAAGGAGCTCAATGGCTTCGAGGACGCGCTCGTCGCCAAGTACAAGGCCGGCGAGGAGGTGGCCAGCGAGGAGGTCGAGGAGCTGGATAGGCTCCTCAAGCTGAACCATCCAATGCCCAGCGCCCCCCAACCCGCCGTCGAGCGCAAGGGCGCGCTGGGCGAGCTCACCGGCCCGGAGACCCACGTCGTCAAGATGGCCAAGAAGGTCGTGCTGCTCGGCGACCCTGCCGTGGGCAAGACCTCGCTCATCAAGAAGTACGTCCAGGACGTCTTCGACGACCGCTACCTCAACACCATCGGCGCCAAGGTCATGAAGAAGAACCTGGGCGTGCACAACCACGGGACCGGGGAGATCGTGGACCTGAAGCTCATCCTCTGGGACATCGCGGGGCAGGAGAGCTTCGCCACCGTCAAGAAGGCATACTACAAGGGCGCCTCGGGCGCGCTCTTGGTGTGCGACTCGACACGGAAGGAGACGATGGAGCACGTCCACCACTGGATAGAGAACCTGTTCGACGTCTCCGGCGTCATCCCGCTCATCATCATCGTCAACAAAGCCGACCTCGAGAAGGACGCGGCGTTCACACCCGACGAGGTCCGCAAGGAGTTCCAGCCCTACGAGGCCCCCGTCTTCACCACGTCGGCCAAGACGGGCTACAACGTGGAGATGGTCTTCCACGAGCTCGGCAAGGGCATGACCGAGGGAGGCAAGAAGGATGCCAAAGACGCATGAGATCCCGTTCGTGGCCCTGCCGGTGGACATCTTCGGGGCGATAAAGGAGCAGCTGAAGGCCTCTGGCATGGTCGTAAAGACGCCCGAGTTCATGCTCGGCATCGGCCAGGCATGCGGCAAGGCCGCCGTGCGCCGCACGGGCTTCAAGTGGGAGACCGACGAGCAGCTGTCGGAGGCCCTCCAGTCCATGTGGGCCGAGATCGGCATCGGCCGGCTCATCGCCAAGGACGTGTCCTCGGGGGGCGTCGCCGCCGAGGTGACCGAGACCGTGGAGTCCGGGGCCATCGGCGTCGTGGGCGAGCCCTCCTGCCACTTCACCGCGGGCTACATCGCGGGCGTCGTGAGCGAGCTCGCGGGCAAGGAGCACATCGCGGTCGAGGAGCAGTGCGTGTGCGAGGGGCACCCCAAGTGCGTGTTCAACGTAGTGCCCATGTGAGCGCGCGGGCGCGGGGGACGTCGGGCGCCGCCAGGTGGGGGACGTGACGGACGCCTTCGTGATGGACGCCAACTTCTTCATCTCCCTCGCGCAGAGCCGCGAGCCGAGCGCCATCGAGGGCGTGCTCGCGCACGCGGCCGGCCTGGGGTGGGAGATGCACACCACTCCACGGGTGCTGGACGAGATCACGACCGTGGTGGACGGGGGCACGCGCGCGTCCGCGAGGGCCATGGCGGAGCGCGCGATGCGCGTCGAGCGCGTGGACGAGGGGGCCATCACCGCGCTGCGCGCGGCCATCGGCGGCCCGACCCGCGCGCCGCAGGACAGCGACCTCTCACTCATGGTGCTCGCGGAGCAGCTCGCCAAGCGGGGCGCGCGCGTGCGGCTGGTGAGCGACGACTTCAAGATCTCGACGACGAGCCACGACTCCGGCATGCCCTACGCGGTCATATCCCCGTCGGTCTTCCTGTTCCTGCTCTCGCGCCAGCTGCACGGCGACGGCCGGGAGGAGGTGCGCCGCCTGTTCCGCCGCGTGCGCCACGGCGAGATGGAGTACGTGCTCTCCCGGCGCGACGTGTACAACGTCGAGGAGAAGCTCACATGGCTCATGGACAACCTGCTGCAGACGGTGACCGCGTCGGCCGCGGGCATGGAGGCGGGACCCTCGCCCGCGACGGCACCCGTCGCGGCCGGGTCGGCCGAGGGGGCGGCCGCCGGGGGCGACGACGCCACGGCGTGGGCGGCCCTGCTGCGCGAGCTTCGAGGCGAGCACGTGCGGCGCGGGCACCTCGCCCCCTTCAAGGACATCATGCTCCACCTCGAGCCGCTCAAGGGCCTGCGGGGCGCGCTCGTCGAGGTGCAGGCGCTCGCGGCCGCCGGGGAGCTGGAGGCCGCGCTCGCGCACACGCACGAGACGCTCGGCGACCTCAAGGGCGCGCTGCAGCTCTCGGTCGGGGTCCTCCCGCGCGCGCAGGGCCAGCAGGTGCTGCGCGCCTACGCCGAGATGCTGCCGGACGCGGAGATGGTGGCCGCGCTCGTCCACGCCAACCTCGGGGAGCTCGCGGACTGCGAGGACCACCTGGACAACGTCGCCATCCTCTCCCTGGCCGCGGGCGTGGGCCGCGCCACCATCGAGGCCAACTACCTTGGCGCCCTCGTCAACGCCTACCGCGAGCAGTGGGCCGAGGCGCGCGCGCAGTTCGAGCTCAGCGCGCGCCTGGCCGCGCAGGCGGGCGACAGCGGCACCCAGCTGCGCTCTCAGCTCGGCGCGGCCATCTCGCGGTTCCTCACGGGCGACCGGGAGGGCGCCGCGCGTGCGATGGACGACACCCACGCGCGCGTCGACGACCGCCCCGCGGAGGGCATGGCGGCGCTCGAGGAGTTCGGGGACCACTTCACGAACTTCGGCGCACTGCACCTCGCGTGGGGGCTCTACGACGAGGCCCTCGAGTGCGCCGTGGAGGCCGGCGACGAGCAGGGCGCGGAGCGGCTGCTGGGCAAGGTGCGCCGGTCGCACCTGTCGATGGGGCTCGACCAGCGCGAGCTAGCGGATTCGCTGCGCGCGCTCGTCGACCACGCCAACACGCTGCGCGATGACGCGCTCAAGGCCAGGTACGAGGCCCTCGAGCGTGCGCTGCACGAGACCGAGGATGTGCTGGACGAACCGCTCACGGACCTGCTGCCCGAGTGGACCTCGGCGTCCTGGCTGCCACCGCAGCTGCGCGACTGGCTCGAGGTCGTGAGGGCGGAGGACCTGCCAGGGGGCGAGGGGTTGCTGCTCGTCTGCTTCGCGCCCGATGTCGGCACCGTGGGGCTGCTGGCGAGGACAAGGCTCCGGAGGGCGGGCATCGAGCACGCGCACGTGCGCGTGGGCGACGGGGCGCGCGTGAGGCTCGTGGCGCCGCCCGAGGAGCTGCGCCGCCGCCACCGGGTGCGGGGCATCTTGGTGGTGCGCGAGGGCGACCCCGTGCTGGTCAAGCACGCCCTCGTCCGGCTGCGCGAGTGAGCCCCGCGACGGCGACTGCCGCGGCACTGGTATGTGGCCGGGGTCGGGTCAGAGCAAGCCCGGCCTCCTTCCCTCGCGGGACCGCATCACGACCTCGCCGATCCTCCTCTCCCGCGTCTGGGGCCGCTTGGCGTCGCGTCCACCCAGTAGATGTACATCCTGCGGTAGGATGGGGCGAGGGCCTTCCAGCCCCTCCAGGCCGCCTGGTCCTTCCTGAGCGCCTCGAGCAGGTCGCCGGGGGGCCTTGGGTCGTCGCTCCTCCTGGGGAGCGCGGCCCACGTCCCCTTGCGCTTGGCCACCCTCACCCTCCCCAGCCCCGCCTCGGTCATCCTGCCCTCCTTGGCGAGCCGGGCCACACGGCCCTTGTTCAGCTCCGACAAGACGCTCCCGTCCTTCCTGGGGGAGTACCACTGGACGTAGCGATCATGGTCGTGCGCCCTCACCCGGCTGTCGATCCAGCCGAAGCAGAGGGATTCCTCCACCGCCTCCTCGTACCTGAGACCCCTCCCCGTCGAGCCCTTCTTGTGGATGAACAGCCAGGCCCCATCGGAGGATTCGTGGTTCCTCGCGAGCCATTCCCGCCACTCCTCCCTGGAGGCGAAGTGGAGCGCGACGGCCTTGTGCATCACCGCCCGTAACGCATGGATGGCTCATGAAATTTGCCGCGCGCGCTGACGCGCCCGTCCAGGGACCTTAACATCAGCCGATCTCGTCGAGCCGGTAGCTCTCCCAGGCCTCGAGGCCCAGGGCGATGCGGACCTCCTGTGGCGTGAGCATCGGCTTGGGATAGGTGGCCTGGTCGTCGACGGCGATGCGGGGGCACGCTGTCGAGACGTATGCGTCCAGGCCAAGGGCCTGCATGCGCTCGGGGGCGAACTCCCGGATGGAGAGCAGCATGGGCCGCCGACCCGCAGCCAGCAGCTGTTCCCGCAGCCGCAGCGCGAGCTCCCACCGGCGCTGGCCCGGCTTCGAGCCCACGAGGATGCCGAAGGTCCGCGCGTCCCTCGCGCGGGCGATGGCGGCCGCGCGGGCGCGCAGAGTCGCGTCCCTCGCCCCGTCCGCCCGCCGCGCGGCGCCGGCCTCTATGTCCGCCACCACCACGGGCCTGCCGGTCGCGAGCGCGACCCCGGCGGCGTGGAAGTCGCCTCCCCCGAGCACGAGGAACGCGTCCACCTCGCCGCCGACCGCGCGCGCGGCCGAGATGTCGCAGCCCAGCACCTGGCCGGGGAATGCGAGGCGCCTCCCGCCCTTGCCGACGAAGGCGGTCATGCCCGCCGCCTCCAGGGCGGCGCGGGCCGCGTCGAGGGCCTCCCGGTGCTGGGCCGTCGCGAGCAGCCCCACACGGCCTCCCGCGGGCAGCAGCGGCACGGCCGCGCGCAGCGCGCCCGAGGGGTCGAGGTGCGCGCGCGCCTCGACGAACACGGTCGGGATGCCGGGCTCGACGTCCCCGAGCGCGTCGTGCCCGTAGTGCACCACGAGCTCGACGCCCAGCGGGGCGAACGCGTCCTCCGCCAGGTCGCACGCGCCGTAGCAGGGGTCGGCCGAGACGACCACGACGGCGCCGGTGGCGCCCTCGATCAGCGAGGCCAGCGCGGCCGCGTGGCGCTTGAGCCCCTCGGGGAGCTGGACGCCCACCACGCGCGCGCCGCGACGGCGGACCTCGTCGACGACGCGCCCCTCCTCCAGGTCGAAGGAGCTCTCGATGCGCTCGGCGTCGCCCACCTCACTTCCTCTCCTCGCCCTGCAACCGCTCCTCCACCTTGGAGATGAGGGCCACGTTCTCGCGCAGGCCCTCGAGGCCCAGGCAAACCCCCGTGATGCCGATGCGCATCAGGAACTCGAGCGTGCGTGGGTCGAGGGCCGTGGACGTCTCGACCAAGACCTCCTTCTTGGCCTGGCGCGCGGCCTCCGTCACGAGCAGCAGCGCCTGCCTCACGGCCTTGTCGTCCGCGGTCAGGTAGTTGCGGCCTGCCGTGCGCCTGGACGTCGGGTCGACCGAGAGCAGCGCCGGCAGCAGCTCGTCAAGCCGCACGAAGAACCCGTCGGACACCTGCGAGTAGAGGTGGAGGAAGAGCAGCGTCGCCGGCACGGACACGTCTATGTACATCCTCAGGTTCCCCGACCTGCGCACGCCCTCCTCGAACAGGAGGTTGTAGAGCGCCTCGACCTCCTCCACGGTTCGCGGGAACGGGATGACGAGGTGGATGTTGGTCATCGAGCGTTCGCGCCTCGCGCGCCGGATGGCGCGCGCCTCGGCGCGCAGCAGCGGCTGCCCCTCGACCGACATGAGTCGTCCCACGCCGCGGAAGCCCATCCACGGGACAGCCTCCACCTCCTCGATGCGGTCGCCGTCCTTGAGCGCGCGACCCACGTCCGACCGGAGGTCGCTCAGCCGGATGTACACCGGCAGGGGGTAGACGGCCACCGCCATGGCCACCTGGCCGGCCGCGAGCGTCTCGACGAACCTGTCGCCCTCGGACTCGAGGGTGCTCAACGGGTGGCGACCGTCGCAGAGGCGCAGGATGTACTCCGTGTCGTCGAAGAGCACGCCCGTGACTGGGACGCCCGAGAGCTCCTTGACGCGCTCGACCGACGTGGAGGCGAGCAGCACCTGCATGTCCGTCACGGGCAGGTAGGGGCCCAGGTCGAGCTGCTCGGGGGAGAGCACCTCGGTCCCGAGCGCGCGTACGCCGCCGGCCGCGGGCGCGGGCGCAGGGGCTGGGGCCGCGGCGGGTGCGGGCCTGGTCTCTGGTGGCGGTGAGGGCGGCTCCGCGACCTCCTTCCCCGGCCCCGTGGTGGGCTCGGCCGGGGCGGGCGCGCCCCTGGGCGGTGCCTCCTCGATCGGTGGGGCCTGCTCGGGGGGGGGCGCCGTCGGCGTCGCGGCCTCCGAAGGCCTGACCTTGGGCGCGAAGCCCATCTTCTCGAGGGCCTCGCGCACCATGTCGTGCTCGCCATCGGACAGGCCCGCGATGGGGGCCAACGGCGGCAGATACTGCGGGGGGCCCGGCCCGGCCTTCGGCGGGGGGATCGGCTCGGGCACCGGGGCCGGCCCTGGCGCGGCGGGCGAGGCCGCCTCCGCTCCCCTCTCCTTCCCCGTCCCCGTCTCCTTCCCCTTCGCCTTCCCCGTCTCCTCCCCCCTCCCCCCGTAGCCCTCTATGGCCTCGACCGGGATGGCGTTCACGATCCAGACCGAATCGCCCTCTATGGCCCACTCGAGGACCATCGGGCGGCCGAACACCCGGGTCGCCAGGCGCTCGAGCCTCGCGAGCTCGGCGCAGGCCTCGTCGGGGACCTTCGGGGCCGTCGCGAGGTCGGGCGAGAGCGTGAGCGGGCGCAGCCGGCCCGACTTGTCGGGGTAGAGGAAGGAATCCTGCGTGGGGGAGCGCCGCTCGATGGCCGAGCCCTTGTCCAGGTCGACCACGACCGTCTCGGGCTCGATGAGCGCGCGCTCGAGCGCGGCCGCGGAGCCGAGCACGCCCTTGATGATGAGCCGCGGCGCCCCGCCCGGGCCAGTGGTGGGCACGGCCACGCCCGCGACCTCGGCCGCGAGCGCGCGCTGCACGAGGACGGAGGATTTGATGTCCGCGAGGTCCCAGCCGATGGAGTCGAAGTACTCGAGCGACTCGACACTGAACAGGGAGGCCCACGCCTGCTTGAGCGCCCGGTCGAGGTCGTGGCGGTCGTGGAGCTCCGACCTGCGCTCGAACGTGTTCGCGAAGTAGGGGAAGCTCCCGTCGTGGAACGCGACGGACACGACGACCGAGACCTTGGGGGAGGCGTCGACGTCCGAGCGCGCAAGGTGCTCGTACCCGCCCACGGCCTCGGACTCGATGTCCCAGTCCAGGTCCGATGAGATGATGGCCTCCTGCGCCTGGCGGGTGAGGATGCCGATGCCCATGGCGTCGACGCCGGACGCCGTGAGGAGGTGGTGCACCTTCTCGCCCGCGCCGGACGCCCTCATGAAGTCCGCGAAGGCCTGCGCGGTCACGACGAAGCCCTGCGGGACCCGAACGCCGTTCTCGAGCAGCAGGTGCAGATGCTGCGCCTCGCGTCCGACGACGGCGGCGTCGACCGCGTCCCCCTCCTCGAGGAACACGCAGTACTTCGACACTTAGGGCTCCCCCAGCGGTCGATGGGCTAGTCGGGATAAATAACTTGTGCGCGGCCAGGCCGTTGGCCCGGGTCGCGCCGCACCGGTGGGCGGCCCCTCACGCGTTGAGCAGCTCGCGACCCTTCTGCACGACGATGCGCGTGGGCGTGGGCATCTTCATGCGCGCCTTGCGCATGGCCTCCTTCGCCTGCGGGTAGTACTGTGGCGTCGTGCGGATGAGGATGAGCTTCGTGCCCGGCTTTATGCGGGCGGCGAGGCCAACGCCCTTGCCGAAAGCGGCGCGCATGCCCTGCGACACGCGGTCGGCGCCGGCGCCCGTCGCGATCTTGTTCTCGCGCAGCACGATGTGCGGGTAGACGAGTATCTTGAGGTGGAAGCTCATCGGGCCGGTCTTGGTGAGCACCCTGGTGGCCGCGACACGCGCGGCCTCGAGCGCGTTGTGCCGGACCTGGCACAGCTCGCGAGAGACCATGACGAGCTCGACGGGGAAGTCGGCGCGGGCATCTCCGACGTTGAAGTTGGCGATGCGGATGTTGGGGACACCGCCCATGTACTCCTTGCGGGTGTAGGCCTGCCCGCGTATCTGCTTGTACATCCTGAACGGCTTGCGTGGCATGGCAGCAACCTCCTGGTGAGGTGGGTCGTGGCAAGGCGCTGGGGGTATTTATAACTTCGCCGCGTCAGAGCAACCCTAGCTCGACGACCACGGCGCTCTGGACGCCCTCGATCTCGCGCAGCGATTCCTCTAGCGCCTCGGGCGAGCCCGTCTTGTCGGGCATGGTCACCGCCATCTCGACGGCCTTGAGGCCGTACGCGAAGGGCTTGACCTCGACGCGGACGACCTTGGCCCCGTAGGCCGCGACCCTCTCGCGGGCGACCTTCTCGAGCGCCGCTAGGTCGACCTCGACGCCCTCGGGCATGAGGCGGAACTTGATGGCGACGGTGCCCATCTCGCTCACCTACGGGCCCGAGAAACCGCACTCTGGGCACTTGTAGGCGACGCCCTGGGCCCGGCACTGCTCGCACCTGCCGATGAGGGGGTTGCCGCACGCCGGGCACTTGAAGATGGTCTTTCCGCGCAGGGCCAGCGGGACCCCGCACGATATGCACCTGGAGGAGGGCTCCATCGGTTCACCGCCGCCCTGTACCCCCTGCTCCTTTTAAAGCCTTTCGGCCACCAGGCGAGGCGATGGGATGGGGGGCCGGGGCGAGGCGGGCGGCAGTGCGGAGGTGCGGACCGGGCCTTGGGGTCGTTCCGCGGACGAAGGGGACATACCGCGGGGCTCGTCGCGGGCAAGGCGCGACGGTCATCGGGCATGCGGCGCGGCGCGCGCGCCGTCCCGGGTCCGGGGCCGCGGGGAGGCCCCCCGCCGCTCCGCGGGGGGTCGGAGGGGCGGCAGGGGGGACGAATCCGATCGCAGTCAGATTTTCTTAGGGCATGGGACTATGATAGTTGTTGCACATTGTCTCCATTCTTCGGCCCCCCGAAAAAACGGGCTCCACAGAGCCTCTGCCGTTGACGATGAGGTGGGAAATTATATATACGATGGCAGCATAAGCAGTGGTGGAAGTAAACCGGTGTCAAACTCTCACTGGTTGCTCTTCCTGCCACACAGGTCGTGACATCCGCAGACCGTTTCACACAACCCCTCAACCCCCGGATTTGCCCGGGCCCAAAGACCCCAACGAATGGCTTGCGGATGTCTCACACGAAACCCCATAAACCCCAAACCCCCTTTTACCCCCTGTGTGGGCCAGGAAGACTGCCCGTGGGAACACTCGTTGCCTTCGGGCGACGTCGGTTGCTTCCACGGGCCCGGCAAATCCACCTGTTGTGAGGGTGGCAGACTGTCAGCCTAGGCTCCGTTAATAGAACCAAGGGCAAGGGCATGGATGGCCGGGATGCGGGCCGGACCGTCCCCGCGTCCTCACCGGTATGCGAAGAATCCCTCGACCTCGTGCTTCTCGCGGTCGACCTCGATGCGGACGTAGCCGTAGCGCTCGAACTGCACGAACTGCCCGTGCCGGTCGAGCGCGCCCGGCTCCGCGACGCCGACGTCGGCGTGACCGTCGGGATGGTGCACGACGCAGCCCGGCCCTCCCGGGGGGACCCAGTGGACTATGGGCACGCCCTCCTTGAGGATGGCCAGGTCGTTGCCGATGTGGCGGGCCGCGTGCGACGACATGAGCTCGAAGTTGCCCAGGTCCTTGAGGCGGAACCGACCCGCGGCCTGGACCGCCTCCATGTCCGATGCGGGAAGCAGGGCCGCGTACGTCCCCTCACGGGCCGAGGGGGGCAGCCGCAGCCCGCGGACGCCCATGTCGGGCCGGTCCGGGTGCACAGGAGCGTGCGCCTCGAGCGCGTGCGGGGCCTCGAGCGTGACCACGACGGGGTCGGCCACGAAGAACAGCCGCGGCGCCGTGGGCTCGTGGATGTCGCGGTCGTGGGCGAAGAGCGTCTTCCATGAGAAGCCGATCTCGATGGGGCGGATGGACGCCTCGACCCAGTAGCGGCGGATGGCCTCCGCGGCGAGGCCGCGCCGCGCGAGCGCGCGCAGCGTGCCCACGCGCGGGTCGTCCCAGCCCGTGTACTCCCCCCGCATGACGGCCTCCCTGATGACGGACTTCTTGAGCACCGCGTCCTCGATGGACACGTTGCCGTAGTGGTGGAAGTAGGGCTCCCTCCAGCCCATGTACTTGTATATCCACTTCTGGCGCATCGTGTTGTTGAGGTGGTCCTTGCCGCGCAGCACGTGCGTCATGCCCATGAGGTGGTCGTCGATGGCGACCGAGTAGTTGTAAAGCGGGTAGACGCGGTACTTGGTCCCGGTCTTGGGATGCGGCTCGTCGGTGATGCGCAGCGCGACCCAGTCGCGCAGCGCGGGGTTGGGGTCGCCGAGCTCCGTCTTGATGACGACCACGGCGCCCTCCTGCGCGAAGGCGCCGCCCTGCATGCCCTCCCAACGCGCGAGCTGCACCTCGGGCGCCTCGTCGCGGTGCGGGCAGGGCCTGCCGGCCTCCTTGAGGGCGCGCCATGTCTCCTGGGGGCAGGTGCAGACGTAGGCCGCGCCCATGGCCAGGAGCCTCGAGGCGTGCGAGTAGTAGTGCGGGAACCTGTCGGTCTGCTCGTACACGTCCGTGATGCGGCACTGGAGCCAGTCCATGTCCTCGCGGATCATCGCGTAGGCCTCGGGCGCGATGCGCGCGGGGTCGGTGTCCTCGAACCGCAGGATGTACCTCCCCCCGTAGCGCCTCACGTACTCGTCGTTGAGGATGGCGGCGCGCGAGTGCCCGATGTGCAGCGGGCCCGATGGGCCGGGCGCGAACCGCATGACCACGCCGCCCTCGACGCCGGGCAGGTCCGGCAGCCCGTGGGCACGCTCCTTGACCTCCCTGACCGCGAGGGCGGGGTCGATGGCCTCGAGCTGGGCAAGCTGTGCGTCCGCGCCCAGTCCGTTCACCCAGTCCACTGCCTCCTTGACGGTGCCGGAGAGCGACCGCGCGTGCGGCCTCCAGTCGCTCCGCTCGGCGAGCAGCCGCGAGATGACGGGCCCGACCTGGCAGCTGCCGCCGTGCTGGACGGCGTTCTGCAGCGCGTACTTGCGCGCGACCTCCAGCACCTCCTCCCTCGCCGGGGCCGGCCCTGCCGCCACCTTGTCTCCCATGCCTCGGTCCTCCTCTCCGACTCAGCTCGTCGGCTCCACGCCGATGGTCCAGTGCCCTCAGTACCTGCGCGTGATGGTGTGGTAGATGAGCGCGCGCAGGAACTCCTTGTGCTCCGACGGCCCCAGGGCCGCCAGGTGGTCCTCCGCGCGCGTGGCGTACTTCTCCGCGAGGTGGCGCGCGTGCTCGATGGAGCCGGTGCGCTCCATCACGTGGACCGCCTCAGCGACCTCCTGGTCGGTCGCGGATTCGACGCCGAAGGCCTTGAGGAACACCGCGCGGTCCGCGCCCGTCGCGTGCTGGAGCGCGTGCAGCGCCATGACCGTGCGCTTGCCGCGCCGCACGTCGGAGCCCACGTCCTTGCCGCGCTCCTTGGCGTCCGCCACGAGGTCGATGTAGTCGTCCCAGACCTGGAACGCGATGCCCATGTCGCGCGCGAAGTGGCCCATCTCCTGTGCCAGGGGCTCGTCCGCGCCGGCGATGCGGGCGCCCCCGCGGGCGGCCTGCTCGAACAGGCGCGCTGTCTTGAACTCGACCATCCGGAGGTAGTCGCCCTCGCCCAGCGAGGCCGGGTCGACGCGCTCGAAGTCCATGTCCCACTGCTGCCCCTCGCCGACCTCGAAGACGGTGCGGGCGGTCTCCCGCAACAGCGTGCGCAGCGTGTCGCCGTCCACCTCGACCTGGGACACCACCTCGAACGCCAGCGCGAACAGCACGTCGCCCGTGTTGATGGCCATGGGCTCGCCGTAGACGGAGTGGAGCGTGGGCCTCCCCCTGCGCGTGCGGTCCTGGTCCATGACGTCGTCGTGGACGAGCGTGAAGTTGTGCACGAGCTCCAGCGCGCAGCCGTAGGGCAGGGCGCGCTCCCCCGCGCCCGCGCGCACCGCGTCGGCCGTGGCCACGGCGAGCACGGGCCGCAGCCGCTTGCCGCCCGCGCTCGGGTAGTAGGCGATGGCCTCGAGCAGCTTGGGGTGGTGGCCGTTGCGAAGCTGGGCCTGGATGAAGGCCTCTATCTCGGGCAGCCGCCTCGAGATGTACTCCCTCGGGTCGACCGCGTCCCTCCTGTCAGGCACGCCGCCCGTCATCGGCCGTCCTCCCCCTGCTCGTCCGCGAGGCGGCCGAGCCAGCCCATGAGACGGTCCGAGAGCACTACCTCGCGGCCACGCATGCCGCCCACGTCCGCCGCGCCGGTGAGGAACATGGCCGCGCGCAGCTCGTCGACGATGAGCCGGAGCTCCTCGAGCGTCTCGCGCCTGCCCTCGAGCGAGGCCGGGAGCAGGCGGCGGGCGACGCCGGCCGCGCCCGCACCGAGCGCGAGCGCGCGGGCCACATCGAGGCCCGACCGCACGCCGCCAGTGGCGATGATGGGCAGCCCCACGTCCGCCTCCAGGACGGACACGGGCGTCGGGATGCCCCAGTCCTTGAAGGTCATTCCCAGGCGGGCGCGCCCGAGCATCCCGCGCTCTCGCGCGCGGAAGGCCTCGACCGCGGCGAAGCTCGTGCCCCCGGCCCCGCCCACGTCGATGGCCTTGACGCCAGCGTCCCTGAGCCGGAGCGCGACCTCGCGGCTGATGCCGGCGCCCGTCTCCTTGACGATGACCGGCAGCTCGGACGCGAGGCGCGCGATGGCGGCGAGCACGCCCTTGGCGTTCGTGTCGCCCTCTGGCTGCGCGACCTCCTGCAGGAAGTTGAGGTGGACGGCCACCACGTCCGCGTCCACCATCTCCATGGCCTGCCGGACCTGCCGCACGCCCATGGGCGCGACGCCGCGCTGGGCCACGAGCTGCGGCGCGCCGATGTTGGCGATGACCAGCGGCACGTCGTGCTCCCTGAGCGCCGCATAGGTGCGAGCGTAGGAGGGGTGCTCCAGCGCGGGGCGTTGCGAGCCCACGCCCATGGCCAGCCGCAGCTCGGCCGCGGCGGCCGCGAGATGGTCGTTGATGTCCGAGCCGTGCGCGTGCCCGCCCGTCATGGAGGCGATGACGATGGGCGCGCCGAGCTCGACGCCGAGCAGCCTGGTGGACGTGTCCACCCTTGCGAGGTCGAGCTCGGGCAGCGCGCAGTGCACTAGCTGCACCTCGTCCCAGAAGTTGCACGAGTGCAGCACGCCATCGTTCATGCAGATGTCCACGTGGTCGGACTTCCGCCGCACGATTTCGGGCGCGCCGGCCGCGTCCCGCGGCCTGCGCCCGCCCGCCCTAGTCCGTCTCTTGGCCGCCATCAGCCCACCTCCCTTATACTGGTTCCCGGCAGGACCCTCGTGCCCACCTTGGGCTTGCCACGCAGCGCGGATGCGAGGTTGCCTGCCCTCGCGCCGCCCACGACCCAGGTCGCACCCGAGCGGGCCGCGACCTCGAACGCCATCTCGAGCTTCCCGCCCATCGCGCCCGTCACGTCGGCCGCGCCGCCCCTGGCCCTGCCGGCCGCTCGGGGCGCGGTCGCGGGCGAGACCTCCTCGAGCAGCCGCGCGCCCCGCCTCGACGGGTCGCGGTCGTAGACGCCGTCCACGGCCGTGACGAACACCGACACCTCTGGCGCCAGCGCGCCCGCCAGGGCGGCCATGAGCAGGTCGCCCGAGGCGATGGCCACGCCGCGCTCGCGGTCGGGCAGCACGTCGCCGAACGTCACCGGCACCAGCCCGCGCGCGAGCGCGCGCTGGAACGGGATGGCGTCGAACTCCACCATGCGGCCACCGTCGAGCTCCATGAACGACCCCGCGGGGATGGAGACGGCGGGCACGCCCGCGTCGATGAGAGCGCCGAGCACGCGCAGGTTCAACTCGCGCACGTCGCGCTGCACCACGGCCGTGCCCATTACCTGGCGGTCGCCCCTGAGCCCGTCGCGCAGCGCGTGCCTCTTGGCCCCCGCATGGCCGAAGCCCCCGGCCCCGTGCACGACCACGAGCCCATCGGCGGCGAAGGGGGCGAGCTCGCGCGCGAGCCTGCGCGCGACCGCCGTCCTGAAGGTGAGTGGCCTGGCCTTGTCCGCCAGGACGCTGCCGCCAAGCTTCACGAGCCTCATGTCCTCACCCGTGCCTGCGCCGTTCTTGATGGGGGAGGGCTTAAAAGAAGTTTCTCCCAGCGCTACAGGGTAGAGGGGTCGAGCACTTGGTCGATGCGCGACATAAGTGCCTCTAGGGGAGCCGCGGCCTCCCCCTTGACGGGCCAGACCTCGACACCGGTGAGCTCGCCCCCCTTCCAAAGGTGCTCGGCCACCTTGACGAAGCGGTCGCCAGTAAGCTCGAAGACGACCATCGGCCTCCCCTCCTTCCATTCCAGCACCTCCCGTGGGACGCCTGCCCGTTCCTCGCGGCCGTTGAACCACCGCTCGTCGACGGGGTTTTTCGTGTAACTCTCGACCCCATCTCGCAACAGGGCGTCTATCCTCTCGAGCGAGGAATCGAAGGGCATGGCGTAACTCCTGTTACACCTGGCGGACGCGTTCCATACGCCCCAGCGGACGAGCATGTACAATGCCGGCAGCGATGCGACGTAGATGATGAGGAGCGCAATAGACGAGTCCCGCGGCCCCCCTCCAAGCAGGAAAGCCGGGAACCAATAGAGCCCTGCTATCCCCCATCCTATGAGGGTGGCAAACCGGTAGGCGGGCCACATGACGCTCCTCAAGGTGTACCAACCAGCTGTTGGGTCGTGCTCCGTTAGGTCGAACATTCGCTCCATGCGTTTCTAATATGTCCGCCAGGTCAGATAGAGGTTGTGCTGGCCCTTCACATTAGGCGGAGGGTCTTCTCGCCGGCGGAAGCCTTTTATAGCTCGCGGTCCCAAGAAAGAGCCTACGCGTAGCGGGAGGGCCCGAGTGTCACCTTTATATATCGCCTCACCATTCACGGCCTACCGCCGCCGGAGGGTATTCTAATGATCAGGTTCGGGCCCAGTGGCATCCCCCTCTCCTGCAAGGGCAGGACCCCCCGCGACGGCATCGAGGACGTGCACACGCTCGGCCTCAACGCCATGGAGATCCAGTTCGTCCGCGTGAACCTGTCGGAGCGCTTCGCCACCGACGACGAGTCCGGCGCGCTGCCCCACGACGTCGAGGGCGAGCTCGTCGTCGACATGCTGCGCGAGAACAAGAAGGGCGAGCTCGTCTCCGTGTACAAGAAGGGGGCCAAGATCAAGGAGGGCGACACCCTCCGGACCCTCATCTGCGGCATCGGCAACGACTTCAAGGAGCTGCGGGACACCGGCAAGCTCGCGCGCGAGCTGGACGTGGAGCTGTCGCTGCACACGCCGTACTACATGGACCTGTCTGGAGACGAGACGATCGCCGAGCGCAGCGTCGCGAACGTGGTCTACGGGGGGCTCATCGCCGACGCGATGGGCGCCCACGTCGTCGTCACGCACATGGGCCTCTACGGCGGCATGGAGAGCGCCGAGGCCACGAAGGTCGTCGTCAAGCGGATGCTGAGGCTCACCAAGGAGTTCGAGGTCCGCGGCATAAAGGCGCGCATCGGGCTGGAGACCTCCGGCAAGCAGATGGTCTTCGGCAACCTGGACGAGGTCCTGGAGGTCGCGCAGAAGGCCCGCGGCACGGTGCCGGTCCTCAACTTCCCACACATCCACGCCCGCGGCCACGGCTCGATGCAGAGCAAGGAGGACTTCCAGGAGGTCTTCGACCGCGCGCGCAAGGCGTCGCGCCTCAGCTGGCACTACGCGCACTTCTCCGGGGTGCAGCACGAGGGCGGCAACGAGAAGCGGTACACCCCCATCAAGAAGGGCGACCTCAAGTTCGAGCCCCTGGCCGAGTGCATCCTCGACAACGACTTCGACGTGACGGTCATCTCGGGCTCGCCGCTGCTGGAGCACGACGCGATGTACATGAAGGTCATACTGGAGCGCATCTTGCTCAAGCGCGAGGGCAAGCTCCAGAAGACCCTCAAAGAGGCGACGCGATGAGCACGGGCCCCGCGCGCGGCACGCGCAAGCGGGCGCTGCGGTACATCACGGAGAGCATCAAGTCCACCATCGGGAGCATCGACTGCGCGAGGACCGACGAGCTCGTCGAGGCCATCCTCGAGGCCGACCGCATCTTCCTCTATGGCGCAGGCCGGTCTGGCTTCGTCGCGCGGTGCTTCACAATGCGCCTGGGCCACCTCGGCCGCAAGGTCGTGCGCCTCAGCATCGACGAGACCTCCCCCCCGGGCGCGAGGGACCTCGCCATAATCATCTCCGGCACGGGTGAGACGCACTCGAGCCTGCTGTACGGCCGCATGGCCAAGGACGCGGGCGGGCGCGTGGCCGCCATCACGGAGGGCGTCGGGAGCAGCCTCGCGCGGATGGCCGACATCGTCATCACCCTCACGACACCGGTGGGCGCGGACCGCCGCCGCTTCGCTCCCATGGGCACCATCTTCGAGGACACCGCGCTCATCTACCTCGACACGCTCGTCGTGGACCTCATGGAGAGGCTCGGCGAGACCGAGGAGACGATGCGCAAGCGGCACGGGCAGCTCTACTAGGGCGGACCTCCCTCACCCCTTCCCCCCCCCCCCCCCCCCCCCCCCCCCCCCCCCCCCCCCCCCCCCCCCCCCCCCCCCCCCCCCCCCCCC
>CAYGVT010000128.1:0-12455 GCA_964353355.1 uncultured Thermoplasmata archaeon | reverse complement strand
GGGCACCCGCAGTCCCTGCTCATGAGCACCGAGGACCGCTCGTCGGTCGAGAGCGGCTCCATCCCGAAGAAGGTGCCCGCGGCCTCGACCGCGCGCCTGAGGTAGTCCTGGTCGGGGGCGACGACGCGCATCACGTCCGTGTCGCCGTTGCACCACAGCGCCATCTGCAGCTCGGGGAAGGCCCCCGAGAACTCGCAGTACGGGCACCTGTGCCTCACACGGATACGGCTGTCTAGGAGTCGCATGCGCCATGATTGCGTGGAATGGGTATATTAACATTTAACCTCCCCGGGCCGGCGGTCGCTGCCCATGGTGCATCGAACCCCTGGACGCTGGCCATCGCATGACCCGACCCAAAACAATTAAAGCACGTCCAGGGATAACGAGCGCGGGCATCCCCATGGAACCCATCATCGCCCCCCGCGGCACCAAGCTCACATGCAAGTCGTGGCAGACCGAGGCAGCCCTTCGCATGCTCATGAACAACCTCGAGAACGCCGAGCGGCCGGAGGAGCTCATCGTCTACGGCGGCACCGGCAAGGCCGCGCGCAACTGGGAGGCCTACCACGCCATCGTGCGCGAGCTGAGGGCCCTCGACAGGTACCACACGCTCCTCGTCCAGTCCGGCAAGCCCGTGGGCGTGCTGCGCACGCACCCGGACGCGCCCCGCGTGCTCATCGCCAACTCCAACATCGTCGCGCACTGGGCGACTTGGGAGAACTTCCGCTTCTACGAGCGCGCTGGCCTCACCATGTACGGGCAGATGACCGCGGGCAGCTGGATATACATCGGCACCCAGGGCATCCTGCAGGGCACCTACGAGACCTTCGCTGCCCTGGCCAAGAAGCACTTCGGCACCACGCTCAAGGGGCGGTGGGTCCTCACCGCGGGCCTCGGCGGCATGGGCGGCGCCCAGCCCCTCGCGGTCACCATGAACGGCGGTGCCGCGGTCTGCGTCGAGGTGGACGAGACGCGCGTCGACCGCAGGCTCGAGACCGGCTACGTCGACAAGAAGGCCCACGACCTCTGGGAGGCCGTCGACGAGGCCATGGACGCGGCAAGGGCAGGCCGCGCCGTCTCCATCGGCGTCGTCGGCAACGCGTCCGAGACGCACCCCGCCATCGCCGCCAAGGGCATCCTGCCCGACGTCGTCACCGACCAGACCTCCGCCCACGACGCGCTCAACGGATACGTCCCGGGCGGGCTGGCCTTCGCGGACGCGCTGCGGCTGCGCGGGGATGCCCCCGAGGAGTACACCCGGATGGCCATGGAATCGATGGGGCGCCACGTCAGGGCGATGCTGGACTTCAGGGCGGGCGGCTCGGTCGTCTTCGACTACGGCAACAACATCCGCCAGCAGGCCAAGGAGGCGGGGGTCGCCAACGCGTTCGACTTCCCGGGCTTCGTGCCCGCATACATCCGCGAGCTCTTCTGCGAGGGTCGCGGGCCCTTCCGCTGGGTCGCGCTATCGGGCGACCCCGACGACATCGCCGTCACTGACGACCTCGTGCTCAAGCTCTTCCCGAAGGACAGGCCATTGGTCAGATGGATCATGCTCGCGCGGGAGCGCGTCAAGCACATGGGGCTGCCGTCGCGCGTGTGCTGGCTCGGCTACGGCGAGCGCGCGCGCATGGGCCTGGCCATCAACGACGCCGTCGCGGATGGCGATGTCGGCGCGCCCGTGGTCATCGGCCGCGACCACCTCGACTGCGGCTCGGTAGCGTCCCCCAACCGCGAGACGGAGGGCATGCTCGACGGCTCGGACGCCATCGCGGACTGGCCACTGCTCAATGCCATGGCCAACGTGGCCTCGGGTGCGACCTGGGTGAGCATCCACCAGGGCGGCGGCGTGGGCATTCCCTACTCGGTGCACGCTGGCGTCGTCATCGTGGCCGACGGCACCAAGACGGCCGCGAGGAGGCTCGAGCGCGTGCTCACGACGGACCCCCAGCTCGGGGTGCTTAGGCATGCTGACGCGGGCTACAAGAGGGCCATCAGGTTCGCGAAGGCGAAGGGCATCGTCATCCCGATGAGGCGCAAGTAGGGCAGATGCCCCAGGCCCTTGCGGTCCTCGGACACTACATCCGACGCGCGCTTGGGCTGCCCTTCACCGCCTGTGCCTCCATGTCCTCCACGGTCACATCGGGATGGTGGTACCTTCCCATCCCCTGGGTGGCGCCGCCCCACTCGATTGCCCCCCGCGGGCACCAGTGGATGCAGGCGAAGCACTGCTCGCACCGGCGTTGCCAGGCTGGTCTGCCACCCTCCATGGCGATGTTCCTCACGGGGCACACCCGCATGCACACCCCGCACGAGTCGCACCCGTCCTTGGCGATGAAGTGCCGGTCCTTCTCGTGCAGCCCTGCCTTGGAGGAGAGGTAGTAGGCCCGCACCTTGGGCCGCCACCACCAGTGCTCGCGCTCGCCCTTGCCCCGCTTCGCGATGCTCTGTCCCACATCATCGACCGTCATGCCGGCGAAGGACAGTATGTCGCACCGCTCCTCCTCGTCGGGGACCATGAAGACCGGCACGTAGTTCTGCACCGTCCTGACGTGGAAGCCCGCGTCCAGGCCGTGGCCCCTCACCCGGAGCGCGCGGTCGAGGTCCTGGAAGGCCCTGCCCGAGTGGTTCCCGTATGTGGCGACAGCGAACACGTAGGACCCCTCGGGCGGCCTCAGGAGCCTCGCGAACCTGAGCACCAGGTCGGCGGGTCCCCAGTGGTGCACCGGGTAGACGAGGCCGACCACGTCCGAACCGGACGCGACCTCACCATCCCCCAGGTGACGGGCCATCGGTGAAGGGTCCGGCCCGTCTAGCAGGTCCGCCAGCCTCCTGGCGACCGCCAGCGAGTTGCCAGTGCCGGTGAAGTAGAAGATGGCGGCGCCCATCGAGTCCCGGTATCCCGCTCCACCCATCTAACGGCTTCGATGACGGGGATGAGGGACAAATGGGCTAGGCGGGGCCGATTGACCTCATTTCGCTCTTCGCCGCATCTATTCGATTTTGGAGCTTTTCAGTGCACTCGGGGCATCTCTCCCATTTGTTCGGCACACCATGATATTCTTGTCGGCAAGCCTTGCAAACGAGCCTTGTCTTGGATTTCCAGCGGCCGAACAATACATCCTTCAGGCAGACCACGTTTGACCCTCCCTGTTCGACGTATCCTGCTCCATTGCTTGAGCGTCCTTGGTACTGTGCCTGGGACGGACAGCGTTTGAAGTAGGGGCGACCGCCGCAAGGCCTGAAGGCCGGGGGAGGGTCCACCTAATGGAGACGGCGCGAGGGATCATTCCACCCACCTGACGGCGTCCGCGGGATTGGTCCTCGAGGCCTTCCAGGCAGGCACGAAGGTGCACACGGCGGCCGCGGCATAGGCGATTAGCGAGACCATCGCGAAGTCGTCGAGGGGGACCTGGAAGCCCACGCTCATGCCATCCGCGCTGCTGTTGAAGATGCCGTAGCCCGCGATGACGCCCACCACGAGGCCGACCAGTATGCCGAGGGTGGTGACGAACATCATCTCGGTCGAGAACGTCCCGAGGACCATGCCCCTCGTGTAGCCGATGGCACGCATGACCCCTATCTCCTGCCTGCGCTCGATTACCGCCCTCACCGACAGCACGCCGAGGGAGGCCACGCCCACCAGCAGGCCCAGGGCCATGAATAGCTCGAACATCTGGAAGATGGTCTCCATCCCCGCCTGGTACTCCTCGACGACGGACCCGACGGTCCGGACGTTGAGCCCGATGGCGCACATCTCCGCCTCGAGCGCGTGGGCGACCGACCCCGCGTCCTCGCCGGGGACGACCGTCATCAGGAACAGGTTGTCGCCACGGATGGACGGGTTGCCCGTGATGACCGCGGCCCTCTGCACGAACAGGCCCGTGAACAGCGCCTCGTCAGCGACGCCGACGACGCGGAACGTCCGCGTGCCGTTGAAGCCGGCCTGCACCGGCAGCTCCACGAGGTCCCCGACCTCGATGGCCACGGGACCGGAGGCCGAGCTCGCGTCGATGATGGCAAGTGCGGGGTCGCGCGCGACCGCGAGCCACGCATCCCTGTCGGTGCCGTACTCTGACGCACGGGTCTTGAGCGCGTATGTCGTGTGGGAGGCGAAGCCCTCGCCGATGCCCATAAGCTGGTGGAAGGGCGGGCCGTAGACGGGAATCTCCTCGCCGTCGACCCTGTAGTAGCCAGAGTGCATGTGGAGGACCAACCCGTCGGCCCATTCGACGCATGCGTCGAGCGTCGTGTGGTTGACGACGGTGCCCTCGGCGCCGTCGCCGCCCACGGTCAGGTTCCTGATGTCCTGGACGGGCACCGAGCTCGTCGCGTAGAGGTCGTACCCCCCCGCCTCCCTGTCAAGGTCGGGGGCGAAGGTCGCGAAGAAGATGGCGAAGAGCATCACGATGAAGATGATGAGGCTGAACATCGCCACCGTCATGCCGGTCCTGCCCTTCCTGTTGAGCGGGTGGGCTATGGCCGGCACGGCGATGGCCCTGCCCTTGGGGAGGGCGGACATCGCCTTTGAGACGACCCAGACCAGCGCGGCCGAGTTCGAGACGAGCGCGAGCACCGCGCCGCCGACCATTAGCACGCCCGACACCACGAGCCCCATCATGCCCTCGCTCTCGGTCATCTCCACGTTGAACAGCGCCCACGTCGCGTACGCGAGGACCGACAGCCCCGCCACGGTGTGCGCGACGTCGGTGCGGACCCACGCGCCCAGCACGAGCCCGGCGCCGAGGAGCGCCATTGTGGGGCCGAGCGTCCTCAGGACGCCCGAATCGACCGGGCCGAAGCCCAGGACCGCGAGCAGGGCGCCCAGTCCCAGCAGCGCGGCCCCCTGCGCGAGGGCACGCCAGCTGCCCCTGGCCGGCCTCGGCTCGGGGAGCGACCGGATTGACCTCACTATGTTCAGGCTGCTTATGCGCCAGGACGCGACCGCCACGGTCACAATCGTGATTAGCGCGCCGGTCACGAACGATATGAGCAGGCTGGAGGATTTGAAGTAGAACGGGACGTCGAACTGCTCGTTGAACGCGGCGAGGAAGCCGTTCATGAGCAGGTAGCCCACGCCGAGGCCCATGACGGTGCCCATTGCGGCTGCGACGATGCTGTAGACCGCGCCCTCGAAGACGAAGGTCCTCACGAGCGTGGTGCGCCGCATTCCGATGGCGCGGGAGATGCCGAGCTCCTTCCTGCGCTCCTCCGCCAGCATCGAGAAGATGCTCACGATGAGCAGCACGCCCGCGACGACGGTGAACGACGAGGCCATGACCAGCATGTCCTTCATTGACTCGGCGCTCTCGACCGACTCCGCGACCGCGTCCTTCTTGGAGGCGGAGACCTCCAGGGCGGCCGCGCCCGGGACGCCAGTGGCGGCGAGGGAGGAGATGGCGCCCTCGAGCGCCTCCTCGGCCGCGGCCGTGCCGTCCTCGCCCCCGCCCACGCCGCCAGGGTTCGACACCTTGATGACGTTGACGAGGCCGGGAAGCCCGCACATCGACTGGGCGGTGGGGAGCGCGACGAACAGCGTCCTGCCGTTGTTGATGGCCGCCTTGCCCTCGTCGCGCACGACGTGCGTCACGGTCAGGACGGACATCTGGATCGCGCCCTGCGGCCCTGCGGCCGGGGACGACGTCGCATTGGCGAGGTCCACCGGGGGCATGAAGTAGACGCGGAGCTGGTGGCCCGCCTCCACGAGCGCGGCCTTGGCCAGTCGCTCGTTGATGATGGCCTCCTTCGGCCCCAGGTCGGAACCGTCGACCCTTGCACCGGCCCTGGTGACGAAGGTCCCGAACCCGTCCTCGAGGGCGGGGTCCATGCCCTGCACGAGCACTCCGGCCTCTGTCTGCCCCGACGCGACGTCGAAGATGGAGGCGCCCGATATGTACATCACGGGCGCGAGGCCGTCCGTCGCGTCCCTCACGCCCGCGTCGGCGGTGAGGGCCTCGTAGACGGACACGTCGAAGGCCATCTGGCCCTGGGTGGCGACGAGCTCGTCGAGGGCGTCGAGCTGCCGGTAGCTCTCCTTGACGATGAGGTACTCCATGCTGTCGCTCGCGACGAACGCGCCCGACAGGATGAGGGTGCCGACCATCAGGCCGGCCAGCACCAGGCCGGTCTGCGTGGGCCTGCGCGCTGCGTTGCGCATCGCCATCCTGAGGTACACCGGCCGCGTGGCCGCGGCCACCGCTATGGCGCCGAGGACCGCGAGCAGCACCCCGAGCAGCGCGACGGCCGTTCCCCATGCAGGGTCATCCAGGACTATCTCGCCCACCATGCCGTCCACCCCCTCCCTCCACCTCACGCCACGACCCTCGTGGCCGCGGCCTTGAGCGCGTCGCGGCCGTGGCCGTTGTGATGGACCTCGGCGATGGCCCCGCTCTCCATGCGCACCACGCGGTGGGCGAGGTCGCCCACGCGCTGGTCGTGGGTCACGATGACGTAGGTCTGGCCCAGCTCCTCGTTTAGCTGGGTGAGGAGCGCCATCACCTGCATCGAGTTCTCCGAGTCCAGGTTGCCCGTGGGCTCGTCAGCCCAGACGATGGCGGGGTCGTTGACCAGGGCGCGCGCGATGGTCACGCGCTGCTGCTGGCCGCCCGAGAGCTCGGGGGGCTTGTGCGCCGCCCACTCCTCCAGGCCGACGAGGCGGAGCGCGCGCAGCGCCCTGGCCCGGGCCGCACCGTTGCGCTGGCCGGTCACGAGCAGGGGCAGCTCCACGTTCTCGACCGCGGTGAGGACGGGCAGGAGGTTGTACGCCTGGAAGATGAAGCCCATGCGCCGGGCGCGGTGGTCCGTCCGCTCCGCGTCGGACATCCCAGTCAGGTCCCTGCCCTCGATGAGGACCTCGCCCCGGGTTATCTCGTCGATTCCCGAGAGGCAGTTCAGCAGCGTCGTCTTCCCGCAGCCCGAGGGGCCCATGACGGCGACCATCTCGCCGCGCTCGACCGTGAGGTCCACGCCCCGCAGGGCCTGGACCGTGACCTTTCCGGTCTCGTACGTCTTCACCACTTGCCTGGCTTCCACTATTGCCATCTGACACCACCCCCCTCAGAAGCACCGAGGAGGTCTGTCCTTAACACTTGTTTTCTGGTATAAAAAAGGTATAGGAAGAAACGTTCTACAGAAAGTGCCCTGGTATCCATCGCATCCGCTGGTCTGCCATCGATTCGCATCATCCAACCATCCCTTCCTGTCAGAGGTCCTGTCCAGGTCCTTGGGCGTGCGCCTCCTTTCGCGCACGCACACCCCTCACGAGGTCGACCATCCCATATAGGGCCGGTGGCCACAAGTGGCCATGGCGTGGTCACCGCCGCGCCCCCGGGGCACCTCAACCGTCACATGGAAATACGGCCTGGCACATCACCTGGACGTTGCCCCCGAACCACCTCAGGCGCGCCCTGGCGGTGCTCATCGCCTTGGCGTCGCTGCTCCCGGCCGCGACGGTCCCCGGCGAGCCGGCAGGCGCGCCCCTGGCCAACGAGCCCGCGCAGTTCGAGAACGTGACGGCCTCGGCCGGCTTCCCCGACAGGGGGTGGGCGCGCGTGGCCTGGGGCGACTATGACGCCGACGGGTTCGAGGACCTGCTGCTCAACGGCAACACCCTGTTCCGCAACGACCGCGACGGCACGTTCACGGACGTGACGGCCGCCGCGGGCATCTCCACCGTCCCCTCGAACGGGGGGGTCTGGGCCGACTACGACAACGACGGCGACCTGGACATCTACGCGACCGTGAACAGCTTCACCGTGCACGACGTGCTGTGGCGCAACGACGGCAAGGGGCATTTCACGGACGTGTCCGAGATGTCGGGGGAGATCCACGACTACCTCCCGACCGAGGGCGCGGCCTGGGGCGACTACGACGACGACGGGTTCGTGGACCTCTACGTGGCCAACTACGAGAACTGGCGCCAGGAGGGCGACACCTACGGCATCGGCACGCCCGACGTGCTCTACCACAACGAGGGCAACGGGCGGTTCACGAACGCGTCCGCGGTGGCGGGCGTCGAGCTCCAGGGCGAGCCCTACTGCGGCCGCGGCGTGGTGTGGTCTGACTACGACGACGACGGCGACCAGGACATCTACGTGTCGAACTACCGCCTCGACCCCAACCTGCTCTGGCGCAACGAGGGGAACGGCACGTTCACCAACATCGCGAGGCAGGCCGGCGCGGAGGGCTACGCGGCAGAGACCGTGCCGGGCTCCGAGGCGCGGTACGGGCACAGCATCGCCTCGGACTTCGGGGACTACGACAACGACGGCTGGATGGACCTCTACGTGTCCAACCTGGCACACCCGCGGTTCATCATGTTCTCGGACAAGTCGATGCTGTTGCGCAACCAGGGCGACGGCACCTTCATGGAGAGGTTCTACGGCTCGGGCATAGACTACTGCGAGACCTCCTCGGACCCGGCCTGGGGAGACTTCGACAACGACGGGGACCTGGACCTCTTCTTCACGGCGGTGTACGATGGCCGGTACTCGCGGCTCTTCCGCAACGACGGGCGCGACCGGTTCTCTGATGCGACGGCGGAGGCGCGCGCCTCGGTCAACAACGGCTGGGGCTGCGCGTGGTGCGACTACGACCACGACGGGGACCTGGACCTCGCGGTGGGCTCGGGCTCTGGCTTCAGGCTGCTGCGCAACGGCGGCAACGACAACCACTGGCTGGAGGTCGAGCTCGCGGGCACGAGCAGCAACCGCGCGGCCATCGGCGCGCGCGTGCGCGTCGTCGCGGGCCCGCTGTCGATGGTCCGTGACGTCCAGGGCGGCCGCGGGACCACGTCGCAGAACATGCTCGCGGCGCACTTCGGACTTGGCGGCTACGACGGCGAGGTCGAAGTGTCCGTGAGGTGGCCGGGTGAGACGGAGTACGTGAGGGTCGCGACTTCGGCCGTGGACCGGCGCGTGCGCGTCGTGCAGCCCGAGTCCATGGTCGACGCCGCCGTCTCCCTCGCGCTCGACCCCCAGGGCCCCGCCGCGGGCGAGGTCGTGAGGCTCACGGCCACGGTCGCCAACGTGGGCGACCGCGACATCTCCTCCGCGAAGGTGCGGTTCTCCGTCACGGGCCAGGGCCCGTTGGGCGCGGACGTGAACGTCGTGGGTCCCGTCGCCCCGGGCGAGACGAGGACGGCCGAGACCGTATGGCAGCCGATGGTGGAGGGCACCTACGAGGTGCTGGCCGACCTCGTCGAGGTGCGGCCGCCCGACACCGACCCCAGCAACGACCTGGCGTGCGCATCTGCCAACGTCGGTGGCGCCAACAGGGCCCCGACCGCCAGGCTCATGGTGGAGCCGACGACCGCCCCGCCGGGCCTCGAGGTCTCGTTCGACGGCTCGGCATCTACCGACGACACCATGGTGGAGCTCTACCTCTTCGAGTACGGCGACGGCATCGATTCCGGGTGGCAGCGCTCCTCCCGCTCGACGCACGCCTACCAGGTCCAGGGCGACCTCCTCGCCCAGCTCACCGTCAAGGACGACCGCGGCACGATATCCTCGAACCTGGCAACCGCAATGGTCAGGATCACGACGCAGGGCTACCGGCCGCAGGCGTTCATCGAGGGTGTCTCGCCGACCCCGGCCCGCGCGGGCGAGAGCGTGGGCATGCACGGCCACGGGGCCGCTGCCGAGGGGGCCCGCATCGCGGCCCACTCGTGGAACTCCTCGCTCGACGGCCACCTGGGCGATGCCCCCGACATCATCGTCGACCGCCTGCGGGTGGGGTCCCACACCATCATCTACAAGGTCCAGGACGACCGGGGCCTGTGGTCAGAGCCCGCGACCGTCGACCTGGACGTGCTACCCGCTGATGGTACGTGGGTGGTGGCGTTCACGAGCCCGGCAGAGGGCGCGGCCCTGGACCATGAGAGCGTCACCGTGCGGGGCGTAGCGTCCTACTCCGCGGGCTCCGTCGAGTACGTGGAGTACCGCGTGGACAACAACGCGTGGGCCCGCGCGGACGGGGCTGGGTCGTGGTCGTTCGAGCTGGACGCGTATGCGCTCGACGATGGCTACCACACGCTGAGGGCGCGGGCGCACGCGCTGGGCTCGACGTCCCCGATCGCGTTCCTCAACGTGACCGTGGATGTGGATGGCGGTGGCCAGGGCTCCGGGGTCGGCCTCATGGAGAGGATCGGCCAGAACTGGCTAGTCATTGCGATGGCCGTCGCGGTCGTCACGGCCGTCGTCATCGTCGCTGCGCGAGCCCGTCGCGTCCGACGGCCTGCGAGAACGGTCAAGCGATCCGCAAAGGCGTCCTCTCGTTGACGAGCTCGATGACCTCTGCTATCTCGAAGGGGAAGTACTCCGGGGCGTACCTGCGGAAGTGCTCCACTATCTTCCTGCGCGTGAGCCCCATCTGCCCCCCGAGGAACATGACGGACGACACCAGGTGCAGCCGCCTGCGGTCCTCCCTCAGGGGGCCCACGAATGCCCCCAGAGAATCGAGCGCCCTCGAGAGGTCGCGCCCCACCCTCAGACCCCTCGCACGCCTGGCGTACGTGCCCGTCCTGGACTGCAGCTCCATGATGTCGGGCAGTAGCCCGTTGGACTGCGGCCCCTTCAGGGAGAACGTGAACTCGTATCCGAGCGGCAGCCCCCACGCCTGGGCGATGCACACGATGTCCTGCAGCGCGCGGCGGCTGAGCGCGTCTCCCGCGAGGAGCGAGCCCTCCAGCCGTGAGAGCACTATGTACAGCAGGTCGCGGCCTTCGACAGCCATTGCCCTACCAGCTCGCCATTGGGCGCGGGGGTATTTCTACGTTGGCCGTTCAGGCTCTCCTCTTCCTCGGCGCAGACCTGGCCTTCGCCCCCTTGGATGCATTTGCGGCCTTGGGTGCCTTTGAGGGCTTGGATCCCTTGGACGTCTTTGGCGCCTTGGGCGCTTTGGGCGCCTTGGGCACCTTTGGCGCCTTGGGCGCCTTGCTGGCCTTGACTTTTGGAGCCCTAGCCGGCCCCTGCTCCTCCTTGGCCTCGCTGCCCTTCCTCTGCTTGACGGCCGTGGGCACAAGCTTCTCAAGGGCGCCCTCCTTGACCATCTCGGCCAGCTGCTCGCGCAGGATGTACTTCTGGACCTTGCCCCTGCCCGAGTAGGGCAGCTCGTGGCCCAGGGCCACGTATCTCGGCACCTTGGCCGAGGCTATCTTGCCGTAGCAGAAGTCGACGACCTCCTGGGCCGTGACTGACTTGCCGGGCTGGACGTGGATGGCCGCGGCCACGAGCTCCCCGAGGTCCCTGTCGGGCACACCGACGACGGACACGTCCATCACGGCCGGGTGCTCGATGATGAAGGCCTCGATCTCGACCGGGTAGACGTTGAACCCGCCCACGATGACCATGTCCTTCTTGCGGCCGACGATGTAGTAGTAGCCGTCCTCGTCGACCTTGGCCAGGTCGCCCGTGTGCAGCCATCCGTCCTTGTCGATGGTGGCCGAGGTGGCCATCGGGTCCTTGAAGTAGCCCCGCATGATGTTGATGCCGCGCGCGCAAAGCTCCCCGACCCCTCCTACGCCGAGCGTTCGGTTGTCATTGTCCGCGATGCGAACCTCGAGCCCTGGGAGGGGCCTGCCCACGGTGGTCAATCGCTTGACCATCGGGTCGTCGAACCGCGTGGCGGTTATTATGGGGCTCGCCTCGGTCTCGCCGTAGGCGTTGGAGATGTTCGCGCCCATGACGTCCCTCACGCCCTCCATGACCTCCTGCGGGCAGGGTGCGCCCGCGACGATGCCGGTGCGCAGGGTCGCGGTGTCGTACTTGCGGTGCTTGAGCACGTCGAGCATGCGGATGAACATCGTGGGGACGCCGTGGCTGATGGTGATGTGCTCGCGCTCGATGGTCTTGAGCGCCTCCTCGGGCTCGAAGTAGAGCATGGGCACGATGCTCGCGGCGTTCACGGCCGCGAGCGTGATGCCCAGCACCGAGCCGAAGCAGTGCGAGAACGGGACAGGGATGAGGATGCGGTCGTCGCGCGTGATGCGCAGCACCAAGTCGACCTCGATGGCGTTGGAGACGATGTTGCGGTGCGTGAGCATCGCGCCCTTGGGCTTGCCGGTGGTGCCGGAGGTGTACAGGATGAACGCCACGTCGTCGACGCCCTTCCTCTTGATGGCGTCCAGGAAGGTGATGGAGTCCTTCCAGTCGCGCCCCCACTGCAGCAGGCTCTGGTAGGGCGTGAGGTCCCTGCGCGCCGGGGGGACGCGCCCGACGACGATGACGTGCTCGAGGAGGGGGAGCCTCGGCGAGATGGAGTCTATCATGGAGAGGAAGTCGATGCCCGCGGTCTCCTCGGAGGTGATGACGGCGACGCTCTCGCTGTGGCCCAGGATGTACTCCGCCTCCGAGGGCTTGTACCAAGTGTCCATGGGCACGACGACCGCGCCTATCTTGGAGACGGCGAACCACGCCGCAACCCACTCGAAGTGGTTGTGCATCCATATGGCGACCTTG
>CAYGVT010000127.1:0-2336 GCA_964353355.1 uncultured Thermoplasmata archaeon | reverse complement strand
CCATGACGATGTATTCAATGGGACCGCCGCGTGACGCCATCGTCACTCGGCCTCGGCGAGTACGACGCCCTCCGCGAGCGCGCGCCTGACGAACATGTTCCCTGAGCGCACCATCCGCTCCAGCTCCTGCTCGGTGTAGGGCAGGATGTCCACCGGCACGTGCGCGTCCATGAAGTAGTCGATGAGCGCAGGGATGCGGTCGAACCATCTGGCCTCGTCGCTCCGCCTCAGGACGACGATGACGTCGGCATCGCTCCTCGGGCCGTGGTCGCCACGCGCGAGCGAGCCGAACAGCAGGACGCGCTCGACGTCCGGGCGCTCAGCGACGATGCGCGCCGCGCACAGCCTTAGCTCCGCCACCGCCCTGTCCCTGTCCAGCCATATTCGCCTCACAGAAGGCGATGATGGCCTCTGCCTCCGCGATGGCCTCCTTGGCGTCCTCCTCGGAGTAGTAGTCCTTCGGGGCCCCGCTGTCGAAGCCGTTCGGGCACCGCGTCTGGATGTAGTGCCTGTCGAGCCGCTTGGCCGCGCGGAGGACGGTCTGCGGGACCTTGGGACCCTCTGGGAGGTCCCTGAGCAGCGCGGTGAGCGAGTGGCCCCAGGCCTCGATGGCGTGGGAGATGTAGAGGGCCTTGATGGCGAACTCCGCGGCCTGTTGGCTTTGAAAGCAGGCTCCACAGTGGAAACCCCCCGATGAGAGGTGGACTGCGGACTCCAGCGTATGCCTCGATTGCGCGATCCAGTCAATGCTGCGGTTCATGTCGACCCTTGCGCATGTCTATGTGGGACCGGGTTAATAAACCCGACATGGGGGGGTCAGTGAAAGGGTTTGAGGTCGAGCACACTACCGGTCAGTGAATCAGGTGGTGACGGGTCGGTTAGGAGCCGTTCCGGGGCCAACAACCTTTGGGCCCTCCCATCCACGGCCTACTGGGTTGCTTGACCCTGAGGTCGGCCCTGTGCGTTCCTTGCCGGCCCCCGTCCATCGGCCCCATCCTTGTCCCCCCCTCACTTGGCCGGCGGGAACGCGGCGTCTATCCTCCGCTTGAGCCCGTCGATGTCCCTGCGCGTCAGGTCGTTGACCGGCCATACGTAGATGACGCAGCGCTCTTCCTCCTCGCTGCGGAGCAGCTGGACGCCAAGGCCCCGCCCGAGCTCGTACCTGATGTCCTCCTGCGGGTTGGATCTCGCGGCCATCTTGTAGGACAGTCCCGACGAGGCGAATGCCGCCTCCAGTCGCGGGCGCGCCTCCTGGAACCCGATGGCCACGAACCGCCTGTCAGAGTTCCATACCTCCATGAAGTTGCGACGGGCGAGGAACATCACGAAGAAGATGGGGACATAGGTGGCGCCGATGACCATGGCCAGGGTGGTGAGGTCCCCGAGGACCTCCTTGATGGTGATGGCCACGAGGATGAGGATGACGAGGGGCAGGAGGAGCATGGTGATGTAGAAGTACCGGAGGACCGACCTGTCCCAAGCGTCCTTCATCGACATCACCCCGGCTGGCAAGCAACGGTCCGCGAGCGCGATTGGGCCCCAGTGGCCCGCGCAGGCAGAAGGGCCCTACCGCATCACTCAGGCTCCTCGTCCTCGGGTCCCTCGCCATCGGGCCCCTCGCCCTTAGGCCCCTCGGCCTCCAGCGCCCGTATGAACGCCTGTATCTGCTCTTTGGTCTGCGAGAGCGAGGCGTCTATCAGCCCCTCGATGGCCGTGACGTCCCTGCGGGTGTCATCCGTAACGGGCCCGACGTAGATCACGACCTCCCTGCCGGCATCCTCGAACTTGACGTTGAGCCCTCCCCTGACATCGGTCGTCCACACGGTCTCGAGCGTGCCAAGCTCCCTCGTCACGGGGGAGTACCCGCCTTTCTTCAGGGCATCCACGACGACCGCCATCGCCTCACCCGTCTCGTCGGTGAACGCGCGGACCTCGGAGTGCCATCGCTCCCTCATCGTCCATCGCATCATCAGGACGGGCGCCCAGATCACGGATGCGACGATAAGCCCCGGCGTGACGGGGTCGTGCAGGACGAATCGCTCCAGCAGCAACGGGACGAGCGCGACAAGGAGCATCAGGTATGCCAGGTCGAAGTGAGGATTATGCCAGCCGTCCCTCATGCCGTCGTCACCCTTTGGGGCTTGATGGGGCCGTCGGGAACGACCCCCCGCTGGTCGAGCCCCCCTCCCGCGAGCGGGTCCCCTGCGTCAGCGGATCTCCCCCTCACTTCCACCCGAGGTGGATCGGTTCGCCCTCCGCCGGAAATGTTGCGCCCTGCCCTTGCTTGCCAATGCGCGCGGAGGTTCAAGTACCCTTCTATTCTCGGGTTTGTTGGA
>CAYGVT010000126.1:0-28341 GCA_964353355.1 uncultured Thermoplasmata archaeon | reverse complement strand
AAGGAATGGTTCAAGGACATCGATGCGAAGCTGGAGGACTGGAAGTTCACCATCGAGGAATCCAAGGAGGGCATGCGCGTCGAGCTGCATGCGAAGGCCTTCGTGAAGCATCACAGCAAGAAGTGAGCGAGGAGCGGTCGGATGCGCCCTGCCATCTCAGGGCGCACGACCCACCATCCGAACGGGGCGCTTCCCATCCGCCGCGAAGCACTTGCGGGCATCTGCCGCAGGCACCCGGGCACGCGCATCTATGTTATGTTGGAGGGGGTTCCCCTGCGCCCCAGGTCACGCCGCTCGAATGCGACCTGGCCATGCAAGGGGAGGCCCGAGGCAAGTGGCCCGGATTGGATGCGCCACCAGCATCCCAGGCTGGCGGTCCGGGGTTCAGATGCCCGCATGCCCGCCACCACTGCCGCGCAGGCCGTTGTCACCCGCGCAAAAGGCACCGAAGGCCCGGCCTGGTGCTGCCGGACGGCGCACATCGCACCGTCCTGTTCAAAGCCGGCCGCTTGCGAACTCATTCAGAACGGCCCGCCGAGCGTGGGCAGGAACCAGCCGACGATGATGGCGACGACCCAGACGACGACAGCCGTCCCGAGCGCCTTCGGGAAGCTCATATTGTAGAGCCCCATCAGGGCCATCAGCCAGACCAAGCCCGCAACCAATCCCGCCAGGAGCCCCTGGCCCAGGAAGTAGAACACGAGGGCGTAGACGACCGTACCGACCAGGGCGGCCAGTATGGCAGTCCCTATGCCCTCGCTCTCCCCGAACAGGCTCGTGATGAAGTAGATGATGATGGTCGAGATGAGCAGCGCGATCAGGAACAACAACAAGGTCCCTTCGAGGGTCGCGACCATGGGTCCATCCCCCCTCAGGTCTTCATGATCCTCTTGCCGGCCTTGCGGTCCTTCACGCGACCGCGTCCACCGGCCGCCTTCGCCGCGCGTCCCTTCGCCGCCGTCATCCTTCCTCCCCTGCTCTTCTTTGCCATTTCTCGTCACCTTCCGTCTCTGTCGGTTCCTATCTCTTCCTTCTGAGGCCCATCAGCGCCAATACGATGATGGCCAGTAATGTCGCGGGAAGGGACCGTCCATGAGCCCGCCCGTCAGGAGCACGTTGACGGCGCCTATCCCGATGTGGGACCATCGCACGGTCAGTGCCCATCCAGCCCGCCTCCATTTTCCATGACGGTGCTGGGGCCCGACGCGACCGCGTCGGCTCGAGTCGACACCGCATCGTCCTGCGATGGACCGGCGATGAGCGTGACCGACTGGTCGGCCCCTTCAGCTCCCTGGGCCATCGGGCTCGTCACGAGGGCCGCTGAGGTGCCTGGCCGCACGAACACATTGGGCGTCCGGGCGCCACCGACCAGGACGACCTGGCGGCCTCCCGTCGCGGTGAGCGCGGACGCCATCTGGAGTATCCAGACATCGTCAACGGGACCGGCGAGGATGAGGTCCCCCGACGACATCTCGGCCACGGACGTGGGTTCGTAGGGGCCAGAGGCATCAGATTCCACGGGCCCATCGATGCCCCCCATTGATAATGCCTTTATGCCAACATCATATGCAATTTGATGCAGGATTCGGCGCAAATCCTGTCATCGGTTCCGGGCCCCGACCGGACGCGCCCGCGCCACGTCGAGGTTCTTGCGCAGCTCGTCCTCCAGCACCCTAATCTTCGAGATGTTGCTCACGACCGCCAGCACGTGTGCGGGTTCGCCGTTCGGGCCCAGCAGGATGTCCCCGGCCTCGCGTATCCAATGGGTTGAACCATCCGGCCATACCACGCGATATTCGATGTCGTACTCTCTTCTGCCCATCAAACATACATTTATCGAATCGACGACCTTGGCGCGGTCCTCGGCGTGGACCCTCTGGAGGAGCGCGTCGTGTGTGGTCCCGGCCTCGCCCTGGCCGATGCCGAAGACCCGCTCCAGACCGTTGGACCACACCAGCATCCCCGTCCCGAGGTCCCAGTCCCAGGCGCCGCTCCTCGCGGCGAAGAGGGCCGACGAGAATCGGCCCTTGTTCTCGACCGAGAGGGCCTCTGCCAGCATCTTCACCCTGGCCAGGGTGAGGTCCCTCACGACCTCCTCGAGGAGGCTGAGCTCTTTTTTATAGACCGCATGGCCCGGGGAGAGGTCGACGCTGAATATCCCTATGAGGTCCCCCCGGTACTCCATCGGGATTACCACGGTCGTGTGGCCTTCGTTCCCGCAACCGCGGTCGCACTCCAGGCATCCATCCCCGGTCCCGTCCACGATGGCCGTCCTCATTGACCTCGCGACCGATCTTACGCACTCGGGTCCCTCCCCGCTCCCGTCGGGTGCTATCCTCCAGGGTCCAGTGCTGTGAGCTCCGCTGTGCCCGGCAAGGACGATGCTGTCCCTGCCCGGGTCGCGCTGCAGGCCGATGGAGACGTCGATGAACAGATGTGTGTCGTGGAGCCGGTCGGCCGCCTTCTGCATGAGGGTGTCGGTGTCCGACGTCCTGTTTATCAACTGGTTCACGTCATTCATGGCGGTGAGGAGCACGTTGAGGTACCTCAACTGTTCCTCGGTCCGCTTCCTCGCCCCGATGTCCCTCGCCACGACGGAGTATGCGAATATCCTCCCCTCATCGTCGGATATGCCGTCGATGTTGATCTCGAGGTCGATCGGCCTTCCCGACTTATCCTCACCCGCTATCTCGTTCACCAACGCCTCGTTCTTGCCGTCCACTTCCTTGAAGGCCTGCTTGAGGAATCTAGGGTCCTTGAAGATCGGTGCCGTCTTCCCGAGGATCTCATCCTCGGTGTATCCGAGCAGTCTCTCGGCGCTCCTGTTCCAGAACATGACCCGTTCTTCCTCGTCCAATATCATCACTGCATCGTGCGTCTGTTCGATGACGTGTTGGAAGAGCGAATGGGAGAGCGCGGGGCCCTTGAACTTGACGACGATGCTCTTGAAGGTCTCGTAGTTCCTCTCAAGCTCGGGTGACAGGAAATAGACCTCTCCGTAACCCGGAGTGGTCGACGGGGTCAGCATACCGTTTTCGCGGAGGATGTCTATGTGGTGCTTGACCGTCCGATAGTTCAGATGCAGGCGTTCCGCCAGCTGGTTCGTGTTGTAGGGGCGTTCCCTCAGCAGCTCGATGATGAGTATCCGGTTCTCTCCGCCCTTCTGTCCTAGTATTAGGTGCGAGAGCGTCTGCACCAGACCAGGCATATCGTATGAATTATGAACACGAATATAAGTACTTTATGATGGACCTGCCCGGACATGGCCCTGGCGCGCCATGGTGGAGCTGCGAGGCTCACTCCTCGCCCCTTCACGGCCACGGGAGAGGAAATGCGGACCAAATGAAAGGGCCCTCCCGGACAGTGCAGGCAGGGGATGCGGGGAATTCCCGGAGATGCCCCGCCCCCTTGCCATATCGGATGGCTCAGCTGCAGCATTGATTGCCGCTGCCCGTCGCCTGCCCCCTCCATCCGAGCCCCGGTGGGTCCAGATGCCCGTCGCTCGGGCCCGGCCGCCCTCCACGTTGGAATATCCGATGGTTGGCCAGGGACATCATCATGGGCATCTGACCCTGGCCCGTGGCAGGAGGGGACCGGGGACATGGTGAGGACGGCATGTCCGCCCATGCCCACTTGGCCGGCACCGTCCATCCCGGGACATCAGAGGTACTTCTTGTTCTCCGCGAGGTATCTCCTGAAGAACCAGTGCAGGAAGGTGTTGTCATCCCCCGTCTCCTGGGACCTCTCGAGGGCCCGGAAGTAACCGTTCCGCCTCTCGTACGGGATGTCGAACATCGGGAACCCGTACTTGTTCAGGATGTGGTTCATCATGAGCCGGCCCACCCTGCCGTTCCCGTCCGCGAAGGGAAGGATGGTGACGAGCCTGAGGTGCAACAGGCCAGCCAGCTCGACCGGATGGGTCTTGTGGGCCCTGCTCTTGCCATATCGTTTGAAGAGATCGACCAGCTGAACACGGACATCGACGGCCAGGGGCGCCACGATGTTGCTACCGGATATCCTCACCTCATGGTCCCTGAGCTTGCCCGCGATCTCCTTCCTCGAGTCCTTGAACAGCCTCCTGTGGAAGTAGAGGATGGTCCGCATCGAGACGTCACGCCTGTACCTCAACATCTCGTGGAATGCGTCCCTGTGGGCCTCCGCCTCCTTGATGTCGG
The DNA here is from genome assembly GCA_964353355.1 of uncultured Thermoplasmata archaeon. GTDB lineage: Archaea > Thermoplasmatota > DTKX01 > DTKX01 > CAYGVT01. The sequence goes on along the minus strand of CAYGVT010000126.1, from coordinate 24,166 downwards.
AGATGGACTTCATGGGGGGCACGACCCCCTCCTCGAGCAGGGCGGCGGTCTCGCTCAGGGTGAGCAGCGAACCCTCCATCCTGCACGAGTTGCAGGTGAAGGTCGTGGCGAAGGCGCTGGTGGCCTTCCTCCTCGCCGACTGGGAGAGGGCCTTGCGATGCTTCGCGTATCCCGCCTTGACCTTGTCCAGGTCCTCGGACCAGAGCTCCCTGTATATCTCGTCCATGAAATCGCGCTTGATGCTGTCGATGTTATTTGGGACCGTGGTCCCCAGATATCTCTCGCGCTTCACGACCCGCCTGCCATGCCTGAAGCTGTGCTCCAGGTAGTAGTAGTTCTTCCCGCCCTTCATGCGTACTTTGACCATGATGTGTCTCCCCCGCACATTTTCATCATTTTCGTCAATTCAGCAGGCCTACTTGGCGCGTGTCTTCGCCCTCTCAGCATCGGCCTCGGCATATGCCTCGTAGCGCTTCACATTGGACCTCGACTTCTCGACAAGCGCCTTCACGTTGGCCTTTACGTGCTTTGCCGTCCGCTTCGCACCGACCTCGGTCGCATCCGCCTTCATCTTCGACACGTCGGCCTTCACATTGGCCTTCACGTGGTCCACCGTGTTCGCAATATCGGCCTTCGTCTTCTTCACATTGGCCTTTGCATCGGCCATCCTGTTCTCCACGTCCTTCTTAAGATTGGCCACTGCGTCCGCTCCATCCTGTTTTCTTCCCTTGATGTTTTCACGTGCCATTTCTATTGCCTCCTCTTCCTTCTCTTCACACTGTAATCACCAAGCGCGTGCGGCTTGATGTAACTATACACAGATTAGATGCATAACAGGTGAACGCAAGGCACAATTCGAAGGGGGGGTGCCATCATCAGCGGCGTCGTGACAGCGGCCCGGCCGGGGCCGGACCTCAAGGCGCGCGCGGGCAGCGAGGTGATGTTCGACGGCTCGGCCTCCACGGGCATCGGGGGCATCGCGAGGTACGACTGGACCTTCGTGGAGGGCGGCAAGACGGTCGTGCTGCACGGCTTCAGGCCCATCCACACCTTCAAGGCCCCTGGCACCTACGCGGTCACGCTCCGCGTCGAGGACGCCTACGGGGGCACGTCGGAGGCCGCCCTCAACGTCACCGTCGGCAAGGCGGAGGCCGAGAAGGCGCCCTGGGGGCTCGTCGCCCTCGCCGTCGCCATCCTCGTCGTCCTCGCGGCAGTGCTCTGGTTCGTCTTCACGCCCGTCAGGCCGTCGGGCAAGGACGAGACGAAAAGGTGAGCGGTCCGGGGATGCCCTGGGGGAGACGTCCGTGCCGCCCTCAGCACGCGCGCCTTCCCTAGCGCTCACTTGGGCGTGCGCCGCAACCGGAGGCGGCCACGTCGCCCCTTAGGGCGCTCGGTGCCAGCCCTTCGCGCCCGCCTTCTCAACGACCGCGCCGACCCACGCTCGTTCATGAGGCCCACCAGCCGGTCCCTGGTCTCGTCGCTGAAGTCGAAGTCCGGGCGCCGCTGGACGAGCTCGACGTACTGCGCCGCGGCGCGCAGCCGTCGGCGCTTGTGGTGCTTGAGCGCAGCGCCCACGACCCCCTCGACCGGATGGTGGTCCACGAACGCGCACATCATGCTGGCGAGGTCGTAGGCCTGCTTCCTCGTCGCGCTCGCGCGCCCGTCGAACTGGCCGACGTCGAGGATGTGCACCTCGTCGTCCACCATGATGTTGTCCGGCTTGATGTCGCCGTGGTATATCCCGTTGCGGTGCATCGTCCTCAGGTGCCGGAGGGCCGTGTCGACGTGCCCGCTCCCGAGCTCCTCGAACTTGGAGATTGGCCTCGCGTCGAGGAACTCGAGCACGAGCAACCACATCGAGCCGTCTATCCAGTGGTAGCCGTGGGGCCTAGAAGTCGGTATCCGCAGCCGATGGATGGCCAGGAGGCCATCGTGCTGTGCCCGCGCCATGTCCTCCACCGATTCGGAGACCCCGAAGAGCGGCTCTTTGCCGTTCACCCTCAAGTAGAGGTTCTTGACGAGCTGCATGGAGCGTGCGGACATGAGGTCGCTGCTTCCCATTATCTTGCAGAAGTACCGCCGCCGCCCGCCGTCCTTGTCAAGGCCCGTGATGCTGATGGGGATGGAGAGCCGCGCGTCGTTCGAGCTCACGGCCCTGATGGTGACGCGCCTGAGGCCGTAGTCCTCGACCATTATCCTGCGCACGCGCTCGAGCACGTGGTCGTAGAAGGGGCGCTGTGCATCGCCCTGGCCGGGCACTTCCGTTCCTGGCATCGTGGCCCCCCCTCACTCGTCGGCGCCGCCCGCCCGGACGCCCGGGCCGCGGCGCCTCTCCTCCTTCGCGGCCGCGCGCGCGGCCTTGGCAAGCTCCCGCTTGCTCCTCCGGCCGCCCCAGAGGACCGCGAGGAGGAGGATGAAGGCGTTCCAGTAGTGTACCTTCATCCGGCCCTTGACCCCGCGGCCCATCTCCATCACGGGCCTGCCCTTGTAGGCGTAGGTGATGTGCCAGAACCGGAGCTCCGGCACGACCAGGTCCACCTTGTTCGTGTTGAGGACGATGTCCCGGTCCTTGACGATGATGTCCATGTCGAGGCCGTTCTTGACCCTTATGGGGACGCGGACGCCCTTGCCGATGAGGGCCCTGAACAGGCCGAGCGAGACGAGCTCGATGGTCGTGACGTTGAGGAATCTGGCCTTGAGAGAGCCCGGTTCGCGCGCACGGGACCCCTCCGGGCCCCGGGACCACGGCCGCTCGCCACCGTCGCCGGCCCGCCGTTCCCCGTCCGGGTCTGCGGTCACGGTCGCCTCCGCAAGGGGCCGGGGGCCGTCCCCGTCCGACGGCGGTTCCATGTAGGGCGCGCCCTCTTTGTGGTACTCGCCGGCCATCTTCGTGAACGAATCCCCGTTCGGCTGCCCTAGCGGGCCGGGGTCTATCTTGCACTGCTGCCCTGGCGGCACCCCGTCCTTGTGGAACTCGTCGATGACCTTCCGCCCGGGCGGGTCCTCCCAGTCGTCAGGGCACATCAGGACACGGCCGCCCATGCCATCCCACGCCGGGTCGGGCGCGGCCTCCTGCTCGCCGTCGGGGCCCATGCGTCCTCACCTACCTCTTGATGAGTATCTGGAACCGGGCGAAGATGCGCGTGCCGTCGCGGTGCTCCTCCATCGAGAACTTCCAGTCCTCCACCTCGGCGTTGATGTGGTCGAAGAAGTTGTCTATCTCCTCCACGATGGCCTCGATGTTCTCGGGCTTCCCCCCGACGAGCTGCATGACCGACGCTGCTTTCTCCCTCTTGCCCATGTTCACCAACGCCTGAGGACCTCGCGCGGGCCCGAAGAGATGCAGAGCCGTCCGACGGGCGCATGGAGATCAAGGACCGAGGCCCCGCGTCAAGGGCCGCGAGGCCTGCTCCTTCCCCTCCCCCACCCGTAGGCGCTCGTCCCTGGTCCCTCTCGGTCCTCTTATTCGAGGTCGCTCCTGCTCGCTTGGCCCCGCAGGGCGCGTGCGCGACGACCTGATGCGCAGCACCATCTACTTTGATATAAACAAGCCGCCGACCAGGAAGGGGGCTCAAGGCGGGCAGGCACACGAGCAGGTGGGCAGCACGACAGCCGGTTTCGGGGGTGCGGTGGGCATGCGCGCGGGGCCCTTCCCCGGACCGGGGCCCACGAGGGGGATGGTCGGATGCGCATCGTGAGGTCGCGGCGGCCCGATGGATGGGGTGCGAACGATGCAAGATGTGGGATGCTCATGGGAACGAAAAGGCCAATCCCCGGACCAGGCCTCCCATCGATATCGGGTGGAAGATTTATCTATCCTATATCTATGATTGGTCCACTTAGCAGGGAGGTACTCGTAATGGCGAAGAAGGACGTGAGCGCGCTTGTCAAGGGCAAGGGCACCGAATTGAAGGATTGGTTCAAGGACCTGGATGCAAAGGTCGAGGACTGGAAGTTCACCATCGAGGAGACGAAGCAGGGCACGCGCGTGGAGCTTCACGCGGTCGCCTTCGTGAAGCACCAAGGCAAGGAGTGAGCCGAGCGCGGAGGAGCGCGCCCCCCTCGCGGGGGCGCACCTCCCGCCATCCCGACGGGATGGCGGATTCTGCTCGAGATGCATGGACGGTCATTGGCACCGGGTACCCGTCCACGCGGACTTTTGTGTTGATGCTGGGATTCCTTCCCTCCCCACCTCGCCTCTAACCGATTAACGGGGCCGTGCTCTGGGAGGGATCGCTCCCACGGGCGACCCTCACCAGGCGCAGCCACGGCGGTCGTGCTGGCCTTGGCCGTCGCCCAGGGGTGGAGGCGAGGAAGGGCGAGGTGGACTTCGCCTTCAGGCAGGGGCTGGACGTCACCAAGGTCGTGCAGTCGTGATACGACCTCACGGGGCCCAGGACCCGCTCGCGGGAGACGGGTGCGCTCCTGAGGGCGAAGAGGCATTTCAAGCTGGGGCGGGGTACCATCGTCACCTGGGACGAGGAGGGGTGGGAGAAACCGCGGGCACGTGGCCTGGATTGGACATGGCACCAGCCTCCTAAGCTGGCAGTCCGGACTTCAAATCCCCGCGCAGGCGCCATCTCGAACCGCAAGAGCCTCCTTCCATGGTTCTTCTGCTCCAGATGACGGGCGAAAGGTCAGGTTTCTCGGTATCCCGATTTGCCAATGAAACTGGACGGACGGACTCGTTGGAACGGGTACGAGGCCACTTCCTACCCGCGGGTCGGCGGTTCATATAAAGGACCACGACGTGGCCATCCCTGCCAGGACAGGAAGGAGCCCACGCGACCCCATTTAAATCGGACGACAGCAAACTAAATAAGGCCACTTCCCATATTATATGTCCCTTACGGGGGGGTAATGACGGTAACGTCATATCGTATCCCGGTTCATGGGGCCCATCAGGACGGGGGGGTACATATCCACATGATTCATGCGGCACAGGTCAGCCCCGGGCCACAGATCGACCCTGGGGGGCGTGATTAGCCGAGCATTGGGTTTTCGAATCCAGCCATCATGCATTGAAGGGGGGGTATCCATGACAACTCAAGAGGGGGAGGAGGCCCAGACTGCGGGCGAGGAGGACGTGGGGTCCAGGGAGGGCCAGGATTCTGGAGCGGAGGGGTCACCGGCGGAGGCGACCGCGAAGGGGGCCATCCAGGACGATGACCTCGCGACGCGGTTGGAGAGGACCAAGAAGGAGCCTCTGAAGAAGTACATCCCGTCCGCCGTGTTCTTGCAGAACAAGCCCACACCGGAGGACGACGAGCAGGCCCTGGTCCTGAGCCACCTGTTCCATCACGCGGCCTCGGACCATCTCCGCGTGGAGAAGCAGACGACCATCCTCGGGACAATCCTGATGGCCCTCGGCGGGGCCGCCGCCGCGGCCGGCGCCGTCAAAGGGTCCGGCGGGAGCATCGGAGCGGGGGTCGTCCTGCTCCTGTTCGGATTGCTCATCCTCGTGTACGGGATGTTCATCCACAAGCCCAAGGAGCTCGTGGGCCTCTCCAAGGTCTACTCGGTCAGCTACATCATGCCCTTCAGCTCCGCGGTGGTGATCGACGGGTCCGACATCGTCCCTGACCAGACCCTTCAGTACCACGAGGTCCCACTGGACGACATCTGCGTCGAGTGCGAGAAGCTGCCGAAGCCCGAGCTGACGCTCGAGAACGAGGAGCGCCTGGTCACCACGCTGTCTTGCATGGAGGAGCATCTCCACAAGAAGCAGCAGCGCTCGCTCACGACGCCGGCCGTCCTGGACGGGGACCCGTACCAGGACGCGGTGGTCAGCGCGCTCCGATACGCCAGCGAAGGATGGCCATCATCGGGGTTCCTGAAGCTCAAGCTCGACTACAGCACCGCCGTCAAGTACTCGCAGGACCTCATCGACATGTCGAGCCTCGACAGGTCCGTCAGGATGATCAAGGGCCTGCGGGGCGACATCGACTCGAGAAGCCAGGTCTTCTGCGAGAACCTCACGGGATGCATCGCCTCGGTCGACACCTACTTCGGCAGGGTGACGCGGATGCTTCAAGGGCACTTCTTCTCCAGCCTCAACATCATCGCCGACCCCCAGAGCGACATCCAGTACGGGTATGGGATAGCGAAGGCGGAGTTCCACATTGCGGTGGGCCAGTTCCAGCAGTCCCCCGACCGGGCGGTGCCCCTCGACCCCGTCCAGCTCGTGATAGATAACCTCGATGAGGAGATCAAGGACCGCATCGTCTCGATAAGGTCCAACTCGGACCAGAACGTAAGGCAGCGCGAGCAGTCCCGCGACCAGATGAAGAACCAGACCGTCGAGAACTACAGGATGCAGATCCGACAGCAGACCTCGGAGGCGGAACGGCTGGGGAACGAGATAAACATGTTGAAGATGGCGATGGCCGACCTCGACAGGCAGGAGGAGGAGTACTCCAAGCAGGCCAGGATGTACGCGGCGTACCAGCAGACCTCCGCCGCCAACAGCGCCATCGGCATGGCGCAGAATTGCCGCATGCAGTACAACCAGAAGGTCTACGAGATCAATTCGAAGGAACAGCAGGTCCGGTCGTGCATGATGAACGTCAAGAGCCTCGAATCAGAGCGGGACGGCCGGGTCAAGATGATACTCAGCGAGGCGACGAACGACATCGCGGAGATACGGACGAAGATGCGCAGCGAGATAACGAGCGCACGCAGGCACATCGACCCGATCGTGGAGGAGAGGAACCGCATGCTCTCCATCATGCGCTACTCCCTGGACGAGTCCATGGAGACGGAGCACACCTCGCACAAGGAGCCCTTCACGGGCAGGCTGAAGGCGATTAACGACATCAAGGCGAGGTTGCACAAGGACCTGAAGGACCGGGCGGCAGAGCGCTCGGGCATCCTCGAGCACATAGACAAGATAACCATAGAGATGGACGTTCCACAGCCGATCAAGGTCGCCATCCCATTCTGGATAGCGGCATTCAGTGCCAAGGGGCAGGTCGAGCATCTCGTCTTGCCCCCGCGGGCCGTGTCGAAGCCCACGGTCATCTCCCGATGGGGCATGGGCCCGGTGCTCGCGTCGATGGACAAGGCCTTCGAGGCAACGGGGCAATACCTGGCGAAGGACCGGTTCTACGAAGAGGCGCAGAGGCAGTCCAGCTATCCCAGCAAGCTATCGCCAGGCCTGAGGGTGGCCATAGAGGGCCTGTGCCAGCAGGGGTACTTCTCCGAGGCGGTGTGCAAGAGGATGAAGAAGGCCTACGGCCTCGAGGGGGGTGCTTGAGCATGCAAGGTTCGTACATGTCCGTCCTAGCAGACCAGATCAAGGACAAGGATGAGCTCTTCGAGCTCAAGGAAAGGGCCCCGTACGATGGCAACATCGTCCCCCGGACGCCAAGGCAGGTGAACAGGCCGGTCATCATCGGGAGGGCGGCACAGGTCAGAGGGACCGTGTTCGGCAACGAGGTCACGCTGGCGAGCGGGACCTCCACCAAGCCCGAGGAGGCCACGCGGACGGAGTCGGTCTACGGCCGCAAGAAGGTCACGATAGGCGACTACTGCATGGTCGCAGGACATGTGACGTCACCGGGAGAGGTCGAGATCGGCAACCACTGCACCATCCTCGGGACGGTGATAGGTGGCAAGGTCAAGCGGATAGGCAAAAACACCAAGATCCACGGGAACGTCCTGTCCGGAGATTCGATGAACATCGATGAGATGGTGTCCATCGGCGGATACATCATCGTCACGAAGGGCGACGTGGCGGTCGCCAAGGGGACGGAGGCCTACGACATCATCGCCCAGGGCTCCGTGGTCCTCGACGACGACGTGAGGCTGCACGACCCGCTCCTCCTCGCCATAGACGGACAGCTCGAGATAACCAAGCTCACCGTCGGGAACGCCATCCCCATCACCTCCCAGTCGAAGGAGTTCATCACGGAAAAAATGGTGTACCCGTACAGGAAGGAGATGAAGGCCTTCGACTACGACGGCATCATGAACAGGTTAGAGGACGCCTGCAAGCGGATCTGATCCCTGGATGTCGTAGAGGTGCTAGCATGCCGCGGTGTCCACGATGCAATAAACCCATTACAGACCTCGTATGCCCCCACTGCGACACTTCGCCCAAGGTTCCTAAAGGTCCATCTTCCATGCCCGATGACTGGAAGACGGACACGCAAATCGACATTGTCAAGTTGCTGGATAAGGCATTGAACAAACCCACGGTCCACGTGGATGGCGACCTCGTCGCGAACAAGACCGTGGACCTGTCCAACTCCGTGTTCGTCGATTCCCCGGTAGGGGGTATGGAGGCCCCTGGCACGACGTTCAAGAGGGAGGGCAGTATCATGGTCGGGCCCAATCTGCCCTCGACAATGGAGGTCATGACCTCCCGGCTGAATGGTGAGACGATGACGCCCGAGCGGTCCGAGGTGGGGCCCTTGCAGGTGCCCACCGCCCCCTCGGCCGAGGAAGGGGGACCTGACGCCCAGGCGGTCAAGGGGGGGACAGGGGTCGAGTTCTGTCCATCCTGTGGGAATGCCGTGCGTCTCGAGCAGGAGGCCTGCTGCAGCATCTGCGGCAAGTTCATCTAGGCCATGACCGGCGGAAGGCCCTGGCATGCGCCTGATGGACTTATTTGCCAATTAGGAAAGAATTATCTTGTTGTAAAAATGTAGAAAAATACTTATATGAGAAACGCCCATATCTCCCTCAGCCAAAAAAGGTGAATATCGATGTACCTCGTCGAATGCCACTTCAAGGACGACGCCGAGCGGAGGAGGGTCGAGTACATCGCCAAGAAGTACCACGACGCCGTCAAGAAGTGCTCCGGGATGGCCCTCGTCGTGGAGAACGAGGGGATACTGGACCAATTCCTCATCGAGCTCAGGTCCAAGCTCATCGACGAGGACGTCAGGGTCTTCAGGATCGAGGGCGTCGAGGTGGAGACGCCGACGCAGAGACGCTCGATCGAGATGGAGTTCGCCCAGAGGGCGCACAGCGTGAACGCCTTCATCGGCTACTTCGTCAACAAGAGGCAGGGGGAGCTGAGGCAGCAGCTGCCCGGGTACCATCGGTGGTACCAGATACTCACAAGGAAGGGAAAGGTCGACCTGGAGGTCGAGGTCAAGTCCCAGGACGGGACGACCCTCGTGGCGAGCGTGGAGGGTTTCGAGCCAGCGGTGACGCTCATCGCGAACGAGCTCGAGAGCGACCTGAGGCACTTCAGGGACGGGGACGATGAGACCCAGCGACGGGCACTATCACGGTCACAAGGTCGTACGGGGGACCTCCGGGAGGGACAGCCCCCCGCAAGGGGGGGGACCATTGGGCATACAGGGGAGGGGCCGGGGCAGCCCCATGCCCGCATCTTGGAGGCGAGCGACCTCGACGAGGGCAGGGAGAACCTGAGAAAGGGGGTATGAGTGGATGTTCAAATGGCAGACAAGCGAGTGGAGCCTGACGAGACTTGTGGACTACCGGGAGATCCGCGGCATCGTCCAGCATGACGCGGTGATCCATCCGAACGAGGCCGTCGTCATCATAGACGACGGGAAGGTATCCGAGATACTGACGCAGACCCGGCTCGCAAGAGTCGGCGGGGGATTCGCCAACGCCGTCAATCGATGGTTCAACACGGGCCGGGACGTCGAGTTCCTCTTCCTGGACACGACGGAGAAGGTCCTGAGGTTCCCGGGCGGCCAATCCGAGCCCACGATAACCCTCCGGAACCGGGAGCATGACGAGGTCGCCGTGGCGGCCCACATGGTGTTCCAGGCCGACGGCAGGCGCGTGAGCCTGCTCTATGGCCTCACGAAGCAGCAGCCGACGAAGGAGCTCTCCATTGTGGAGGTACGCAACAGGGTCTGGGAGGAGCTCCTGGCCCGCGTCCTGGGCAACCGCATCCGCCAGTACTCCTCCTCCGAGCTCGGGGACATCTCGATAATCAACGACATCGAGGCGAGCGTCCGCGCAGAGCTGGCCAAGACCCTCGAGGGCTGGGGCCTCAACCTGCTGCGGTTCACCTCGCGGTTCGGTCCCACGGCGTGGGAGGAGATGCACAAGCACGCGCGCGAGCTCGAGCTCAAGGCGGAGCGGACCATCCGCGAGAAGGGCGCGGAGGAGGCCGTGGACGAGAGAGGGCACGCCATCGATATGAGGGCGGACGAGCGCGGGTTCGAGAGGGGCCTGCAGAAGGTCAAGCTGGACACGACCATCCTGAGGGAGCAGGCGCAGGCGGACATCGGGCTGCGCGACGTGCAGAGGACCGCCGATTCGCGCGATGCCATCGAGAGGACGACGACGACCCAGAAGGTGAGGGACCTCGAGCTCGAGCAGCAGAAGAAGAGGACGGCAATGGCCATCGAGATGAAGGACAAGTACAACGAGGTCGAGACCAAGCGTCTGGAGAGGGAGGCCAAGATCAAGGCCGAATACATCCAGCAGACCGAGATAAGGGCCCGCGAGGTCGATGCGGACGTCGCCAAGCACGCGGCCACGATGGAGGCGGAGAAGGCGAAGTACGGAATGGAGACCTACGACAGGGCGCTTGACCGGGCGGACCAGAGGACGACGGTGGTGCTCGACATGTTCCAAAAGACGGTCGAGTCGTCCAAGCCGAACGTCCCGCAGACGTACGTCGGGGGGGGGGACGGTGCGGCCCGGACCCAGGTCGACCTGATCGCCGGGACGGGGACGCCCGTGCTCCCCACGGCCGCGGGCGCCAGGAGACTGGTGCCCTGCCCCGCGTGCGGGGCCGAGAACCTCGAGGGCGCGAGGTTCTGCTCCGGGTGCGGGCAGAAGATGGTCTGAGCGGGGGAGCGGCAAGACCGGGGGACCCCTCGGACGGTGAGGAAGGCCGTGCCCAGGAGGGCACGGACCGGACCCCCGGGCCCGCGGCGCTCACTCCAGCGGGCGGGGGGATGTGAGGAAGCCATCCCCGGTCCCAGGAGAGATGCGCATGGCACCTTGACATCGGGGGGCCAGTAGGGAGCTGGGACCATCGCGACCGCCCGACCGCCCGACCGCCCGTGGCAAGGAGGGGCGGGGGGGGGGGCGGGTAGGCCTTGTCGGTGCATCAGATGCTCAAATGAGCTCCCAGGCCAAGGTATACGGGATTGGCCTGTGGCGATCGGGCAGGTATACCAAATAACTAAATCACCCTCATTCCAATACGACCCCGGGGAACGGAATGTGCGGCCACACGCATTCTCTTCTGGTGGGGGTTAAGGGACCGGCTGTCATCCTGCTCGTCTCGGTCGTCCTGCTAGCTCCAGCACTCGAATCCGCGCAGGCGGACGGCTCCAGGGCCCCTCCCGACGCGATGGGCGGCTTCAAGACCGACGAGGTCGCGCTTGAGAGCTCCGCCCTCGCGCTGTGCAGCGGCGGGTCCGGGGTGATGCTGGCATACTACGGGACCTTCAACACCGCCCCCAGCGTCGTGCTGATGAGGTATACCAGTGCCGGAAGCTCGCGCGAGCAGGTCGCGGCGAAGTACCCCTTCGCGGTGGCGGTCGCATCGGAGCCAGCCGCGGGCGGGAGGACAGTCGTCTCCTACATAACGAACACGGTCTCCGGCCCCCAGGTGAACCTCGCCGAGAACAGGACCGGCACATGGGCATCGACGGCAATCGCCTACGCGAAACCGGCTGGAAGGATTAACAGCACGGGCGTGGCCATGGAGCCCGGTGGGGCGACGCACGTCATCTTCCTCAACGCCACGCACCTGGGCCACCACAGCAACGGCACCCTCTCGTACCTGCCCGCGGACCAGGTCGCGCCCTCCATCGCCGTCTCCCCCGCGGGCGGGGTGGGCATCGCGCTCGCGAGCGGCGGCGCGCTGCTCTACGCCACGCCCTGGGCGAACTCCACCGGGTTCGACGCGCGGACCGTGACGACCTCGGTCCGACCAGCGATGGGGTCGCGCCTCGCCCTCGTCCACGGCGCGGCCGGAGGCCCCGCCATCTTCTTCACGTCCGGCGGCAGCGCGCAGATGGCGAGCCTCTCCTCCTCATGGGACGTCTCTCCCGTCGCCTCGGGCACGGTGCTCGCAGCGGCCGCCGGCGCGGACGGGATGCACCACGTGCTCGTCGAGCGGAGCATGGGCGGACACTCGGATGCCATCTACATCTCGGGCGACGGCGTCGGCGAATGGCTCGAGCTCGACCTGGGGCAGTGCCGGCCGGGATATCCGGCAGGCATCGCGGTGACGCCGGAGGGCATCGTCCACATCGCGGTCAACACCGCGCTCCAGGGCCTCCTCCACGGCTACAGGGGCGCGGTCCCCGGCCCGGTGCGGTCGCTCGGGGCCGCCCCCGGCAACAGGAAGGTGACCATCACCTGGCAGCCCCCGGCGGATGGGACCGTACCGGTGCTGGGCTACCTGGTCAGGCGTGGCACCGACCCGGCGGTCCTCTCGACTCTGAACGATTCCCCGACCGGCACGACCGAGTACACCGACAGGGACCTGACGAACGACGTCACGTACCACTACAGCGTCACCCCGTACAACGAGTACGGCGAGAGCCGCTCGAGCCCCGTCATCGACGCCACCCCGAGGCTGTCCTACGCCAGGGTGCCCGGGGCCACGGGCGCGCTGACCGCCACCGCGGAGCTCGCGGGGGGCATCGCCCTCGGCTGGGCGGCACCCTCCGACGACGGCGGGGACGCGATAGCGGGGTACAGGGTCTACCGCGGAACGGACGTCGGCGCCATCGCCTACCTGGCACAGACCGCGGCCGGCGTCCTGAGCTACGCGGACAAGGCGGTCACGGCCGGCACGACCTACCACTACCGCGTGAGCGCGCTAAACGGCGTCGGGGAGGGGGAGCAGTCCAACATCGCCGACTGCACCGCGCCCACCCTCCTCACCAAGCTGGACATCGCGGTGACCCCGCAGAGGCTCTACCTCGTGGGCGACTCCACGACATACGACATCTACGTCACGGTCACCGCCGACGGCAAGCCGGTGGATTACGCGAACGTGAAAATCGAGGTCGTGGGCAGCGAGCTTTACACCGGCCACGCCAACACCGACGCCAACGGGAAGGCCCGGTGGCCAGGCTACATCCTCGCCAAGGAAACGGCGGGGGGCACCCTCAGGGTGTCCGCCGACAAGGACGGCCTCGCCGCGAGCGTGGACCTCCCGATAGAGGAGAAGCCACTGAAGGAGAAGGTCCTGGAGTGGAGGGCCCTGATATACACGGTCATCGCGGGCGCCGTCGTGCTCGGGGGCACCGGCGGGGCAGGGTTGCTGGTCCATCGCAGGAGGAAGGACGAGTTCGAGCTGAAGGAGGCCGAGCTCGACCATCTCAAGATGGAGGTCAGCGAGGCTGTTGACGCCCGTCTGTCCGGACCGCACTCGACAGGCGATGCGCGGACGCCGGTCGACGGGGCCACGCTCTACGAGAAATGGAAAGAGTGCCTCACCGCGGTGGCCATGGAGAAGGGGCTGAGCGTGCCCCAACCCCTCCAGTGGGCCACACTGGCGTCGTCCTCCGCGGAGTGCGTCGGCGAGCTCATGGCGAGCGAGGAGCGGGAGGTCGTCAAACCGTTCAAGCGGGAGGTCGAGCTGTCCTTCTCCGCCGATTTGATGAAGGCGGCGAGCCCGCCCACGGAAGGGACCTACGAGAGCAGGACGGAGGAGGAGTACGACTCGGATTCCGACATGGTCTGCCGGGCGTGCATGGGCAATGTGAAGATGAAGTGCGATACCTGTGGCGGCGAGGGGAAGGCCACGTGCCACGCCTGCGGCGGCGCCAAGGACGGGATCTGCCCACGATGCAAGGGGACCGGGAAGATCGGCTGCCCCAAGTGTGCCTCGGGCAGCCTCCCCCCCTGCCCCAAGTGCGGGGGCCTCGGAAAGCACCTGGCGAAGGGGTGGGTGTCCAAGAGCACGGGCGGTGCCATGGTGTCGGACGGGGGGCGGGTGGGCACCGACCACGCAGGCAACAGGGTCCTCACGACGACGAGCAGGTACCAGTCGAGCACGGGGTCCGCCTACGAGGACAGGCTCGTCGTGTGCTTGGTGTGCGGGGGTGCCCGATATATGTGCCCGGCGTGCGGCAACACCGGAGGCGGGGGGGAGGCGGTCCCGTGCCCGGACTGCTCGGCGACGGGCAAGGGCACGTGCCTGGTGTGCAACGGCACGGGGATAGCCAGGTGCGTCAGGTGCGATGGTTCTGGCATGGCGACATGCGGAAGTTGCAAGGGCACGGGTCGGATAAGGACCGTCGAGGGCAAGGAGCACAGCTACACCCCGCACTGGCTGGACGAGTACATCATGGGAGAGAACAAGGTGATAGGAAAAGGCACGTTCATGACGAAGGACGAGTCCCTCCTGGAGATGAAAGAAACGGACAGCTCGAGCGCCAGTGCCTTCGGGTCCGACCCTGGCCTCCAGAACCTCGTCAAGGAGGCGGAGGCCATGCACGCCAAATGGCAGGAGCAGAACCCGGGCAAGCTCCTGTACCGGACGGGATGGCGGCTCCTCGCTAGGGTCGTCACCTTCGCCGATGTCGTGGTTCCTGTGGAGGGCGGCCCGAAGAAGGACAAGACGACCACGCGGGTCGCCGCCGTGGGGACGGCCAAGCACTGGTCGATCTCCTCGCCCGAGGCCGGGGCGCTGGTCGCGTACGACAAGCTGCGCGAGTTCATCTCCGTCGCCGAGAAGCACCAGCGGTCTCAGAAGAAGCTGCGCACGTACCTTAATGTCGTCCTCGCCGTGGAGGCGGTGGTGTTCGTCGTCCTCATCCTCGGGGCGCTCGGGATGGTCCCCATCATGTAGGGGCCTCGGTGGAGGACCACGGTGAGAAGGGCGTTGAGCGGACCGCGTTCAAGGGTGACGGGCGGGGAACGGCATGGGATCTGTTTCAAATGCTCCCAAACGTCCACATGCCCGGGTCATGCCCCCAGCAGCCACTTCCATGCCGGCACGAGGGAGGCCCCGCGCTCCGAGCCCTCCCTGGACCAAGTGAGGATGACGGGCCTCCCGACGGGCGCCGGGACGCGGGACCGGAACGATTCCAGGGCATCGTGCTCCCGCTCCGGGACATCGTCCGACGAGCACACGTTGATGGGATTGATAGGGCCGGGGCGGGCGCCCGTCACGAAGTCCACCTCCCCCCCGTTAAGCCAGTACACGGGCCGCATGCCCCTGCGGACGAGCTCGATGCACACCAGGTTCTCGAGCAGCCGACCGGTGTCCGGGCCCCTTCTCTGCGCGACCACGCTCCTGAGCCCCGTGTCGATGCAGAAGTACTTGAGCGGCAAGCGCCGCGTGGACGATGGCTTCGTCTTGAAGGACATGGCACCCACGGGGACGATGAACGACGCCTCCTCGAGGTACCGGAGGTAGCTCTCGATGGTGGGCGGGGATATCACCGTCGATGTGGCGAGGCCCCTCTGGTGCTGCAGCGTGCCGAGGTTGGACAGCAGGTACGTCGCGAGCCTCTCGACCTTCGAGGCGTCGGCGCCGTGCCTGAACACGACATCACGATAGAGTATCACGTCCAAGTAGTCCTTGAGGAGCATCGGCCTGAGGGCCTCCTCGGCCAGGACGACCTTGGGGAACCCCCCCACCGTGATGTACCCGTCGAGGTTGTGGATGGCGACATCGGCGAGGTCGTCGCCCGCCAGGTGGGAGAGGTCGACGCCCCGGAAGGCGAGGTACTCCCGGAACGAGAGCGGGTGCACCGGGACGGTCAGCGTGCGGCCGGCCAGGACGCGCGCGAGCTCGCTGCGCAGGATCGACGAGGAGGAGCCGGTCACGATGAACTTGACGCCCCGGTGCCGCTCGTACTCGGCGCGGACCCACCGCTCCCACCCCGGGGAGGCCTGGACCTCGTCCAGCAGGTAGTAGGTCCTTCCCTGCGTCCCCTTGAGCCGACGGTGGCCGCTCAGAACGTCCCTCACGGACGCGCCGGAGGCCCGTGGGTCCTCGAAATCGACAAGGACGATGTTCTCCGGGGACGTGCCCTGGTCGAGCAGGCGCTGCACCAGCTGGCGCAGGATGGTCGACTTGCCCGACCTGCGTACCCCGATGAGCGTGAGCACCTCCTCCGCCTCGAGCATCTGGGGGAGGGCGCCCACGGGGTCCCGCTGGACGCCGAGCAGTCCCCGCGGGACCGAGCCCTCGGACCACCAGGGGTTGAGGGCGTCGAGCATCGATGCGATCTCGTCCATGGGATGTGACATGGTCCGGGGGGTATTTATAGTTGTCAGTTATGATTTACATAATTGAAGAATAATGTAAAACATAATTTACTTACATATCTACCACCCGCCCCATCGAATGGAGGGCCACAGGGTGGAAATATTCGGACTCCCCCCGACAGCGGCCGTGACATCCTGCTGAAGAGCTCGCCCCTCGAGTGCCTGGATCGGATTGAAGTTGCATTCGTCCACCACACCGAGGGCTGCCATCTCGGGCTCACCTCACGACCATCGACCCAGGACAGCCTCAGCATGCCAGCACGACGATGAGGATGGACCGCACCACATTCGCCGAGCCCCCCGATGCCCCCATATAAGGGCCGCGGCGCATGTCGCACGCAGGAACCGAGAACGCAATGTGCCCTGCCCCGACGCCCGGAACGGGCTGTGCGGGGGCCGCCAAGGTAGGCCCCCTGGACCGATTCGCGACCGAGGGGACCGGACCGCCATCCCCACAGGCACGGCCTGTCCCAGAATCAGAGTGCGTCCTCCTCCCCTCGCGCGTCGACTCCTTCCTCGCCCACCTCGCGACCCACAGGTCCAGGAGGACCCTCCACAACTACCGCGAGGAGCTCGACGTCGTCGCGCGCGACGCGCGCGCGCTCGGCCTCCCGGAGGACATCGCCCTGTGGGCCGAGCCCGACATCCTGGCGCTCAGGCGCAGCTGGGACGACCTCGCGCCGATGAGCCTCAACAAGCGGCTCGTCGTCCTCGGGGGCTTCCTCGCCTTCCACGGCAACGAGGTCGTGCTCACGATGAGGCGGCGCGGCCGCCTCCCGCTCCCGCCCCCGAGGCGCAGGTCGGTGCGCCACGTCGGCGCCGACGCGCGCCGCCTCCTCTTCGAGGCGGCCACGCCGATGGAGCGCGCCATCCTGGCCATCGGCTTCGGCCTCGGGTTGCGGCTCGCCGAGATGGCGGCCGTCCGGCTCGAGGACGTGCGCGCGGGCGAGCTCGTCGTGCGCAGGGGCGGGCGCGAGAAGACGCTCCCGCTCTCCGAGCCCATCGAGCGGGAGGTGCGCGCCTACCTGGAGGGCCCGCGCTCCGCGCTCGTCGCTTGGGCCCGCGCCCAGGGCTGCGAGGACCCCGACCCGGGCACCCTCCTGCTCCACCTCACCCATCACCGTCTCGCCCCCTACCAGGAGGACAGCCTTGGCAACCTGCTCATGGACCTGGGCGCGCGCGCCGGCCTGCGGTTCTCGGCCCACGACATGCGGCGCACGTGCGCGACCGAGCTCGCAGAGCGCGACGTCGCCATCGAGGTCATCCAGGAGGCGCTGGGGCACGAGAACCTCGAGAGCACGAGGAATTACGTGCAGGTGAGGCAGGGACGGCTGCACGCGGCCCTGGCCGGCTACCAGGGGGTGGTGTGCGAAGAGACCGGGAAAGGGGTGGAGTGATGGTGGTTCCTAGGGCGGACCACATAGGGACCATGAGGTCCGTCCGCCATCGAGCTGGTCATAGTATGGGGCGTTCCTGATCACCAACAATCTATCGGTCTGATTTATATATTGTCACTTTCACCGATATATCGGTAACATTTAAATACATACAAGTTCACCGATATATCATGCGCGGCATCAAGTGGGAGCGCATCATCCGCGTGCTGCTCAATGACCCAGGTGGTTCGCTCACCAAGTACAGGGTTGCCAAGCTGGCGGGCTGCTCCATCGGGTGGACCATGGAGTACCTCGGTCGCATGGAGGAGCAAGGCCAGATCAAGGGCACGCGGGTCAAGGACTACAAGGGGCTCCTGGAGTACTGGGCCTCGGCGGGCTCCCCACCTGCGTACAGGGCGTTCAACCACCCGGGGCCCGAGGACCTGCTCTCGCGCACTGGAATGGACTATGCCCTCACGACCTACATCGCGGACGACATCCTGCATCACTACCTGTTCCCCTCGAGGTGGGACCTGTACGTGAGGGGCGATGAGATGGGCCTCTGGAAGGAGGCCCTTGCGAAGGAGGGCATGGTGGGTGCAGGCAACATGCGTCTGCTCCTGCACGACGAGCACGCTCTCTATGGACGGACGAAGGTCCGCGACCTGTGGGTCGCCTCGGTCCCCCAGGTCCTGGTCGACCTCAAGAGGGAGGGCGGGGTGTGCGGCGAGGCCTACGAGCTGATGTTGGATGCCCATCTATCCAGACTATGAGGTCGAGATCTCCAGGAGCCACTTGCAGACCGTGCTCGCCCCCCTCAGGCAACCCGTGCTGCTCATGGGGGGCTGGGCGGTGTACCTCTTGGTCAACGATTCCTACAAGGCCGCCACGAACCGGAACTACCTGGGCTCACGTGACATCGACCTGGGATTCTCGATGGCGATGGCGGACCTGAGGAGCGCTCCCTTCGCGGCTGCGATGGACATCCTGACACGCGACCTCGGCTTCCGCCCCATCTCCTTCCGGCCGATGAAGGAGATCGACAACGAGACCGGCGAGACGCTCGACCCGGAGACCGCGAAGCGGCTCCCCATGTACCGCATCTTCCAGATGTACGTCGACCTGGTCGTGGACAGCGTGCCCGATCATTTCCGGGAGACCTTCGGGTTCGTCCCTCCAGACGAGCCTCTGCTCACGCGCGTGTTCGCATCCCCGGAGGACCGCATCGAGGCACGGGCCTTCGGGACGACCATATGGATGCCAGCGCCCTCGATGCTCCTCCAGATGAAGCTGAGGTCGTTCCCGAACAGGAACAAGGAGCACAAGAAGGTCAAGGACCTGGCAGACATCGCAGCGCTGCGCCTATATGGGAATCCTAGGCCACTCATGGTCGGACCGGACGTGAGGCGGTCGTTCGAGGACGCTCCAGAGGACGATGTGCTGGAGCAGGCCTCGGTGGACCTCGGCCTCGACCGTGCCACCGTCGAGACGGCGGTCCAGACCGTCCTCCGGCGATGAGGGCGGATGACCAGATTGCCCGATGCGTAGGTTGTGCATATGGACCGAACCGATTACCTACCTGTCGTAAGTGGGAGGGGCCCGCATAGTCCCCCCGGGGGCAGCTCATGATGGACCTCGTGAAGGAGGGCGGCGTCTGCGAGGGGCTGTGGAGGAGATGGTGAGGCGAGATATACGCCCGTACTGAGACGATTCTGACGAGAGACCACGATGCATGGGCGACCTTCACTAGGCGACCGATGTCAGTATCACCCCAGGTCGCTGGTCGGGTTAATTTGGCATATATGCCTAATAAATTATATTCAATCTAGGTGTATGTGCCACAAAATATATATATATTTGTAGCACATATGCCTCAGCATGGATGCCAGCACGCGGGACCGGCTTAAGCTCGTCCTCGAGGGCATGAACCCCTGGTGGGCCAGCGGTAAAGTACCTCTGGCCCGTGGAGACCTGGTGCCCCGGGAGGAGATGGACGTCCTTATGACCTCGTTGAGCAACGAGCTGGCAACAAGCCTGATCGGTCCACGCCAGGTGGGCAAGACGACCATGATGCACCAATGCATCCGCTCGCTCATAGAGAACGAGGGGGTGCGCCCTAAGGACGTGCTCTTCGTGGACCTCGACCGTCCATATCTCTTGTCCGGACTGGAGCGTCACCTCGACGAGCTCATGGAGATCTACACTTCGACCGTCCTCGGTCGGGACATCACCGAGGGACCCGAGCGGGTCTGGGTGTTCCTCGATGAGGTCTGCACCCTCCCGAATTGGGAGGCGGTCCTTAAGGGGTGGGTGGACAGGCGCGCGCCTGTCAAGTTCGTGTTCTCGGACTCCAGTATCACGGCCCTGATCAAGGGCCAGGGCAAGTCGATGACGGGGAGGGTGCACATCCAGCGCGTCTGGCCGATCGGTCTGAGGGACACCCTCCGCATCGGTGGCGCCGACATCCCGCACGAGGCCCTCGGCAGGATTAGGTCGGCTCTTATCAGCGCGCTCTCGGTGGGGGACGTGGAGGCCGTCGTCGCCCAGCTCGCAGACGCCCACTCGGCCCTGTACGGACTGAGGACGACAATCGAGGCCAAGCTCGACGACTACCTGGTCTGGGGCGGCTATCCAGGCCTCCTCGGCCTTCCACCGGAGGACAGGCGCTCAAGGCTCGATGTGATCATGGACACGACGCTCTCCCGCGACGTCGAGGAGGTCTACGGAGTGAGGGAGCCCCTCCTCATGCGCGACCTCGCGGGAATGCTCGCGCACGAGCTCTCATGCCTGTTGAACACCAGCGGTGTCGCTCAGGACCTGGCGCACGACCGGTCGACCGTGGAACGGCACATAGGCTACCTCGTGGAGGCCGGGGTCGTGGTCCTCTCCCCCCAGTTCACTGGCCGCGCGCGTGCGAGCGCGAGGAAGGAGAAGAAGATAAGGATGAGGGCGCCAGCCCTCGCGAACGCCCTTGCCTCGTTCCTGGACGCCTCGGTCTTCGAGAAGAGCGGGAGGGCACACAGGATGATGGAGAACGTGGTGGCGATGCACCTGGGCGCCCTGGAGGTGAGCGGGGGCAGCTTCTTCCTCACGCCGCCCAGGTTCTGGAGGACCCAGGGCGCCGAGGTGGACGTCGTCGTCGAATTCGCAGGCGTGCCGCTGCCCGTCGAGGTGAAGGACTCTGGGTCATCGAGGCCCCGAGACCGGAGGGGCGTCGAGCGATTCATCGAGAGATGGGATGCACCCCTGGGGCTCGTTGCTCACAGGGGAGGTCTGAAGCTCGAGCCACCAATCCTAGAGGTCCCATTCTGGCTGCTTCTCATGCTATGCTGATATCCCAATCGACGCACATTCACCGAACCCCCCCATGGACCTTTTAATGCCCTGCCGGACATGTCAATAGCCACAGACTGGATGTGCAATGGAGCAGAGAGCACAGGCAGATGGGGATTGTATACGGGCGGCTTCCACCGGTCCCCTGGACCGGTTCATGGTGGACGACCCCCAGCCCCCAGCGGCACCCATCGCACCGACCACGCCGCCCGCACCGGCCCCCGGCAATCCCCTGGAGCCCCTCGTTGAGGCCTACCTCCGCGACCTCGCGACCGTGAGGTCGCCCGCCACCGTCCGCAGCCAGCGCAACGACCTCAAGGCCATCGCCAAGGCCGCGACCTCCCTTGGACTGTCTGGGGACATCTCATTATGGACCGAGCCCGACATCATCGCGCTCAAGGCGCAGTGGGGCGGCCTCGCCCCCTGCACCCTGCAGGCGCGCGTGGGCGTCCTGGGAGCCTTCCTCGCCTTCCACGGCAACGACGTGGTGCAGGTCGCGCGGCGCCGCCGCAGGCTCCCGCTCCCGCCCGCGAGGCACGGCCCGGTGAGGGTGGTCGACGAGCCCACGCGCAGGCGGCTCTACGCGGCCGCCACCCCGGTCCAGCGGATGGCCCTGGTGCTCGGCTTCGGCCTCGGCCTCCGGCTGGGCGAGCTCGCCGCGGTGCGCCTCGACGACATCCGCGACGGCGTCCTCGTCGTCCGCAAGGGCAAGGGCGGGAAGGCCCGGACCGTGCCCGTGGGCCCCGACGTCGGGCGCGAGCTTCGCGCCTTCGAAGAGGGCCACCGCGCGGGGTTCGTCGCGCGCGCGAAGGGTAAAGGCGGTGTTGACCCAGGCACCCTGCTGGTCCACTTCTCGAAGGGCGCCGCGCGCCCGTACAGCCCCAGGACCCTCGGGCACTCGCTCTGCGCCCTCGGCAGGAGGCTGGGCGTGCGGTTCTCCCCCCACGACATGAGGCGCACGTTCGCCACCGAGCTCGCCGACAGGGGCGCGGGGCTCGAGGTCGTGGGCGAGCTCCTCGGCCACGAGAACCTGGAGACCACGAGGCGGTACGTCCATGTCAAGCCCGAGCGCCTGCGCGCCGGGACCGAGGCCCACCAGTGCGCCATCTGCGAGGAGATGGCGCGGGCGCGGGGGTAGGACGGCGGTGCCGCGTCCGTCGGGAGCGAGCCGTGCCCGTCCGTTCCCCACCGCCGGCTGGCATGGCACGGCATCATGTGCAGAGGAGGGGATGGGACCCTGACCGTCACCGGTCCGCCATCTAAAAGGGCTCCCCCCCGCACGGTCGCCTTCCGGCGCGCGCCCGCGCCCCCCCTCCTCCCCCCCCGCCGCCCCCTGGCCGCCCGCCCCCCGTACAACCGGGCACCCATGCCGCGGCATCCACGTCCCTGTACCGCGAGGTCCGTTATGCCTTCCATCCCCGTCCCATTGAATGCCCTCGACAGCAGGGGGCCATTGTCCTCGAGGGAGATTCAGACATCTCCACAGGTTGGTTCTGACCCCTCGATGCCCATAATCCCAAGATGTTACGGGGTAACAGAAATCCTTATTAACCACCAAGTCTATTACCAGGTAACAGTAAATCCCGGGACGGGGACCGACCATGAACGCTGACGGCCATCAGAGGAAGGCGGACGAACTATGGCATTCCATCGAGAAGCTCACCTCCGAGCCTGAGGAGGATGTCGTCGCCATCGTCGAGCTCGCGTTCGGCATGTGCCACCACCTCATCGCCTGCGGCATGGAGCGGAGGTTCGGCCGCCACATCGACACGCACGCGGGCGCCACGGCCCTCCTAAGGGAGAACGGGGCGCACGAGGTCGCGAACGCCTTCGAGCAGCTGGGGTCCCTGAGGCAGGGCCGCTTCCACGGAGGGAAGGGGGACGGTCCGACCGTAGGAAGGGCCTTGGAGATAATCGAGCTCGTCCGGGGGTGGGCCAGGCATTGATCCCGGAGGAGATATCCCAGGCCGTGATGGAGTTCGCCCTCCGGTGCCGCGAGGTGCCCGACCTCGAGGCCGCCGTGCTGTTCGGCTCTGCCGCCGACGGGACGTTCCACAAGAAGAGCGACATCGACGTCCTGCTGCTCTTCGACACCGACGGCAACCCCGAGGTCGGGCCCGAGGCCGAGGCGGTCCACCGGCTGGCCGGCGACATCTCGGCGAGGCTGTCGCTGGCGCACCCGTTCTCCTTCGTCATGTACTCCACGAGGGAGGCCGTCGACCAGTCGCTCCTCAGGGAGGTGATGAGGGACGGGGTGGTCCTGTTCGCCAGGCCGCGGGACGTGCTCGGGGCCCCCAGGGACCGGCTGAGCCCCCACGTCCTAGTCTCGTACACACTGAAGGGGATGGCCCCCAGGGACAAGATGGCCGTCCAGCGCGCCCTCCACGGCTACCGCGTCGTGCGCAGGGTGGGGAGGAAGAGCTACAGCAGCTCCTCCCCTGGCCTAGTCGGGCGGTGGGGCAGGCGCGTCGCTCCCACCGCGTTCCTCATACCGGAGGAGCGCGCGGCCGAGGCCCGGGAGCTGCTGAGGTCGAAGAGGTGCGCCTTCAAGGAGGTCCCGGTCTGGCTCGAGGCCGAGAGGTAGGTCGTGGCCAGGAGCGCACAAGCGGACCTCTCCGCGATGGGCATCGATGAGATGACCTCCTGGAACACGTAGTGCAGTCAGACCGGTTCACGATGATTAGGAACGCAATCCTTGTTCTTGACGCGGGGTGCCTGGCCGTTGCCCACCTACGCATGGTTAACCTTTCCAGAGGTCAATCCATCACTGACCTTTGTCCCTCGGCGCATCGGCGGGTCGGATGCGCCGACCCCGTCCCCGTCGGCATGGCCCTGCACGCGTCAGCCCAGCGCCGATCCCATGGGGCCGTGGTACATCATCTGGGGTGGCGGGTCCATGCGCTCCCCACCGGTGGGTGGCGTCCCGTCATTCGATGCCGTGCCGGGAATATGCACAGAGGTCTGCGCCGGCATCCCTCTGCCCCGCCCCCCCGTACGCCCGCCCCCCCTCCCTCCCGTCCCCCGCCGCCGCCTGGCCGCCCGCCCGCCCGTACAACCGGGCACCCGTACCGGAGCACCCGTATTCCTGTACCGGAGGCCCGTTTTCCTGGTATATATTAAGATGTCCATAGGAAATAAGCCTATTAATCGTAAATAAAATAAAATATTGCGATGATACACCGATGCCAGCGGCCGCGAGCAGGTCGGAAGAGAGCTCGATCGTCCCGGACCATTCCATTCCAAGCCCTATCCTGGCCGTGGGAACGAGGTCG
>CAYGVT010000125.1:0-9873 GCA_964353355.1 uncultured Thermoplasmata archaeon | reverse complement strand
CCTGGTGCCCTCGGGGCTC
Source organism: uncultured Thermoplasmata archaeon (assembly GCA_964353355.1). GTDB lineage: Archaea > Thermoplasmatota > DTKX01 > DTKX01 > CAYGVT01. Next base: position 9,854 of record CAYGVT010000125.1, on the reverse strand, counting down.
CGCATCTGACACCCACCAAGCCCGAGATGGTGCTTGGCATCCCGATAGAACTCCTCCACTTCCCACCGGCGGACGTAATGGCCGAGGATGCCCTCGGCCTGCCAGCCCCGATGGCTGGCCGCGTGATACTTTGGAGTGTCAGAGAGGTCGGCCTCCTTCCAGGAGACCACGAGCTTGACCTTGCCAGCGCCCTTGAGCTGGGTCGCCAGCTCGTGGGCGTAGTACGTGGTACCCCTCACCTTGACGGGTCTCACGACGCAAAGGTCCAGTATTAAAATAGATTTGGGCCGCCCTGGGGCGGTTTCCGGGTGGCCAGCGTGGTGCGATTCGGGGGCGCTTCCCGTCGCAGACTGACCGCCGCAGGGCGGCAGAACCGGCATGTGGGAGGCGCGACATGGAGAGGGTCGGTGACGTCAATGATGCCCGACAAGAGCCCCGCTTTGAACATGCGCCCGACGTGCGCACCCGACTCGGCCATGGACAGGTACATGGACGCCGAGTGGGGCGCCTCGATGGCGGCCCACCGCGGCGGGGGCGACGACGGTCCCCGCCCGACGCGACACGGGAGCATCTCGCTCTCCGGTGCGTTCCGCTACCTCATCAGGAGGCGGCACGAGGCGGGGAGAGGACTTCGAGCGTGACCTCGCGTCCCTCCTCGGATGGCTCGGCCCCTGACCTCGAGCGGACGCGACGCCCGTGAGCGACGTGGGGCCCAGGCAACCCATGGCCAGGGGCATGCGGTCCACGTCCGGGATCACAGGGCGCCTCCTCCGGGGGGCGCTACGGGCCCCTGCGCCCAACCGCTCCTCGAAGGCGGGTGCCCGCCCCCTCATCCACTGAGCCTCGCGCGCAGGACACGGGCCGCGGCGAGCGCAGCGATTGCGAGCAGGAGCACGCCGGGGAGGCCCCACGTTCGCCAGGGACCAGGCCCGTCGTCGTCGCTGCCGTCCGGGGGAGGTCGCTCGGGGTCCTCCCGCACGTGGACGATGCTGGCGTTGACGTGAAGTATGGAGAGGGTGCCGTCCCCGTGCCCCACCGTCAGGTTGCCCGCCGGCCCCGGGACCGGTGCCAGCATGGTGATGGGGGCCGTGTGGTCCTGCTCCCCGACGAAGGCCGGGGCCGCCTCGGTCTCGTTGAGCAGGCTATCGCGCCAGACCTGGAGGCGCGAGCCACCGCCCTCCCAGGGGACCGCGACGATGTAGTGCCACGTGAACAGGGCCATCCACGCGAGCCCCTGCACGGGCCCGGTGCCGGACCCGAAGGGGTGCCGCAGCGTCCCGTTGGTGATGTGCCACACGCGGACGACGCCGTTCGCGTCGCCCGCGAGCCCCTCGCCCCTCTCATCGAAGCCGAGGGCGGTGACCTCTCCCGTGAGGCGGCTCTGGAAGGTCCAGCTGTTCCGGTCCTGGCCCGAGAACGCGCTCACGAACCCCCGGCCTCGATGCACACGACCTGTCGCCCGTCGTAGCGCAATCCGAGCACCGTGCGGTTGTCAGGGTGCGCGATGTCGCGGTGCAGCGCCCTGGTGGGGACCTCCACCACGTTCAGGCGGCTCGCGCCGTCGGCGTCCCTGCCAGCGACGACGAGGATGATGTCGTCGGAGGAGAACCTGGCCGCGGTGATGTCGACGGGCGGCAGCAGCTCGCGCGGCACGACCGTCGCGTTGGGCGCAAGGGAGGGGACGTCCCAGAGCGCGAGGCCGTCGCGTGCGGCCTCCGGGCCCCATGCCACGAGCCACCGCCCCGTCATGGACCAGCTCGCGCCATCCACGTCGAAGGGCGCCTCCAGGGTCGCCACCGGGGCGAGGCCGCTGTCGAGGAGCTGGATGGTGCGCGCGCCCCCGGTGCCCAGCACGAGCAGGCGCGAGCCGTCCCGGGCCCGCTCGAAGTAGGTGGGCGCGCCCGAGGGTGCCTGCCAGCCATGCGTCTGCTCGAACCCCACCGTCGTCCATGTGCTGTCAGCGCACGCGGGGGCGGCGAGCACCACCGCCAACGCGAGGGCGAGGATGGTCCCCGACCGTCCTGGCATCCCTGTCCCTCCCGATACCGTCCGTCCCATCGCGGCACCCATCGCGGCACCCCCCTCAGTGCCCGCGTCCCGGCGGTCCGATGGGGGCCCCGATGCGAGGGCGCCCTGGTGCGCCGCGGGCGCCCGGGCGCGGAATGGGCCCAGGGGTACCAGCACAGGTCCGTCTGGTCTTGATGCGCTCCCCAAGATGCATCTCCCAGGGTCGCGCGAGGCATGGCCGTCCGGTCGGATAGGTTCTCCTGGGGGTGGTGGTGGGCGGGCTTGGACGGTCCGGCCAAGTGTCGGGAGGTCGGGTGGGCCGGCCCGGAGGGCCCCGGGGTCCCCCTCCCATCTCGGACGTCAATTTGATATCCGCCGACCGCCTAGACCGGGTGGGACAGGTGGCACCCATGGCCGTGACGGGGGCAGGTCGACCCGACGAGGTCGAGGCCAAGCGCACCGTGCGCACCTTCGCGGCCGTCTCCTTCCTGCACGACATGGGCTCGGACATGGTCTTCCCCGTGTGGCCACTGTTCCTGCGCAACGTGCTCAACGCCAACATGCAGGTGCTCGGGCTCGTCGACGGCCTGGGCGACGCCGTCGTCTCCCTGTCCTCGGCCGCGTCCGGCTACGCCTCCGACCGCATCAAGCGGCGCAAGGTCTTCATCTGGCCCGGCTACCTGATGGGCGCTGCCGCGCGCCTTGGCTACGCTGTCGCGCAGAGCTGGCAGGCCGTCCTGCCCTTCAAGGTCGTCGACCGCGCGGGGAAGATCCGGTCGGCCCCGCGCGACGCCATCGTCGCGGACCTCTCGGACAAGGGCAACCGCGGCGCGAGGTTCGGCGTGCTGCGCGCTGCCGACAACCTGGGGGCGGTCGCGGGCATCCTCTTGGCCATCGCCTTCGTGACCGCCTTCGGCCTCACGGAGGCCTCCTTCAGGACGCTTTTCATGATCGCGGCCGTGCCGTCGGTGGTGGCCGCGCTCCTGGTGCTGGTGGCCATAAAGGAGCGGCACGCAGCGCAGGTCAAGGTCTACAAGGGGCTGCGGCTCCACGACCTCGGGCGCGACTACTACCTGTTCCTGTCGCTCTCGGCGCTGTTCTCGCTCACCGCGTTCTCGTACTCCTTCCTGCTCATCTTCGCCGGGGAGGCGGGCTACAGGGACGCCTTCGTCCCCGTGCTCTACTTGGTTTTCACCGCGGTCGCGGCCGTCCTGTCCATCCCGTTCGGCAATCTCGCCGACTCGTGGGGGCGCAAGCGGGTGATGACGCTCGCGCTGCTGCTCTGGATGTCGGTGGCGGTGGTGCTCCTCCTCGACCAGGGCCTGCTCGCCGTGATGGTGGCGCTCGCGCTCTACGGCGCGCACAAGGGCGCGCTCGAGCCCGTGCAGCGCGCGTTCGTGAGCGAGCTGGCCCCCGCGGACTTCCGCGCGAGCGGGCTCGGGGCCTACCAGATGGTGGTGGGCCTCCTGGCGCTGCCCGCGGGCGTCATCGCGGGCGTGCTGTGGGATGCCGTGGGCCCCTGGGCCATCTTCGCGTTCGCGCTCGCCCTCACGACCGCGGCCGTCGGGCTGCTCCAGCTCGTCCACGAGCACGAGGAGGGCGCGACGGGCCGGTGAGGCGGGCCACCCGCATGCGCGCCTGGGGCCGTCCGGCCGGCCGGTGGCCTGGCCGCGGCATGTCTGGACCCCCCGAGGGCGTGCGACGTCCTGGCCTGTCCGAACGGGTGCGTGGCCGCCGTGGCAGCGCGCTATCCGACCTTCGGTGGGGGGACCTCCCTGTCCAGGAGGACCACATCCTCCGTGGTCTCCCTCGCGGGCCCCATCACCGGCACCAGGTCGATCTGCGAGGGCTCCCCCTCACGCCTTCGGCGCGACCGCGCCACGATCGTCACCGCCAGTACGGTGAACAGGAGTATGACCAGCGCGATGACGAGGGCGACGACCAACCAGGGGAACGGTTCCTCCTGCGCACGCGGCGGGAGCACCGCCGCCGACCCGCTCATCCCGCTCTCCCCCCTCTCGTTCACGGCCTTGATGCAGTAGTAGTACGTGTGGTCCAGGTCTATGATGTCCTCGTAGGACAGCACGTCGGGTCCGACATCTGCCATGCGCGCGAACGAGCCAGGCTCGGTCCCGCGGAAGACCGCGTAGCCCGTGATCGGCATCCCCCCGTCGGATGCCGGGGGGCTCCAGCTCAGACCGACGAACGTCGCGTCCGCCGAGACGGTGAGGTCCCTCGGAGGGTCGGGGACCCCGACGACCATCGCGGAGGCGACGTCCGAGGGACCCGACTCGTAAAGCGCGGTGCTGGCGGTCACGATGTAGTAGTAGGTGTGCGTCTTGAGGACCATCCCGTCCTCGAACGACAGGACGTCCCCGCCGACGGCCGCCAGGAACGTCGTGCTGCCTGGCTCCGTGCCCCTGTGGACCCTGTATCCCACCACGGGCATGCCGCCGTCGGAGGCGGGGCCGTCCCATGTGAGGGATATGGTGCCGGTCGCGACCGCCCGCAGGCCCCTCGGTGGCGTGGGGAACCCGACCGTGGTCGCGCTCGCGGGTCCGCTCGCGCTTGAATCCCCCACGGTGTTGCGGGCGACGACCCGGTAGTGGTAGGTGGTCCCGTGCACGATGGCCGTGTCATTGAAGGCGAGGGTGCCCGCCGGCACCTCCGCGAGCACGGACTGGTTGTCGGGCGTGGTGCCCCTGAGGAGCCTGTAGCCGAGGAGGGGCACCCCCCCGTCCCACTCCGGCGGGAGCCATCGGAGCGCCACGGAATCCTTGCTGGCGGTGGCGCACAGTCCGCTCGGTGAGGTCGGCTCGAGGCCGAGGACCTCGAACGTGTCGGAGGCGAGTTGCATGCTCCCCTCCACCACGGCGCTCGCGTTGTACGTCCCCGGGAGGAGATACCTCGGGAGCCTGAACGAGTGGACCAGCGCGCCGGCGTCCACGGCGAGCGTGGCGGCGTGCACCAGCACGTCGCCAGGGCCATGGACGTCCAGGTGGACGATGGCGGGGGGCCTGTTGTAGGTGATGACGACGCCTGCCTCCCCGCCAAGCGGATAGCTGGACCCTGCCAGGACGCCCAGGACGGCCGGGACGGGGGCCGCGACCACATCGAAGTAGGTGCTCCCCTGGACATCGAGCCCCAGGACCTTGGCCGCGATCGTGTACGTCCCCGGCGTCGCGTCGCTGGCGAGGCCGAGCGGGAGGATGGAGCGGGACCCGTCGTACGCCGCTGCGATCTCCACCGGTGTGCGCGCCACGCTCGACAGGCGCACGTCGTCGACGCGGCCCGGGAAGGCCTCCCCTGCCCGTCCGGTGGATATCGTCAGGTTGGCGCTGCTCGCGTGGAGGGTCTTGGCAAGCGCCCTCTCGTTGTTCAGGGCGCCGTCGACGTATATCCTCGCGACGGAGCCGTCGTAGGTCGCCGAGATGAGGTACCACGTGTCCATCTGCCAGGCGATGCCCTGTGTCGGCACGCCCTGCCAGTCCCACAGGTCGAAGTAGAGCTGGTCCGGGTCGGACGCTCCCTCGCCCTGGGCCGAGTACCACAGGCCGTAGGACCCTGGCAGGTCGATGACGTACCTCCGCTCACCTGCCAGGCCGAAGGGGTCGGAGTCGAACCGGACCCATGCCTCCAGGCTCAGGAGGCTCGTCGGGCAGTACCCGGCCGAGCTGCCGAGGTCGATGTGGTCGTCGACACCGTCGAGCCTGGCCGAGGAGCGGAACACGCCAGCCATGAACTCGCCACCCCGCATCGTCCCGTGGTGCAGGTTGGATGAGGCGTCAGGGGCCGCATTCCCCAGGCACCGGTCCAGGTGCCAGAGCCCCACGGTCCCCGCATCCGCGACCAGTGGCCCGCCCTGCAGGGTCTCGACCCTGTCGACGAGCACCTCCGACCCGGGTCCCGTGAGCGTGACGGTGACGTCGCGCGGTCGGCCGTTGTAGCGGACCGTCGCGTCGACCGTGTCCCCCTGCGTGTAAGTCGCGTTCGCACCGATGTCCAGCACGTTGACGTCCATGACCACGAACGCCGTGCTGTTGGACACGCCGGTCCCCACCACCTCCGCCTCGACGGTGTACTCGGTGGGTATGGCGGAGGGGGAGAGGACGAACCTGAGCTGGGCGGTCCTGACGGTGCCCGCGTCCAGGGCGACCCGCCTGGTGAGGAGGTTGGGCCCCCCCGGGCTCAGCACCTCGAACAGGACCTCCGTCCCGGAGGTCCCCGTGTACTCGGCATCGACCACGACCGCCTCTGCCGGCGAATAGACCTCCTTCGTCCTTATGGAGAGGTAGGCCGGGGGGGGCGGCACCGTGACGTTGTACGCGTAGACGTACACCTTCCCGGCGTCGTAGGCCGATTCGTCGTTCATGGACGCGGTCGAGAACACCTCGTCGTATCCGTCCCCATCGACGTCCCCCGCACCCCCGACCGGATAACCGTACTTGTCGCCGTCGTGCTCTCCAACGCCCTTCCAATCGGGGACCGCCGCAAGTCCCGTGGGGGAACCGAGGAAGAGGTAGCAATAGCCTGGGCCCCCCTGCCACCACTGGTTCGCGCCGAGGAGGACGTCCGCATAGCCATCGTTGTCCACGTCACCCGTGGGCTTCATCTTCATCCCCAGCTCGTCCTCGCTCCCTGCGCCATTGAGGCTCCAATTCCATACGTCCCCAGGTCCGTTCTCGGACCCGTAGAACAGGTAGCACTTGCCAGCATCGTGGCCCACCTCGTCGTTGTTGTGACATCCGAGGACGATGTCATCGTACCCGTCCCCATTGACATCACCGGGGCCCATACACCACTCCTCCGTATCACCATCGCTCGTGGCATTGAAGGTCCAAGAAGGCGCCACGCTCAGTCCCGATGGGGATCCGAGGAAGATGTAGGCCCCGCCCCTTCCAGAGAAGGCCGCACTGGCCGTTATAAGGACGTCCGAATAGCCGTCCCTATTGACGTCACCCGCGGATTTGACATCCGTGGCAAACCCACCCCCGTCAACGGTCCCCTGGTACGTCCAATTGGGGGTGCTCCCGAGACCCGTGGCGGACCCATGATAGGCATAGGCCTTCCCCCTGTTCGCACCTGATGGATATGCGTACGCGCCGATGATGATGTCGGAATATCCATCCCCGTTGATATCACCAGCGCAGGAGACCCTGCCATACTTGTCGTTGGCGTTCTCGCCCGTCATCACCCGGTCAGGATCGGAACCGGGACCTGCGTCTGAGCCATAGAAGAACCACACGGTGTCGTCTCTCTCTCCCCCGATGACGATGTCATCAAAGCCATCAGCGTCGACGTCACCTGCCCCACCGTTCCATACCCCCATCTCCTGGTTGATATGGCTCCCGAGGCGGGTCCATCCAGGTTCATCCCCGAGCCCCTGGGCGGAGCCGTAGTAGAGGTATGACTTACCTGCTTTGCTACCACCCTCGTCCACGAACCCGGTCGAGAGGAGCAGGTCATCGAAGCCATCGCCGTTGACATCCCCGGCGCTCCCAGCATCGTTGCAAAGGTAATCGGAATTCGATTCGCCCGTGGCGGTCCACACGAGCCTCATCAGCTCGTCCGTCCCCGCCATGGGGCCGCGGTCGTCGGAGGGGCCGTCGGCGGACGTCACAGCCACTGGCGAGAGCCCGCCGAGGACCATCATCGCGCACACGAGCGCGGCGAGCAGACCAGCACGTCCATTGCCTTCCATGCTTGGCACCCCCCTAGGCCCTCCCGGCCTTGTCCGCCGTCAGGTCCCATCCGCAGGATGGGCAGGCCTTCGGCGTCTGGTCGGACGTGAACTGGTTGTGGCACTTGGGGCATGTGTACGCGACCGGCCCGCCGGCGATGATGTACCGCTTGACCTTCCCCTGGACCACCTCGACGTACCTCCCGTCCTCGAGGGCGGTGAGGTGGTAGCTGATGAGCGACTGGCTCATCCCCAGGGCCTTGCACATCTCCTTCTGGGACATGCCAGGACGCTCCTCGAGGAGGTTGAGGATGTCGTTCTGCAACCCCTTGGGGATGTTCTCCAGGCTGGCGGCCGGATGCTTGACCCTCATGCCCCTGGGGTAGAACCGGCGCTTGTTGCCGTCCCTCACGGAGACGATGAGGCCCTCCTTCAGGAGCAGCCTCAGGTTGTACGCCGTGACGCCGTTCGGGAGGTTGAGGTCCCTTCGGATGCGGCTGTAGTGGATGCCTGGTTGGGTCCGGATGGCCCCGAGGATCTGCCATTTCGCCTCCTGGGAATCCCTCGTGACCGCACCTGTCCCCGCGATGGCAGCGGCCAACCCAAGGAGGTACCACCTTGTCGATTCGACCGCCCACGCAGCCCCCACGATGGCAAGGGCGCTCGCGAGCACCGCACCCGTCACCACCGGCAAGGATGGCGCCCAGGCGTCACCGTCGTCCTCATGGCCCCCGCCGTTGCCGCCCCCGTTGTGCGTCTGGTTCTTGGCGACGTCGAAGCCCCAGGTGGCGGAGGAGAGCGAGGTCGTCGCGTGGACCGTCACGTGCCCGACCACGTCGTTGGGGATCCTGAACTTGAAGCTGGTGGTGCCGTTCTCCACGGATGCGTTGTAGACCAGGAGGGTGGTCCCGTTCCAGGTCAGCTGCAGCGTCACGGCCCCCTCGGCGTCCGTCACGGAGATCGCCACCATGTCACCCGTCTCGTAGCTGGGCGCATCGGTCGTGACGTCAAGCCCGGTGGCGGTCAGTGAGGACAGGGCGAGCAGGGCTAGCAGGGCCAGCACGGCTGGCACGGAGAGGATCGATGCGGTCGGGGGCATCCGCCCCGGGGAGGGGGCGGTCATGCCACGACCACCTCCCGGTCGACCGTCACGAGGCTCCATCCCCCATCGGCGGGCAGGGCCTCGAGGAGGTTCAGCTGGAGCATCCAGGTCCCCCGACTGCCCGCCTCGGGGATGTCCACCGAGATGAAGCACCAGGCCAGTCCGGAGCGGTCCATGCGCTCCATGCGCACGGTCGTCGGATAGGGCGTCCTGGCCGGGTCGAGGAGCTGGATGGTGATGTAGAGGTCCTCCCCCGGGAGGTACGACACCTGGACCCCGACGGTCAGGACAGAGCCCACCGCCGCGGACGCCGGTGAATCCACCGACAGGATGGTCCTCACGTGGCCACCGGCCACCTCGAGCGTCGTGTAGAACTCGTCGTTGAGATGGTTGGTGTCGGTCGCGCCCACCACTCGCACCCTCGCATGTATCTCGTGGATGCCCGCGGTCGCCGGCGTCCACCTCGCCTCGACGATGGCGCTGCCGTCCGTCCAATCGAGGACGGGGCCCTCCCAGAAGGGCAGCGCGCCAGCGGATGGGGCACCGTCGTACAGCGCCAGGACCACGACCGCGCCCGCCCCCTCGACGAGCGAGACGGTGGCCAGGACGTTCACCGGCTCGCCGATCCTCGCTCGGGGCCCGGCCATGTTGCAGGACAGTCCCGTGACCCCGATGTCGACCTCGGCCGCGGACGCATCCTCGAAGCTGAGCCTGTAGACGGAGCCGTGGGGCCCGTTCCAGTGGCTCCCGCCCGTGAAGTAGAGCGAATCGTCCACGGAGAAGTAGCCGAACGAGCACGACTTCATCTCCGGGCTGTCGTAGGCAAGCGCCCAGTCGTCCCCGTTCTCGGTGTAGTAGATGTTCGCATCGCCGTCCGCGTCCCCGTTGTTGTCGCTGCACCCCGCGAACAGCAGCCCCCCGTAGGTCGCCATGCACCAGCACTGGAACCTGTCGTACACCTGCTCGAAGGAGGAGAAGCCCGCCGTACGGTAGATGTTGCCGGCGTTGGAGGCGAAGTAGAAACTGCCATTGAAGGAGACCATGTTGCTCCCATCGGAGCGGACA
>CAYGVT010000124.1:0-5629 GCA_964353355.1 uncultured Thermoplasmata archaeon | reverse complement strand
GCTCGACCGCATCACCGTCAAGTGGATGGACCGGGGGAGATGGCGGGAGGAGTTCTGGGGTGTCGGGAAGGTCGAGCGGGCCTTCGGGGTCGGCGTCCAGGCCGGGGAGCTTCTCAGGGCCGCGGGGACCGCGAGCCCCCGACCCCAGCTGCTCGTCACCAGCCTCAGGGACGACAGGGGCTACACAACGAGCCCCCTCGCCCTCATCGACGCGGGTGGCCTCGACTACCGCACCCACCCCCAGATCGCCTTCGACGTGAGGGGCACCTCGGCCGTGGACGCCGGGGACGTGGATGGCGACGGCTTCATGGACGTGGCGTTCGCGGTCCACCACACCAGCGACAGCACCTACGGAGGATGGAGCCCGCTCTTCCTCGGCTCGGCCGTGGGCTTCAGGACCGCCCCGGACCACGAGTTCCCCACCACGGGCGCGAGCGACGTGTCGGTGCGGGACCTCAACGGCGACGGCATCGGCGACATCGTGTTCGCGCAGGAGACCCTGGACGGGACGAGCTACGTCATCAACAGCACGCTGTTCTGGGGCAGCGCCACCGGCTGGAACGCCACCCCGGACGTGCAGTTCGGGACCCATGGCGCGACGGGCGTCGTGGCGGTCGACATCGATGGCGACGGCCGCCTGGACCTCGCGTTCCCCTGCTACAAGGACGACGTGTCAACAGCCACGGACAGCATGGTGTTCCTCCAGGGCGCCAACGGCTTCTGCGGCACGGTGCCTTCGTACCGGCTGCTGACCAAGGGCGCGCGGGCTGTCGCGGCAAGCTACATCGACGGCGACAGCTACCTGGACCTCGCGTTCGCGAACAGCTTCTCGACCGGTTCGACCCAGATCGACAGCTACGTCTACTGGGGGAAGACGGGCGGCGGGTTCGAGACGACCCCGACAGGCCTTCGCACGGCCGGAGCCGAGGACGTCAAGGCCGAGGACCTCGACGGCGACGGCGACATCGACCTGGTGTTCGCGAACCTGATGAACAACACGCCCAGCTACAGAATCGATTCCTACATCTTCCTCAACCCGGGCTCGCGGACCTTCCCCGCGACTTCCAGCGTGAGGCTTCCCGCGACGGGGGCCGTCGCGGTCGAGGTCGCGGACCTCGACGGGACGGGCAGGAAGGACATCCTGCTCGGTTGCGAGTACGACGGCGCCCAGTTCGTCGAGGGCTCGGTCGTCTACCTCGGCAACGCGACCGGCTGGCCATCCTCACCCTCGTTCACGTTGCCAGTGGTCGGGGCGACTGACGTCCTCGCCGTTCCCCTCCTCAGGGCGGACATCGGGGGCTACATGTCGCGCCCCATCACGCCCGAGGACGTGCGGGACACGGCGGCGTTCCATACCTTCAGCTACACGGCGGGCCTCGGAGCGCAGCAGTCGGGCATGTTGCGCCTCGTCGACGCGATCACATGGCAGGTCCTGGCGGAGACGGCGCTGCTCACCGGCACGCACGAGTGGGTGGTCAAGGACGCGTTCTGGGTCAAGGAGCACCCTTCCATCCGGGTCATGGTCACGGTGGACGGCATCGACACCGCGGGCGAGCTCACCCTGGACGACCTCGGGCTGAACTGGACCAAACGTGTGAAGGAGACGCCACGGGTACACGGCGTTGAGGCCGTTCCGGCCGTGCTGCCGAGGCTCACGACGGGCTCGCTGGTGCTCAACGTGTCGGACGAGTACGACCCGGTCAAGGAGCTCAAGGTGACCGTGGAGCACAGGCTGAACGGCACGACGAGCTGGTCCACGTCCCTCTTCACGACCCTGCCGACCTTCACCGCCGGCGCATGGAGGGTCACGGTGTTCCCGAAAGCGGACGTGCAGGTCGGGATGTACGACGTGAGGGTCCGGGCGATGGACTCCGACATGACCTACTCGGCCTACGCGGCGTTCGCGAACGTCCTCGAGATAAAGAACAGCCTGCCGTCGAGCCCTGGCATCGTCATCGTCCCGTCGAACCCGACGACCACGGTCACGCTGCAGGTCTCGATGGTCACGACCTCGTGGGACGTGGAGAGCAGCGCGCTCTCCTACAGGTACAGGTGGTTCCGCGACGGCGAGCTCCAGCTCGCCCTGACGGCGGACACCGTCCCGGCGACGGCCACGGAGCGCGGGCAGAACTGGTCCGTGGAGGTGCGCGCGTTCGACGGGCTCGACGAGGGCTTGCCCGCGACCGCGTGGGTGGTCATCATCAACGCGCCTCCGCAGGTCAGGACCCCGCTGCCGAACCCTGAGATAGCGGAGGACGCGGTCGACGACCAGTGGCTCAACCTGAGCAAGGCCTTCGAGGACCCTGACGGGGACGGGCTCTCCTACACCGTCAACCCCGTTCCGGTGCACATCCAGGTCACAATCGACCCTGCGACGGGGAAGGTCACCCTGAGGCCGGAGCAGGATTGGAGCGGCGTGGAGGCCATCACGTTCATCGCGTCGGACGGCGTGCTCTCGGCGACGCAGACCATCCTGGTCACGGTCACGGCGGTCAACGACAGGCCCTGGTTCACTGCAGTGAACGGCCAGCCCGTCACGACGGACCCGGTAACATTCACCGTGAAGCAGGGGCAGCTGCTGGTCATCCAGATGGGCACTGCGGACGTCGAGGGCGACGCGTTGTCATTCTCGGTCAACACCTCGGCGGTGCAGGTGGACGAGGCGACGGGCGAGATACGTTTCCAGCCCGGGAACGACGTGGTGGGGATGCTGCGGTTCGCGCTGACGATGTTCGACGCCGCGTCGCCGAGCGTGAAGGTGAGGCTGAACTTCACGATAACGGTGGAGAACGTGAACGATGCGCCGGGCGACGCGAGCATAACGAGCCCGAAGGAGGGCGCGAGGTACAAGGTCGACACGAACTTCACGCTCATCGGGCTGTGCATGGACCCGGACACCGTCTACGGCCAGGTCCTCAACTACACCTGGAGCGTCAACGGCACGCCTCGGTGGTACGGCGCGAGCGTGACGGTATCGTTCAGCGCGCCCGGGAACTACACCATCACGCTCACGGTGAGCGACGGGGAGTTCCAGAGGAGCGCATCCGTCGGCATCGAGGTCACCAAGGAGACCGTCGGGCCCCCGCCGGTCATCCCGCCGGAGAAGGAGCATGGGGGGATGCCATACGCCCTCATCGTGGGTGTGATAGTGGCCGTATGCGTCGTCATGCTCGTCGCATTCATGCTCGTCTCCCGCCGTCGCGCTGCGGAGCTCGAGGCCGCGGACGAGAAGGAGGAGAAGCGCGAGGACTACAAGCGGATGGCCGCGGAGGTGAAGGCTACGGCGGACGAGATGGAGCGCGAGGTGGCGGTTGCGAAGGCCGCGGCGCCCCCCCCGCCCGTCGAGACCGCGAAGATAGTGACCGAGACGCGAGGGCCCGATGGCAGGGTGGTATCGTCGACTGGAATGCCTGAGCAGACGCTGGTGGTGCAACCGAGGGAGACGGAGGCTCCGTCCGCAGAGGTGCAGAAGCTGTTCAAGGATATGGAGAAGAAGGAGACGCAGCTACCCTCCGCGGACGCTGAGGCCTTGCGCATCGAGAGCCTTAAGAGGAAGTACCAGACAGCCATCGGGCGGATGCCGTACGGCATCCCGTCGGCCGAGCTCAAGAGCAAGGACTGGAACGAGTTGGCGGCCCTCCTCGCCACCGGGCAGAAGAAAGCGCTCCCGGACGGGCGCGAGGTAACCGCCGTCGAGGGCAGGTGGTACTACTCGGACCCCGGCGATTCGTCGACGTTCCTGAAGGAGCACGGGGCGAAGCCGAAGGCGGTGGAGAAGAAGGTCGCTACCCCTCCAACGATGGACAGGGCGACCATCCTGGCGAAGCTGGAGGAGCGGCTCGCGATGGGGGAGATCTCGGAGGAGACCTACCAGCAGCTGCGGAGGAAGTACGAGGACTAGCGAGTAGGCTGGTCAGCCAATCCGACTTGGGTAGGTACATCAATCGGACCTCGCTGGAGGTTCAGACCTCGGTGAGGACATATCTGACACGTGTCCCACCTCCCGTCCTGCGCACGAGGGCCATCGCCACCAGCCTGTTGAGCCGTTTTACCAGCGTCGGCCGGGACATCTCGAAGTGCTGCTGCAGATAGACGGGACCCCTCGGCTCGATGAGTAGCTCCAGCAGCCTTCTGTCGGTTGCGTCCAGCAGGACGTCCATATCACGGAACAGCTCCACCGAGAACCTGCCTGGCTTGTCACCGAATTCGAGCCTCACTCCCTTGTGCTTGGCGACCTCCTTCCGCATCATCTGTATCCCGTGGCCGTACTTCTCGATCATTCCCGTGTCATAGAGAAGGTTGCACAGCGCTGGGTTCCTGGCCACATGATGTGGGTTGTCGAGGTCCACGCTCGGTAGCAGACCACCTGGGTTGAGGATGGCCATCCTGTCCTTGGACACCACTATCCTGACATCGGAGTGCACCGCGTAATTGCGGTGGGCCACGGCGTTGATGAGGGCCTCGCGGAGCACCGGCAGGGGCAGCGAGCCCACGGTCCTGCGCTTCGTGGCGATGACCACCTCGGAGCCCGGCGTTTCCCTGCTGATGTCCGTGAAGGCGTCCGCGATCATCCTCCAGATGGGTCCGGAGTAATCCCTGCTCCCCTCGATGTCATCTCCCTTCATGAAGACCATCCTTATCCCGGACTGGGGGACCGACTCGTGCGCGTCCGTCAGGAAGAGGGCACCGGCATTCGTCAGCATCTCCTTGTGGACGGCCCCCCGGCTCCTGAGGTACCTCATCCGGTCCCTCCTACCGACACGTCGTCCTCGCTTATCCTCCAGCTCGTCGAAGAACCATGTCAAGTATCGCTCCTCAATAGCGTCCAACGGCAGGAGCGGCGACCGGTCCCAATCCATGGTCCCCAGCTCGACAGACAGCATGATGACCTCCTGGATGGACAGGGGTCTTATCCCGGCACCGATCCGTACATAGGCAAGACCGCCTATCGAGCAGAGCGATTCGGACTTCCCCACTTCTATGACGAGGATCTCGAGGTCGTTGACGCTCACCGTCGTGGTCGAGATGCTGGGCGCGGGGATGATGGATTGTGTCACGCTGGCCAGGCGGTCCATCGTCCTTCTCACGTCACAGCCGACGAGCGAGCTATCGGCGTCGACCCCGACCAGGATGCGGCCGCCCTCCGCGTTCGCAAAGGCGACGACCTGGTGACCGAGGTCGTCGCTTGCCGACCGCTTGAACTCGATGCGCTCGTTCTCGCCCTTCCTGACAAGCTCCATGAGTCCGTTCAGGTCCATATCTACCATAAAGGAACCTTAACTATATATATTTAATGCAAGAGTGCCATCATTAAAAACTATGGGTTAATGCTGCTTAATGACTGGACCTTTGCGTCGTGAGACCCGTCAAGGTGAGGGGTACCACGTACTACGCGCACGAGCTGGCGACCCAGCTCAAGGGCGCGGGCAAGGTCAAGCTGGTCGTCTCCTGGCGGGAGGCCGACCTGTCTGACTCTCCTGTCTTCACAGCGGCCAGCCATCGGGGCTGGCAGGCCGAGGGCATCCTCGGCCATTACGTCCGCCGGTGGGAAGTGGAGGAGTTCTATCGGGATGCCAAGCACCATCTCGGGCTTGGTGGGTGTCAGATGCGGAGCCCCGAGGGCACCAGG
>CAYGVT010000123.1:0-5842 GCA_964353355.1 uncultured Thermoplasmata archaeon | reverse complement strand
ATCGGCAAGGTGGGCGTGGCGGACGCCCTCACCATCGGCAACGGCCTTTGCGGCGTCGCCGCCATCTACTTCCTGCTCAGGGAGGGCCGCCTCCATCCCTGGTCCGCCGACATCACCCTGGGCTCCGCCCTCATCCTCCTGGGGTTCGTGCTCGACGGCGCCGACGGGTGGGCCGCGCGCAGGTGGGGGACCAAGCACGGCTACGGGAGGCACCTCGACTCCATCTCGGACGCCTTCACGTTCTGCGCCGCGCCAGCGGTCATGGTGTGGGCCGTGTTCTTAGATGCGACCCATTCGACCTGGGGGCCCGAGGTCTACTTCAATTCCCTCGTGCTGCTCACCTCGGCGTCGATGCTCGTCCTGGGCATCGTCAGGCTCTACAGGTTCACGACGAGGGGCTATCTGCTCCCGCACTTCACGGGGCTCGCGACGCCCGCGATGGCGTTCCTCGCGATCCTCGTGTGCCACATCCTGGGCCCGCAGCGGTGGGAGGACTTCGAGACCCGGCCTGCCATCGCGGCCGTCCTCATCATGCTGGCCGCCTCCATCCTGATGGTGGCCCCGGTCCGGTACCCCAAGCTCAGGGGGCGTGCGGGCATCGTCTTCGCGGTAGGAGTGCTGCTCGGCTTGGTGTCCATAGGGGCCATGCGGGCCTACGGCGTCGAGGGGACCTCGGCGGCGTTCCGCGCGCTGTCCCTGTCGGCCCTCGGGTTGGTGCTGGCCTACGTGCTGCTCGGACCGGTGTGGATGGCGATGAGGGAGATGAGGTCCACAGAATCGTCGGATGCTAATTGAAGGACGCCTTGACTTCCTGACGAGGCATCGGATCTAGTCCTTGCCTGCCAACCATGTCTGGAGCAGCCTCATCCGCGGAGAGTCCACCAGAGCACTGGACAGCCTCTTGAAATTATCCAATCGAAGGTTGATGACGTCCTTCAACCTCTCCGGGTCACGGTAGAGGTTGAATCTCCTCTCCTCAGGGTCGATGCCCTCGGTTCGCGCGGTCTTGAGGACCCATTCCTCAAGGCGGGGGCAGAGGATGATGATGCGGCGACCCTCCCATTCCATGAGGATGACATCGTGCTCCCGCAACCTCTCCTTGAACCTGGCAAGCAACCTGGGTGGGCGTGAGAATGGTTCCTCGTCCTGAAGACCGGTCATGCCGTCGTGCTCGCAGACGTACTTGGTGACCTTCGCATTCCCCTTCATGTGAACGGGGTCCTTGAAGCCCAGGCTCTCGACCAGGATGGCATCGGGCTTGCACTCGACGCATATCTCCACTGCTGGACCCCCTCAGCGCACGTACCGGTCGAGGTTGAGGAACGGGTCCATCTCCAGCAGCTCGGATATCTCGTCGCCGCTGAGGCACCTGGCGTGGGTCTCGTAGTCCTTGAAATGGGTGAGGAACACGGCGAGGTCCTTCTCGGGCGTCTTCTCCACCAGTGGCTCCAGGAAGTAGGGGTTGTGCGTCGAGATGAAGTACTGGTTCTTGCCGGTGTCCCGACCTATCCTCTCTGCCAGGTCCTTCGTGTAGAACGGGAACGAGTTGGATTCGGGCTCCTCGAAGACGAGGGTCGATTCCTTGCTGGACTTGATGGCGGCCGTGTAGAAGATCATCCTGCGCAGCGTGTCCGAGATGGTCACATATGGGTACGAGTACAGCAGCTCGCCCAGGTCCTTGGCCATCTCGATTTTGTGGTCATGGACCTTCAGCATCGGTCGGAACCCGAAGCTCCCGAACAGGTCGGCGACGTACTGGCGCATCTCCTTCCTGGCCTTGATGAGGGAGAACAGGTTGGCCCCGTTGGGCGGCAGTAGGTGGTCGGCTTGGAGGGCGGGGAATGAATCCATCTCTACGTACCTGTAGAACCTGACGAACGAGAACTCTCCCCAATTGTTCATCTGATATATGTCCTGGAAATTCGATGTGAATGCAGGGCTTGTGTAATTGCCCGGTTCGATCTTCGCTATGAATTCATCGTGGGAGAATTCCAACGTCAGGCCGAACGACGAATCCTTCGCCCCGTCCTGTCTCCTTCCGAAGATCGTCAGGGGTTGCTCGATGAGGTCATCGTAGAACAGGTTGCCTATGTGCTCTTGTCTGACGAATTTGTCGAATGTCTCCGGATTCCCGTGGGCGGTGAAGGACAGAAGCCCAAGGCTCTCCAGGACGTTGGATTTCCCTGCGTTCGGCTCGCCGATGAAGACATTGACGCGCCTGCAGTCAAGGTCGAGGCTCTTTATCGATTTGAAGTTCCTGATCGAGAGCCGCGTTATCATCGCCTTGCCTCCTGTACGACGGATGTTAAATGCCCGGGGGGTTTAAATACTAACTGTGATTTCCCCGTCGGGCTCCTCCTCGAGCTCGGGCACCTCGGTGCCCTCCGGGTCCCTCACGAACGTGGCGCTGAAGGTGAGCTTCTTGCTGCGGTGGGAGTCGACCATGCGAAGCCCCGCCGCGTCCATGAGCCTCAGTATCTCGTCCGAGGGCATGCCGTGCTTGGCCTTGACCGGCTCCAGGATGTACAGACGCCCGCCCGGCCTCAGCTTGGCGGCCAGGGCCCGGACGATCGGTCCCTGGTCCGCCGCGGGGATGTCGTGGAGGACCCAGTGGATGAACACAAGGTCGAGCGAGCCGTCCGGGACGGCGGCGCGCCGGATGTCGTCCTGGACGAACACCACGTTCGGAAGGGAGCCCAGCCGCCTCCTGGCCTTCGTAAGCCAGTAGCTGGAGGTGTCCAGGGCGATGACGCGGCCGTCCGGAAGCGCTGCCGCAAGTTGGCGCGTGGCGGGCCCGCCTCCGCAGCCCAGGTCCAGGGCGGTCTCGTCGCCCTCGAGGGCGAGCCGCCGGACCTGGTTGCGGTAGTAGCGCTTGAGGAGGCGGTACGTGAGCATCTCCTCGGAGATGCGCTCGATGCCGCTCGGGTTCTCGAAGCTCACGCGTGTCCCTCTCGGTGGTGCCTCAGGGTGCCTTCCTCCTTGCCTGCTTCATGCCCCACGGCGCCCAGACGCCGGCCATGATGCCGACGAAGGCGATGAGGATGACGATGATGACCACGAGGCTCTGGCACCCGGTGTACTCGTCCGCCATGTACCAGAGCCAGTAGATGATGGCCCCGAGCAGGCCGAAGAGGAGCGCGCCCGTGCCGACGGTGCGCGCGAGGAATCCTCGGTCGGACATGAGTAGCCTGTCGGCCTCGGTGCGGTTGCGCATCGCCCACGGCATCCACATCGCGCCCTGGGCGGCGGCCATGACGAGGGCGGACATGAGCGCGACGGCGATGCGCTCGTTCGTCCCGAAGTCGCCCGCCAGGAACGCCCACCACACGATGAGGGCGACGAACCACCCCACCGCGATGACGGCGGAGGCGACCCCCATCCACATCGGCGGGACCGGCCTGTGGCCTGTCCTCTTGGCCTCAGGCCCGCACCCGGGCATGCCCTCTGCATCCGGTGACATCCTCTTCCTCCCTCCATGACGATGTATTCAATGGGACCGCCGCGTGACGCCATCGTCACTCGGCCTCGGCGAGTACGACGCCCTCCGCGAGCGCGCGCCTGACGAACATGTTCCCCGAGCGGACCATCCGCTCCAGCTCCTGCTCGGTGTAGGGCAGGATGTCCACCGGCACGTGCGCTGCCAGGAAGTAATCGATGAGCGCAGGGATGCGGTCGAACCATCTGGCCTCGTCGCTCCGCCTCAGGACGACGATGACGTCGGCATCGCTCCTCGGGCCGTGGTCGCCACGCGCGAGCGAGCCGGACAACAGGACTCGCCTGACGTCCGGGCGCTCAGCGACGATGCGCGCCGCGCACGGCCTTAGCTCCGCCACCGCCCTGTCCCTGTCCAGCCATCTTCGCCTCACAGAAGGCGATGATGGCCTCCGCCTCCGCGATGGCCTCCTTGGCGTCCTCCTCGGAGTAGTAGTCCTTCGGGGCCCCGATGTCGAAGCCGTTCGGGTACCGCGTCTGGATGTAGTGCCTGTCGAGCCGATTGGCCACCCTGAGGACCGATTGCGGGACCTTGACCTCCCCCCGGAGGCCTCCGAGGAGGTGCGTGAGCGAGTGGCCGGTCCCCTCGAGGATGAGGGAATCGTAGAGGCTCCTGGTCGCGAACTCGGCGGCCTGCTGGCTCTGGAAGCATGCCCCGTCGTGGTAACCCCCCTCAACGAGATGCCTTGCGGCCTGGAGCGTATGCCTCGATTGCGCCATCCAGTCCGCGGAGCGGTTCATGTCCATCCCCTGGTCCCGATCGGTGTGACGCGTCCCTCCCCATCGGTAAGGGCGCGTGCATGGTCATTCGGGCGGTCACGAGGTCCTATCGACCGATAAATGAAATCGCCTGTTCTCGTTGGGGACTTCGGCCAGTGACCTAATCGTAAACCCGTTCATCAACCGGATCGTAAACCGAATCATCAACCGGTTCATCAACCGGATCGTGAACCCGAGTGGTGTCCATCCTCCGGGCCCGGCCAGGTCGGAACGTAGTACTTTTCCCATGGATTGGCCGAATGAGTTGCCTTCCCCTGTTCCTGCTCCGCTTTTCCAGTCTTCAGCCCAAGTTCACCTGGCCGGTGGGAACGCGGCGTCTACGCTCCGCTTGAGCGCCTCGACGTCCCTGCGCGTCCGGTCGTTCACCGGCCACACGTAGATGACGCACTTCTCGTTGCGCTTGCCCATGAACAGCTCGGCGCCGAGGCCCCGCCCGAGCTCGTACTTGACCCTTATCTGTGGGTCGTCGGTCGCCACCGCCCTGTGGGCCAGTCCCGCGGAGTCGAACGCCGCCTCCAGGCGGGGCCGCGCCACCTCGAAGGGACCGTCGACGAACCGGTTGTCAGAGTACCATTTCTGCATGAACTGGCGACGGGCCAGCAGTATCACGGCGAAGATCGCGAGGTAGATGGCGCCGAGGACCACGGCCGTTGTGGTCAGCTTCCAGTGGCTCGGGCTCAAGAAGGGCAGCATGGGAACGAGGGCGAGGGGGGTCAAAAGGTTCGCGATGAGGAAGACGCGCCTCACCTGCCCCTCCCACGCGTCCTTCAATCGCACCACCTCGACCGGGCATGCCACGGGGCAGCCCCGGCAAGGAGGTCCGGAGGGATACCATGGATGATGACCCGACGTCCTGACATCGCCGCTCACCCGTCCAAGGGTCCTTCGCCCGGCTCATGGCGGGGCTTGATGGGCTGTGCGAGCACCGCATCTATCAGCCCCTCGATGGCCGTGACATCCCTTCGGCTGGCGTCCGTTACGGGCCCGACGCAGCCCACGACGCCCCGGTCGGTCGGGATGAGCGTGACGTTGAGCCCCTTCCCGACGTCGTAGGTCATCCAGCCGCGGTTGGTCTTCCGTTCCTTCTTGATGGGGTCGTATCCGGCCTTCCGGAGGGCCTCCACGAGGGTGTTCGTGGCGTCCACGACGTCGTTCGTGTAGAGCCTCCGCTCCGAGTCCCAGGTGTCCTTCATCCGCTTCCTCATCACCATGGAGATGGCCAGGTACTCTGTCACAAGGATAGCGATTGCGACAAGCAGGAGCATCGAGAATTCATGGAGCACAGCGCTCATGCCAAAGCCCATCGAGATGACTATCAGGGGCATCAGGAAGGACATCAGCTTGAACGGTGGCTTGGACCATGCATTTCTCATCTAATGCCCCTCCGATGACCATCGCAGGGCGCGCACCGGACCGGTCCCACTCGAGAGGGTCCCCTGCGTCAGCGGATCTCCCCCTCACTTCCACCCGAGGTGGATCGGTTCGCCCTCCGCCGGAAATGTTGCGCCCTGCCCTTGCTTGCCAATGCGCGCGGAGGTTCAAGTACCCTTCTATTCTCGGGTTTGTTGGA
>CAYGVT010000122.1:0-29753 GCA_964353355.1 uncultured Thermoplasmata archaeon | reverse complement strand
AGGAAGAGCGTCGCGGCGTCGAAGGACGCGTCGCGGAAGGGCATCGCGAGCGCGTCGCCCTGGACGAACCTCGCGTCCGCGCCCTCCCCGGCCGCCCGCTCGCGGGCCTTCTCGAGCATGCCCGCGGAGAGGTCCAGGCCGTACACGGGCCGGCCGAGCCTCCCAGAGAGGATGCAAGCGTAGCGCCCCGTGCCGCAGCCCACGTCGAGGAGGCGTGGGCGCCGCTCGAGGTCGCCGTGGAGCAGGATGCGCTCGACCCACCCGCGGTGGTATTCCGGGCCGAAGCCCCGGACGCGGTCATAGTACCGCGAGATGGCGTCGTAGTCGGAGGGCGGGGGCTTCACGGCCCCTTGGAAGGCGGTCGCGGGAGAAAAAGGTTCATGGCTTGCCGCGGACGGGGCGCGCTCCTTCCGCATGATGGGGTTGAGAGCCTGGGTGGAGTTTTGGCAATGGGGCCATGCGCGGACATCGCGGATGGGTCGGAGGGTGGGCTCACTACGCTGGGGCAGACCGATGAGGGACCACTACCATCCATTCTATGGGCGCTACAGGGCCTGCTTGCGCATGAACCTGCGCGCGAGTAGGGCCATACCTATCGCGAGCATGATGACCATGAGGAGCAACAATCCGACGGGGGGCTTGACCCGCTGCTCCGAGGACCGCACATCGAACTTCGCGGTGGCATTGTCGGAATAGTTGGTCCCGTCGAATGCCCTCGCCTCGATCTCATGCGTCCCGACGTCGAGCGCTCGCAAGTCGATGCTGTGCCACCATCGGTCGAGGCCGCTCGCATCGATCCACTGCCCCCCATCGATACGGACCTGTACCCTCTCCAGGGGGCGTGAACCATTGATGGCCGTCCCTGTCATGTTGATGCTCCCGCTTCTGCCTTCCCTGAACCTTGAGCCATTCGTCGGCGTGGATATGCGGATGGCCGGCCTCCTTTCGGGGGGCGGGGGGACAGGGGCGAGGACCTCGACGACCATGGAGAGGGAATCAGAGCCACCCCTCCCATCGGACACGCTGACGTTGACCGTGTGGTTGCCCACGTGAGCGGTCGTCGTCAGCCACTCGAGCTCGCCCGACGAGCTGTTGAGCATGATGCCCAGGCCGGACGGGAGCAGCGAGAAGACAAGGGGGTCCCCATCCTCGTCGGTCGCGTTGACCTTCGCTCTCAGCACATGGCCCGCTTCGACGGCCACATGGGCGGGGCCCGAGATCATGGGGGCATGGTTGACCGGGGGAGGCGGGGGTGATGGCACCATCACCGTGAAGGACCAGATTGTGACGGTCGTACCGTTGACCTTCCCGTCATTCGGCACGACCGTCCAGTAGTAGGTCGTGCCGTTGGCGAGGCCGACGACCGTGTAGGCCGTTGCATCCACCACTGCGAGGCGGGCCGGCAGTGCGGATGTTGTGAAGGGTGCGTCCGCCAGTACGAGATAGTAGCGTACCGGGTCCCCGTCCTCGTCCCCGCCCGCCCACTGGAGCACGACGGTGGTGTTCGGTTCCTCCTCTCCGTCGAAGGGTGCGACCAGGGTCGTCGTGGGCGGATGGTTCGGACGGGGGAGCGACAGCGTGAAATGCCGGACCTCGCCAGCGAGCGCGATGAACTCCCCGTCGCTCACCATAACGGTCCAATAGTACGTGGTCCCATCCACCAGCCCGGCGAATCCGATAGAGGTCGCGTTCGTCTCCGCGAGCGGTTCGGGCAGGTCGCTGAGGTCGAACCTGCTGGGTAGCAGCATGACGCTGTAGTGAAGCGCGTCCCCGTCTTCGTCGGTCCCGTTCCAAGCCAACGTCGCCGGCTCCCCATCCAGGACGGCGCCGTCATCAGGGGAGGCGAGGACGACCACCGGCGGATGGTTCGGGGGCGGTGGCAGCCTCACCGTGAAGGAGCGCACCGCGGGCACCGTGCTGTTCTCGTGCCTGTCGCTGGCTAGGACGGTCCAGCTGTAGATCTCCCCGTCGTTCAAGCCCGTCGCGCGGTAGGCGTTCCCTCGGACCACCGCGATGGAGGGCGGCAGGTCCGAGACGGAGAAGGACCTGTTCGAGATGAACACGTAGCAATCGAGCAGGTCGTCGTCCTCGTCGGTCGCGTTCCACAGGAGGTCGACCTCGGTGGTGCTCACCTCCGCGCCGTCGAGGGGCGAGACAAGCTCGACCACCGGTGTGTGGTGGTTGAGCGCGACCGGTCCGGATGTCGCCCTCACCGTGAGAGGTACCATCGAGTTCGTGTCGCGTGCGACCACCGTGACGCAGAAGAACCCGTACACGGTGCGCGGTACGTCCCACGACCAGGACGTCGTGCCGTTGGCCAGGTTGGAGGCGATCGTCCATGTTGCGGTCCCGTTGACGAGCAGGATGTCGAACGCCATCGCGTCGCCGTCCGGGTCAGTGGTGCTCCATAAGATATCATGCCGGCCGGTCCAATTCTCCCCGCCCCCAGGCGATGCCAGCGTGAGGTTGTGGATGCGGTTGTACTTGATGGACACCTCGTGGATGGCGGGGGTGCCCATGGGGTCCCATGTTGCGAGTAGGGCCCTCCACTGGAGCCACCTGCTGGCGTTGTGCGCCCGGGCGACCCATTCGCCGGGGGTCTCGTAGAAGCTCGCACCCGTACCGTCCGGGCCTGCGAACGGTGTGAGGTTGAGGCTCCCCTGCGTTTCGGCCGTCCTGACCTGGAGCCCCAAGTATGTGTCCGGGGTGACGTCCGCCGTCCAGTCCAGGGTCCCGTAGTACGAGGTCCCGCCGGTGTCGTGCTTGGGGCCAACGTAGGTACCCTCGGGCGCGTAGGCGACGATGTTGAACGCCCACGTGTCGCCCAGGAAATCCTTGCTCCGCGAGGAGCCGCCGAAGGTCACCATCGACCTACCCTCCTCGATGTAGACCGTCGGGCATTGACTCCTGTCCCCGAGCTCGGTGGGGAGGGCCTCCGAGGTCCAGACGTTCGTCGTGAGGTTGTACCTCCAGAGCATCCCATCGCGGCTCGACTGCCACGTAGTGCCGTTGTAGTAGGGGTGTCCACCCCCGAACATCACGGTCTCCCCGCGCGCGCTGTCATACAGGACCTCGTAACCGGTCCTCGACAGGGGCGAGCGGGTCGGGCTCCTGTTCGTCCATGAGTTCGCGTCCAGATCGTACGTCCAAACATCCGTGTAGTTATAGGTCCTCCATGGGCCCTCGCCGGACTGTACACCGAGGACGGCCACGATCGTGTCATGTGCCCGGTCGTAGACCAGCCTGTACTCGTACCTGACCTCCGGGATAGAGGTCGGTGCCATGTCCATCCAGGTGTTCGTTGAGATGTTATAGGTCCATGTGGCCCGTTCTCTAGTGAGCAGGACGACGACCCCGTGGGATTCGTCGTAGGCCATCCCGGGGCTGTTCTGGTTGGGAGGTGCGTCGGGGGGCATCATCTCCTTCCAAGCATCCGTGGCCAGGTCGTATGTCCATGTGTCATTGAACGATGTGTGGCCCGCATAGCTGTTCCCGCCGAACAGCACCGTGACGTTCGGGCCAGGACAGTAGACCATGCCGTGAGCGCGCCTCGAGGGTGGCGATTTCGCGGGAGACTTCAGTGACCATGCGTTGGTGGCGAGGTCGTACGTCCACGTGTCCCCCAGCTGGTAGCTGCTTGAGCTGGAGTTCTCGCCACCGAACATTACCGCCTTGGCCCCCGCCTCGTCATAGGACATCGCATGGCTATGCCTCGGCGAGGGGATCTCCTTCGGCTTGGTGATGTGCTTCCAGGCGTTCTGGCTCAGGTTGTAGCTCCAGAGCTCATCATAAATGACGATGTCGTCGTTCGGCTTTCGCGTGAATCCCCCCGTGATGACCATAGCCCCGTTCGCGATGTCGTACCCCATCCCTCGGCCCATGTACACTGGTGGTTTCGAAGGGGGATTCAACGACGTCCACGTGTTCGCGCTGATGTTGTAGGCCATGACCGAGGAGCTGCCATCTACGAAGACGAGCTCGAGCCTGTCCGCATCGTCGTAGGCCATCGTGTTGCGATTGCTGCCAGGCCCGCCGCTCGAGAGGGCCCTCCACCAGGTGTTGTTGCTGGTGTTGTACAGCCAGGTGTCACCGTAATCCCCCCCGGAACCGGCCCTGCCGCTGTGCATGACGGTGACGCCGGCGGCCTTGTCGAATGCCATGAGCATGGCCTCTCGAGGAGGCGGGGCGGTAGCGGGGTTCATCTCCGTCCATGTGTCGGTCGTGAGGTTGTAGGTCCATGTGTCGTTGAGGTTGTCCGATGACCCGTCCCCTCCGAACAGCACGGTGACCCCGTTCCTCTCGTCGAACGCCATGGCGGAATATGCCCTGGGGGATGGTGATTGAGCCGGACGCATCCTCTTCCATTCCTTCGCGGTGACGTTGAAGATGTACGTCATACTGGCCGAGCCGGACATGCCAATTCCCCCGAAGAACACGAATGCCCCGTGCCAACTGTCGTAGGCCATCATGCCCTTCGCGGGGATCGGCAGGGTGCCGCAACCGGGCATGGGGGACCACCGGTTCCTCGTCATGTTGTACAGCCAGATGCAGTCATGGATAGAGTTGAATATCGAGTTCTGACCCCCGAAGAGCGCCAGCGCCCCGTCCCGGTCGTCATATACGAAATTGGGCTCTTCGCGGGCGGAGGGATACCCTGCCATCATCTCGGTCCAGTTGCCGAGCGACGAGTCGCCGAGCTCCAAGACGATGGTCTCGTTGTCGAGGATGACCCCATCCATCGTGCCTGTGCCAAGGCCATTCCCGGACAGCTTGAACTCGCTCCCTCCTTGGACCGGGAACGCTTGCATCAAAAGCAGCTGGAGACAGCAGAGGCACCAGACCGTGGGCCAAACCCTGGCCTTTCCCATGGTCGCACAATGATGATCCGGTGATATAAAATGTCTGGATATGTGGGCTGCAAGCCGGTGTGGTTCAGGACACGGCCCGCATCAATGAGCTGGGCCAGAGCTCGACAATCGTTGTTTGAGAAGAGATGGAAAAAGGAGGCGGGCGCGGGCGGCGGTTCTCGGGATCTCTGGGGGAGAGGGGAACTCGGTTCTCTTCGCGACTCTTCTGGGGAGGAAGGGTCTTAAGAAGCATTTCAGGGAAACTACCCTGCCGCTCTCGACCGGTCCTCCTTTTTCCAACCACATTTAGGGGCGAGAGGATATAACTAGTGTTTGGAATAGATTTTGATGAACTGGCTGTACTGGCACCCGCAAGGGGTGCGCTGGCCTGGCCCGTCGTTCCCATGGAGGTTCCACGCTCTGGCATGTACGGCACCCATATCGCCGGAACCCCTCTGGTTCACATGCAAACATATTTGGCCGCATTATGCGCTCCCAACGGCCGATGGAGCCCATCAGCCTCGATGAGGTCCGCGTGCTCGATGCCAACTCGGAGCACCGGGGCGTGCCCACGCTCACGCTCATGGAGAACGCGGGCCTGGGGTTGGCGGAGCACCTGCTCGAGCTCGGGGCGAAGGGCAAGAGGGTCGTCGTGCTCTGCGGCTCGGGCAACAACGGCGGCGACGGGTTCGTGGCCGCGCGACACCTCCATGGCAAGTCCAAAGTCGATGTGGTGCTCGTGAGGAGCGCGGACCAGGTGCGCACCGGCATCGCGCGCACCAACCTGCAGCGGGCCGAGCTGGAGGGCGTGCCCATACACGCGCCGCCTGCGCCCATCGGCGAGCTGCTCGCCAAGGCCGACTTCGTCGTCGACGCGCTGCTCGGCGTGGGGGCCGAGGGCGCTCCGCGCGGGTCCTACGCGGAGGCCATCAGGGCCATCAACGCGTCAGGCAAGCGCGTCGTGTCCGTGGACGTTCCCTCCGGCTGGGGGACCGAGATGGCCGTGCGGCCGGAGGTCACGGTCACGTTCCACGCGCCCAAGGAGGGCATGGGGGCCGAGTGCGGCAATGTGGTCGTCAAGCCCATCGGCGTGCCGCCCGACGCCGTGAGGCTCACGGGGCCGGGCGAGCTGCTGCTCGTGCCCGCCGTGGCGAGGGACGCGCACAAGCGCGAGCGCGGCACCGTGCTCGTCGTGGGAGGTGGGCCCTACCACGGCGCGCCGACGCTTTGCGCGCTCGCAGCCCACCGCGCGGGCGTCGACCTCGCGTTCCTGGCCGTGCCGGGCGCGGTCGCGGACGTCGTGAGGGCGCACTCGCTCGACTTGATCGTGCACGGGATCGGCGGCAGGTCCGCGGTGCGGTTCGAGCCCGCGCATTCCGAGGAGGTCCAGGGCCTGTGGTCGGGGGTGGGCGCGGTCGTGCTCGGTCCCGGCATCGGCGCCGAGCCGGCGACGCTCGAGTTCGCACGCGCCGCCTACGTCTCGCTCGTCACGGAGGGCAAGCCCGTTGTCGTCGACGCGGACGCGCTGCGGGCCATCGCGGGCGCCGAGAGGCTGCCCCGGGGTCCGAGCGTGGTGCTCACGCCGCACTCGGGCGAGTACGGCCGCATCGCCGGCTCCCCGCTGCCGCCCGAGGGGGAGGGCAGGAACGAGGCGGTGAGGGCGGTGGCCTACCGGCTGGGCTGCACGCTGCTGGTAAAGGCGCCCCTCGACGTCATCTCGGACGGGACGCGCGTCAAGCTCAACGACACGGGCAACGCCGCGATGGCGACCGGCGGCACCGGGGACGTGCTCGCGGGCGTCGTGGGGGCCTTCCTCGCCAAGGGCATGCGCCCGTTCGACGCGGCGCGCGCGGCCGCGTTCGTCGTGGGGGCGGCGGGCGACGCGGCGCTCGCCAAGGTCGGGCACTCGATGCTCGCCACCGATGTGGTCGCGGAGATGCCCGGGGTGCTCGGGCGGCACGTACCCTGGTGGACGAGGAAGTAGGGTTGGTAGATGGCACGCATCCGCGTGGATGCCGGGCCAGGGTTCGCACTGTCCGAACTGGGCCTTGAGTGCTGGAGAAGGTGTCCGCCCTAGGCGATGGGCTTCCGCTTCTTGAGGGTGGTGACGTAGCCCGCGATGCGGTTTCGCATGCGCTTGTGCCGGACGTCCGTCACGCGCCCCACCATGATCTTGTTGTGCTGGAAGTCCTCGCTGAAGAGCTGCGGGTGGGTCTTCAGCAACATTACGGCGACGCGCTTGATGTACGTTCCTCGGATGTTGCCCATCCATTCCCTCCTAGGGGGATGTCGGGAATGGGCTGCCTCTATAAAAAGGTGTCGCATGGCGCCAGTGGCGCACGGACCCCCTCGCGATCGTGCCCGCGGTAGCAAGACTTAAGAACGCATCAGACAATCCGATGCTGGGTGGACCTTGTGGGAAGGTTAACTGGATATCTTGCGCTGGGAGCGATACTGATGCTCGTCGCCACGGCCGGCACCGCAATGGCGGCGTTCCTGGATGACCTGAACAATACAGATGCCGAGGACGCGGGCATGATGGCTGGACTGTTCGCGGGCGTGTGCCTCATCGTCGTCGTCGTCATGTGGATCATCTTCATCCTAATCGCCATCTGGGTGTACAAGGACGCCGAGAAGAGGGGCGCGAACGGGGTACTGTGGCTTATCGTTGTCATCCTGCTTGGCCTCATCGGCCTCATCATCTACCTCGTCGTGAGGCCCAAGATGCCCGCCGCCCCACCGCCGGGCTACGCACCGCCCCCGCCGGGGTACGCCCCGCCACCGCCGGGCTACGCCCCGCCACCGCCGCAGTAGGGCGCGACGCCCGGGCAGGGAGCACGCTCCTGCGGAAGGAACCCCATCGATAGCAAGAGCGGAGCGTATGACACGGGATGCCCGTCCTCCCACGCAGGCATCCCTCCCGCTTTCCTAGGGCACTCTTGCTGCCACCCATCCGATTGAGGTGTGCCACACACAAAAAATATTACCTACCATCCCTATGTTCCCACGGTAGGAGGTGGACCACATGGTGAGTGTGTCGCTATGCGTCAGTGTGTTCCTTTTCTGGATCTGTTTAGCGGCGTGGACCTACTTTGATGCCAAGGAACGTAACGCAAATGGCGCGTTGTGGTTCATCGTCGTCTTCTTCCTCGGGCTCATTGGAATCATCATCTACCTCGTTGTGAGGCCCAAGAAGCCCGATGCACAACAGGCCTACATCCCACCACCGGGATATGCTCCGCCGCCCGGATACGCCCAGCCGCCGCCGGGTTACGGCGCCCCGCAGCAGCAGTATCCGGCGCAGCAGCAGTACCCGCCGCAGCAGCAGTATCCGGCGCAGCAGCAGTACCCGCCGCAGGAGCAGTACCCGCCACAGCAGCAGTACCCGCCGCAGGAGCAGTACCCGCCACAGCAGCAGTACCCGCCACAGCAGCAGTATCCGGCGCAGCAGCAGCAGTACCCGCCGCGGCAGCAGTACCCGCCGCAATAGCAGGGCCCTCCCCAACCACCCAGCAGTAGCAGCCCCAGTGCTCGCCGTCACAGGGCCCCTAGGCGTCCTGCGGGGGGGCCAAGTTTCCGTACAAGCCCCAGCGAAGTCGGGGCGACCGCGCACGGGTTAGTTCCATCGACACCTATTAGCCCCGTGCGTTGTCACAGAATGGCGCTCCTCGGAGGGCTCGCGTATCTGGGGATATTACCGATCGTCTGGTTCATCATCCGGATATCGAGGAGATAGACCGAGCCGTCCAAACGACCCCCTATACGTAGCATGGTAAGGGGAGGGTTACATCCCTCCTCGGTCAGAACCCACCCCAAGCCCACACGTCCTCGCAAGCAATTTAACAGGCGAAGACCATACGTCCAGCGGTGGGCGCCCTGGCTGACTTCCTCTTCTGGCCATGCGGAGCTTGGTACGCCATCTGGTACACCATCTGGATCGTCGTGGCCATCTGGGTCTACAAGGACGCGCAGAGCCATAGCGCCAACGGCGTGCTGTGGCTCATCGTGGTCATCCTGCTCGGGCTCATCGGCCTCATCATCTACCTCGTCGTGAGGCCCAAGGAGACCGCCCCACCACCGGGCTTCTACCCGCCTCCGCCAGGCCACGCACCCCCTCCGCCAGGATACGCACATCCGCCTCCAGGGGACGGCGCCCCACCTCCGCAGCAACCGCCTCAGTCCCCACCGCCACAGGACCCGTAGCCCCTCGGTCGAAGGGCGCGGGCATTGGTGTCAGCGGGGGCCGTTGGGGGGCGGTCTCAAAACTGTTAAATCCGTCGACCCCGATGGGGGTTAAAGGGTGGATACTACATGGCGCTTTTTGGTGCAGGTCTGCTTTGCGTAGTGTGGCCGATCATCTGGTTTGTCATCTGGCTGCTCATCGCGATTTGGGTCTACAAGGACGCCCAATCTCGCGGCGCGAGCGGCATCCTGTGGCTGCTCGTGGTCCTGCTCTTGGGGCTCATCGGCCTCATCATCTACCTCGTCGTTAGGCCCAAGCCACCGGTCACGCCCGCGCCGGGCTACTACCCACCACCGCCTGGATACGCCCCGCCGCCCGGATACGCCCAACCTCCGCCGGGTTACGGCGCCCCTCCACCGCAGCAGTACCCGCCCCAGCAGTACCCGCCGCAGCAGCAGTACCCGCCGCAGCAGCAATACCCGCCGCAGCAGCAGTACCCACCCCAGCAGCAGTACCCACCCCAGCAGCCGCCGCAGTACCCGCCGCCGCAGAACCCCTGAGCGCTACGGCGTGAGGGCATCCAAAGGTACCAGCATGAGCGATGCCCGGTCGGGCCCAAAAGGATTTTATCCTCCGAGGCCTAATGGGTCCCAGAAGGTGGTGAGAGTATGGCGCTCTTCGGAGGGCTTGCTTGCCTGGGGATCTTCCCGATCGTATGGTTCATCATCTGGATACTCGTCGCCATCTGGGTGTACAAGGATGCCCAGTCGCGCGGTGCCAGTGGTGTGCTGTGGCTCATTGTGGTCATCCTGCTCGGCATCATCGGCCTCATCATCTACTTGGTCGTGAGGCCCAAGACGCCAGCGGCACCGCCGCCGGGCTAACCCCCGCCGCCACCAGGCTGAGCCCCGCCGCCGCCGCCGCAGTGAGCGCAGCAGCAGCCTCCGCCGGGCCTGTGGGCCTGGGGGGCAGATGCGGAATGCGGCCTTCCCAGAGCCCTAGCGGATGCGGTGACGGTCGCTCCCGTCGTGGACGTAGGGCTCCGCTCGACCGACCGTGTCGATGGGCTGGGTGACGCGGCCGCACCGCGAGCAGAGCAATCCGTAGCCCGGGCACGCGGGCTTGACGAACGGGTAGTGCCGCGTCCTGAGGCCGCAGGCGGGGCACCGCACGGCCCTCGGTCGGTCCGGGGGAACGCTCATCGTGCATGTCGAGCGCGCGCGCCCCTCTTAAACCGGGCCTGATGGTCATCGCGCACCATCGCCCCGCGTCACGGAGGCCGACCCCTGCAATAGCAGATGGCATCGCGCGGCCACCCGGCCAGCCGAGGAAGGCATCGCCCCGGTGCTCCTCCTCAAAGGATATAATAATGCCCTCCGCCATGGGCCTGGCCGCGGTGCACGGATGCGGTTCTCGGACTGGGAGGGGTACTACAAGGCCATCGTCCAGTCCATGGGCTACTCCCGCGACCGCGACGAGCAGGTGGCGTGGCTGCTCTCCGGGCTGATGGCCAAGCGCAAGGACCGGCTCGCGCAGATCGGCGACTTGAAGGAGCTCTTCCGGGGCCGGCACGCATACGTGTTCGCGGACGGGCCCTCGCTCGAGCACGACATCGCGGACTTCGCCTTCACTGGCCCGACGGTGGCCGCCGACGGCGCGACGTCCAAGCTGCTCGCGAGCGGCATCCTCCCCAGCGTCATCGTCACCGACCTCGACGCGCCGCGGCTCGAGGACCTCGTCAGGGCCAACGCGCAGGGCAGCATCGTCGTGGTGCACGCCCACGGCGACAACCAGCGCGCCATCGAGGAGTGGGTGCCGCGGTTCGAGGGCCGCCTGCTCGCAACGACGCAGTCCAAGCCCATCGAGTTCGTGCACGACTTCGGCGGCTTCACCGACGGCGACCGCGCGGTGCTGCTCGCCGACCACTTCGGCGCCGACCCCATCCTGCTCGTGGCCTTCAACTTCGACGAGACGGACCAGGAGTACATGAGGGCGCTCGGGGACGTCAAGCTCAAGAAGCTCGCATGGGGGTCCGCCATCATCGTCAACCTCCCGAGCGCGGACCTTTACTTCTTCGAGGACGTCGCGGACCAGCTGCGCGCCGGGGCCACGGCCAAGGCCGCGGGCGGCGGCAGCGGCGGCGGGGGCGGAGGCGGCAGCGGCGGTGGTGGCGGTGGCGGCGCGGGCGCGCCGCCCACAAGCTGAGCGGGGCTACTGGGGCTCCTCGGTCATCGCCCGCAGCCAGTTCAGGTAGTCGGCGGAGCCGTCCTCGACCTCGAGGGCGAGCAGTTCGGGCAGTTCGTAGGGGTGCGCCTCCTCGAACAGCTCACGGATGTCGTCGACGAGCGCGCGCCGGGTCTTCACGACGAGCACGTGCTCGCCCTCCTCGCGCACCCCCCCCTCCCACCGGTAGAACGAGGTCGCGGGCAGGACGTTGACGCAGGCCGCGAGCCTTCGCTCGACGAGCGCCCGCGCGAGGCGCGCAGCGTCCTCCCTGGAGGCGACCGTGGTCAGCACGACAGAATACATATAGTAGAGGAGCGATTCCTGGCCAGATAAAGCTTTTCAGCTGGGGTCTCAGGGCGAAGTAGAGGTTGCCCAGCGGAGGGGATGCGGACATGCCTCCGGAAGACCATGACCTGTCGTTCATGGAGGGAGATGATGAGGACATCATCTCGGCCTCCTCGGACGAGCTCGCGGCGACCGTAGTGACGTACGAGGACCTCGTCGCCGCCCTCAAGAAGCTCCTCGGCAAGAAGGGCATGTCCGATACGGACATCTCCAAGCTCGCCATTTACCTCCTCAACTTCTTCGGATACTCCGACTACATCATCGACAACATCCTCAACACCGAGGACCGCGACGTGTTCTACATGCTCGAGGAGGAGGGCCTCCTCACGACGGAGCGCGAGGAGATCTACATCCTCAAGGGCAAGGTGTGGCGCATCCACTATTGGATGCTGCGCAAGCGGCGCATCCTCGAGCTCGCGCGCGGCGAGAAGGAGAAAAAGTCGCTCAAGGAGAAGCCCCGCACGGAGGCCTCGGTCTACGACGAGATGACCGAGGACGACTGGGCGCAGGCCCGCGGCAGGGAGCCACAGGGCCGGGAGGAGGGCGGGTGACGCCCCGCCCCCGCCCGCCGTCGATGCCCTCCGCCCACGGGCCCGTCCGCGTTCCCCCCGTCACACCCTGGCCCGTCCCCCGGACGCACGCGCCACCATCCCCCTCCCCATCGCAGCACGTTTAATATACCTCCCCGCGATACACGCGACTAGCCATGAGCCCCTACCTCCTCATCGGCCTGCTCGTCGTTTTCGCCTACTACGTCCTCGTGACGGTGGCGAACCGGTCGGGCGCGCTCGAGCGCCGCGGCATGACTCTCGTCGCCGGCATCATCCTGATGTGGCGCACGCGCCGCGGCCGCGCGTTCATCGAGCGGCTCTCCGGGCGAGGCTCCCGCGCCCAGGTGCTCCGCCAGTCCATCCAGGAGGCGCGCCACTCCGCGGCCGAGGCCAAGGGGGAGCTCGCGCGCGCCGAGGCCGCGGTGGCCTCGGCCGACCAGGTCAGGCGGTACTGGATGCTCTCGGGGGAGGCCAAGGACGCCCGCGAGGCGCGCGCCGTCGCGGCCGAGGGCCACAGGGGCGCGGTGTTCGAGGCACCGGAGGCGCGCAGCGCGGCCGAGATGCGGCGGGAGTTCGCCGCCGAGATGGAGGCCATCGAGGCCTCCGTGCCCCAGGACTCGCGCCTCTACGAGCTTCTGCGCGCCGGCGACGACCCCGAGGCCGAGGGCTCCCTCGCCGCCCTGGTCTCGACGCAGCGCAGGCGCGCCTCGCAGATGGGCGCGCGCATGCGCGAGCTCGAGGCGCAGCTCGCCGCTGACGAGCACGAGCTGGAGAGGCTGGAGAGCGCGGGCGACGCAGACAGGATGCAGCGCATCTCGACCCGCCGCCTCTGGGGCTGGCGCGCCTACGGCACGGCCTCGACCCTGGTCATCGTCTTCTTCATGGCGGCGATGTTCGCCCTGCTCCTCTGGCAGGCCTTCATCGTCGTGCGCATCCCGCCCGGCGTCATCAAGCCCCAGCAGATGCTGGGCATCCCGGGCATCAATCCCGTCATCCCGCTCTGGTACGGCATCTTCGGCCTCATCGTGGCGATGGTCGTGCACGAGCTCGCGCACGGCGTGCTCTCCCGCGTGGGGGACGTGCCCGTCAAGTCGCTGGGGTTGCTGTTCCTGGTCGTCCCCATCGGCGCGTTCGTCGAGCCGGACGAGGACAGGCTCCTCAAGGTCGACCGGTGGCGGCGGGCGCGCGTGTTCGCGGTCGGGCCGGTGACCAACATCATCGTGGCCGCGCTCAGCGTGATGCTCTTCGCGTGGGGCTTCATGGCCGCCCTCGAGCCGGCCCAGGACGGCGTGGTGCTCAACAACGTCGTGGACAAGCAGCTGATGCCCGCGGCCAACGACACCGAGGAGTGGCAGCGCACGCCCGCGTCGACGGCCGGGCTGCGGCCGTGGAGCATCATCACCCGCATCGAATCCCTCGACGGCCCGCCCGTGGGGCCTGCCGGGTCCAACGCGTCCGTCATCGCCGACATCCAGGACTTCTTGGACACGATGGACCGGACGCAGGCGGGCCAGCGCGTGCTCGTGACGTGGTGGCGCGGCGGCGAGTGGCGCAACGCCACGGTCTTGCTCTGGGACAAGGGGCTGGTCTACCCTGACCAGGGATTCGACGGCAAGGGCTACATCGGCGCGAGCTCCAGGCTCATCCCCGAGGTGCCCGCGGGCGATTACCCGGACGCGCTCGCGCACCCGAGGGCCTACTCGGACGGCGCGATGGCGCTGCGCAACGTCTCGTTCTTCTACATCAGCCTGCCCTTCGCCAGCCCCACGCTCCAGCCCGCGCCCGAGGGCGTGACGCAGGCCTTCAAGGTCACGGGCCCCCTCTCCGCGCTCGGCGAGACGTGGTTCTGGCTGCTGGCCAACCTGCTGTACTGGGTGTTCTGGCTGAACCTGATGGTGGGCATCTTCAACTCGCTGCCCGCCATCCCGCTGGACGGCGGTTACATCTTCCGCGACGGCCTGGCGGCCGTGTGGCAGAGGCTCCGGCCCTCGCTCGGCCCCGCCGGGGCGGACAAGCTCGCGCTGCGCGTGACGGGCGCGATGAGCGTGCTCGTCCTGATGCTCATCGTGTGGCAGTTCCTCGGTCCGTTCATGGGGGCCGCGCTGGGGCTCTGACGGACCTAGCCAGCGCGCCGGCGGCGCGGCGGTCCCGGGCAAACCTTTAATACTCCCTGCGCGTTCGGCGGTTCAAGGACGCGGTGAGCATGGACAAGCCCCTCATTGTGCTCAACAAGGCGGTCGGCAGGAGGGTCATCGTCACCCTACGCGGCCGGGTCGAGTACAGGGGTGTCCTGAGCGGCTTCGACCCCCACATGAACCTTGTGCTGACAGGCGCCGAGGAGCACGTGGACGGCAAGCAGGTGGGCGTCAGGGAGACGGCCATCCTGCGCGGCGACGGCGTCATCTACATCGCGGCCTAGGCGGGAGAGCGGCATGACGAAGGGCACGACCTCGATGGGACGGAGAGACAAAAAGACGCACATCCGGTGCCGCAGGTGCGGTCGCCACTCCTACCACGTCCAGAAGAAGCGCTGCGCTTACTGCGGGTACGGCGCGACCGCCCGCATCCGCAACTACACCTGGGCGAAGGAGCACTGAAGCATGGAGCAGGGCGTCAATGACAAGTGCGGCGTCGTGGGCATATCGCTCGGCGACGACCGCGACGTCGCGCCCCTCGTGTACAACGCCCTCCGCGCCCTGCAGCACCGCGGCCAGGAATCCGCCGGCATCGCGGTCTACGACGGCTCCCGCATCCGCTACCGCCGCGGCATGGGGCTGGTGCACGAGGTCCTGGGCGACTTGATCGAGCGCCCACTCCGGGGCGCGGCCGGCATCGCCCACGTGCGCTACTCGACCACGGGCGGCAGCCACTCCTCCAACGCGCAGCCCTTCGTCGCGACGTGCGACCTGGGCGACCTGGCCATGGGCCACAACGGCGACATCGTCAACGCCGTCGAGGTCATGCAGGACCGCCAGGCGCGCGGCTGGGCCTTCATGACCTCGTCCGATTCCGAGCTCATCCTCAGGATGCTCGCCAACGACCTCGTGGACCACCCGTCGGTGCCGGCAGCGATGACGCGCGTGTCGAAGCGTATCCGCGGCGCCTACAGCCTCACCATGATGGTGAACGGCACGGTGTACGGGGTGCGCGACCCCCACGGCGTCCGGCCCCTGTTCCTGGGCAAGCTGGAGGGCGGCCACATCGTCGCGTCCGAGAGCGTGGCCATAGACGCGCTCGGGGGCGAGCGCATCCGCGACGTGAGGCCGGGCGAGATAGTCGAGCTCGTGGGCGGCGAGGTCAAGTCGCACACGTTCGCGGAGTCGCCCCGTCGTGCGCACTGCATGTTCGAGTGGGTCTACTTCGCCCGCCCCGACAGCATCCTCGAGGGCCACGAGGTCTACAAGGTCCGCCGCGAGATAGGCGCCATCCTGGCGGAGGACGACCCCATCGTAGGCGATGTCGTGTTCGGTGTGCCGGACTCGGGCCGCGCGCACGCGCTCGGCTATGCGGTGCGCAAGGGCGTGCTCTACGACGAGGGCTTGATGAAGAACAGGTACGTGGGCCGCACCTTCATCCTTCCCGACCAGGCGCACCGCGAATCCGACGTGCGCGCCAAGCTCAACCCCATCAAGTCCGTCGTGGAGGGCCGCCGCGTGGTGCTGGTCGACGACAGCATCGTGCGCGGCACCACCATGCGCCGCATCGTGGGGCTGCTCAGGAGCGCGGGGGCCAAGGAGGTGCACGTGCGCCTTGGGGTACCGCCCATCATCGCGCCCTGCCCGCTGGGGATCGACATGAAGACGCGGGAGCAGTTCCTGGCCCGCGGCCGCACGATGGAGGAGATCGCCAAGACCATCGGGGCGGACACGGTGCGGTACCTCACTCTCGAGGGCCTGGAGCGCGCCATCGGCCTGCCCCTCGCGGACCTGTGCACGGGCTGCCTCACGGAGCGATACCCCGTCGGGCTGCCCGCGGACGGGCAGAAGCCGCCCGGCTGCGGCTGAGGCCTACGGGACCTACTGGCCATAGCTGCGGGGCGCAACGCATTTAAGGGGGGAGCCCATTCCCCCAACCCAGCGGGCCGATAGATCAGCCTGGAAGATCGCCTCCTTGGCATGGAGGAGGCCGCGAGTTCGAATCTCGCTCGGTCCACCATCAGACTATCTTACTGCCCATCGCCTCACCCGGCTATCGGCCCGGCCCCCATCTCTCAGGGCACCTCCATCCACTGACCCATCCCACCTGCAGAGCACCGTCCCGTCCTTTCCCGTCCCGTCCCTTCCCTTCCCTTCCCGTCCCGTCCACCGGGGACGCCGCAATCCAAATCCCCTAATACGGGGACCGCAATCATCCCGCCGTGGGACCGAAGGGCACCCAGTTCGAGGAGATGGGCCGGCGGCGCAAGGAGGCCGCCCGCGTCTCGGTCGTGTCCAACACGGGCCTGGTGATCGCCAAGCTCGTGGTGGGCATCCTCATGTCCTCCGTGGCCGTCCTCTCCGAGGCCATCCACTCCAGCATCGACCTGCTGGCGGCCCTCATCGCCTTCTATGCCGTCGGCAGGTCCGCCCATCCCCCGGACGTGGACCATGCCTACGGCCACGGCAAGTACGAGGACCTGTCCGGGATGGTCGAGGGCGCGCTCATAGTGGTGGCGGCCATCGTCATCGTCTACGAGGCGGTGAGACGCCTCATCAATGGCGGGGACGTCGGGTTGCCGCTGCTGGGCGTGGCGGTGATGGGGGTGTCCGTCGTGGTCAACATCGCCGTCTCGCGGTACCTGTTCAAGGTCGCGCGCGAGACGTCCTCGGTCGCGCTCGAGGCGGACGCGCTGCACCTCTCGACCGACGTGTGGACCTCCCTGGGCGTCATGGCGGCCATGGTCGCCATCTGGGTGACCGGCTGGTCCGTGCTCGACCCGCTCGTGGCCATCGGCGTGGCCGTGCTCATCATCTTCGCCGCCTACCAGCTCACGCGCCGCACGCTCGGGGACCTCCTCGACGCGCCGCTGCCTACGGAGGACCAGGTCACCATCCTCGCGGTCCTCGACGAGCACAAGGGCATGCACATCGGCTACGACAGCCTCCGCACGCGACGGTCGGGGCCGGAGAGGCACATCGACATGCACCTGCACTTCCCGCCCTCGATGCCGGTGCAGGAGGCGCACGAGCTGTCGCACCACATCCAGCTCGAGATCGAGGAGCGCCTGGGCAGGGCCCAGGTGCTCATCCACCTCGAGCCCTGCCAGCTCCCGTGCCGCGAGTGCCTCAAGGAGGCGTGCTCGGACAGGGCGATGGGGCCCGCGGGCGCGCCCCTCGCCTCCACGGGCGAGGGCGACGAGGTCGAGTTCCACTAACGCGCGTCAGGGGCCAGTGCGACCAGGGCGGACACGTCGCCGTGGACCATCACGACCGCGTCGTCGTACCCGTAGTAGCCCTCGATGACCCCCGCGTCCCTGAAGCCCAGCTTTCCGTAGAGCGCTCGCGCCGGCCCGTTGCTGGGGGCCGTCGTGAGCACGAGGAGCGTGCCGCCGGCGCGCGCGACCTCGCGCGCGCACAGGCCCACCAGCGCGGTGCCGAGCCCTCGCCTGCGCCGCGACGCCGCCACGTCCAGGGTGATGAGCAGCCCGTCGCCCTTGCGCGGGTGGACGTCGACCATCGCGAACCCGGCGAGCTCGCCGTCGAGCTCGGCCACCGGGCAGAAGGCCCCGCGCGCGACTATGTCCCGCATGAGCCGCTCGGGGTACGGGTGGTGGGGGAAGCACTCCGCGTCCATGCGCGCGAGCGCGGCCGCGTCGGCGGTGGACGCCTCCCTGAATCGGAAGTCGGGGGGACCGCGGGCCATGCCATCACCGGTCCTCATGGTCACTAGGCGCCACGGCCGTCCTTCTCGCGCGCGCGGTCAGGTCTTGGACTTGAACAGCCGGAACCGCGACTTGGGCTCCTCGGTGGCCGCGGGCTGGGCGGGCTGGGGCTTCTTGTAGCCCTGCGTGGGGTCGTAGTTGTCGAGCTTGTAGTGCGACATCATCGACCCCTTGAGGTAGTTACCGCAGAATGTGCATCTCTCGACGTTGTCGTCGACCACGGCACGGCATTTGGGGCACTTCATCTGATCCCTCCGGAGTGCTCCTCTTTGAGGTAGGCTATGCTGGCCGACCTCGCCATACAATAGGATGGCGCGGTATAAAAGCTTTGGGGGGTGGGGCCGCGTCCAGGGGACGTCGCCCGGCATGTCCAGGGACCCGCATCTGAAATCCCATACGTTTAATAAGGGCGGGTGGATACGTGGCGGAAGCCGCCTGGCGGCCTGTCGGGGAGACTGACCGCGTTGATACCGGAGCACGAGGTCGATGGAGGGGCGTAGGCGGTGAGTAAGGATTCGGTCGCGTGGGCAGGCCTCTCCGAGCCAGAGGCGGCCAGACGGCTCGCGGAGGAGGGCCCCAACGAGCTCCCCACCGGTAAGAGGAAGCAGGCCCTCACTATAGCGCTCGAGATAGTGCGCGAGCCGATGTTCCTGCTCCTGATCGCCTGCGGCACCCTGTACCTCGTGCTGGGCGACCTGGGGGAGGCGCTGATGCTCATCGCGTTCGTCTTCGTCATCATGGGCATCACCTTCTACCAGGAGCGGAAGACCGAGCGGGCGCTCGAGGCCCTGAGGGACCTCTCGAGCCCTCGCGCCCTCGTCATCCGTGACGGACAGGAGAGGCGCATCCCTGGCCGGGAGGTCGTCCGTGACGACATCATCGTCCTGTCGGAGGGTGACAGGGTCCCCGCGGACGCGGTGCTGCTATCGAGCAGCCATCTCGCGGTCGATGAGTCGCTGCTCACCGGCGAATCCGTCCCCGTCCGGAAGCTCCAGTGGGACGGGAGGATGGAGCGCACACCCCCAGGGGGCGAGGACCTCCCGTTCGTGTTCTCCGGGACGCTCGTGGTGCAGGGACAGGGGACGGCCCGGGTGTACGCGACCGGCGGTGTGGCCGAGCTGGGCAAGATAGGGAAGGCCCTCGAGTCCGTCGAGGACGAGGACACCCTCCTCCAGAAGGAGACGAGGACGCTCGTGCGCAACGTGGCGGTCCTCGGCGTGGTGCTGTGCGTGACGGTAATCGTGACCTACGGGGCGACGCGCGCGGACTGGCTCCACGGGCTCCTGGCGGGGCTGACGCTCGCGATGGCCATCCTTCCGGAGGAGTTCCCGGTCGTCCTCACGATATTCCTCGCCCTGGGCGCGTGGCGATTGTCGCAGATAAAAGTCCTCACGCACCGTGGCCCAACGGTCGAGATGCTGGGCTCGACCACCGTGCTGTGCGTCGACAAGACGGGCACGCTCACGCTCAACAGGATGACCGTGCGCGAGGTCTCGGTCGGGGGCCAGAGCCACGTCGTCACCGGCCCGGGAAGGACGATGCCCGAGGCCTTCCACGAGGTGCTCGAGTATGCCGTCCTGGCGAGCAAGCCTAGCCCCGTGGACCCGATGGAGAAGGCCATAAGGGCGCTGTGCGACCACGAGCTCTGCACCACGGAGCACGTGCACGACGACTGGACCCTCGTGCAGGAGTACCCCCTCTCCAAGGAACTGCTCGCAATGTCGCAAGTGTGGATATCGCCGGCCGGCACGGAGTACGTCATCGCCACCAAGGGGGCGCCTGAGGCCGTGGCGGACCTGTGCCACTTCGATGCACCTCGGGTGGATGCGCTCTCCAGGACCATCGGGACGATGGCGTCGCAGGGGCTCAGGATCATCGGCGTGGCGAAGGCGAGCTTCACGAGGACCGACCTGCCCGCGCAGCAGCACGACTTCAACTTCGAGTTCGTAGGCCTGCTCGGGTTCGTGGACCCGGTCCGGCCGGGCGTGGCGGACGCGGTCAAGGAGTGCTACGCCGCGGGCATCCGGGTGGTCATGATAACCGGCGACTACCCCGGGACCGCGAGGCGCATCGCCGAGGAGATAGGCCTGCGGTCGCCCGGCAGCATCATCACCGGCCCGCAGCTGGACTCCATGGACGAGGATTCCCTCCGGAAGGCCATCGGGGGCGTGAGCGTCTTCGCGAGGGTCGTACCGGAGCAGAAGCTGCGCATCGTCAACGCCCTGAAGGGCACCGGCGAGACGGTCGTGATGACGGGCGACGGCGTGAACGACGCGCCGGCCCTGAAGAGCGCCCACATAGGAATCGCGATGGGCGGGCGCGGCACGGACGTGGCCAGGGAGTCCGCGGCCCTTGTGCTGCTCGACGATGACTTCTCCTCGATCGTCCATGGCGTGAGGATGGGACGCAGGATATTCGACAACATCAAAAAAGCCCTGGCGTACATCGTGGCCATCCACGTGCCGATAGCGGGCATGTCGGTCCTCCCCATCTTCCTCGACTGGCCCCTGGTGCTGCTCCCGATCCACATCGTCTTCCTCGAGCTCGTCATCGACCCCGCCTGCTCGATCGTCTTCGAGGCGGAGAGGGAGGAGAGCGACGTCATGCAGCGGCCGCCGCGCGACCCGAGGGTCCCCCTGTTCGACAGGAGGACCCTGGTGGTGAGCATGCTCCAGGGCATCATGGTCCTGGCGATCGTCGCGACGGTCTTCTTCGTCTCCACCCAGCGGGGCCAGGGGGAGGACGAGGCCCGGGCCCTCGCGTTCACGACGCTCATCGTGGCCAACCTGGGGCTCATCCTCACCAACAGGTCATGGTCGAGGACCATCGTGGGGATGGCAAGGTCGAGGAACAACGCCTTGGTGTACGTCGTCGTGGGGGCCGTCGCCTTCCTGCTGCTCGTCCTCTACACGCCGGGCCTTCGGGAGATGTTCCACTTCTCGATCATCCACCTGATAGACCTGGCAATTTGCGTGGGGGCGGGCGTGCTGAGCATACTTTGGTTCGAACTGCTGAAGGCCGGCCGGCGCAGGAGCACGCCGGCCTGAGACGCGGTGGCGTCCGATGCACCGATGGATGCCCAGCCCCCCATCGGGTTGCATCGGCCAAGGGCCTGCAGGGCCTTGGCGCGGGGCCATCTGGGGGGTGGCGCCGAGGGGGAGATTCGAACTCCCGAGGCGAGGTCGCCAGCGGTTCTCGAGACCGCCGCCTTGACCAGTCTAGGCTACCTCGGCGTGGTGGAGGGAGGGTTTAATTATCCCCCTTCAGTTAAACCTTTGGGTCGCCATGAGGGTCCAGGCCAGGAGGATGCCGGGCGGGGTGAGCACGCCCGTCGAGCTTCGCGAGGGCGCGGTCGCGGCGGACCTCGTGCGCGCGCTCGGCATGCCCACGGCCGCGTGCCTGGTGCTCAGGGGCGCCAGGCCCG
The DNA here is from genome assembly GCA_964353355.1 of uncultured Thermoplasmata archaeon. Lineage (GTDB taxonomy): Archaea > Thermoplasmatota > DTKX01 > DTKX01 > CAYGVT01. The sequence goes on along the minus strand of CAYGVT010000122.1, from coordinate 8,317 downwards.
TGCCGATGGACGCGCCCCTGGGGGACGGCGAGCTGCTCGAGGTCATCTACGTCGCGTCCGGCGGCTGACCGCGCCTCCCCCTCACGGGGCGGTGCGCGTCGCGCGCTTGACGCGGTCCTCGATGGACAGGTGGAAGAGCTCCTGCCGCCTCACGCCGAGGGCCTCTACCTCGTCCTCCACGTCCCCGTAGCGGGCGCGCAGCGCGTCGCGCACCTGGAGCAGGTACTGGTGCGCGTCCTGCAGGGCCTTGAGCGCGTGCCTCGGGTGGCCGCCCTCGTAGTGGTCGATGAGCAGCGCCTCCAGGAAGTCGGCGAGGATGCGCTCGGGCTCGCGCGTCTGGACCTGCAGGTGCTCTATGCCCTGCAGGTGGTCGATGAGCTGGCCCAGCGTGCGGTAGGCGAGCTGCACGTGGTGCAGGAGCTCGATGAGCTGGAACTGCCGGCTCCGTGCGGGCTGCAGGTTGGCCACGACCGCCAGGTCGCGCTTGTCCACGTCGCGCACGCGCGTGGCGGTGGTGATGCCGTCCTCGAGCGCGGCCAATGTCGCCTCGAGGAACTCGGCCGCGTCCGAGAGGTCGCGCAGGTCGTCCTCGCGGTCGGCGACCTGGAGAGTCACGTCGAGCCGGGTGTGCAGCAGCGCGTTTGCCGCCTTCTGGTCGATGTCGAGCTCGTCGAACAGCTCCGCGCGCCACCGCTCGAGCATCCCCAGGTGCTCCTGCCGCCCCCTGCGGGCCTCGAGCGTGCGATCGATCTCGGCGACCTCCTCCTCGATGTCCGAGAGCCGGTAGCGGACGGCCGCGTACTGCCCCGCGGATTTGAAGACCTCGAGGTTCTCGACGGCCACCAGGTCCTCGATCATCAGACGCTCGGACCCCTTGTGGAACAGGCCCGTCCCGTGCTCGAGCTTGCCCTCCTCGAGGCGGAGGACGCGCGTGAGCGAATCGAGCAGCGCCTGCGTGTCGGCGGAGGACCGGAGCAGCGCATCCAGCCTGCGGCGGAGGCGGGATTCCTGGTGTCCCTCGCAGCGGTACTGGTTTATGCGGTAGTCAAGGTCCTCGAGCCGCTTCGCCAGCAACCGCCGCCCTCCTCGCCGTGCCGGGAAGGGCCGCACCGGCAGAAAACGGTTGCGGTCGCCCTCAGCGTAGAGCGTCGAGCGTGTGCATGCGCTTCGAGCGGCGCATCTTCTCCAGGAAGCCGTAGACCGACTTGTGCTCCGAGCCCGAGAGCAGCATGTCCACCGCGCGCCGGCACACGTCCATGCTCCACTCGTCGCCGATGATGGCCACGGTGGAACCGTAGACGGACACGTTGGCCTCCGAGAGCTCCTCGAGCAGCCGGCGGGTGCGGCCGTCCGAGCCGATGACGCGCGCGCGGATGCGCTGGAGGTGGCGCGGGCTCTTCCCGACGTACTCGGTCATGTCGATGACCGCGAGGTAGAAGTCGTCGCGCAGCAGGCTGAAGGCGTGCTCGGGCGAGAACCCGCGGCCGATGGCGCTCACGATGTCGGCCGCGCGCATCGCCTTGAACGGGTCTTTTGCGTTCTCGTCGTGGACCACGACGGAGCCGTCCTTGGAGTCGACGTCGAGCGCCACGCCGGACCTGTCCTCGATGTAGCGCTTGACCTCGCCCTCGTGCCCAATGAGGACGGCGACGCGGTCCATCGGGATGCGCACGTGCGTGGTCATGGGGTCCCCTTCATGCGAGAACCGGTATTTCCCACTTTCGCCCGCCTCGACGTGCCTGGCACGCGGCGGCGCGCGCGGACGACCCTGTCCCTCACGGCGGATTCCCTGCGCGCCTTGGCCCTGGCCTTGGAGGCGGCCTTGGCAACGGCCTTGGCGGCGGCCTTGGGCGCCCGGGCGCTCTTGCTGGGCCGCGTGATGCGGGACCTGACCCTGGCCGCGTCCGTGTCCACGCCCAGCCTCCTGAAGTACCGCGCGAGGTTGGCGCAGTCGCGCTCGAGCAGCTCCTCGGCCATCGGGTGCTTGACCAGCATCGCCTGGCCAACGTCGATGATGACCGGCTTGCCCTCGTGGACGAGCACGTTGTACTCGCTGAGGTCCCCGTGGACGAGCCCCGCGCCCTGGTAGAGCCTGGCCGCGGCGTCGAGAACGAGCTCCAGGAAGCCGGTGGGGTCCTCCAGGCGCACCTGGCGCAGCTCCGGCGCAGGCGTGTCCTCCGTGCCGATGTAGGCCATCGCGAGCACGTTGCGGTGCTGGGCCAGCGGCTCCGGCACCGGGACGCCGGCCTCGGTGGCCAGGCGGAGGTTGAGCCACTCCTTGCGCGCCCATGTGTATATGGTGTCGCGCGTCGTGGTCCGCCGGTCGGGGAAGCGGGCGTCGCCCGCGATGTAGCGCTCGATGGCGCGGAAGTCCGCGGTGCTGGTGCGGTAGATCTTGAGCACGATGGGACCGCCCTGTGGTGTGATGGCGAGGAAGACGTTGCCCTCCTTGCCAGTGGAGATGGGGCACTCGACCGTCTCGACGAGCCCGCGCTTCATGAACCGGTAGACGGCGTCCAGCGTGGCCCGGTCCCAGACCTCGGACTCCGTCTTGCGCTCCTCCCGCGAGCCCCTGCCGCGGGAGTCCCGCTGGTGCGCCCAGTTCTTGCGCTCGATGCGCTCCAGCTGCTCGTAGGCACGCACGTCCTCCCATGAGTGCGGCCGCTCGGTTAAGCCTTTCGATGCACCGGGCCCCATGGCCAGCAGGTCGGGGTGGGGTAGAGGCCGCCCATCCCAAGAAAGGCGCTTGGCAAGGGGTCCCCGGCGCAAGCCAGAAAGTATATCTGCCACGGCCACGAGTGGGTGGGGCGCGTCCCTGGCCGGCCCATCCCCCATGTGCACGGGAGATGGGGCGGGGGGGACCGCGCCCGCAAGGTGACCAGTACACCCGAAAATGTACGTCCGTCCCAATATCAAGTTATATACTGGGCGGCCATGCCAATGCCGCCTGCTGGAGTTCGACCACGGATGAGGACAGTGCACTACCTGCTCCTGGCGATGCCGCTCCTTGCAGCCCTGGCGCTCGCCGCGCTCGCGGGCGGCCAGACCCCTCCCCCCGCGTCGGGGGACTGGGTCATCCACGACTCCACCAGCATCGACAACGCCTCCATCTTCGTCCACGGGGACGTCCTCGTCGGGACCTACGGCAAATTGGACCTTCGGGACGTCGAGCTCGTGTGCCAGAACCTCACCGTGGACCGCGGGGCCCTCCGCGCCGACCGCACACGCGTGGTCCTCGACGGGGACGGCCCGGTGCGCATGACCGTCAGGCCCTACAGCTGGATGTGGTTCGACGGCGGCTCGCTCTCCTCCACCACGGGCGACGCGACGGTGTACCTCGAGAGCTACTGGAGCTTCATCAACGGCACCACCATCACCAACCTCCGGACCGTCCACGTGGCGTCCTGGGGGATCGGGGTCACCAACTGCACCATCGTCGCCCCCTCGGGCAACGGCGTGACCGTGAGCCCGGGCTGGTGGCCGTACGGCATCATCGACGTGTCCAACAACACGGTCGAGCGCCCCGGCCAGGCCGGCATCTCCGCCTTCATCGCGGCCGACCCGGGCAGGTGGTGGCAGTTCAACATCGTGGGCAACCGCGTCGTGGGCGCGGGCGGCGACGGCATCTACCTCGCCACTGGCCAGATGGAGCGCGCCCGCGTCGTCCTCCGCGACAACCGCGTCGAGGGCGCGCAGGGCAACGGCGTGTACGCGTCCGTGCGCGCGGGCCGGCTGGCGCTCTTCGCGGACGGCAACCGCGTGGAGGGCGCGGCCCAGGACGGGGTGCGCATCTCCATCGACTCGCCACGCGCGTCGCCCCTGGTGGTGTCCGACATCGTCTCCACCGACAACGGGGGCCTTGGCATCGCGCTCTTCTCCGTCTACGCGCCCCTCGACGGGCTCGAGGTGCGCGGGTGCGACGCGAGCGGCAACGGCGCGGGCGGCATCTACCTGAGCGGCCTCACCAACGCGACCGTGCGGGATTCCACCGTGAGCAACCCCGGGTCCACCATGGGGGACTTCGTGGCCGACCACTCCACGGTCGTCGTCCGCAGGACCGCGCACCGCAAGGCCCTGGCCCAGGTCTACGGCGACTGGGCCTGCGCCACATCGGTCCGGGAGCTCCGGCTCCGTTTCGTCTGGGCCGACGGCTCGCCCTGCGCGGGCAGGGCGGTGGAGATGCGCGACGAGCGCGGCGTCGTGGTCATCGCGGCGACCACGGACGAGGACGGGCGCATCGGCGACTGGACGGTCTGGGACTGGATCGCGCTGCCGGGCGGCACCCAGGTGAGGAGCGCCCTCGGGGCGTTCCTGGTGGATGGGCGCAAGGAGCTCGAGGGCGGCTCGGTCGCGCTCGACCGTGACGTGGAGGCCACGCTGGCCTTCGCCGACGATGTGCCCCCCGATCTGGCGGTGGCCGTGCCGCTCGAGGGCGCGGTGCTCCCGGTCGGGTCGGTGGTGGTCGAGGGAACGTGCTTCGACGCGCACTCGGGCGTGGCGTGGTTGGAGGTCGGCCTGTCCGCGGGCCCCGACGACGCACCGTCGTCGTGGGAGCGGCTGCAGACGTCGGGGGCGTGGAGCGCCTCCTTCGACGGCCTCGGGGAGGGCGCGTGGACGGTCTGGGCGCGCGCGGCGGACCACGGCACCGGCCTCGCGGGCGCGAGGCGCAACATCACCATAGACACGACCGCCCCCTTCATCCTCGTATCGTCGCCCCCAGACGGGTGCCTGACGAACGCGGAGAGCCTGCTCGTGCAGGGGACTACCGAGGAGGGCTCGGCCGTGACGGTCGCGGGGGTCGCGGCGCTCGTGCAGGGGGCCGCGTTCGAGGCCGAGGTCGCCCTCGCCGAGGGCCCGAGCGACGTCGTCGTCGAGGCGCGCGACATGGCCGGCCACCTGGGCACGATGGTGCTCAGGGTCGTGGTCGACCGGACGCCCCCCGTCGTCTGGGTCAACGGGCTCGTCGACGGGCTCATCTCCGCGCAGCGGGGGCACTTCGAGGTCCTCGGGTGGGTCGAGCAGGGTGCGCGGCTGCGCGTCGAGCGCGACGGCACGTCGCTGCCGGTGCCGGTGGACGAGGACGGCGCCTTCGGGGTGCCGCTCCGCCTGGGGCCCGAGGGCGCCGACCTGGTCCTCGTGGCGACCGACATGGCGGGCAACTCGGCGGCGACGCCCGTCCGCATAGAGCCCCTCGAGGACGGGACGGGCATCGGGGGCGGGAAGCCCATGGCGTCCTCGGCCATGCTGACCGTGGCCGTCGCGGGGGGCGCGCTCGCCGCCATCGGCGCGGCCGCGTCGACGGAGGTCGGCCGCTACTCGTTCCTGGTCGCCTTCATCCCTCTGTACGCCAGGGTCCGCAAGGAGGAGGTCCTCGACAACTCCGTCAGGTACCTCATCCACGGCCACATCATCGACAACCCTGGCCTCCACTACAAGGCCCTCGTCAGGGAGCTGGACCTCAGCAACGGCCTGGCCACCTACCACCTCGACGTGCTCGAGCGCGAGGGCTTCATCCGCTCCGTGCGCGACGGCACGCTGCGCAGGTTCTACGCGGCCGACGTGAGGATACCGCGCGAGAGGCGGCTCACCCCCGAGCAGGTCGAGGCGATCATCAGGGACATGGTGTACAAGCACCCGGGCATCTCCCAGAAGCAGCTCATCGAGGAGCTCGGTCTGGCGAGGCGGGTCGTGGGCTACCACCTGCACGAGCTCGTTCGCTCGGGCGTGCTCGTCGCGACCCAGCGCGGGCGCAACACGGTCTACACGCTGGCCCCGCGCAGGGGCACCTACGCGAGCGCGCCCCCGACGGCCAACGCTGCCGAGGGCGCTGACGCTTCAACATCTGGACATCGAACGTGAGGTAGAAGGAGGTCAGGATATGACAAATGGCAAGGGGAAGGTTTCGATGGCAATCGCGATGGCGCTCCTGATGGCCTGCGGGGGCCTGGGCGCCATGACCGGGGCGGTCCTGGAGCGGACGCCGGCGTCCATCGCGCCGGCGGCTCTCGGCGAGGCCACGCCGTGGACGGACTCGTTCGATGACCAGAGCCATGTGTACGTGCCCCCGGGTGGGCTGGAGGGCGTGGAGGTCAGGGACAGCGAGGCGCACCTGAAGACGGGCTCGACGGAGGGCTGGATAGCCTCCTCGGTCATCACGTGCCCGGCCGACCACAGGTACGACTTGATCTATATCGAGGCCGAAACGCCGGGCGCGAGCTCCATAAAGGTGTCCGTGCTCAACGCGTCCAAGGAATCGTTGGTCGTGGGCTATGCCAACGAGACCATTCCAGGTTTCGACAAGCAGCACTCGACGCGCGACGTGAGCGTCATCACCATCAATCCCTTGGCCTACCCACGGCTGCGCATCCAGGTGAACCTCTACGCGAGCGGCACGGACCGGCCCCGCCTGCTGAGCTGGTCGCTCTACTACATCGGGCTCGAGGAGTGGCGCGACGAGTTCCTCGGCACGAGCAAGATGCTCGACAACAAGAACCTCAACCTGACGGACGGCCGGGCAGAGGTCAATCTCTCCAAGCGGGGTGGCGCTGGCGGCGTTGGCGACTACGAGGCCTACCCGACCGTGGCCGTCTCCGGCGCCTGGGGCGCAGGCCTGTCCATCTACTACCCCAACGCGGGCCACAACGCCTACAACGACGTTGCGACGCTGGGCAGCGGGTCCAACGGCGTCGACATCGCGGACATCGACGCGGATGGCTACCTGGACCTCGCGGTGGCGAACGGGAACACCGTGACGGTGTACTGGGGCGATAGCTCGGGCACATGGACGGGGACGTCGGCCAACACGGCGGTCAGCGCGAACGACGCCAACAGGGTCAAGGCTGGCGACATGAACGGGGACGGGTACCTGGACCTCGCCATCGGGTGCGATGCCTGGAGCGGCGCCGCGGATTCCCAGGCCAACCTCAACACGGGCGGCAGGACCTTCAGCGCCACGCCCGAACTGAAGCTCACGGACATCGAGTACACGTCATGCCAGGTGGGGGACATCAATGAGGACGGCTACGCCGACATCGTGTTCGGGAAGGGGACCGACCTGAAGGCCTACTACGGCAGCGCCTCGGGCCCGTCGGCCACCAGCCCCCTGGCGTTCTCGGTCAGCTCGTGCAGCGACCTTTACATGAGGGACCTCGATGGCGACGGCCACCTGGACCTCCTGGTCGCGGGCAAATCCAGCGGCAAGATGCCCGTCTTCATGGGCTCCGACGGCGGGATGGACGCGACGGCGGACTTCAGCCTCACCGTCTCGGGCAACAACATCAACACCATCGCCGGCGGCGACATCAACGGCGACGGGTTCATGGACATCGTGGAGTCGGATGGCAACACGGGCGGCTCCCTCACCTACAACTTCTTCGAGGGCGACGCCAACGGATGGAGCGACTCGAAGAAGCACGCCACCACCGTGACCACGAACTACGGTGGCGCCGCGACCGACTTTATTGACATCGACAAGGACGGGTACGAGGACCTGCTGTGCACCTTGTGGGAGGGCTCGGGCTACGTGATGAAGGTGCTGAAGGGAGGGACCACGTTCCCGACCACGTCCTCCTTCCAGAAGAGCGGCTCGGGCGGTGGCGACATGGCGCTCGCCGTGGTCCGCGGCGGCGGAGGCAGGTACTACAAGGGCTCCTTCACGACACATGCCATCACCATAGACCCTGCGGTCAAGAAGTGGGACGTGCTGGTGCTCGAGGGCTCGCTCCCGATGAACACCACCTTCGCCGTGTCCGTGCTCGACAACGCGGACCCGAAGCCCCAGCCGATCTCGGGCTACAAGGAGCTGACGGCGTGGGACGTGGACCTCTCGGGCCTGACGGGCTATCCCATCATCCACGTGCAAGTCACGCTCACGAGCGAGTTCAACTGGACAACGCCGGTGCTCGAGCGGATGTTCATCAAGTGGATGGACAAGGACTACTGGCGCGAGCAGTACTACGGGTCGGCCAAGGTGGACCGGACCCTCAACCTGGGCGTGGCGGGCGGGGGGCTCACGCGCGCCGCGGGGACGGGCACCGGGCCACAGCTGCTCCTCACGAGCCTGCGCTCCGACCTGGGCTTCGACACAAATCCGCTCGCGTTCATCGACGGCGGGGTGCACGACTACCTCTCCATTGCGCCGATCGCGTTCGAGACGGCCGGGGTCTCGGCCGTCGATGCTGCGGACATCAACGGGGACGGCTTCCTGGACGTGGCGTTCGCTGTCAGGCAGACCGGCGACACGGCCTTCGACGCCCTGAGCCCGGTCTTCCTGGGCTCGGCGGTGGGCTTCAAGTCCCTGCCTGACTTCAGGCTCCCG
>CAYGVT010000121.1:0-3902 GCA_964353355.1 uncultured Thermoplasmata archaeon | reverse complement strand
CGACCTCGTTCCCACGGCCAGGATAGGGCTTGGAATGGAATGGTCCGGGACGATCGAGCTCTCTTCCGACCTGCTCGCGGCCGCTGGCATCGGTGTATCATCGCAATATTTTATTTTATTTACGATTAATAGGCTTATTTCTTGTGGACATCACATTATATACCAGGATAACAGGCCCTGCGGTACAGGGATACGGGTGCTCCGGTACGGGTGCCCGGTTGCACGGGCGGGCGGGCGGCCAGGCGGCGGCGGGGACGGGGGGGAGGGAGGGCGTGCGTACGGGCGGGCCGGGGACATCGCGCGGGCCGGCCGGATGTGCACGGATTTCGGGGCGGGCGCTGCGGGAGCAGGACGCCACCCGTTGGTGGGGAACGGACGCGTTCGCGATGCGCCGACCGTGGGAGTGTCAATGCACGGGACGGTGTCCAGGGTGGCGCCTGCACCCGTTCCCACGCGCAGCGCCCTCGACGACCTGCATCGCGGTCGTGTCCCGCCCCCTCCCGTGACGTGGACTGAGGACCATCCCGCAAGTGTTAAATATTAGGATTACAATCCTAATCATCATGTTCCGGTTTATTGACCGGGAGGCCGAGATGGCCTTCCTGGAGTCGAGGCACGGGAGCGGCGAGTTCGAGTTCCTGGTGCTCTACGGACGGCGCAGGGTGGGGAAGACCGAGCTCCTGCGGAGGTTCCTCGAAGGGCGGCCGCACATCTACTACCTGGCGGACAAGCGGGGCACGCAACGCAACGCCCTGAGGCTGAGGCGGGAGATGGCCTCGTCGCTGGGGGTGCCCGAGGTGGCCGCCACGGAGCTCGACGAGATATTCAAGTGGTACGCCGACTCGGCCGGGGCCCGACCGCTGATCGTCATCGACGAGTTCCCGTACCTCGTCGAGAAGGACGATTCGGTCCCTTCCGTGCTCCAGCTCATCATCGACACGGTGCTCAGGGAGAGGCGGGCGATGCTCGTCCTCTGCGGTTCCTCCATCGGGATGATGGAGCAGTCCGTCCTCGGCGCCAGGAGCCCTCTCTACGGGCGGAAGACGGGCCACTGGAGGGTTCTGCCGCTCGCGTTCAGGGACGTGCGTCGGTTCTTCCCCGGAGCTTCGGCCGTGAGATGCGTCGAGTTCCACAGCGTCCTCGGCGGCGTGCCCCATTACCTGGAGAAGTTCTCCGGGGAGAGGGGGGCCGTCGAGAACGCCGAGAGGGAGATACTCAGCAGGTCCGGCCGCCTGTACGAGGAGATCGACTTCCTGCTGAGGGAGGAGCTGCGCGAGCCCGACGTGTACAAGGCCATCCTGGAGGCCATCGGGGCCGGGAACGGCAAGGCGGTCGACATCGCCCAGGCGTCCCGCCTCCCGGTCCACGACCTCGACAAGTACCTCAAGGTGCTCATGAGGCTCGGCATCGTGGCCAAGGTGACACCGGTCACCGAGGGACCGAGGAGCAAGCGCACGCGGTACACGCTCTCGGACCCCCTGTTCGCATTCTGGTTCACGTTCTGCGAGCCCCACAGGTCGGAGCTGGAGCTAGGCGAGACCAGGAAGTGCCGTGAGGAGGTGGAGCGACAGCTGCCTGCGTTCGTCGGGAGGTCGTTCGAGCCCCTGTGCCGCGAGGCCATCGCCGCCCTGTTCCCCGGCCGTTGGCCCGCGCTGGGGCCTTGGTGGGGCGCGCGGAGGGTGGGTGGCAAGCGCGTCGAGGTGGAGCTCGACATCGTGGGGTTGAACGACAGCACGAAAGAGGCCCTGTTCGGGGAGTGCAAGTGGAGCGACCGAGTCGATGCCGGGGCGGTGCTAGCGGACCTCGAGCGCAAGGCGGCCTCGGTCGAGTGGGGCGGGGGCAAGAGGAAGGATACGTTCGCGATATTCGCGAGGTCGTTCAGGCGCAGGCCTGCGAGCGAGGACGCCCTGCTCTTCGACCTCAAGGACATCGAGAGGGCCATCGGGTGACACAGGTGCGGGGGCCCGGAGCGGCCATGGGGGGCGGGGGGGAGGGGACGGCGGGTGTACTGTCGGGCTGGGACGGCGTTGGGGCCGGCCGGGATCGACAAGTCCCGGGATGGATGCCGTGGGTCGGGATGCCACCCGCCAGTGGGGAACGCGCGGGGTCCGGCCCGTCCATAAAAATGTTGGGGTAACCCACCTGCCGGTGGGATCCGTGCGTCGAACCCAATCGTAAAGATAGGGATCGAGCCGGAACAATCAGGCTTCGTGTTGGATAGAATGCACGGGAATTCAGGTCCTCGTCCGGCTCGGTGCCGGATGGAGGGGTTTCTTCCACGACCTGCTCGGTTCTTTGATATCGTAGTGTATAACTATTTATAATTCCATGTCAATATAGTGTCATGGATTTCAAAAGCATAATCCGTGACCAAGCGGAAGACATGCAGGACAGGGAGGCGCGGGAGCGCCTCATCCCGAGGGAGGACGCCGGGCCCGCCCTGGAGGCGCTGGCCCATCCCAACATCCTCGCGGTGAGCGGCGTCAGGCGCTCAGGTAAGTCCATCCTCGCCTACCAGCTCTCCAAGGGCCGCGCGTCGGGCCGCATCAACTTCGACGACGAGCGGCTCGCCGGGGCGCGAACCGCGGACCTGGACAGGATACTCCAGGCGTTCTACGAGATCTACGGCGAGCTGGAGTGCGTCGTGCTCGACGAGGTCCAGCATGTGCCCGGCTGGGAGCTGTTCGCGAGCCGGCTGCGCAACCGCATGAGGGTTATTATAACGGGCAGCAACGCGACCCTCCTGGGCGGCGAGCTCGCGACACGCCTCACGGGCCGGTACATCGACATGGTCCTCTTCCCGTTCTCGTTCCGCGAGCACCTGGTCTATGCCGGCGTCCCCGCCCCCGCGGACCCGACGACTCGCGAGAGGGCCGCCATCGTCCGACACCTCGAGGGCTACCTGCGCGCGGGCGGCTTCCCGGAGGTCCAGACGATCGGCAAGGGGATATTGCCGAGGATCTTCGGGGACGTCGTCTCGAGGGACGTCGTCGACCGATACAGGGTGCGCCACGACGAGTCCCTCAGGGCGCTCGCCGTGTACCTGGTCGAGAACGCGGCGACGGAGGTGACGGTGAGGAGGCTGGTAGACTCGCTGGGCCTCAAGAGCGAGCACACCGTGGCGAAGTGGATGTCGCATCTCCGTGAGGCCTTCCTGCTGCTGGAGGTGGAGCGCTTCTCCTACAAGATGCGGGAACGCCATCTCGCACCGAGGAAGGTCTTCTGCATCGACAACGGCATGGTCAGCGCCGTCTCCACGGGCTTCTCGACCGACACGGGGAGGCTCATGGAGAACCTCGTCGCCGTAGAGCTCAAGAGGAGGAGCGCGAGGGAGTGGGGCTCGGGGGTCTTCTATTGGAAGGACCACCAGCAGAACGAGGTCGATTTCATCGTCAAGAGGGGCCGCGCCATCGGCCAGCTGATACAAGTGACCTACGCGAGCGATGGCAGGGATGTGCGGGAGAGGGAGCTGAGGGCTATGCTCAAGGCGTCCGCGGCTTTGAGGTGCCGTGATCTCCTTGTCATCACCTGGAATCTCGAGGAGGCGCGGACGGTCGAGGGCCTGAAGGTCGCCTTCGTGCCCCTTTGGAGATGGCTCCTGGGAGCGACTGGAGGCCGTCCCCGTGGCGGGCAGGGCCGCCTCCGTGGCGGGGCGGGGCACCGTGGGGCTTGATCGTCGGTCATCGTCTAGTTGAGGTCCGGGTGGGACGTTCAATCATGTAAGCCGGGGTTGCGGACCTCCGCGACAGGGTTCCTCAGCGTGGCGACCTCGTTCCCACGGCCAGGATAGGGCTTGGAATGGAATGGTCCGGGACGATCGAGCTCTCTTCCGACCTGCTCGCGGCCGCTGGCATCGGTGTATCATCGCAATATTTTATTTTATTTACGATTAATAGGCTTAT
>CAYGVT010000120.1:0-20272 GCA_964353355.1 uncultured Thermoplasmata archaeon | reverse complement strand
CACGGTGCAGCGCGAGGGCAAGTTCACGAGCCCCTACAACCCCGACTTCGACGGGTCGCGGGTGCACATCTACGACAGCACCCTGCGCGACGGCGAGCAGATGCCGGGAGTCGCCTTCAGCCTCGAGGACAAAGTCGCCATCGCCCGCGCGCTCGACCAGGCGCGCGTGCCAGAGGTCGAGGCCGGGTTCCCCACAGTCTCGGATGCGGAGTTCGCGGCCATCAAAGCCATCACCGAGCTCGGGTTGGACGCGGACGTGTCCGTGCTGTGCAGGTGCTGCGCGCCCGACCTGGACGTGGCCAGGAGGCTGGACGTGGACCTGGTCATGACGTTCCTCGCCACGTCGGACCTCCACGTGCGCGACAAGCTCCACACCGACCGCCAGGGCATCATCGAGAAGGCCTCGAGGGCCTTCGACTTCTGCGTCGAGCACGGCATCCCGTTCTCGTTCTCGTCCGAGGACACGACCCGCTCGGACCTGGGGTTCGTGCGCGACCTGAACTGGATGGCGGCGGAGCGCGGGGCGAGGCGCGTGGGCGTGACCGACACGGTCGGCTGCGCGACGCCCGAGGCCATCTCGCACATCGTCACGTTCCTCAAGGAGGACCTCCCCTGCCACATGTCGGTGCACGTGCACAACGACATGGGCCTGGCCACCGCGAACGCTGTCGCGGGCGTGATGGCAGGCGCGACGCACGTGACGACCACCGTCAACGGCATCGGCGAGCGCGCCGGCAACGTGCCATTGCAGGAGTTCGTGGTCGTGATGGAGGCGCTCTACAACGTCTCGACGGGCGTGAACCTCGCCCGCCTGACGGAGCTTTCCAAGCTCGTGGCGCAGCTCTCCAAGGTGCCGCTGCACCCCAACCAGCCCGTGACGGGCTCGAACGTCTTCGCGCACGAGTCGGGCATCCACGTCGCGGCCGTGTACGCGAACCCCTTCACCTACGAGCCCATCGCGCCCGAGCTGGTTGGCAACGAGCGGCGCATCACGCTCGGCAAGCACAGCGGGCACCGCTCCATCAGGACGGCTCTCGGGGCCAGGGGCTTCGACGTGGACCCCGGCCAGCTGGAGGCCATCCTCACGGAGGTCAAGCGCGTCGGGCAGGCCCAGGGGTCCGTGGGCTGGGACGAGTTCTGGGCCATCGTCGAGAGGGTGACCGGCCGCCGGCCTGGCCAGTGAGCGCGGGGCGGACGCCCCCGCGACGGGGCAAGCTTAAAATCGGCAACCGTCGTTCAGGGGTCCGGAGGCATCCTCGCATGACCATCCGAGTCGCCATCAACGGGTACGGTACGATAGGCAAGCGCGTCGCCGACGCAGTGGCAGCCCAGGACGACATGAGGGTCGTGGGCGTCGCCAAGCGCCGTCCGACCTACGAGGTCCGCACCGCCCTCGAGAGGAAGTACCCCTTCTACACCATCAGCGAGGAGAACCGCGCCGACTTCAAGAAGCGGGGGTTCGAGGTCGCGGGCCTGCTCCCCGACATGCTCAAGGCGGCCGACATCGTGGTTGACTGCACGCCCGAGGACGTGGGCGCGGAGAACAGGCCGCTCTACCAGAAGGCCGGAAAGCCTGTCATCTACCAGGGCGGCGAGGAGGCCGAGGTGGCGGAGGCGTCGTTCAACGCGGCCGCGAACTACAAGGAGGCCTGGGGCAAGCGGGCCGTCCGCGTCGTGTCCTGCAACACCACGGGGCTGTGCCGCACGCTCTTCCCCATCTACCGCGACATCGGCATCGAGGACGTGTTCGCCGTGATGGTCCGCCGCGCGGTGGACCCCCCGGACGCCAAGAAGGGCCCCGTGAACGCCATCACGCCCGCGCTCAAGGTCCCGACGCACCACGGCCCGGACGTGCGCACGGTCATCCACGACCTGCCCATCCAGACCATGGCCGTCGTGGTACCCTCGACGCTCATGCACCTGCACGCGGTGTCCGTCACGCTCAAGAAGGACGTCACGGCCAAGGACGTCATCGCCCTGTGGGAGCGCACGCCCCGCGTGAGGCTCGTCGACGGCGGCGAGGAGGTCAAGTCCACCTCGCACGTGATGGAGCTCGCCCGCGAGCTGGGCCGCCCGCGGTCGGACATGTACGAGATCGTCCTTTGGCGCGACGGCACGAGCGTCTCGGGCCGTAGGCTCTACTACTACCAGGCCGTGCACCAGGAATCGGACGTCGTCCCCGAGAACGTCGACGCCATCCGGTCGATGCTCAAGGTGGAGCCCGACGCACTGAAGAGCATCGCCAAGACCGACAAGGCCATGGGCATCCCAGCGCCGAAGAAGTGATGGGCTCGCGGACCGGGGCGCAAAGGGACTGGGTATATCCAAGGAGCGAGCGCTGGCCTCGACCGATGGTGAGGTGCGGTCTGGCCAGTCCAGGCATGCGCAGGGCCTGTGCGCCCCTCAGCTCTTGAACTCGTGGACCTTCACGACGAAGATGAGGTCCTTGCCCGCGAGCTTGTGATGGCTGCGCTGCACGCGCAGCACGACGTGCGAACCCTCGACGAACTGCGTGATGACGCCGTCGTCGCGGTCCCGAGGGTTGCTCTGGGCGGTGGCGTTGTAGATGTAGTAGGCCTTGCCCAGGTCCGCGGACGTGAGGAGGTGCTTGAGCACGATGACGCCCTTACCGCCATCGGCCTGGCTATCGATGGATTCGATGCGCGTGTCCCAACCATAGGGCCTGATGACCTGCCCCACCGTGGGCTGGAGCTCCACGGTGACAGGGTGGCCATCGGTCTCGTTGTCGATGGCCACGACCTCGCACGTCACGTTCCACTTCTTGTGGGTGACGGTCAGGTGCATCGCCGCGTCCTGGCGGAACGCGCGAGTGAACTCGGCCCATGGCCACGATTCGCGCATCGGTATGCGCTCGGTCAGGTTCACGCGGACGTCCTCGTGGATGGAGTAGGCCTGGTCCTCAGGGACGAAGATGGTCTTGTACTCGCCCTTGCGCATCCCCATCACCCCCGACTCGAAGCCCGCGATGGCCTGCTTGTTGCCGATGAGGAAGGGCTGTGGGTCGTACGCCGCCTTGGCCAGCCAATCGGCGCTCTTCTTGATGCGCCCGTCCAATCCCACGTCCTCGCTGGTGGTGTCGAAGACGGTGCCGTTCAGGAGCATGCCAGTGTAGTTGAAGTAGACCGTGTCGCCCTTGCTCACGATGTTGAGCTCGAGGGAGACCGACTGGTCGAGCACGTAGACGGATATCTTGACGGTGCGCTTCTGCTCCGAGGCGCCCTGGACCTTGGCCGTCACCTTCATGTCATAGCCCCTGTTCTGGGTGTCCCTGGGCACGGAGATGTTGAGCCATATCGCGGAGCCTTTGGCCCTGTTGAGGACGATTGACTGGGGGTTGAACGCATGGGACCAGGTGCTCGGCAATCCATCGAGGGAGAGCTGGATGGTCGCGCCCTCCTTGTAGTTGTTCTCGACCGCGAACAGGAACGTCGTGTTGTTGCCCTGGACGACGTTCTGCCCGGACTCGCACCTTAGGTCGAGCTTGAGCTTGATGTTCGGGCCCGCGTCGTCCTTCAGGCATCCGCTCGATGTGACCACGAGGACCGCGACCGCGACCGCGACGATGGCGCTGGGAACTCTCATCCTTGCACCCTCAATGGAAGGGCCAGCAGGCTGGCTTGCGCCCCTGTATGCAATGCCCTTTATTATCCTTTTGGGACGCAGGTTCTACGAGCTGGCACCAGCGGGCCAGATGCGGGCCAGCATCCCGCGCCCGTGCGCGGTCAACCCGGCCTCAGGAACCCGTGGCCGTGCTCGTGGACCGTGCCTTCGTCGAGCAGCTCGTCGAGGGCCTCCTCTGCCTCGTCCTCGCTCAGGCCCTTGCCCCTCGCCTGCTCGACCACCTCGGCGCGTGATGCGCCCTGATGGCCGCGCTGGAGCACGCTCACAAGGCCCAGGACGACGGACCTCGAGGTGGCCTCCGCGGGACCTGGATTCTCGCACCGGAGGCGGCCCTGGCGGTCGCGGCTGAGCGTCCCGTCGTCCACCAGGTCCTCGATGGCCTCCTCGACGGCGGAGGCGTCCAGCCCCTCCGCCCCTGCGCGGCGGACGACGTCGGCGGGCCTGGCACCGCCCCCCGCGATCTCCGCGAGCGAGGCCACGATGGCCAGCACGCGGTCGTGCGCGCCCTCCTCCACCCTGCGCGCGGTCGCCGCGGCGCGCATAGAGCCGCCCTCGAGGACGATGTCGCCCGAATCCTCCAGCTCCTCGATGGCCTCCTCGACCTCGTCGACCTCCCAGCCCCTGTCGGCCAGGTCCCTGACGACGGAGGCGCGCAGCACGCCCCGGTCGCCGTCGTCCGCGTCGCGCACCGCGGAGAGCACCTGCTCGTGGACCTCGGCGATGGCTCCCGCCGCCATCCCCGGCCGGACCTGGCCGTGCGGGTCCTCCTCGATGCGCCCCGATTCCTCCAGTGCTGTGTAGGCCTCCTCCACCTCGCGCCTGGGGATGCCGCTCGACGCAGCGCGCTCGATGACGGCGGCCCTCGCCGCGCCCCTGCCGCCGGTGGAGAGCTCCGCGACCGCCGCCAGGACGGACACCTCGACGTCGTCATCCTGCACGATGCCGTCCACCATCAGCCGGCCGGGGCCTGGCCGGAACAGGAGCCCGTCGTCGACCAGGTCGTCGAGCGCCTCTTGGACGGCGTCATCCTCCACATCCAAGTCGGAGGCGGCCGCTCGGAGCACGTCCTGCTCCCTCGCGCCGTCCAGGCCGCGGCACAGCCTGTGCGCGGCCTCCATGACCGCCTCCCTGGCACGCTCTGGCTCGAGGCCGACGGTCGCGGACGTCCCTGGGCCCTCGGGGCCCTGGCCGACCCCTGCGGTACCCTCGCTGCGATGGTCGCCCTCCGCACCAGGAGGCGTGGCGACGGCGCCGTGCGCGAGACCCGGCCTGCCTCCGTGCTCCACGCTGACGGCGCGCGCTCGCTCCAGGCGCCCCAGCATCGACGACTTCTCCTGCTTGTGGCCCGGAGGCAGGAGCTCGAGGGCCATGCTGAGCGACTCGGCCGCGCGCGGGGCGTCGCCCACCCGCTCGAAGTCCACCGCCATCCGCTCCCAGCGCTGCCACTCCTTCACCGAACGCCCCTCCCCTGGGGGCCGATCCGCGACCCTGCCATCCGCGTGGCGCCTCCATCCCTCGTATCCTTCCAGCCCTGGCGACTTCCTTCCGTCTGCCCTCTTGCACCTCAAGCATCAGTAGTCCTGTGTGAACTGCGCGCCGCACTTCTCGCACATTATCGCGCCGGAGGAGTGCTCCATGACGCGGCCACCGCAGAACTGGCAGTCGCCCATGTACACCGGCGCGGGCGCGCTCCTGAGGGTCTTGCCGGACGCGTACTCCCTGTCCGCGGACCATGCGTCGTAGGCGCGGCTCTCGCGGTGCATCACGCGCGTCCCGCTGAGCAGCTCCTCCGTCGTCCGCGCCTGCGCGGGCGGCGGCGGAGGTATCATGAGGGGCGCTGACGGCGGCGGGGGGGATGCCCTAGGTCCCCCCGATGGCGTCGCCTCCTCCACGTACTCCACGGGTATATCGAGAGGGGATGAGGCCTTCCTGCGCCTCATGAGGACGAGGATGACCGCGACCAGCACCACCAGCAGGATGAGCGCGATGACCGCGACGATGACCGTGGACGGGATGCCCCCGCCCCCGCCGTCGTCCCCGATGACCTCCGGCAGCTCCATGAGGTAGAGGCTGACCCCCTCCTTGAGCTCCTTGTCGGTGCCGTACGTGACCCTGTAGGACAGTCCCTGGAAGCCGGGCGTCGCGGTCTTGGGCGTGACGACCGTCACGGTGAACAGGCCCTTCTGGTTGATGCCGACGATCTGCGCCTGTTGGCCGTAGGTCAGGGTCCAGGAGGCGTGAGCGCCCTCGAGCTCGAACGCGAACTCCGTGGGCAGGTTGCCGAGGTTGTAGACCTCCACGACGTAGGTCGTCTGGTTGCCCGGGTACATCGCCGAGGCCCCTGCGGTCAGTAGCGCGCGCATCGAGTAGACCTCCTGCACGCGAACGTTGAGCTCTCGCACCACGACCTGGTCGAACAGCTCGGCCTGGAACGTGAGCTTGTAAGTGCCTGCCACGGTGCCCTTGGGGCAACTGATGGTGCCGTTGTGGTGCATGTACTGCTCGTAGGCGTCGAGCACGAGCTCGGTCTCCGGGAAGTCCGACCTCCAGCCCCTCGGCAGCGTCTCTTTGTACCCGAACACGTCGATGCCATTGCCCATGTTGCTCAGCACGACCTCGTAGTAGACCTTGCCGCCCGGCATCAGGACGGCCTCGGCCGTCACGGTGAGGTTGATGCCCCTCACCTGCTTGACGCGGGTGCGGGCCTCGAGCTCCGAGCCGAGGCCGCCCGTGGACCTGACCTCGATGCCGATGGCGGCCATGTCGTTCATGAGCGCCTGCGCGGGCGCGTGGACCTCTACGCGCACGGTGCGCGTCGCGTTGTCCTCGAGCTGGAGCTCGGTCTCGGACAGCGTGGCGGCCCAGCCCGCGGGCAGGCCGGTGACGTCCAGCTCGAACGTGTCGACGCCGTTGCCCGTGTTGGCCACGGTGAACTCGTGGACGGAGAACTTGCCAGGCAGCACGGACCTGCCCTCGACGGTCAGGTCGGACCTGAGGCCGAAGACCTGGCCGACGGTGACGGTGAACGGCAGCCTCTGCCGGTAGCTCGAGTTGCCCTGGGACGTCACGAGCACGCTCATGGTGTAGAGCTCCCCGGCCTTGGATGCGAGGGGCGGGATGACGCTCAGGCCGATGCTCGTGGACCTGTCCGGCCCGAGCCTTGCCTCGGGAGACCCCAGCGCCCCCACCCAGGCGACCGGCACCCCCTCCGTGAGGAGAGTGTACATGTCAGGAACGTTGCCAGGATTGAGGACGCGCACCTCGAGCATCGACTCGCGGCCTGGCCACACGGTCACAGTGGGCTCGCTCAGCTCCGCCACCAGCCCGTAGCCCCTGACGAACGCGCCAACGCGCACGGCGTTGTTGTCCTTGGAGAACTCGACGGGCTCGCCGGTGTAGGTGACCTCGGCGACGAACTCCCACCATCCCCTCTTGGCGGTCCACGTGTGCGAGAACGAGCGGGACTGGCCCGGGACCATGGAGGGTATCTGGCCCTGCTCGAAGACGGTCTCCTCGGACGTGTTGACGTTCCGGAGGGCGACTTTGTAGCTGCTCAGGCCGATGCCCTGCGTGCCGCTGAAGAGGACATCACCGGAGAACGTCACGCGCTCGCCCTCGTCGGGCGCGAGCTTGCTCAGGGTGACGTTCACGGGCGCGATGTCGACCCACCTGTCGAACAGGTCGCCGGTGGCGACGAGCGCGTAGTCCTGGGGACCGCTCGGTGTGTTCGTCGCGCGCACCTCGATGGACCAGTAGCCCACCTGGGGGTTGCTGAGGGCGAACCTCTCGACGTTGTTGACGGTGTCGTTCGCGCCGCCCTCCTGCGACTGCGCCTGCGGGCTGAAGTTGTTGCCCCTGTAGACTCTGCCGTCGGGGGCCGTGACGACCAGATCGAGGTCGCTCACGAGCGCCTTGGACGCCGAAGGGGTGCCCGGGAAGTCGGTCCATGCGAGGGTGACCTTGAAGGGCCGTGTGGAGTTGACGAAGTAGATGTACCTCTGGGACATGACGCCTCCGACGCTCAGGAGCTTCTCCTGGTCGTAGAAGAAGGTCTTGTAGACGGGCGTGTCCTTCAGGGTGGTCAGGTTGATGCGGCCCCAGCCCTGCGAGGGGTCGGGGTAGGTCGAGCCCACGGTGAGCCTGTCGGCCCCGTTGATGAGCAGCGATTTGATGAGCGCCGGGGACGGGTTCGCGTGGCCCCATGCGTGCTCCACGTGGTCGGTGGCAAGCACGACGCAGCCCGCGGCCGAAGGGCAGGACATGGACGTACCGGACATGTAGGTCCATGACTGGCCTCCGTCGGCAGGGGGCTGGAAGGGGATCTGGGCCGGGTGCGCGGCCGATGAGACGACGTCGACGCCTGGCGTCACCAGGTCCGGCTTGACGCGGCCGTCCGCCGCGGGTCCGCGGCTGGAGAAGCCCGCAATCGAGTTGGCACTCGCGCCCTGCTTGTCGTTGCCACAGGCGCCCACGGAGATGACGTTCTTCGCTGCAGAGGGGGAGCCCAGCGTCCTCTGGCCGGGACCCGCGTTGCCCGCGGAGAAGCAGAAGAGGATGTCCTGCTCGCCCGCGACGCTGGGCTGGGCGTCGATGGTCATGCTGTCGTAGACCTGCTCGAAGGTGCCGTAGGTCCCGCCGTGGTACTCGCCCCACGAGTTCGAGTTGACGATGGCGCCGGACGCGGCCGCGTCGCGGCCGATGACATCGAAGTTCATATAAAAGTCGAAGCCCTCGAAGACGTCTTGCATGAAGACGGTCGCGCCAGGCGCGACGCCAGCGTACTTGCCTGTCGGGAGGGTCGAGTCGACCGCCATGGGAATGCCCTGGCCGCAGAGGGTGCCCGCGACGTGGGTGCCGTGGCCGTAGGAGTCCTGCGTGGTGGGGGCGCCGAGGTAGTTCTTGGTCGGCAGCCGGAGGGGGTTGTTGAGATGGTCCTCGTCGAGTCCGGTGTCGGCGACGGAGGCGATGTAGCCCGTGCCGATGGTGCCGTTGAAGACCGCGGGGGTCTCGTCGTCGTCCCAGCTCCACATGCGCTTCTGCGACGCGACGTAGTGCCCGTCCAGCCCCTGCCTCGCGCTCACGAGCCGTGCGCTGTTGTCGTTGAACAGCTCCACCTGGAAGCCCCTCTGGACCCAGCACACGCCGTTGAAGGCCGCGAGGTCGGCGAGACTGGCGCGGGGGACGTAGCCCTGCACGCTGGAGGTGCCGATGACCGTCACGGCCCCGCCGAGGTGCAGGACCTCGGCCGCGACCCTGACCGGGTCGCCGAAGCACAGAACCGCGATGTCGAGCACGGGCCCGCCCTCCTCCCAGAGCGCGCCCTCGACGCGCAGCCCCGGGTGGTAGGGGCCCACCCACCGCACCGTCTCCAGGTCGACGATGGCCAGCCTGATGGCGGGGGGGAGGTAGGCGATGTACGCGTTCTCGGGCACGTAGGCCAGCAGCTGGCCTCCCAGCCCCGCGATGCGCTCGCGCCACGCGGCCGTCGTCGGCATGGAGGATTGCACGATGTACAGGCCGTCCACCTCATGCGACCGGAGCGAGTCCGGGAGGGCGAAGGTCCCCTTGAGCGGGTCGAGGTCCTGCACGGCAAATCGCAGCATCATGTCGGGCGCCGACTCGGCGCCCGCGCCGGCCTCCGCCGAGAGCAGCCTGGCGCGGTCCCTGCCCACGTCGAACGCGCCGCCCACAGGCAGGGCGGACAGCAGCATCGATGCGGCCACGAACGCTATCATCACCACTCCGATTCTCCCGCTCCGCATGCTCAGCCCTCCTTTTGTCCGTCGGATGGAATGTCATCGCCCTCGCGCGCAGGGACGCCCGTCTGCGTCCCGCACATCGGGCAGTAGAAGCCCCTCCCGGGTGGGCCCACCGGCTCCATCGTGGAGCCGCAGCTGGGGCAGGCGCTCCCGCCGCGGCGCAACGGGACCGGCCCTTCCTCCTCCCCGCCCGTCCCCATCGACATCGGGGGTGGCGGGGGCGGGGCCTCCCTATGCCTGGGCGCGACCGCCATCTCGGCCTCGAGCGCCTGCGCGGTCCTCTCGCCCCTTGCCGCGGCGAAGAACGCCTCCTGGTCCTGATGGCCCCTGCGCCTCGTGCGCAGCAGCAGGAACGCCAAGGCCACGACGGCCACGAGGACGGCCAGGAGGAGGACCGCCCAGAGCCAGGTGCCGCTGGTACCCCCTGTGCCGCCGTCACCGTCGCCGTCGCCGTCACCGTCGGGGGGGCCCATCTCGATTGTGAGGTTGACCTTGGCGATGACCCACATGACGTCCTGGGCGTACCTGAGGTGTATCTCGTAAGCGCCCTGGAGCAGCTGGGCCTCCTTCGAGGCGTTGAAGGCGACCAGAACCAGCTTGCGCTCCTGCACGGGCGCGTCGAACTCGGACGGGTCGAACCTGACCGTGAGGCCCGCCGTGAGGCCCCGCACCTCGAGCCGCACGTGGTCGGGGCGGTTGCCCACGTTGGTGACGTAGAGCCTGAACGCGACCTCCGAGCCGCGCGTGACGTTGCCGCTCGCGCTCCCGTCGAAGGTGACGCGCAACCCCTGAACCCACTCGACCTCGACCGGGACCTCCAAGGAGAGGATGGTCGCGCCCCCGCTGTCGAGCACCCTGAACGTGAGGTTGTGCACGATACCCTCGGCCGCGCGGGACGCGGACACGTTCAGCGTGGTCGTGGCCGTGCCGGCCATCTCGATGCTGAACGTCCTGGGCGAGGCCGTCCAGGTCCACCCGGGCGGCGTGAGCATGTCGACGCTCAACTGCTCCACGCCGTTGCCGTCGTTGGCGAGCTGCACGGCGAACTCGATGCTCTCGCCGGGCTTGACCACCAACCCCTCGGGCCTGGGGTCGAGGACGGTGAGGGCGTGCAGCTGCCCGATGACGACGGAGCCGTCCTCCATCGAGCCCGCCGTGGGGTCGTTGACGGAGGACGCGCGCACGCTGAACGACACCGCCTCGCCCACCGGCAGCTCCTGCACCTTCCGGATGTCTAGGGCGAGCGTGAGCATGCCCTCGACCTCACCGGCATGGGCCACCGTGAAGGTCGTCCTCGGCAGCCTGAACTCGACGCCCTCTGTCGGCCCCGCTGTCTGTACCACGTTCACGCGGAACGTGTCCGGGCCGTTGCCGAGGTTCCGCAGCGTGAAGTTGAACGATGCCTCCCCGCCCGGCACGGCCGTCGCCTGGCGAGGCTGCAGCTGGACCGTGAGCCCGTGCAGGTCCTCGACGAAGGTCTGGGTGCTGACGGTGAACGTGAAGGTCGCGTTCCCGCTCGAGGTCATGGTCACGTTGATGGGGACCGTGGTGCCAGCGAGCGCGTCCGCTGGGATGGTGACTATCAGCTTGACCGTGCCGACCCTGCCCGGCAGCAGGTCCATGAAGCTCCTGTCCAGCCTTGCTGACCAACCCGCGGGGGGCTCCTGCCTGACCAGGGTGAAGAGGTCGCGCGAGTTGCCCGTGTTGGTCAAGTTGATGTCGAAGCTCACGTCCTCGCCCGGCAGCCCGGAGCCTATTGCCACGGGGACGAAGGCCTCGAGCCCGTACCCCTTGACGAAGAACGACCTCGATGCGTCGTTGTTCTGGTAGGTCTCCTCGCGGATGTGCCGGTAGGGGTTGGGGATGGCCCTGACGGTGTAGGAGCCGCGGACCGCGGTCCAGTTGGCGTAGATCCGTGTCGACGTCCGGGGGAGGATGGTGGGCACCGTGCCCGACCTGATGCTCTCGATTACCGTCCCGGCGCTGTCGAGGAGCTCGAGACGCCACGCCACGGACTGCGCGGCGATGTTGCCGGTGTTGGCGATGTCGAACCGGATGGGCACGACCTCGCCCTCCGCGGCGTTTGCCGCCGACACGGTGAGGTTCTCGGCCAGGAGGTCCACGAACCGCTTGTTGACCTGCCCCGAGACGGCGATGGCGAAGTCCTGCGAGCCGCCACCGGGCACGGGGGGGAGCTCGTGCGCCTTGACCTTGACCTGCCATGTGCCGCGCTCCGGGGTGGGGATGTAGACGCACTCGACGTTGTTCGTACGGTCGGCGGTGCCGCCCGTGGCGGACCGGTTGTCCTGGAAGACGTTGCCGAGCCATACCGTGCCCGAGGGGCTGCGCACCTCCAGGTCCAGGTCGTTGACGAGCGTCTTGCCAGAGTAGAGCGCGGAGGACACGTCGGTCCACACCAGGGACACGCTGAGGGGCGAGCCCGTGTCGACCTCGAAGGAGTACTCCATCGATTCGTCCGGGGCGCTGAGGTCGCTGGACTGGTCGACCCAATCCATGGTCTGGGTGCGGGTCTCGACGAGCGCGCGGCTCACGTTCACGCGGCCCCAGCCCTGGCCCTTGCCGGGCCAGGCGTCGGTGGGAAGGTGGTCGGCGGTCGCGATGAGCACGGCCTTGACCAGCGCGGGCGACGGGTCAGGGTTGCCGTCCTTGGTGCGGAGGTAGTCTATGACGAGCGCGGCGGAGCCCGAGACGACCGGGGCGGCCATCGAGGTGCCGGTGTAGGCGATGTAGCTGTGGAGGCCGCCGTCCCCGGGCACCACGCCCGCGGAGCCGTCATCGGCGGTGCCCCAGGTCGACACGATGTGGTAGCCGGGCGCCACGAGGTCGGGCTTGATGCGCCCGTCGTCGGTGGGCCCGCGGCTCGAGCCGTCCCAGAGCTGGTCGGGGTCGAGGAACGCCTTGCCCGAGCCTGTGGCCCCGACCGTGATGACGTTCTTGCCCGTGGCCGTGGTCCCCACCGTGTTGTTGCCGCTGAGGCCGTCGTTGCCGGCGCTGAAGACCACCAGCAGGGACTGGTTGCCATCCGTGTCCCAGTCGGAGTCGCGCGTGGCGTTGTCGTACTCGCGCGAGTCGAGCGAGTAGTTGCCCCAGAACGCGGAGCCGAACGCCCCCCAGCTGTTCTGCACGATGTCCGCGTTGTGCTCGACCGACCACTTGGTCAAGTTGCGGAACCAGTAGGAGCCACCGTAGAGGCTCTGGGCGACGAGGAGGGCGCCCGGGGCCACGCCCGCGTACTTGCCGCGGGGGAGCGTCGGGTCGGTCTCGGTCGCCCTATAGGCCCCGGTGCCTAGCACGATGCCCGCCACGTGCGTGCCGTGCCCCATAGGGTCCGTCCAGGACCCGGTCGTGTTGGAAACGGCATAGAAGGCCTTGCGCTTGACGAACGGAAGCCCGAAGTGGGAGCCGTCGACGCCCGTGTCCGTCACGTCCACGGTGACGGTGCTGCCGTTGACCCCCGGGAAGCCCAGGACCGCGGGGTCGTAGGCCCAGACCGCGCCCTCGGCCACGTCGTAGGGGCCGTCGATGGCCTGCCTGGCGCCGGCCACGCGCGTGACCGCGTCGAGCGCGAAGCCCACCACCGTCCGGGGCTCGACCCAGCACACGCCGGGCAGGGCCGCGATGGCGGCCAGGCGGGAGGCGTCCGCCCGCACGCGCCACACATCGAGGAGATGGTCCTCAACGCGGGCGCCTGCGGAGGTGAGGCCCGTCGATAGGCCGTCGCCCGTGCTCCATGCGACAACGGACAGCTCGAGCGCGCCGTTGGCCCCGTCCAGCGAGGGAGCGACCTTCCACATAAGCTGCCAGGGACCCACCCACCTGACGCCGGGGAGGGCGGCGAGGGCGAGCACGGCCGAGGGCCGGGGGAGCTCGACCACCAGGGCGCCCTCCGGGACGAAGCCCAGCACGCGCGCCCCGGAGACGCCCACCGCCTCGCCCTCGGACCTCGAGAGCGGGCGGGCGAACTGGACGAGGTAGACCCCGGGCGAGGAGGGGCCGTCGAGGCCCCTGTGGGACGGGAGGGGGTCGCGGACGGGGTCGAAGGAGCCCACGGTGAGCCGGAGCTCCATCCGCCCGGAGGTCGTGGCCGCCGGGCCCATGATGGGGCCTGGCCAGATCGCACGGGGGCCGTCCGACGGGAGGTCGGGGGCGAGCGCGGCGGGCACGGCGGTCGCAAGGGTGCCGGTCAAGAGGATTGTCACGATGAAGAGGGCGGACGTTGTAGACCTGGCCATCGCTCCCACTCGGGCCGTTCATGACCCTGCCACGTTAAAAAGGTTCGGTTTTGGTTACCTGCTGCCAGGAAGAACGGTTGAGGCCTGTGAGGATAGGGCCCGGCGCGTCGTGGGACGGATGGGACGCCGCGTTCCGCTCAGACCATGAGGTCCTGCAGCTTCGCGCGCGTGTCCGGGTCGAGGTCCGGCAGCTCCAAGGCGCGCTTGTACAGGTCGGAGGCCTCCGTGAACCTGCCCGAATCGCGCAGGAGGGTGCCCAGGTTGATGATGACGATGGCGTTTCCGGGGTCGAGCTCGAGAGCGCGGTGGTACTCGGCCTCGGCCTCCTGCCTCCGGCCCACGTTGTGGAGCAGCTCGCCGAGGTCGGCGTGGCTCTTGGGCTCGTCGGACTTGAGCTCGATGCTGCGCCGGAAGTGCCCCTCCGCCTCCTCGTTGCGCTTGAGGGACGACAGCGCCAGCCCCAGGTAGTACTGGGCCTCGTAGTGCTCATCGTCGATCTCGACCGCGGCCGCAAAGGCGGCGCGTGCGCCCTCCAGGTCCCCTGCGTTGAAGAGCCCGGAGCCCCTCTCGATGCTGCGTCGCACCTTTGGGCCAGAGAGCATCTTGGAGAGGCGTCCCATGGGCGCCCTCCACGCCATGCTGCGATATAAGCTTTCCAGGCGATGGCGGGCCGGTCGGCCCATCGGCCCCTTGGCCGCAGGGTCGCCCCCGCGAGCCAGGCCTACCGCTGCCCCCACCGGTGAAACACTTATAAGTGGCTGGTACCGTGGCATCGCCCGTGACCCGACCTGGTCCCGAGGACGTCGGCAACCTCAAGGCGGAGCTCATCGCCGCGGGGTGTCTCAGCGTCCGGCGCGAGCTGCTCGAGGGCTACCGGCTCTCACGGAGCACCGCAGGCCCGGGGGCCGGCGCGGCCTCCGTGGCACTTGGCTGGACGGGCCCCGACGGGCGCGAGCACCTGGTCAAACTGGCGGTCGTGCGCGACGCTGACGCGCCCCTTGCGCTCGCCAAGCGTCCAGGGGGTGGCCTGGAGCTCCGCCGCCGCGACGGGACGGTCGCGCTCGCGGACGTGCGACTGCTCCCCATCGCCATGCACGCACCCGACCACTGCTTCATCAGCCTCGAGGGGGACTGCGTCTACGAGTGCGCGTTCTGCACCGCGTCAAGGCCCGAGGCGGGCCAGGGGCGCGGCAAGCCCCGCACGCCGCAGCGATGGGTCGACCTCATCGTGGAGTCGCATCGGAGGCGCCCGTTCGAGGGGGTGGCCATCACCAGCGTGGATGCCGCGGACCACGAGGACCTCATGCGCGACTACGAGGCCGTGATAGGGGGCGTCAAGGGGGCCATCCCCGGCGTCGTCGTGGGCGTCGAGCCCCCTGTCCGGTCCGTGGAGGACCTCGAGCGGCTCCGTAGGGCAGGGGCCACCGAGCTCAAGGTCAACATCCAGACCCCCGACGTGGCCATCCTCGCCAGGGTCTGCCCCGGTTGGGACCTGGCAATGCAGTACGGCATGCTGAGGGAGGGCGTGCGCGTGTTCGGGCGGGGGCAGGTGACGTCCAACGTCATCATCGGCCTCGGCGAGTCCGACTCGGACGTGCTCGCCGCGCTCGAGCGCCTCGCCTCGATGGGCGTCGTGCCCACGCTCCGGGTGCTGCGCGTGTCCGACCTCAACCGCAACGCCCTTGAGGTCGCGCTCGGCCATCCCCTCGAGCCGGTCGCGCCCGCACGGCACATCCACCTCGCCCAGGCGCTCGGGGGCGCGCTCGCGCGCCACGGCCTGAGCGCGCGCGCCTTCAAGACGATGTGCCACAGCTGCATGGGGTGCGACCTCGAGCCTGGTGTGGACATATGAGGCCCAAGCCCCAGTGGGCCCGTTCCCGATGGCCCGGTCCTAGGTCTCGCACTCCCTGGATTGCTGTAGCTGCTCCAGGTCATTAAGACGGAACATCTCGGGGTGGTCGTGCACCTTGCACACGGCATAGCCCAGCATGCCGAAGGCGAGGCGGATGACGCGCCAGGTGTTGATCCTCTGGCCTATCATGTCCGTGAAGGAGTAGTGCTGCCAGAGCCGCCCGTGCTTGAGCGTGAGCTGCTTGCGGCCGAAGCCGTTCCAGAACGCCTGCTTCAAGAACCCGATGTAGGTGTCGCGTGCCAGGGCGTATATGATGGCGTGCTCGTTCAGCGTGATGCACGAGCCCGTGCACACGGCACGGTAGTTCAGGTCGATGTCCTCCGCGGTCATGAACTGGGGGTCGAACCCCCTGATGAGGAGGAACTTGTCGCGGCGGTATGCCAGGTTGCAGCTCGGATGTGTGACATCGAACCCCTGGATGTAAAGCTCGACGCGGTCCAGCTCCGCGAAGGGCGCGTAGCCGATGGTGATGGTCTTGCCGGCGACCACGTCCACGCCGGGGCCGCCCTGGGCGAAGCTCTTGCGTATCTCCTTGAGCCAGAACGGGTTGGCGATGCAGTCGCCATCGGTGAAGGCGATGAACTCGCCCTTCGCCATCTCCGCCCCGTGGTTGCGGCCCACGCCCCTCGTCCCGCCCTTCTTGTGCAGGTGGACGTCGGGGAAGCGCTCCGCGTACTCCTGCACTATCTCCCGGGTCCTGTCCTCCGAGAAAGCGTCCACCACCACGATCTCCCAGGGTCGCTCCTGGACGACGAGGCTGTCCAGCAGGTGTCGTATCCGCTTCTCCTCGTTGCGGACCGTCACGACGATGGATATGAGCATGCCATCAGGGGATGGGCGAGGTACATTGATTTACTTTTTCTGCCCATCCTTGACGCCCATCGGCCAGGGTCGCTCGGTGTCCAGGGAGGGACCTCAAGGGCATGGAAAAGGGGAATGGGCGGGGAGAAGGGGATCCTCCCCGCCCTGGCTAGGTCCGCGTTCCTCTAGTGCCTGCGCCGAAGGGCCGCCGCCACGAACACCGCTCCCAGCATCGCCAGCAACGCCATCGACGCGCCCGCGCCCGGGATCGTGTCCGAACCGGACACCGACTTCTTCATCTCCACCACGTTGTTCGTCTCGTCGCTCTCCAGCACGCGCCCGTTCGGACGGCTCGTGCTCGACGGGTCCACGTAATACTTGAGCGAGTGCGACCCGCCCTTCGGCAGCCACGTGAACACCGCCGTCGCGTTCCCAGTCTCGCCCGTCGTGATGTAGCTGATGCTGTCCTGCGACACGTAACGCCCGTTGTCGTAGAACTCCACCACGATGTCGCTCGCCCCGCCCGTGCCCACGTTCTGCAGCAGCACCACTATCTGCACGACCTGGTTCTCGCGCAGCTTCGACGGGTTGTACACCACGGACTGGATCTTCAGGTCCGGCATCCGTATCTCCGCCGTCAGCTGGATCTGGTCCTGCTTCGACGGGTCGTACACCGACTGCGCTCGCGCGATGACCTGCTCCGCCGTCTCCATCTGGCTCGAGCTCACCCAGATGTTCAGCTTCACGTCCACCTTCGACCCATACTCCAGGTCCACCGACGTCACCTGGATGCCCGCCACGTCCTTGAAGTTGTGGCTCCAGCCCTCCGGCAGGTTCGTCACCTCCAGGCTGATGGTGTCGTGCCCGTTGCCCCGGTTCTCCACCACCATCGGATACGTGATGAACCCGTTCGGCGTGCCTATCTGGTGCACCTGCGAGCACTTCAGGTCGATGTCGAAGATCTGCGTCACCTTCGTCGACACCGTCACACGCTTGTCGTTGCCGCCAGAGTCCCGCAGCACCACGTCGATCGGGAACGTCCCCGCCTCCGCCTCGTACGGCGTCTTCACCTTGATGACCACCGTCTTCGAGTTCTTCGGGCCCACTATCACGCGGTCGATCGGCAGGTTCGTGTACTCGAACAGTATCACCCAGCCCGCCGGCGCGCGCTCCACTCCCAGGTCGACCTTGTCCTCGCCGTTGCCCTTGTTGTCCACCTGCATCACGTACTCCGCGGTCTGGCCCGGGAACACCTCGACCGTGCCTGTTTCGATCTGAGGCTGGATGTCGTGCACGATGTTCACGAACGAAGTCGTCTCGATGTACGCCTTCTGCGTCATCGTGAACGTCTCCGCCACCACCCGGATGACGAGCCGCTGGCCCGCCAGCGCGCCCACGGGCACAGTGACCGTGAGCTTCACGAACGTGTGCTCGCCGCCCCGCAGCTGCACCTCCTCCTTGTCGAGGAACGCGTTCCAGCCGCGCAGGTCGCTCTGGATCTCAACGTGGATCTGCGCCGTGCCCACCACGTTGCCGTAGTTCGTCAGCTTCAGCTGGAAGGTGTCTGTCCCTCCAGGGTCGATCCACTTCTCCGTGATGTCCGACTCCCACAGCAAGTAGAAGATGGGCGTCACCAGAGTCCTCAGCACGATGTTGCTCGACGCCTCAGGCTTCTCCATGTCGAAGGCCTGCACCGTCAGCGTCGCGTTGTCGTTAGCCTTCGCGTCCTCCGGGCTCGTCACCACGACCGTGAGGTTCGTGCCCTTCTTCGGGTCCAACGTCACCATCCCGTTCGGGTCCACCATCGGGCTCTGGATGGTGTACGACCACCCGTCCGGCGCAGCCATGATGCCGAACACCTTGATGCGCTCCCGCACGTCGCCTATGTTGGTGACGAACAGGTTGTAGCTCACCGATTTGCCGGGATAGACTATATTGACAGTGTTACGACAAGTGAGCGACACGTCGTGCGTCACTATGATGAAGCTGATGTAGTTCAGCTTGTCCTGCTTCTCCGGGTTGCCCCTCGACCTCGCCGTGATGTTCACGAAGATCTTCTCCCCCTCCTTCGCGTTCCCCGGGGAGGTCTCCGTCAGCTTGAAGTACGCCTTCTGGTTGCCCGCAAGCTCGCAGTACGTGTTGTTCAGCGTCACGGCCCAGTTCTCGGGGATGTCCGCCGTGTTCAGGAGGATGTCGTACTTGTCCGCGATGCCGCCCGTGTTCACCAGCAGGAAGGGCATCTCCTTCGTCTCGTTCGGGTGGAAGTAGAACATCTTCTGCAGGTCCACCGGGTCCGCCTGCAGCTTCAGCTGGAAGTTGTAGGCGAACTTGTAGTAGATCTCCTTGTTGCCCGTGCGGGTGTCCTCCCACACGATGTGGACGTTGTCGTCCGGGTCGATGGCCACGCGCGAGCGGTAGCAGGTGTTCTTCGTCACGAGCTTGTAGCCGCCGGCCTTGGTCTCGTTCCAGGTGTTGTGCTTGATGTACTTGTAGTACACGAAGTCGTCCTTGATGTAGGTGATGACGACGTTGTTCGACGAGTCGGTCGCGATGCCGGGGTTGCGGTTGTCGCTCCAGACCTGGTGGTCGCCGAGGTTGCCGGAGTCGATGGTGAGGGGCTCCGTCACCGCGATGTTCCTCTGGTTCAGCCGCTGGTAGTAGAGCGTGCCCGCCTCGTAGTAGGCGATGTGCACGTAAGTGTCGGGGGAGCACGCCATGCCCGCGGTGTTGTAGCTGGTGGTCATCGGCAGCTTCTGGGATGGCCAGGGGTGAACGCCCTCGGAGTTCACCGCGCCGATCCACGAGCCCGTGTTCGAACCGAAGTTGGCGTAGACGGTGTTGTACTTGTCCGTCGCGATGTTGCAGAACTCGCAGTGAGACGCGACATCGCTGCTGATGCAGATGAAGGACTTCGTGACCTTGCCGTTGACCAGCTTGTGGTAGTTGATGTCCTCGCACTGGTACTGGTAGTCCTCGTAGATGATATTGACCGCGTCGTCCGAGGACACGGCCATGTTGGGAACGTGCGTGCTCTGGACGTTCGGGACCGCTATCATGTTGTTGATGAGCACGTTGCCGAGGTTGTCGTACTTCATGTAGTGTACCTCGCCCGAGTACCCGCCGGGCGTCCAGATGAAGTGGATGTCCTGGTTGGAATCGATGTCCACGACCTTCTCGGAGAGGAAGTACGAGCCCACGCCCTCGGAGTTGATCTGCTTCTCCTTCGTGAGGGCGTTCCCGAACCGGTCGAACTTCTTGTAGTACCAGCCGTCGCGCATCCAGAAGATGTGTGCGTCATGGGCGCGGTCCACCGTGATCTGCGGCAGCGTGTCCGCAGCGGAGTTGCGCGTGACTTGCATGTCGTCGGTCCAGTACAGGCCATCTGGCGTCATGAACAGCCTCGAATCGTCGGCGGCCGTGCCGTTGGCGGCCGTGCCGTTGGCGGCCGTGTCATCCGCGGCGGCAGTGCTGGGAATGGCCCCTAGCAGAAAAATGCCTAGGATCAGGAGCGCGAGGGTCTTCTTCATCAAACCACCTTATTGCATGCCTTGGCGCGATTTCTCGCCAGGACGAGGATTCCGCCTGGAGTTATTAAGGTTGTTGGAGCCCTTTTTTCATTCCCAGCTTCCCCGGTCCCCCAATCCAGTGTACCCACGGGATGCCGTCACGGGTCGGGCATCGGCCGCATTACCCAGCAATCGGGCTGGATGGTGGCCGGAATGAGGAAAAATGGGGGGGAGGCGGGGTCTTCCCCCGCCCCTGATTGGTACCTTGGGATCAGTGCCTGCGCCGAAGGGCCGCCGCCACGAACACCGCTCCCAGCATCGCCAGCAACGCCATCGACGCGCCCGCGCCCGGGATCGTGTCCGAACCGGACACCGACTTCTTCATCTCCACCACGTTGT
>CAYGVT010000119.1:0-4513 GCA_964353355.1 uncultured Thermoplasmata archaeon | reverse complement strand
GGCGGGGGGGGGGAGGATGATATTCACGTGTTCCAGCCACAGCATGTACCAGCTGGACGTGCTCAGGCCCACGGAGATGGTCCAGTGAGAACCATCCATGGAGACTTGGAAAAGAACAAATAGGGCGCGGGACAATGGATGACGTTGTGAGAAGAAGGAGAGCGAGATAGCCTTTGCGATTCAAACCGTGCCAGAAGGTGGATATTCGAGATGCTCTTACGATTGCGACGACAATCGTAATTGTCTGTGTTTTATTAATATCGATTTCGATTAGATCAAATAGAAATGATAATCCAAATGGTTACACCTATGGGGAAGTATATGGAGATTTTAATGCAAACGGGACAATCAATGGCAGTATAAATTGTTATCAACAAGAGGCCTTGCTACGGGTCCTATCTGGTCATGTACGTATAGTAATATGGAATATGACCGATGTCAAGATTGGTACACATATCGGAGGACAAATGGTCTACACTGACATTAATATAGAGGAGAATCCGATAATAATTGAAAATGATGCATGCTATCTTGAATATTATACTCTCACTGGTCGTGGTCAGTGTACACTCTCTGAATTTTATGGAGAGAACAATGATGAAATATATGATTTCTATATGAATTATAGTTCTTATTTTTTCGAGGGTATACTTAATAATAATCCGAATCGCGATTATGATTTATTATTGAGGAATGCACATATGAGTATAGGCAATATAACTCTCGATTATAAACAGACAAATGTAATTTTCAATGAGTCTCAATATCCATTAATTCAAATCAATGCAAGTGGATGGGGACTTGTCAACCCATTTCCAATATTCTTCATTAACGGTTCTTTAGAAATCCAAAATTTTAATGAAATGACTGAAAATCGGCGTCTTATTCAACATCGTAACATAATGGAATTTTCTTCGCAGAATATATCCCTCCGAACTATAGAGCAACCAATATCTGATTATATCCGAAGTGATTATGTCTTGGTTCGGCCTTGGTTCATTGAAATATATATTTCTGATTATATGAAATAACATAATATTCTGCTGACCCTCGGCGCCCAATATGCCTATTTTCCTAAATACCGCCATTTATTAATAAAAAGGTTCGTCCTATATCGGATTAAATGTATATATTATTACTATCCATCATGAAAATGACAACGAATTATGAATAATTTGTACGTCTAATCCAGTACAACCTGTACAGGCCCGCCACCTCAATGTTCTCGTGAGTCTAAACCGCATGATGAACGAGATAAACGTGAGGAATAGAACTCCAAATCCTTGTGGTAGCCGATGCCGTTTTCTCCCCCCACCCCCATCCCTCCGCCGTGCGCCCCCCCTCCTACCGCACCTGCGCCATCTGCTCCCGCCCCACCGTCTCCCCCTACTCGCCCTACTGCGCCCGGTGCCGCGGCCACCTCTACAACCGCCCCGAGAACGCCAAGCGCCGCGCCGCGCTCGTCGCTGCCTACGACCGCGACCTGGACGCCTTCCGCTGCGGCTACTGCGGCGCGCCCCTCGAGGAGGAGGACGAGAACGACCCGTTCTACCTGGTCTTCGACCACGAGGTGCCGCGCAAGGAGTCGGCCCTGGTTGCGAGCTCCTCGCTCCTCAACTCGATGAAGGCCCAGCTCGACCCCGACGAGCTCCGGAAGGCGGTCAGGGAGCTCGCGGCCCATCATCGCGGCAAACCGTTCGACAGGTCCGCGGTCACGTTCAAGTGGTGGACCGAGCGTGCGCCCTCGCCGATGCCGGGCCCCGGGCTGCATCGGGGGGAGAGGGCCAGGGCGGAGTACTCGGACTGCGTCGTCTGCGGCAATAAGACGGTCAGGTACTCGATCTACTGCCCCCGGTGCCGGTGGTACATCTACTGGCACGGCTCCGGGCACCCCGCCTACGCGAGGGCGCCGCGGGAGGCCTACGACCCCGCGACGGACGGGTTCGTGTGCCAGTACACCGGGGTGCTGCTGGACAGGGAGATGGGCCGCCCGTGGTCGCTCAACTTCGACCACGTGGTGCCTCACGACGACCGGGTGTTCGCGGTGGCGGCGTGGTGGGTCAATTTGATGAAGACGGACCTGACGGTCGAGGAGTTTTGGGCCGTCGTAGGGGAGCTGGACCGGTGCTGGAGGGAGGGCGGGGAGTTCGACAGGAATATCGTCGCCTTCGAATATTGGAATCGGCGCTCGAGAAGGCGGTTCGCGGGGCGACACATTTAGGCGGTTATTGATGATGATGCCCCTCGCGCGGCCGGCGCGCACGCGCGCGCCTCCCTCACGGGGACAGGGGGTGCCTGGAGGGGTTCCAGGAGCCTTCGTGCCAGTCGCATCGCGCGTCGGGGCCGCGGTTCGAGCTTCGCGCGGGGCCGTCGGTATTGTCGCCCTGGATGGCGGGATCAGGAGTATCCCCTGTCGTCGTATTCCTCGAGCTCGCGCAGCCGCTCCCTCAGCACGTCCTCGAGCGGCCCTCCCAGCCTCAGGGCCTTCTCGTAGAGCTCCTTGGCCCTGGCGCGGTCCCTCACCGTCGAGTCCATACGCCTGACCGCGGGCGGCCGCCAGAGCGAGTCCCCCCAGAGCAGGTAGGTCGGGACGTCGCCGGGGTCGTCCCTCGCGAGCGCCCCGTAGGCCTCGTCGGCCTCCCGCCTGTGCCCGAGCATCGCGTGCGCCTCGGCGACCGAGGTCCGCATGAACAGGATGATGCCCCTGTCGGAGCCCGGGAACCTCGTTAGGAAGCCGCTGCTGAAGGCGAGGAGGCGACTGGCGCAGGCCCGGTCCTCGCCTGTCGCGTCGACCAGCTCCCCGCACAGGTCGTCGCACCACCTTGGCAGTCGCCTCGCGGGGCAGCCCGTGAGGTGCTCCTCGGCAGCCTCGATGGACCCGATGCGGGCCGGCACGGCCCTCTTGAGGAGCCTCCAGGCCGCCTCCCAGTGTGCGACGGCCTCCGGGCACCTGCCGTCGTCGAGGGCCAGGTAGCCGTCGATGAGCTCCTCCTCGAGCATCTCGACGCAGGGCCTCCTGACGAGCCGCCTCCAGAGCTCGAGCGAGGCCATCCACACGAAGTCCCCGTCGTAGGGGGCCGGGATGTCGTGCGTGACGCGCAGGCACTCGTCCGCGAGGTCGATGGCGGAGGTCCGCCCGCGCGCGAGCCTCCTGAACTCCTCTGGTTCAAGGGGGTTGCCGAGCCTGGCGAGCGACTGGAGTATCTCCTCCGTCCCCATCGCCCCGAGCCTTCGCGCGGACCATCTGAGCTCGATGGCGCCGTCCGGGCCCGTCGGGGAGGTCACGGCATCGAGACGGTCCTCGAGACCGCGGCATTTCTCAGGGTGGGCCAGCAGATGTTCGAGGACCTTGTTGATATAGACGTGGGGGTGGAGCAGCTGCCCAGGGTGGAGGTCCTGTTCCTCCGCGATGTACGATGGACGGTCCGTGTCCTCGTCGGGTTCGTTGACGGCCCGGAAGCACTCCTTGTCGTTCCTGCCGACGCGCCAGGGCATGGCGGTACGGGATTGTTCGAATGGGTATACAAAGGGCGAGATGGGCGGACGGGGCTTTGCTGTACATGAGGAGATGGAGGGTGCGGGGGACGTCCGAGGTCTCGTCGACGACGCTCGCGCGGCCGGCGCGCACACGCGCGCCGCCCGCGCAGAAGATAGGGGTGCTCTCTGGGGCTCCTCGGGAATGCTGGTACGCGCCGTTTTCCACTAGACGAAGCCTCCCCGCCCCACCGCCGCCGCCTCGATGCCGGCGGTCATCACGGCACCTTTGATAAGCTCAAGGCCCTTGAGGAGGCCCCGGCATTCCTCAACGCCCTCAACCTCGACTCGGACGAACTCGAAGCATGACAGGAGCACAACAACCGCATCTTCTGGTTCCTGCCCCCACACGGCCAGGCCGTTGGCAAGGTCGTGGAGGGGCCCGCCCCATCCGGCGCCGAGGCGGACGACGAACTCGCCCGGCACCGTCGGCGGCACCGGCGCCACTGCCTCGTTCACGACCTCGCGCACCTCCTCAGCTCTCGATATCGCGCTCATGTCCTTGCCTCCTTCGAGATCTCATCCTTGGCTTCCACAAGCCACTTGATAGCCTGCCGTCGCAACGCCAACTCGAGCCGCCGGTTCCTCCCCGCCTCCTCGATGCACCTCCTCGCGACGCCCAGCCGCAGCCCCGGCCTCCCGCGCAATTCCAGGCCTGAGAGCCCGTCGAGGACCCTACGGGGGTGCTCCCTGTCGCCGACGGCCCGTATAGCCCTCCGCAGGGCAAGGCCGGCGCGGCCGGCCTCCCACCTCTGGAGGGCGGAGAGCAGGTAGAGCCCGAGGAGCCCCAGGACGAGGATTAATGAGAGGAGCAGGAGGACGGGGTCCCTCAGGGCGACGGCCGAGGCGAGGGAGAGGCTGAGAATCGACCAGATGAGGAGGTCCGGCGAGCGGTCCGGTTTGGGGGCGGGGGCGGGCCATTCGAGGTCCACCTCGGGCGCTCGGCGCCTGGCCTGGCCGGCCGGCCCCTCCGTATGCC
>CAYGVT010000118.1:0-46802 GCA_964353355.1 uncultured Thermoplasmata archaeon | reverse complement strand
CTCTCGCTGTGGCCCAGGATGTACTCCGCCTCCGAGGGCTTGTACCAAGTGTCCATGGGCACGACGACCGCGCCTATCTTGGAGACGGCGAACCACGCCGCAACCCACTCGAAGTGGTTGTGCATCCATATGGCGACCTTGTCGTCGCGCTCGACCCCGAGCTTGAGCATGCCAGCGGCGAGGCGGTTCGCCTCCTCGTTGAGGTCGGCGAACGTCACGCGGCGGTCGGCGGTGGCCACGGCCTCCCGGTTGGGGAAGACCATGGCGTCTCGCTCGAGCAGGTCGGCGATGGTGAGGTTGTAGTCCTTGTAGGCCATCCGAATGCCTCCAGGGGGTCGCCCCCGCCCCGGACGGGCTGGGATTCCCCTTGGGGGTAAAAAGGTATCCCCTCAGGGCTACGCGGCCTTCGGTCGGGGACCGAGGAGAGGGTTATAACCCCCCAGTCCGATTGCCCACCGTCCATGGTGCCCAACGGTCCTGCGGTGGTGGCCTCCGCGAGCATGCCAGACGTCGTGTACAGGCGGCTCGGGAGGGACGGAGCCTACAGGCTCGTCGAGATAGACCGTTCTGAGGTCATCGACGGGACGTACCGCATGCGGGCGGGCGCGTTGGTGCTCGAGGAGGGACTTCGTGAGCTCCGCGGGTGGCCCCCAGGTGTCCTGGATAGGGAGACCATTGTCCAGCTGACCCTCTTCGACCGCGGCGGCGTCATCTACGGTGCGTTCTTCGGGGACCGGCTCGTCGGCTTTATGTCCCTGGACTCGAGGCCCGTGTGCGGGATGCACGACCGGCTGCTGCTGGACATGCTGCACGTGGATTGCAGCTTTAGGGGGCGCGGTATAGGCTGCAAGCTGCTCGAGCACGCGAGGTCCATCGCGAGGGAGATGGGGGCCCGGTCGCTCTACGTGTCCTCCGAGCCGTCGAGACGCACGGTCCAGTTTTACCTGAACCGGGGGTTCGCGGTCGCCGACGAGTACGACCCGGAGCAACTGGCAAGCTATCCCGAGGACATCCCGATGGTCCTGGCGCTGTGATCCACGCGCCGGCCATTTCGCACCAGATGGTCATTATGCTTCAAGGTACCCTTGAACGAATGCTCGCTCCATACTCTCATGAGCCGATAGCAGCCACAAGGCGCCTTCCATGGCAGTGCGAGATCACCTTCTGGTAGATGGCACACATACTCACAATCATTATATGCCGGCCAGAGGATGCTATCGTGGTGGTCTTGACGCTTGTGACGGGGCAATCCTCTGTCGCTAGTAAAGAGCCTCAATCGGTGCGTTTACGGTATCCACCAATCCATACCTTCATGTCACGACGCGGGAACCGTCATTTGGTGATGGCGCTTGTGCTTGCGCTCGCCATCCTTCTCACCTCTTGGCCGGAGGGCGCAAAGGGGCGAGTGTACGAGGGCGAGCTCTGGGGCGACCTGGAGGCCGAGGGTTACATCTGGGGCGAGCAGAAGGCCGAGCACGACTATGTCTCATTCTGGCTCGGCGACATGACGGTCAATGTCACGAACGTGAGCGTCGTATGGCTGTCCGACCCACCATTCGGGGAACGCATCAACAATACCGTTGAATGTCACAACCGGTCATTGACCATCGTATCCCGGCCTGACGATTTCGGATTCTTCACCGGCAATTGCTGGGACATTGACATGCGGTGCGTCTATAGCGATTTCAATGGTACATTCGTCGACAAGACGGATTCATACTTCCCGGACTACAACGTCAGTTGGTTGGAGGGACATGCGTCTGTCAGGCATGATGGCTCCATCGAATGGGACATCGAGCTCTATGGGTGCAATGTAATCATCGATGGCGTGGTGTACGAGTCCGCGTCTTATGTCCGCGTGGGCGACGGTGAACGCGCCGAGGTTACCGTTCGCGGTGCTGGGGATATCTATTTCGTTTCGCCATTGTTCCCTCACATCAACGGGACGCTCAGGATGGAGAACTTTGAACACGTCGAGGACGGACATAGTGACAGATACCAGCAACTGGTCATCAAGGGGAAGGATATCGCTCTGCGGACGGTGAATCCGTCGGAAAGTGGTTCCGGCGGTGGTCCATTCGGTGGCACGTTCTATATACCGTGGGCGGTCGAGATATCCGCATCGCAGGATGCGAGCATCGATATCGTCGAGACCTTCAAGCTCCCAATCTACGCCGAGCTGGTTGTTATCACCGTCATCGCGATCCTAGCCATCGGCATCCTCATTCGCTTCCGCAAGCTCGCGATTGGTTCAGCGCCAACGGCTCTGGGCGGACGCGCGGAGGGGGTTAGACCTCCCGACACACAACCGTGATTGGGCCTAACCTAGCTTCCCGTCGAGCTCGTCGAGCCGCTTCTCGAGCTTGCGCAGCCTCTCTTGCATCACGCGCTGCTCCGAGGCGGCGATGAGCTCGCGGGTCTTGACCACCGTGTCCGGGTTGAGGCTGATGGTGTCGATGCCCTCGCGGACCAGGAACTCGGTGAACTCCGGGTACACGGACGGGGCCTGGCCGCAGATGCCCACGGTCACGCCGTTCTCGTGCGCGACCTTGATGAGGTGCGCGATGGCACGGGTGACCGCCGGGTTGCGCTCGTCGAAGTAGCCCATGTTGCCCAGGACCTGCGAGTCCCTGTCGGCCCCCATGATGAGCTGCGTGAGGTCGTTGGAGCCGATGGAGAAGCCGTCGCAGTACTTGGAGAACACGTCGGCCAGGAAGATGTTGCTCGGTATCTCCGCCATGAGGTACAGCTTCATGTCGGGACCGCGCCTGAGGCCCGCGGCCTCCATCATGGCGACTATCTCCTTGAGCTCCCACTCCGCCCGCACGAAGGGCAGCATCGGGTAGGCGTTCTTGAGCCCCATCTCCTCGCGGACCTTCACGAACGCCTTGAGCTCGTGCATGAACGCCTCGCGGAACAGGGGGGAGATGTACCTGGAGCAGCCGCGCCACCCGATCATCGGGTTGGCCTCGGCTGGCTCGTAGGCCTCGCCGCCCGGCATCTCGCGGTACTCGTTGGTCTTGAAGTCCGACAGGCGCACGACCACGGGCCTCGGGTGGAAGGCGCGTGCCACCGCCGCGATGCCGTCCGCGAGCTTGTCCACGAGCATCTGGCCCTGGCCCCTCTTGATGAGGTCCATGGGGTGCTCGCGGATGTGGCTCGTGAAGATGAACTCGATGCGCATGAGCCCCACGCCGTCGGCGGGGAGCTTGGAGTACTCCTCGGCCTTCTCCGGGACCCCGATGTTGACGTAGACGCGGGTGGCGGTGATGGGCGCGCTCTGCGCGATGACCGTCGCGCCGGTGGCACCAGCGGCCGCGGCCGACTTGGAGGCCTCGCTCACGACGCGGCCCTCGTAGACCTGGCCGAGCTTGCCGTCGACCGTCACGACCTGGTCCTCCTTGAGCTTCTTGGTGGCCTCGGTCGTGCCCACGATGCACGGTATGCCGAGCTCGCGCGAGACGATCGCCGCGTGGCAGGTCATGCCGCCCTCGTCGGTTACGATTGCCACGGCGCGGACCATCGCGGGGACCATGTCGGGCGTGGTCATGACGGTTACCATGACATCGCCCTTCTTCACCTTGGGGAGGTCGTCCATGTCCTTGACCATGACGACCTTGCCGATGCCCACGCCCGGGCTCGCGGGGAGGCCCTTGAGCAGTATCTTGTGCTCGGTCGTGGTCGCGCCCGCGTCGGCCTCGGCCACGTCGCCCTCTATGATCTTGGTCGTG
Organism: uncultured Thermoplasmata archaeon; assembly: GCA_964353355.1. Classification (GTDB taxonomy): domain Archaea; phylum Thermoplasmatota; class DTKX01; order DTKX01; genus CAYGVT01. The sequence goes on along the minus strand of CAYGVT010000118.1, from coordinate 43,071 downwards.
ACGGGCCGCGCCTGCAGGATGTAGAGCACGTCGTCCTCGACTGCCCACTCCACGTCCATGGGCTTGCCGTAGTGCCTCTCGATGAGGTTGCCGGCCTCGGCGATCTCGATGATCTTCTTGTCGGTGAGCTTCTGTGCGGCCTTCTTGGCCTCTGGCACCTCTAGCCGCAGCGAGCCGCCCTCCTCATTGCGTATCATGTACTCGCTCTGCTTGCCGATAATCTTGTTGTGGAGGGTGAGGTCCTTCTTCTTCACGACGTAGGTGTCGGGCGTGACCGTGCCCGAGACTATCATCTCGCCCAGGCCCCAGCCGCCCTCGATGAGGCTGTATGGCTTGCCCAGGGTGACGTCGGAGGTGAACATGATGCCCGCGGTGTCGGAGTTCACCATGCGCTGGACGACCACGCACAGCTTGACCTCGCGGTGCTTGAAGCCCTGCTGCACGCGGTAGAAGATGGAGCGGGGCGTGAACAGCGACGACCAGCACTTGCGGACCGAGTCGAGGAGCATCGCGTGGCCCTTCACATTGAGGAACGTCTCCTGCTGCCCCGCGAACGAGGCGTCCGGCAGGTCCTCAGCGGTGGCCGAGCTGCGCACGGCCACGAAGGTGTTGGGGGCGCCCTTGACGGACTTGTCGTAGCTGTCGGTGATGAGCTTCTGGAGGTCCTTCGGGATGGGTGCGGCCTCGAGCATCTTGCGTATCTCGGCCGATGCCTTCTGGAGCTCGGCCGTGTCGTCGGTGTCGAGCGCGTCGAGGCGCTTCATGATCCTCTCGTAGAGCTGGTTCGATTCCATGAACTTGTCGTAGCCCTCGATGGTGATGTTGAAGCCAGGGGGCACGCGGATACCGGCGCGCGTCATCTCGCCGAGGTTGGCGCCCTTCCCGCCTACGAGGGGTATGTCTTCCTTGGTCACTTCCTTGAACCACGCGATTATGGGCATAGCTGCTTCCGCTCCATCCGGCCGTATATGGTCCGCCTTTTAAAGGATTTCGGTGGATGGCACGGTCAGGAAGGATTTTCTCCGGGGAGCGCCCTTATCACCATCGCGAGGTGCGCACATGGCAAGGGGCGACAGGGGTCTCGAGGCACTTTTCAAGAAGCATTCGCTCGAGGACTTCAAATGGATCGACCCCAAGGACATCGTCGTGTCCCAGTGGGTCCGGATGAAGTGCATCTACGGGTGCGACAACTACGGCAAGTCGGGCTGCTGCCCGCCGGAGGTGCCCTCCGTCGAGGAGTGCGCGCGGTTCTTCCGCGAGTACCGGCAGGCCGTCGTGTTCCACTTCCGGAAGAGGGTGAGGAGGCCAGAGGACCGCCACGCGTGGTCGAGGAAGGTGAACGCGGGGCTGCTGAGGTTGGAACGGGAGGTGTTCCTCGCGGGGAACGAACGCGCGTTCCTCCTGTTCATGGACTCGTGCGGGGTGTGCGACGAATGCACGGGCTCGAGGCGGGCATGCACCAACAAGAAGGCCGCGCGCCCGGGCCCCGACGCGCTCGCGGTCGACGTTTACACCACCGTCAGGGGGGCCGGCTATCACATCGAGGTCCTGACGGACTATCGTCAGTCGATGGACCGGTACGCCCTCCTCATGGTGAGGTGAGCGACGGCCGTGTTCCGCGCCTGCGGCCCTCCCCTCATGCCCGGAAGCTGCCCTCCGGGAGGGAAGACCTGATAAGCAGGCTCGTGAATATGCGGTCTGGACCCACAAGGGTCGCGACTCAAGCTGTCGGAGGGTGGTCGAATGGGCGTGCTAGGGCTTCTGGCCGTGGGCTGGTTCCTCGGCCTGGTGACGTACTGGGTCCTTGCGAACATCTTCGAGGGCGAGGTCAAGAACCGTGCCGTGAAGGAGGCCACCGGTACCTACGAGCAGAAGGTCAAGAAGCTCACCGAGGAGAACGAGAAGCTCACCGACGAGCTCTCGGAGATGCGTCGTGAGCTCAAGAAGCTGAGGGCGAAGGTGAGCTCGGAGGAGGGGAGCTAGATGAAGATCCTCCCCGTCGTGCTCGGCACGATGATAATAGTCGTGACCATCATAATGCTCGCGGGCGTGATCGAGATAATCCCGGCCGGGCACAAGGGTGTGATCATCAACTCGCCCGACGGCCCCAGCACGACCGAGATCAACGAGGGCTGGCAGACGAGCTTCAAGTACCTCGTCTCCGACATCGTCCAGGTCGAGTGGCGCACACAGTCCATCAGCTTCGTGGGCAGCGACGAGGAGTCCGACAACGTCGGCTCCATCATGGTCTCCTCGCAGGACAACGTGCCCGTCTACATGGACTTCACCCTCATCTACCACATACAGGAGGACAAGGTCTCGGACCTCATCATCAGCACGGGTTCGGACTACAAGCACCGCGTCATCATGCCCACGGCGCGGTCCGTGCCCCGCGACGTGGCGGCGCACTACCTCGCCATGGAGATACGTGGCATCGCGCGCGACCGCGTCGAGAGGGCCATATCGGAGAACATGACGAGGGAGCTCTCTGGCCGTTGGATAGTCGTCGAGGACTTCGCGCTGCGCGACATCAGGCTCCCCACCGACCTTGAGCGCGCCATCGAGACCAAGAAGGTCGCCGAGCAGAACATCCTCACGCAGGAGTACAACCTGCAGGCGGCTGCGTTCATTGCCAACAAGTCAGTGGTCACGGCCAGCGCCAATGCGATGGCCCTCATCATCAACGCCTCTGCCGAGGCCAACGCCACCATCATCCGCGCCGGCGCACAGTCCAAGGCCATCGGCATCATCATGTCCAAGCTCAACTCGACCGCCGACAACGAGACGCGCGACTACCTGCTGTGGGTCTACCTGCAGGCACTCATGAGCCCGGGCTCGAACGTGAGGTACGTGATAATCCCGTCGGACGGCGGCGTGCCGATACTTCTGGACATCAAGGACTGACGGGTCTGCGCGTCCGGAGGTCCCGCTCGTCCCGCTCGGGGCAAACGAGTGCACCCAAGCCTGCAGCACCTCGCGGACGCGGCTCAGAGCACGGGGAGCAGGTTGTCGTACTCCCACTGCGTCACCTGTGTCTCGTACTCCTTGTACTCAGCCCACTTGACGTGCAGTAGGTTCGTCACGATGTGCTCGCCGAGCACCTCCTTGACGAAACTGCTGTCCTCCATGAACGTCATGGCATGGCCCAGGTTCCCTGGCAGGGACGTGATGCCGTGCTTACGGCGCTCCTCCTCCGACATCTTGAAGATGTCCTTCTCGACCGACGGCGGGGGGTCGAGCTTGCGCTCGATGCCGTCCATGCCCGAGGCCAGCATGAGCGCGAACTGGAGGTAGGGGTTGCCCGCGGGGTCGGGATTGCGCAGCTCCACGCGGGCGGCCTTGCCACGCCCCGCGGGGATGCGGACCAGCGCGCTCCTGTTGTGCGACGCCCAGGCGATGTAGCACGGGGCCTCGAAGCCCGGGACGATTCGCTTGAAGGAGTTGACGGTCGAGTTCATGATGGCGCAGGTCTCGCGAGCGTGCGTCAGGAGGCCCGCGATGAAATGCATCGCCATGGGGCTCAGGCCTCTGGGGGTGTTGCTGTCCGCGAAGAGGTTGTGCCCGTCCTTGTCGGCGATGCTCATGTGGACGTGCATCCCGTTGCCGCACATGCCGTAGATGGGCTTGGGCATGAAGCTTGCGAACAGGCCGTGCTGGGCGGCGACGGTCTTGATGGCGTACTTGAGGGTCGCGATGCGGTCCGCGATGGTGAGCGCGTCCGAGTAGACCAGGTCTATCTCGTGCTGGCTGGCCGCGACCTCATGGTGCGACGAGTCGACGGGGTAGCCGATCTGCCTGCACAGGGCCACGACCTTCTTGCGGATGGCGTCGCTGTGCTCCAGCGGCATCAGGTCGAAGTACGTGCCGTGGTCGTCGAGCCGGGTGGTGGGGTTGCCCTCCTCGTCGCGCTTGAAAAGGAAGAACTCGAACTCGGGGCCGGTGTTGAACGTCCAGCCCCTCTCGGCCGCGCGGTCGATGACGCGCTTGAGGACCCTGCGGGGGTCGCCGGGGAACTCCTCGCCGGATGGGGTGTAGATGTCGCAGATGCATCGGGCGGTGCGGAACTCGCCCTCGGTCCACGGCTCGATGAGGAAGGTCTTGAGGTCGGGGATGCCGATCAAGTCGGACTCCTCGATGGTCGCGTAGCCCGCGACGGACGAGCCGTCGAACGCCCATCCGGACTGCAGCGCGCGCTGCGCCTCCTCGACCGGCAGCACGATGCTCTTCAGGCGTCCCATGAGGTCCATGAACTGCAGCTGAAGGAACTTTACGCCCTCGTTCGCCATGTGGCTCGTCAGCCGGCGCACCAACTCCCCGCGCTCCTCCGAGTCCATCGCTCCCGCCTCCGCGATAGTCGTACAGAATGGACGTAATAAAACCTTTGCAGCGCGGCTCCTGGCAAGCGCCGTCCCGGGGTTCCCGCGGATGGCAAGGTTAATCACCCCTCAACGCGTACAGAAATGCCCCTCGAGGAGGGCGGTCGGGATGAGACGGCGGCTCAAGGCACCGAGGTTCGGGGAGCTCGCAAGGCACTGGACGCCCGCGGTCGCGGACGGCCCTGAGGTCGAGACCTCCGCCATCGGCGGCACCGTGGCATCGCAGGACCTCGCGCCCGTCGGCGTGGACATCGTGCCCGTCGACATCGGCCCGCAGAAGCAGCGGGCCTACCTCGGCCGCACCGCCTCCGACCAGGCGCACGTCATCGTGGCCCACCTGCGCGACATCCTCTCGAGCGCGGGGGGGGACCTGCGCGACCTGACCTCCGTGCGCATCTACATCAGGCCCATGGCCGACCCCGCTGAGTGGGGCCCGGCGCTCCTGGTGCTGCGCGAGGCCCTCGGCCACGTGGCCTACTCGGAGACCATCCTGTTCGTGGACTTCATAGGCCCCGAGCAGGAGATCCTGCAAGTCGAGGCCAGGGGCCGCATACGGCGTGGCACGTAGCCCTACGAGAGGCCCGCGAGCGCGCGCGCCGCGATCTCCGTCGCCTCGTGACCCAGGCCCGCCTCCGATGGCGCCGAGACGATGCCCATCTCGAGGGGCGGCCCCGGCACGGGGTTCATGTCGAGGAGCACGTGGCCGTCGAGGTCGGCCCACTCGACCAGGCCCAGGAGCTGGGCTGCGGCCGCGATGCCCGCGCCGGATTCTATGAAGCAGCCCACCATCACCTTGAGCCCCAGCTCCCTCGCGCGCACCGCGAGGCGCGCGCCCGCGGTGAGGCCCCCGACCTTCTGCAGCTTGATGTTGATGCCGTGAGCGAGGCGGTCGCGGCCGATTAGCTCGACATCGGCAGCGGACCGGACCATCTCGTCAGCGACGATGGGCACGGGGGAATCGCGCGCGAGCTCGCCGAGCGCATCGTGCAAGTCTCGCCGCAGTGGCTGCTCGCAGAGCTCCACCTCGTACCGGTCGAGCAGCGGCAGCATCGTGCGCGCGACCGCGACCGACCAGGCCTCGTTGGCGTCCACGCGGATGGTCGCGCGGGGGGCGACGTCGCGAAGGCCCTTGAGCACACGGCGGCAGCCGATGGGGTCCGGGCCCAGCTTCACCTTGAGCACCTCGAACCCCGCGTGCAGGTGGGCGCGCGCCTCGTCCTGCATCCCCTCTAGGCTGCCCAGGCTCACCGTGATGGACGTGGGGCGCGCGCCCTCCAGCGGCAGCCCGAGCAGCTCGCGCGCGGTCAGGCCCCTCGCGCGGCCCGCGAGGTCCAGCAGCGCCAGGTCGAGCGCGGCAGGCCCCGGGCCCCAGCCGACGCGGCCCTCGAGGACGGACCTCCCGAGCTCGGATGCGAGGTCCAGGGCGTCCGCCGCCCTGACGGGGCCGAGCGCGCGGGCGCGCTGCGAGAGGAAGCCCACGACGTCCTCGATGGACGAGCCCGTCACGCGGGGGCTCGGCGCGCCCTCGCCCAGGCCCCAGAGCCCGTCGTCCTCGAGCAGCACGAAGGCGTTGGTGGCGACGTCCTGCGCCCCGGCCGAGATGACGAAGGGCCTCCTGAGCGGCATGTCGCGCGACGCCGCGTGGAGCCTCACGCCCCGCACCCCCTGGCGCGGGCGGCCGTCCCCCCGCCGCCCCTGCCGACCGCGTCCAGCACCGCGTCGAGCAGCGGCGCAGGGCCCTCCTTGAACACGTCCGCCACAGGCAGCCCGACGCTCGCGCGCAGCATCGCCTCCTGCCGTGACTCCTCGTCGGGGTCCTCGTCCGAGCCCATGATGGCGATGGCCGCGACCTTGCCCTTCGTGGTGTCCTCGAGCAGCATCTTGGTGAGCGCGATCTCCTTGGAGATTGGGGGGATCCTCATGCGGACGGGACCGTCGCGGAAGGCCTTGAAGTGCTCGCGGCCGGGGTGATGGCACATGACCACGGCCCTGGGGAAGCTGCCGTGGAGCAGCGCGAGCGTGACCGCGCCGTAGGCGGGGTGCTGCAGCGACGCCTGGCCCTCGACGACGATGAGGGCGGGCCTGCGCGCCGCCACCTCGAGCACGAGCGCCTCCACCTCGCCCGCCATGAAGTCGCCCGGCATGGCGTCCACGCACGAGCCCGCGTCGCAGCCGACCATCATGCCGCTCTGCCCCGTGGCGATGAAGGCAGCGTCGAGCCCGCGTCGCCGTGCCTCGCGCACGAGCTCGATGGACACCGTCATCTTGCCGGTGGAGCAGTCCGTGCCCGAGACGTATACGACGGGGCTGCCGATTTGCATGCCCTCGCCGGTCGCGAGCCGCCTGCGTGCGGGGGGGCGGCGGACGTCCCAGATGCGCGCGCCCGACCGCTGGGCGGCCTGCGCGAGCTCGGGGTCGTCCCCGATGAAGGTGTGCATGCCGCAGGCGACGTCGAGCCCCGCGCGCAGCGCCTCCAGCACCTCGGCGCGGTCGTGGGCGGGGAGCTGCCCGCCCTCGGGCGCGATGCCGTAGTGGAGCACCTCGGGCTTGTGGTTGAGCGCGGCCCTGACGGACGGCACGACCGGGATGCCCTCGGCCACGCTGCCGAGGTACTCGGACGCGTCCGCCTCCGCCCTGGACCGGTCGATGGCGGCCACCACCCGGTCGCGCCCGTACCTGATGATGGCCATCGCCGTCTTGGACGTGAGGGGGCCGAGCCTGTCGTGGGCCATCACCGCCGCGCGGCGCCCGACTGTGCCCCAGGGAGGTATGCCAGTGGGATGCGGCCGCTCGTCCATGTAGGCCCCAATGGGATGGCCCCCCAAAAAACCCTATCGCTCGCCTTCGCTCGTGCCCGGAGGGCGGTTCTGGACGCCAACGCGCGGGGAGGCCCCGAGCGAAACATACATAAGGAGGCCTGTACAGGTACATACCAGCACCGGCCCATGACCTATCTGGACCGGGTACGGGTTGATGGGCTTGCGGCCCCTTCATCGCGCCCTGCTTGTGGTGTCACTGGGAGCTCTAGCCTCCCTTGTGGCCCTGTCGTTGATGCCAGCAGGGTCGCACGCCCTGCCGGTCGACACGACGCTCTCGGGGACGGTCACGAATACCACTCTCGAGCTCTGGGGCGACCTCTACATCCCAGCAGGGGAGACGCTCGAGCTCGCCAACTGCACGGTGCTGTTCCACTGCGAGTACGGTGCGTACTTCTCCATAAGGGGAGGGGACGGCTCCGGCCTTATCATCCGGGACCTCGACGGGAACCCGGCGACGCGCGGCGACATGACCTCGATAAGCTCCACGGAACTGCCATGGAGTATGTTCTGTACCAATGGCAGTGTCTTAGAAGTGCGGTGCTCGGAGCTCGTCGGCCTCGGGAACACCTGGGCGCACGGGTCGGACGGGGTCCGGTTACTGGATTCGTATATCCACTGCGTGGGAGGTGAAGTCAGGTTCGACACCGACGCAACCTTCGAGGTCAATGGCTGCTCACTCAACGGCACCGGTGGTTTCGTCATGGTCATGGGCAGGAACGTCAAAGTCCGTAACAGCCACGTCAAGGGCGCAAGTGGAGATTTTTACGCGACCGGGACGGTCGACACACTGGTTACTGACTGCTACTTCACGGGGGGCAGGCGTGCCCTCGGAGTTGGCGGTGGGGCTGCCTGGGTCGAGTACTGCACGTTTAACGGCTCCTTCATCGGTGTGGACATCACATCAGCGCATGCTGAGGTGAGGGGATGTGCTTTCATCGACTGCGTCAGGGGGGTCGACGAGGGGAGCCAGAGCTTGCTCATCGAGGACTGCTCCTTCACATCGGGCGGTATGGATTCGTACGGTGTATCCTCGAACAGCAACGTCGTGGAGCTGAGGGACTGTTCGTTCGAGGGTCTCTATCGAGCGGTCTCCTCCGTCTCCAACCCTGGCCTGCTCAACATTTCGGCATGCCAGTTCGAGGTCTGCGATGTTTGCGTCTTCTCGTTCTCACGCAGCACCGTCAGGATCGACGGTTCTGACCTGCGCGGGAGCATAATAGGCGTCAATTGCTCCTATCTAGCCCGGTTGGATGTGCTTGATTCCTCGTTCACGGACGTCGAGACGGCCATTAGCATGGCATCCGTGGACTCGATGAGGGTGGCCGACACCGTCTTCACGAACGGTCTCTACGGCGCGGTCGTCTCCAGCGGCGCTGTCGGGGCGGTGTTCCAGACCATCGACATCGCCCGATGCTCGTTCAAGAACATCTCTGAGGCCGCGATCTGGTCGCTGTTCGGCGCCGGGACCAAGAGGACGATGCGCATCGAGGACTGCACGTTCGAGGACAGTGCGCGCTGCGTCAACCAGACGGTAGACGGCATGATAGGAGCCTCGGTCAAGCTCAACACGACGATTGTCCGGTCCGTCTTCAAGGGTCTGGGCACCGCCTTCGAGGGCTGGCCCGGCCTCCTGACTATCGAGGACAGCACCTTCGACGGCGCCGACGCCGGGAGCGGTGCCAATGGCACCGGTCTCGACCTGTTGCTTATCCAACCGGTGGCGTGCGAGCTCCACGTCAGGCAAGACGCCTTCTCCAACTGTTCCCTTGGCATCGGGTTCTACGCGGGAGGGTCCAGGCCGACGGCGGTCATCGAAATCCTCGACACCGTTTTCGAGGACTGCACCCGCGGGATCGTGGGATGCTCCAACGGGACGGTCGCCCTCGACCGCGTGGCCTTCGCCCGCTGCGGACTGGCCCTCAACGTCACCAAAACCACGACCGTGGACATCCGGAACACGACGGTCCGCGACTGCGGCGACGGCCTCGAGCTCTTCTGGTGCTACCGGGCATATCTCCGCGACGTCGTTGGCTCCCACGTCACCGGCTGGTTCGTCGAGATGTCCGACCTCGTCACCGCGGCCTGGGAGATGACGAGGCCGGCCAACATCACTGACGTCCGCATCAAGCTGTTCGGAGCGTTCGACCTGAGGGCCGACGTCGAGCTCTATGAGGTCGAGCTCCTCGTGGACGGGACCAACAGCGACTGGTCCGACGTGCTCGTCCGCGAGGGCGTGCGCCTCGGCGTCATCAGGTCGAGGCTGCACTGCACGGCGCACGGCAGCTACGGCCTGTTCGCGGAGGCGGGGTCGACGCTCGAGGTGCGGGAGTCGAACGTCTCGGGCATGAGGTGGTCGTCGTCGAGGCCCATCCTGGTGGGTCCCTGGGTCGAGGGCGGGACCGTGAGGTACATCGACTCGGTGTTCAGGGACTGCTTCAGGTGCCTCACCGTCATCAACGGGACCGCCGAGGTGCTGCGGTCGAGCCTGGTGGGGGAGGAGCGCGGCATCCTGGCGAAGTCCTCCAACGTGACCGTCGAGGGCTCGATCATCTCCGGTGGGGGCACCGGCCTCCGGATGACCTCGGGGACCCTCACGGTCCGGAGTTCTATGATCCTGGGCGCGCTCGGTTCCGTCGATGCCGAGGGCTCCAACGTCATCATGTCCGAGGGCACGCTCGCCCTCGACGCGGGCGCGTCGATGCTGGGAAGGGCCGACGTGGTCGGGTTGCGCCTTACCGGCTGCACCGCCAAGTTGGAGCACATCCGGGTCCAGGGCTGGGCTGTCGTGGCCTTGCTCTCGGGGGGCACGGTCGAGCTCTGGGAGTGCGACCTCAATCCCGGCTCGGTGGCCGAGGTGCGTATGGACTGCGCCTGCCGGCTCTACACCACCAGCTGGGACGGGACATGGTACGTCTCTGGGCAGGCGAGCTCGGTCGAGATCTACTTCTCCCACACGGTGACGGCCCGCTACCATTGGTCGATGGAACCGGCAGCGGGCATGGAGGTCGTCATAACCCCTGCGCTCGAGGGGAGCGACACATTGCGCCTCGCGCTCGGACCCTTCGGCAGGTACGTCGGCCTCTGGATCATGCAGCGCCAGATCCTGGAGCGCCAGGTGCTGGAGCTCGCGCCTTACACCTTCACCATTGAGCTTCCGGGGCTGTGGGGCGAGTCCGCATCCCCATGCGACGCGCCCATGGACGTGACCTTGCTAGTCCGCGACATCGCCGCTCCTGAGGTCCACATCATGGGGCCTGCGGACGGGTCGCTGCACGCTACCGGTACGGTGCGCGTCTGGGGCACCATCGAGGAGCTTGGGAGCGGGCTTGACGCGTTCATGTACTGCGTCGGCAGTGGCGACTGGGTCCCAGTCCCGGCCGGCGGGGAGAACTGGGAGGTCAACGTCCACCTCGGGGACGGCCGGCAGGTCGTGAGCGTCAGGGCGCTCGACCTCGACGGGAACCAGGGACTGAACTACACGAGCGTCATCGTCGACACGGCCCCGCCGGAGCTCGCGTTCCTCTCGCCGGCCGGCGGGAGCTCGTTCAACGCCACCTCGGTCGGGCTGAGGGGGTCTGCCTCCGCGAAGGGGGGCACAGCGCTCGCGGGCGTGACCCTCGACGGCGCACCGGTGTCGATGGAGACATCGGGCGAGTTCTCGCTCGAGGCGCCCCTGTCGAAGGAGGGCCCCCATACATTCGTCCTCCTGGCTGTCGACGCCGCCGGCAACCGTGCCACGGCGACGCTTGTGCTCATCAGGGACACCGTGCCACCCGAGCTGCTGCTCGACGGATGCCCGAACGAGACCAACGAACCCGAGCTCGTCCTGACGGGTCATTGCCGTGACGGGAGCGTGACGGTGAACGGCAGAGAGGCCTTCCAGGCCTTCGACGGCACTTTCACGATGTCCATGAGTCTCGTCGAGGGGGTCAACCAAATCGAGGTCGTCGCCTCCGATGAGGCTGGCAACACCGCGCGTGCCCTCGTCTGGGTCCACCTGGACACGATTGCGCGAGGAACCATCCTCAGCCCAGTGGAGGGAGCCATCATCCGTGGCGACGCGCTCGCGCTGGTGCTGAGCACGGAGCCCCATGCCATCGCCATGGTCATCGGCCGGACCGACTGGACGGCCGCGAACGGGACGGGGGACCTCGTGCTCGAGCTGGATGGTCTCTTGGAGGGATCGCTAAGGTTCACGGTGTCCTTCCGCGACCGGATGGGCAACGAGGCCGTGCGGACCGTCAACGTGACGCTCGTGGGGAGCGAGCCGACCACGTCCGGCATGGACTGGGGCGTGGTCGTGATGGTCCTTGTCGTGGTGGCCGCGGTCGTCGCGACTGCGATGCTGGTGAGGCGGAGGCGACGCAGGGGCGCGCGAGTGTCATTACCGGGACCTGCCCCGGACGCTCACAGCTTCCAGTAGGGTGCCAGGTTCTCGCGAAGCTCGCGGATGCGAGCCTCGACGTACTCCCCGACCATCTTGGGTGTCGCGCGCTCCCTCGGCGGGTCCGCCATGATGCGGTCCTCGCCCATCGGGAAGTCGGGCTCGACGATGCCCCTCAGGATGGCGAGCCAGCCCTGGACGATGCGCGCGCTGTAGCCTGAGAGGAACATCGAGATGAGGGGGGATCCGACCTCCTTGGCGAGCCTCGCGTAGGACGAGCCGAGCCACTCGAAGTCCACCATGTCCAGGTCGAGCCCCGTCAGGGGGTCGTCCCACAGCGGGTCGCACCCCCCGTTCTGGATGATGACCTGGGGCTCGAACTGCCTCGCGACGGGCCGCACGACCTCGGCCCACACGCGGTCGTAGTGCGCGCGGGTCGCCCCTGGAGGGAGGGGGACATTGACGGAGTGGCCCTTGGCGGTCCCCGAGCCGATCTCGTGCGTGAAGCCACGCCCGGGGTAGAGGGTCTCGGGGGACTGGTGGATGCTTAGGAAGAGAATGCGCGGCTCCGCGTAGAAGATGTCCATAGTGCCGTTGCCGTGGTGCGCGTCCGAGTCCACTATCATCACGCGCTCCATGCCGTGGCGGTCGAGCAGGTGCCGGGCGGCGCCCGCGACGTCGTTGTAGACGCAGAAGCCCTCGCCGTAGTCGACGCCCGCGTGGTGGAGCCCCCCGAGGGTCACGCAGATGGTGTCAGGGTCCCTGACCACGCTGTCGGCGGCGGCAAGGCCGGCCCCGAAGATGCGCCGTCCGGCCTCGAGCATGCCCGGGTTGACGGGCGTGTCGAGGGAGACGTAGCCCCCGCTCGCCGCGAGCCGCTCGAGCCTCTGCAGGTACTTGGGGTCATGGACGGTGCGCAGCTCCTCGTCGGTCGCCCGCGGCGGCTCGCGGACCTCGAAGCCCAGCAGCGACTCGTAGCCGTGCGACCGCAACGACTGCCTGAAGGTCTCGAACCTGTCCCCCCTGAAGGGGTGGCCGGACCCCAGGTCGTACAGGGCCAGGTCCCTATGGTAGTAGAGCGCGGTGGGCCTCACGCCACCCGTAACCGATTCCGTGGTAAAGAAACATGCCCTCGTGGGGGGGAGGCCATCGCATGCTGGTGGGCTGGGCCACTTGTCATGGGCCATAGAGGAGCCGACGGGGGGAGTCGAACCCCCGACCTGCCGCTTACAAGGCGGCTGCTCTAGCCTGCTGAGCTACGTCGGCGCCGTGCCAGGGCGTGATGGCGGGGGGGGGATAAAAACCCTACCCGCGCGCGCTTGGCGCCCGTCCCGCGTCATGTGACGGGGGAGACGGATATGACGTACTCCTCGTACGTCACCGCGAGCTCCCAGAGGTTGCCGGGGTCGGGGATGAAGCCCGAGTCGTCGCGGAAGCCGCCCGCCTCGATGAGCTCGAGGGTGGCGTACCACACCCCCTTCCCGAGGTTGGAGCCAACGGCCTCCTCGACCTCCTCCAGGACCGATGCGGCGTCGCGGCCGTTCATCGTGCGATTGAGCGGGATGCGCGCGAGCGGGAACAGCAGGCTCAGGTTCTCGCTCGTGCCGTTCACGGACCTGGCCTCGCCCTGCGGCGGCGAGACCGTTATGCGGAACAGGTCGTTGGGAAGCCCGGCGGGCGGGTGGATGTTGTCGCGCCACTGCAGGGTGAAGGTCACGAGGTACAGGTTGAGCTGCGTGATCGTGATGTTGTCCTGCCACATCCCGCCCGCGAGCGTGTAGTTGCGGATTGTGTTGAGCGCGCCGGACTCGCGGCTGAAGTTGACCCTGAAGGCGCGCAGCGTCACCTCCATGAAGTCGTTGACGACGGTCTGCGCGCCCTTGTCGTCCCAGACCGTGAGGTGGACCTCGTACTTGCCCACGACCGTGAAGGTGTGGTCCGCCGTGCGCGCGGACGATCTGTTGCCGTCCCCGAAGGTCCACAGGTACGCCGTGATGCGCCCGTCGGGGTCCATCGAGCGCTCGGCCGAGAACCTCACGGTCTCGCCCACGTACTGCGACCGTGGCGTGAGGTCGATGACCGCGATGGGGAGGGCGTTGACCTCGATTGTCTGCACGTAGATGCTCTTCTTGCCACGGTCGTCCGTGACGGTGAGCGTGACGTTGTAGCTGCCCCATCGCGAGTAGACGTGGTCGGCCCTGGGCCCGAAGCCCTCGGTGCCGTCGCCGAAGTCCCAGTGGTAGGTCGAGATGGCCCCGTCGTCGTCCGAGGAGTTGGACGCGTCGAAGCCGATGGCGTCGCCCGCGTTGGCGGAGGTGCGGCTGGGGTCGAACACGGCCCGCGGGGGCCTGTTCGTGGCCTCCTGCAGGCAACCGAGGGAGGTCGTCGCCATCAGCATGACGACCAATGCCGCCAGGACCGCCCTCCTGCTCACGGCGCGCCCATGGCCTGTTGGCTTTAAAAGGGTTTGGAGAACGTTCAGCCGCCGGCGACGGGTAACTTTCATTACTGTCCAAGCCCTTGGTGGCTGGGGTGGCGCAATGAGGTCCGAGGACGAGAAGGGATGCGAGGGCGGCGACGGCCTCGCCGAGAAGGGCGCCAGGCGGCTCGAGTGGGCGCGCGACCACATGCCAGTGCTGGGACGCGTCCGGAGGAGGCTCGCCACGGAGGGCTCCCTGAAGGGCGTGCGGGTGGGCATGGCGCTGCACGTCGAGGCGAAGACCGGCCAGCTCGCGCTCGCCCTCGTGGAGGCTGGCGCCGAGGTGCGGCTCGCCTCCTGCAACCCCCTGTCCACGGACGACTCGGTGGCGACGGCGCTGCGCGAGAGGAGCTCGCTCCCCGTCTTCGCGCGCAGGGGCGAGGGGCGGGAGGAGTACTACCGCAACCTGGACTCGGTCCTGGACATGCGGCCCAACGTGGCCGTCGACGACGGCGGGGACCTGGTGAACATCCTGCACACGAGGCGGCGCGACCTGCTCGCGGACGTGTGGGGCGGCTGCGAGGAGACCACGACGGGCGTCGTGCGGCTGCGCGCGATGGCGCGCGATGGCGCGCTCGAATACCCGGTCATGGACGTCAACGACGCTTTGATGAAGCACATGTTCGACAACCGGTACGGCACGGGCCAGAGCACGCTCGACGGCGTCATGGCCGCGACGAACCTCCTGCTCGCGGGCAAGCGCGTCGTGGTGGCAGGCTACGGCTGGTGCGGGCGCGGCATCGCGATGCGCTGCCGCGGCATGGGCGCGCTCGTGACCGTCTCGGAGGTCGACCCCGTGCGCGCGGTGGAGGCGCTCATGGACGGGATGGACGTCGCGCCCATGCGCGAGGCCATCGCGAACGCGGACCTGGTCGTGACCGCCACGGGCTGCGCGGGCGTCGTGGGGGCGGAGGACCTCAAGGTCGCCAAGGACGGCGTTGTGCTGGCCAACGCCGGACATTTCAACGTCGAGGTCGACCAGACGGCCCTGGTCGGCATGGCGCGGGAGACGAAGAGGGTGCGCGAGGACGTGGTGCGCTACACCCTCGCGGACGGGAGGCGCTTGGACCTCGTGGCGGAGGGGAGGCTCGTCAACCTCGCCGTGGGCCAGGGCCACCCCGTGGAGATCATGGACCTCTCGTTCGCGCTGCAGGCGCTCGCGGTCGAGCACATCGTGCGGAACCGCGGCCGGCTCGAGCCGCGCGTCCACCCGCTGCCCGCGGCGTTCGACGACGAGGTCGCGCGGGCGTTCCTCGAGGCGCGCGGGGCGCGCATCGACGCGCTTACGCAATCCCAGCGCGACTACCTGGGCGGATGGAGGGGGGGGACATAGCCACGCGCGCCCGCGCGGGCGGCCGGCGCCGTGGCGGCCGCCGCAACTTCCTCGCCGTGTTCGGGCACACCAACGTGGACCACATCGCCAACGTGCCCGCCTTCCCGCCGATGAACCAGAGCATCGAGATAACCAGGTTCGAGACGCTCTGGGGCGGGACGGCCGCCAACATCGCGGCCGTCGCGGCCAGGCAGGGCGTGCCCGTCGCGCTCGCGAGCCTCGTGGGCGGCAACTTCCCGGTCCAGTTCCACGAGCACCTGCGGGAGCTGGGCGTGGACCTCACGGAGATGCGGCGCGTGGACGACGCGCCAACGCCCGAGTGCTACATCTTCTCCGACGGCGAGGACAACCAGGTCGCCTTCGTCATCCAGGGGCCGATGGAGCAGGCGCACAGGCAGGCGGTGCAGCGGCGCGCGCTGCGCTCGTCTGACCGGGTGCACCTGGCCACCGGCAACCCGCGGTACCACATAGCGGTGGCCAAGGAGGCCCACCGCATGGGCCTGCCAGTGGCATTCGACCCGGGGCAGGAGCTGCACTACAAGTGGTCGCGGGAGCCGTTCATGGAGATGCTCGCCCTGGCGGATACGCTCTTCCTGAGCGAGGCCGAGATGCGGTGCACGCTCCACTACACCGGCCTCAAGAGCGTGGAGGGGCTGCTCGATGACGTTGGCAAAATCGTCATCACGCTCGGGCGGAGGGGCTCGCGCATGCTCGGGCGCGACGGCCTCGACATCGCCGTGGGCGCGGTCAAGGCGCGGCGCGTCGTGGACACGACGGGCGCGGGCGACGCCTTCCGCGGCGGCTTCTACTCGGCCCTGTGGAGGGGGCTGGGCCCCGAGGAGTGCATGCGGCTGGGCGCCGCCACGGCGAGCTTCGTGGTGGAGGCGCGGGGCCCGCAGACGAACCTGCCCACGTTCGAGCAGGCCATCGCGCGCGCGAATCCAGTGGCTCGGCCTTGATTCCGTACCAATCTCCTTATATACCGAGCGACAAATCGAAGGCCGTCGGGACCATGTCACGCGCACGCGCAATCCCCGCCCTCGCCATCCTCCTCTCCCTCGCACTCGCGTCCCTCCCCCCCGCGCTCGACGCGGCCGAGCCCACGCCCCAGGCCATCCTGAGGTTCGTGGACATCTCCCCGCCCCGTCCGGCGGACATCATGAACGACGAGACGCCGCACCTTGCCGTGCTGGGCGATGACCTGGTCGCGTGCTGGGAATCCGACTACACGCACTGGCCAGGGCCGAACGGCGAGCCGCCCGTCGAGGACTCCCTCAACGAGGACGCCCAGGTCCGCATCCTGCACAACGGCACATGGGGCCCGTTCATCAACGTGTCCACGGACGGTCTGCCCAAGGACGGCTACGCGCATCACACCCGGATGACGGTCCACGACGGCCGGCTATACGTCTTCTGGAACAGCCACTCCCTGTCGCCCGACGACACCTACTCCGTCGTGATGAGGGTGTACGACCCTGCGACGGGCACATGGGGCCCGGCCGCGCGCATCGTGGACACGCCCCCGAACGGGCTCGACGCGGGCGGCTCGGGCGCGTCGCACGACGGCAAGCTGTGGGTCGTGTGGCAGAGCGTGCGCAGGCTCGCGAACAACACCACCGTCCCCGGGGGCATCGAGATCAAGGCCCGGTGGTTCGACGGCTCGACCTGGGGGCCCGAGATGGAGGTCAGCCAGGGCGAGGAGGGTCCCGACACCGAGGCCTCCGTCCTCTCCGTGGGCGGCGTCCTCCACGTCGCGTGGATGCACGACAGCCCCGTGAGGCCCGGCAACGCCGACGTCCACTGGTCCCGCCTCCTCCCCAACGGCACGTTCTCCCCCCCCACGACCGGCCTGGGGTTCGGCGACGACCGCAACGACAAGAAGCCCTCGCTCGCGGAGTGGGGCGACAGGGCCGTGCTGCTATGGCAGTCCGACGGAATCGACCAGCGAGGCCGCCTCTACGGCGACATCGTGCTGCGCACCTTCGACGGGAGCGCCTGGGGCACGGCCGTACAGGTGACGCCCGTGGGCAGGTACGCGGGCAACACCAACCCCGCCGCGGCCGAGATGGGCGGCCGGCTCTACATCGCCTGGGCGAGCAACGACGACGCGTACGCGGTCGGCTCCGACGTCGATGTCGTCATGCGCGACTACGACGGCGAGCGCCTCGGCGGCATCGTCCTCGTCTCGCCGGTCGACACCACCATCGACAACCGGGCCCCGGACGATGGCTCGGTCGACCTCGCGGTCTACCAGGGCCGGCTCTACGCGGCCTGGGACGCCATCTACTCGACGGTCGCGGACGGGCTCGAGAAGGACATCCTGCTCAGGTACGTGGGCTACGACCTCGATGCCGATGGCCACGACGACCAGCAGGACGCGTTCCCCGACAACGCGAGCGAGTGGGAGGACACCGACGGTGACGGGCACGGCGACAACTCCGACGCGTACCCCAACGACCGGACGCGGTGGGAGGACTACCCTGGTGACGGGGAGGAGGACGGCACTGCGTCCACGCTCGTCGTCGTCGCGCTCGGCGTCGCAGCCGCCGTCATCGTGGTCCTCGCCATCTACGTCCCCAAGCGGGGGCCCAAGGGCGGGAACCCGCCTTCCCCTCCCCAAGGCGAAGGGGGCGGTGGTGGGGGCCTGGAGGGCGAGCCAGGGCCCAAAGCCTGAAATAGGCCGAGGGCCAATGCATCGCCGATGAGACCAGTGCGGTCCCGCAGGCATGTGCCGGCGCTGCACCTTGTGCTTCTCGGGCTGCTGCTCGCATCCACGGCCGCGTCCGCGGAGGACGGGGCGCCTGATGTGACCGCGCAGCCCGCCCAGGTCGACGCGGGCGACACGTTCGACCTCGAGGTGTCCGTTCGCGCGCACGCCAACGGCAGCTACAGGGTCACGTTCGACCCCAGGCAGTACTTCTCGTTCCCCGGCATCGACTTCCAGGAGGTGATGATGGTGCCCGATGACACGCACATCTTCCGCGTCCCGTGCCGCGCGGCCGTCGCCACGCCCGACGACGAGTACGTGATGCTCTTCAACCTCACCTGGACCGTCAACGCGACCGAGCGCAAGGTGCCCGGCACGCTCACCATCACCGTCGGCCAGGGGAATGGCGAGGACATGTGCACCTCGTCCGTGATGGTCGGATGCGCGGCCGTGGCCGCACCCGTCGCGCTCGTGCGCACGAGGCGCCATCGCGCATGACTGCCCACCCCACACATCCGCAGTTGTGCAGATGATGGGGGTGGAGAAGGAGCCGTCGGAGGGACTTGAACCCTCGACCTGCTGATTACGAATCAGCTGCTCTGCCGGCTGAGCTACGACGGCCTGATGGGCTTGAGCGCGAACTGCCCGGTCTCATATAACTCTTTCGACCGCCGGAGGGCGTCGATGACGGGCATATCGCCGCCGCCCAGGAAGGTGATGAGCGCCCCGCCGCCAGTGGACATGTGGCTGACCAGCTTGTCGATGCCGAGCGCGTTGGCGACGACGCTGGTGTGGCCGCCGCCGAGCAGGGTGTAGCCCTGGACCTTGCCTATCTCGGAGTAGACCTCGCGCGTGCCGAAGGCGAAGGGCTCCTCCTCGAACACGCCCATCGGGCCGTTCGCGATGACCGTCTTCGAGGCACGGATGGTGCTGATGTAGTCGACGACGGTGTCGACCCCGATGTCCAGGATGGGCAGCGACGGGTCGATCGTCTCGGCCCTGGCCCTCTCGAGGCCCCCAGGCCCCTTCTGCGACACGTCGACGGGCACCTTCACCCTGTCGGGGTGGGCCTTGAGCAGCGCGGCCGCCTTGGCGATCTGTGCCTTGGGGTCCTTGACCTCCTTGGCGATGACTCTCATGTTGACCTCGCCGATATCGATTCCCTTTGCGGCGAGGAAGATGTTCGCGACGACGCCGCCGGTGATGACCCAGTCCACTCCGCCGCTCGCGAGCGTGTTCTCGGCGACCATGATGGAGTCGTCGGCCTTGGCGCCGCCGAGTACGATGCTGACGGGCCTCTCGCCCTCGCCAAGCGCGCGCCCCACGCCGTCGACCTCGCGCTCGAACAGGCGCCCGGCCGCGCACGGCAGCCGCTCGCAGAAGCCCACGAGGGTGGGCTGCGACCTGTGCGCCGCGGAGAACGCGTCGGTGACGTAGACGTCGGCCGCGTTGGCGAGGTTCCTAACCAGGTGCGTGCGGCCCTGCACGTCGAACGGCTTGTCGTCGAGGGAGACCTCCTCGGCGTAGAGCCGCGTGTTCTCCAGCAGCAGGATCTCTCCGTCCTGTAGCGTCTGGATGGCCCTCTGCGCCACCGAACCGATCAAGTCGTCCACGTACCTGACCGGTCGCGACACCAGCTTCCTGAGCACGTGCGCGTGCTCGCGCATCGTCAGGAAGTCGCTCTTCCCAGGGCGGCTCTGGTGCGCGAGCACGACGACCTTGGACTCCGCAAGCTCGTTGATGGTGGGGACGGATTCCTCGAACCTCGAGATGTCCAGGAACGAGCCGTCGGTGGGGTTGACGGGGCTGTTGATGTCCAGCCTGAGCAGTACCGTCTTGCCCTTCAGGGCGAGGTCGTCGAGCGTCAGGATGTCCTTGACGGAGGCCACGGACCCCGAAACACGCTTGCTGGTATTAAGGCTTCCGAAGGGGCATGCCAGCATGGCGTCGCGAGGGGGTCATCGGCGCGCCGCTCGCACGGCGGTGCGCTCGATGAGCGCGACCTTCCGCAGCGCCGCGCGGGAGGCGGGCATCGGCAGCCCGTGCGAGGCCCCGAGCCTGACGATGTGCCCCGTGATGGAGCGAATCTCCGTCCTGCGGCCGCGGTCGACGTCCTGCAGCATGCTCGACCGGTTGGCCGCCGTCAGGCGGGCGACCTCCTCCACGCGCCCCATCGGGTCCGGGTGCGGCAGCCGCACCCGCTCCACCGCCGCGACCGCGAGTGCCTCGGCGCACAGCGCGCGCATCTCCTCCCTGTACCCGCCCACCGCGAGCAGCCTCCCGTTGCGGCATGCGTGGATGACCGTGAGGGGGTTGATGCAGTGGTTGACGATGCCCTTGAGCCACACGTGGGCACCTATGTCGCCCACCAGCCCGACGTGGAGCCCGCCCTCCGTGAGCTCCCGCGCCGCGCGCATCGTCTGCGCCCTGGAGGCCGTGAGCGCGCCCAGCTGCGTCGAGCCCGCGCCCGCGTGGCGCACGCGACCCGGCCCAAGGTAAGTGACTCCCATAGACGTGAGGGCCAGGCACGTGCGCATGCCTGGCGCGGCGCGCCGGAGCTTGTCCGCGTTGTCCATGCCGTTCTGGAGCGAGAGCAGCAGCGTGCCGGGGGCCGCGCGCGCGACCGACCTGGCAGCGCGATATGTGTCGTAGGCCTTGACCGTGAGCAGCACGAGCTCGCAGCCGTCCAGGGCCGATGCCCTTGTCGATGCCTCGGGGCGGGCGAGCATGCGGGTAAGCCCGGTCACGCGCAGCCCGCGGGCGCGTACGGCCTCGACGTGCTCCCTCCTGCCCACGAGCACGACCTCGTGCCGCCTGGAGAGCATCGCCCCGACGAGGCTGCCCAACGCCCCGGCGCCCATGATGCCGATGCGCACGGCCTTCTGTACCGGGGCCCACCTCCAAGAAGGTTTTGGCCCCTACTCCGGTCTGTATAATCCCGTAAAGATTTCGCTTCGTCACGCCTGCCCCCCCATCTCCCTCTCGACCATCCGCATGTAGTTCCCGACCAGGATGTCCTGGCACTTCCGGTAGAACGCCTGCTCGGGCGTCTCCAGCCTCTCCTCGTCGAGGCTCGAGTGTGGCCTCACCCTGTTGTACCATTGCACCAGGTCATCGAACGTCGCGAACTCCTTCCTGTAGCGCTCGTACGTGTCGAACCACTTCTCGATCTTCCCGTTGCTCTGCGGATGGTTGTACTGGCACAGGATGTGCTGGATGCCGTTCTCCCGACAGAACCGCTCGAACGCGTGGTTCGAGCCCCCGTCCTCGCTCCTCTTCACCCCGTAGAACTCGCTCCCGTGGTCCGTTATGACCTCGCGCAGCGGCTGGATGTGCCCGTACTTGAGCAGCACCTCGCGCAGCTGGCCTATCGCCGCCTCCGTGCTGCGGTTGTCGTACTCCCCGCCGGCCAGCACCATCCGGCTCGCGTCGTCCAGGACCGCGCACACCCACTTCCTGAGCCCGCTGTTGTAGTGCCAGTCCATGTGACCAGCGCTCAGGCTGTGCTCACGCTCGTAACGGATCCAGGGCTTCTTCCTCTTCCTCATGTTGGGGCTCTCCCTCACGAGCCCCGCCCCCTCGAGGATGCCGTGGACCACCCCGTTCCTGACCCTGATGCCGTGCCTGACGCGCAGCTGGCGGGCGATGGCCACCGCCCCGCGCCTCGTGCGTCGATGCAGGCCGAGGACCAGGTCCGTGAGGCCCGGGGGATACCGCGCGTAGGGCCTGCGCCCGCGCACGCCAGCCACGGGGACGACGTCCGTCTCCCGGTACCGATTGGCGAGCTGCTGGACCCGCCTCTGGCTGACCCCGAACTGCCCCGCGACGTATCCCGTGTCCATCCCATGGTCAACGACCCGCACCACGATTCGCTCGATGTCCCCGTCCGATACCCCTATCGAATGCGCGTTCGCCATCTAAAGCTTGGCGAAACATTTCGGGGATTACACATCTGGGAAGGACCGACCGAAAACTTTATCCAATTTCAAGACCAATGTCGCCTGGATACCCATGGCCATCGGATTCGTCCTAATCAGTACATCGCCGGCCAAGGAGCACGAGGTCTACAACGAGCTGCTGAAGGTCAAGAACATCGTCGAGCTGCACCCGCTGTTCGGCGAGTACGACCTCATCGCCAAGATCAGCGCCGAGGACTTCAACGCCCTGGGCCAGATCGTCGTCGACAAGATCAGGTCCATCCCTGGTGTCGTCGAGACGAAGACCCTCACCGGCATAAAGTTCTGAGCGGGCCCCGCCCCTCTCGGGGAGGACGGCGGAGGGTCCCTCCTAGCAGCGCACATTTAGCTACGCCCACTCCTCGGGCCCTGCCTCCGCGCTCGCCGGGCGACGCATCCATCGGCCATGGCATGCCTTATATATCGTGACGCGGTATTCCGCGCCCATGCCCCTCAACAGGCCCGACATCGAGGAGCTCCTGAACCAGGACAAGGCCCACTACTGCGAGGGCTCGGAGGCTGACGTCTGCGTCAAGATAATCGCCGTCGCGGACCTTCCCTCCAGGTTCGGGCGATTCCAGATAGTCGCCTTCTTCAACAACCGCGACGGCAAGGAGCACATCGCTGTCGTCGCCGGGAACGTCGTCGACCAGGAGGCCGTGCCCGTGCGGCTGCACTCGGAGTGCCTCACCGGCGACGCCCTGGGCTCGATGCGATGCGATTGCGGCGAGCAGCTCGAGCGCGCCATGAGGATGATGTCCGAGCTCGGCGTCGGCGTGCTGCTCTACATGCGCCAGGAGGGCCGGGGGATAGGGCTGCTCAACAAGCTCCGGTCCTACCAGCTCCAGGACGTCGGCTACGACACCGTCGAGGCGAACATCGCGCTCGGGTTCGAGGCGGACGAGCGCGACTACGCCATCGCCGCCCACATGCTGCGGAGCTTGCACGTGCACTCCGTCCGGCTCATCACCAACAACCCGAAGAAGGTGGAGGGGCTCGAGCGGCACGGCACCAAGGTCGTGGGCCGCATCCCGCTCGTGGTCGAGCCCAACGAGTTCAATCGAGAATATCTGCGCACCAAGCTCGAGAAGTCGGGCCATCTGCTGGGCGAGGCGTTCAAGGACGCCTAGGCCGAGGCCCGTCCCCCAAGGGCGACCTCCCACATTGGCATCTGCCGCGGCCAGCGATACCGGTGCCGTCCTCACAGGAACAGATTGACAATCGTGAACATCGCGAAGCCGATGGCGGCCGAGGTCGGTATGGTGAGTATCCAGGCCCAGATGATCTTGCGGGCCACCCCCCATCTCACGGCGCTGAGCCTCCGCGTCGAGCCCACGCCCATGATGGACGAGGTGATGACGTGCGTCGTGGAGACCGGGATGCCGGCGAGCGACGCGGAGATGATGGTCGCCGCACCGGCGGTCTCGGCCGCGAAGCCGTGGACCGGCCTGAGTGTCGTTATCTTGTTGCCCATCGTGTGGACGATGCGCCACCCGCCCATCAGCGTGCCCAGGGCGATTGCCGCGTGGGCCGAGAGGATGACCCAAATGGGCACCGGTAGATTGTTCGGGTCGACGCCCGCATCGAAGTAGCCGATGCTGAACAGCAGCGGTGTGATGATGCCCATGGTCTTCTGTGCATCGTTCGTCCCGTGGCTGAAGCTGTAGGCGCTCGCGCTCAGCAGCTGAAGCCGGCGGAAGTAGCCATCCACCCTGCCCTGGGGCTTCTTGCGGACGAGCCACATGATGGTGGCCATGAACAGGAAGCCGCATGTGAGGCCGATGAGGGGCGAGATGAGCATGAAGGTGACCACGAGCCTGATGGTTGTGAACTTAATCGCCGCGACGCCGGCCGCGGCGAGGCCGGAGCCCATCACACCGCCGATGAGCGCGTGCGACGATGACGTCGGCAACCCGAGGTACCATGTGATGATGTTCCAGCTGATGGCACCGATGAGGCCACTCAAGACGATCCACGGAATGAATGATGCCCCCAGCTCGGTCTCCACATACTCCAGGTGGATGATCTTGGAGATGGTCGACGCCACCGCGACGCCGAAGCCGAACGCGGCGATGAAGTTGAAGAACGCCGCGAGCGCGACGGCCCTGGACGGGGAGAGCACCTTGGTCGAAACGATGGTCGCTATCGAGTTCGCGGAGTCGTGGAACCCGTTCGTGAAGTCGAAAACGAGCGCAATGAGGATGATGATGATGACGAGCAGCACCATGGTCGTTAGCGCCATCCCGCCCGTCCCCTACGCGTACTTGACGAGGATGTCGCCTATGACGTCCGCCGCGTCCTCGCACTTGTCAGTGGCGGTCTCGGTGTTGTCGTAAATCTCCTTCATCTTGAGTATGTAGACGGCGTCCTTGCCCTCGAAGAGCTCCACCATCGCGTTGCGGTGCAGCGCGTCGGCCTCGTTCTCGAGGGTGTTTATCTCCCTGATGGCCTTGCGGATGGCGTCAGCGTTCTTGAAGTTCTTGAGCATCGCGATGGCTTGGGTGATGAGACTCGCGCCCTTCTGGAGGGTCTTCGAGAGGGCTATGAGCAGGGCGGGCGGGCGGTCGACCTTGTATATCACCATGGCGACCGCGACAGCCTCGACGTAGTCGAGGATGTCGTCGAGCGACGAAACGAGGTGCGTGATGTCCTCGCGGTCGATGGGCGTGATGAAGGACTTGTTGAGCGCCTCGAAGATGTCGTGGACCATCGTGTCCCCGACCCCCTCGAGCCTGTTTATCTCGGTCTTCCACTTCTCGCGCTCGTCGTAGTGCTCGAGCATGCCCACGAATGCGTCCACGCCCACCGAGACGTTCTTGGCCTGCTCGAGCATCATGTCGAAGAAATGCTTCTCCTGCGGGATGAACCAGCTGAGCGCACCCATCGCATCATGTCTCCCTGCGAGCCCTGGCGCACCAGGTCCCTCGAGCCTTCCATCGGGGACAAGGAGGTGCGGTAAGATTAACGACATCGTATTGTGTTTACATACTGCTATATATTCTATTGAGAAGGGATGGCCACGATGCGCGCCCATCGCTCCTGCGCGAGCGCTCCAGGACGTTCGTGTTGTGAGGTGGGCCTGCCCGGATTTGAACCGGGGTCCATGGCTCCCAAAGCCACGAGGATGGACCAAACTACCCCACAGGCCCAGGGGTCGGGCGTGGGAAGAGGTGAGGGGGATAAATAACCTTGCTAGCCCGACATCGCGACGCGCCCAACGCCCAGTCGCACGCTCGCGCCCTCACACGTAGTGGTAGCCCGTGGCGACGTAGGCGCACTTCTCGCCGCGCTCGGCCGCGGAGAGCACCTCCGCGACCGCCCTGACCACGTCGCGCAGCCCCGCGTGCGCGCGGTCCACGTAGACGGCCAGGTCCGTGGTCTCGCCGCGCAGGACCTCGCGCCACGCGGCCTGGTCGTGGCGCGCCATCTCCGAGGCCGCGCCCGCGAGCGCGATGTCGCGCAGTATGACCGAGGTCGCCAGGTACCTAACGTAGAAGGGCTCGATCATCCACTTCATCGTCTGCGACCGCGCGTCCGACTCGAAGTCGTAGCCGACGAGCCCCCGGAGGTTCACGCGGACCGGCCGGTGGAGGGCGAGCGCCGTGCGCTGCGCGTAGGCCGTCCACCGCTCCTCCTTGTAGGTCTCCAGGTCCGGGATGGCGGGCGTGAACGCGGAGGGCCGCTCGAGGGCGGCAAGCGCCAGGGCCGCCGTGGCGAGAAGGCCGGTCGGGGACAGGAGGACGGTCGCGGAGCCCGGTCCCTCCCTGCCCATCTCGACCGACACGCCCAGGTCGGGCGGGACCGATTCGTGGCGCGAGACCGACCGCAAGAGGAACGTGAGGAGGAGCCGCGCGCAGTCGGCGAGCAGCAGGGGCCTCACCTCGGGCGATGCGCGCGTCCCGAGCGCGTGGAGCTCGGATGCCTGGGCGAGGCACGCACAGGTGGTCTGGACGTACCTCGTCCTCCACCCGTCCGAGGCGAGGTCGACGAGGCGCAGCGCGCGCGGCGCGGACACGGCAGCCTCGCCCAGGACGCCAGCGCCTGCGGTCGAGAGCGCCTCCATGATCTCTGGGTAGGGCGTGCGCTCCTCGAGCGACGCCGCCATCGCGCGCAGGCGCTGCTCGTGGCCGTAGGGGAGGCGGTGCTCGGCGAGCGTCTCCCAGATGTCCGCATCCTCGCGCATCCGGCGGACCTCGCGCTCCAGCTCCCCGACCCTGTTGACCATCTCGAAGGGCAAGCTGCAGGCCTCTCCGGCCCCTAGCGCGGGACGGGATAATAAGGGTGGCGCACGCGGCCTCCCGTGGAGGTCTAGGGAAGGGGACTAGGGGGCGCCTTGACCATCGCCCTCATCATCTGGGGCATCATAGGTCACGCCCTCGGAGGACCCCTGCCCCTGGCCGCCACCCTGGAGGACATCGCCGAGGTTGTTGGACTGGCCATTGCCGCTGGTCCCGCCGGTTGTCCCCTCAGAACCACCGCTGGAACCCGTGCCGGTCTCGGAACCGCTGCCGGTCCCGCCCGAGCTGGAGCCCGTGCCCGT
Source organism: uncultured Thermoplasmata archaeon (assembly GCA_964353355.1). GTDB lineage: Archaea > Thermoplasmatota > DTKX01 > DTKX01 > CAYGVT01. The sequence goes on along the minus strand of CAYGVT010000118.1, from coordinate 16,477 downwards.
GCCACCTCCGCAGCCACCGGTGTGGTCGTAGCAGCCGCCGTCGGCGTAGGGTTCGCCCCCGCCGCCGCCGCTGGAACCGTAGTAGGTGAGCCGGACGAACTTGCCGCCGGTGATGTTGGCGACCTCCATGAAGGGCAGCTCGTTCCCGTCTATGCCGGAGCATCCGATGGAGTTGATGACGACGCCCATCGAGACCGCGTCGCGTGCGGCCTGGATGTGGTCGAAGCCGTTACCGTAGTCCGTGTGGGGCGGGGCGTCACCGATGAGGTAGACCGCGCCGTTGGCCTCCGGGTCCCATGAGACGTTGTGCACCGCGTAGGTGAGGGCCTCCGACACGCTCTCCTCGTAGTCACCGCCGTTGTTCGCGTGCACGCCCTGCAGCACCTCGGCGAGGGCGAACTCGTCCATGAAGTCGAAGACCTTGGCCACGTACTCGTCGCCGAGGTCGCGGTAGATGACGAGCGCGAACCTGACATCCGGGCGGGGCGTCCCGTTCCTGATGGCGGCGGCCACGTCGATGATGGTGGCCTTCACGACATCTATCTCGTCGCCCATGCTGCCCGTGGTGTCGAGGCAGAAGCACATGTCGATCTTGGGCGTGACCACTGGCACCTCGGGCTCGTCCGGGTCCTCCGTCGGGGGGACGTCGGGCACATCGACCGCGAGCGTCCTCGTCTCCTCGCGCGCGGGGCGCGCCTCTGGCGTGGCCCGCACTGGATGCCAGACAATCGGTATCGATGGAACGGCGCTCTCCTCGATGGTGACGAACGGTTGCGGAAGCTCCATCGGCCCGGTCCATGCGCTCGATGGCGTCTGCCCCTCAGGGGCCACGACCTCCGCTGGCATGTCCGCCATCGGGAAGAGCAGTGCGACCGTCAGCGCCACGGCCCACGAGAACACCATCGCCGAACGGGCTTGCATTGGAACGTCCTCACCCCTCCTTGGGCCTCTTGGATATATATACTTAATAAGACAACGCTCGAAGACAGGGGCTCGTGGTGGGGCCCTCCGGGGGCCTTCCCGGTACCATCTGGCTATGCCCGTACGGTTATCGAAGGGTGCCCCACGGGCCCGGGGACCGTTCCCGGGCCCCCCCCCCGCGCCGAAGTGCTTATATCCCGCCCGTCCCCTGAACGACGCGTGTTCCTCATAGGCACCTCGGGCTTCTCCTACGACGACTGGAGGGGGAATTTCTACCCCAAGGCCATGCTCGACAAGGACATGTTGGCCTTCTACGCCGAGCGGTTCCCCATGGTCGAGGTCAACTCGACCTACTACACCGTCCCGTCCGCGGATTCCATGCGCGCGATGGCCGCGAAGGTCCCTAAGGACTTCGAGTTCGTTATAAAGGCGCACGGCTCCATCACGCACGAGCGCGGTCCGCTCGCGAAGACCATGCCGCCATTCCTCCAGGCCGTCGTCCCCATCCACGAGTCCGGCCGGCTCGGTTGCCTCCTCTTCCAGTTCCCGGGCTCGTTCCATGTCGACGACGACGGGCTCGAGTACCTCGAGGAGCTCAAGGAGGCGCTGCCCTCCGACTGGCCAGCGGTCGTCGAGTTCAGGCACGACTCGTGGCTGAGGGAAGAGGTCACGGACGCGCTCACCAATATGGGCCTCGGGTTCGTTAACTGCGACATGCCGCGCCTGCGGGGGCTGCTGCCGCCAACCGACATCGTGACATCGCCCGTCGCCTACGTGCGGTTCCACGGTCGGAAGGCCGATGCATGGTACGGGGCCGAGGAGGCCTGGCAGCGGTACGACTACGCCTACAAGGACGAGGAGCTCTCCGAGTGGGTGCCGCGGCTCGTCGACATCGGGAGGCGCTCGCGCAAGACCTATGTGGTGTTCAACAACCACCCCCGGGGGCTGAGCGCCGAGAACGCGAGGGAGATGCGCAGGAAGCTCGCCGAGGCCGAGCCCAGCATGGAGTTCAAGACGGGCCTGGAGCTCATGAGGAAGCAAACGACCCTCGATGGGTTCGAGCGATGACGTGCCGGTTGCCCGGGGAAGGAGAGCCGCGCCGCATGAGGGAGGAGCGCCCATGGGACATCCGAGGCCGAGGGTCGTCATCAGCCGGTGCATCGAGTTCGACCGCGTGAGGTTCAACGCGGAGATGATCTCGAGCGACTTCGTGCGCGAGCTTCGGCCCCTCGTGGAGGCCATCCCCGTCTGCCCCGAGGTCGAGATCGGGCTGGCCATCCCCCGGGAATCGCTGCGGCTGGTCGCGGTGGGCGGGGACGTGCGGCTGCTGCAGCCCGCGACGGGGAGGGACCTCACGGATGAGATGCGTGCGTGGGCCGAGCGGTTCCTGGGCGCGCTCCCCGAGGTCGACGGGTTCGTCCTCAAGAGCCGGTCGCCCTCGTCGGGGCTGCGCGACGTCAAGCTCTACAGGACCGTCGACGGGCCCATCGTCCTGGGCAGCCGGAACCCGGGCATGTTCGGGCGCGCCGTGCTCGCGCACTTCGGGTCCCTGGCCGTCGAGGACGAGGCACGCCTGGAGAACCCGCGCATCCGCGAGCACTTCCTGACCAAGCTCTACGCCACTGCCAGGCTCCGCGCCCTGGGCGGGAGGCCGAGGATGCGAGAGCTCGTCGCGTTCCAGGCCGAGAACAAGCTGCTGCTCATGGCCTACAGCCAGAAGGAGCTCCGCGCGATGGGCAACATCGTGGCGAACAGGGATGGCCAGGACGTGCGCGACGTGGTCGCCGCCTACAGGGCGCACATGCTCGCCGCCATGCCGCGGGCCGCGCGCCACCAGTCGCATGTGAACGTGCTCATGCACGCCGCCGGCTACTTCAAGGACGGGCTCTCCAAGGAGGAGAAGGACCTCTTCATGAAGACCCTCGATGACTACCGGGGCGGGCTTCTGCCCCTCTCTGTGCCCCTGAGCCTGGTGAGGTCATGGGCGGTCAGGTTCAAGGAGGGCTACTTGCTCCAGCAGAGCTACCTCGACCCGTTCCCGGCGGGGCTGGTCGCGATCAGGCGGCCACCGGAGGAGCGGGACTACTGGAAGTGACCTCAGGGGCGACGGGGGCCGATGCGCACCCTTTAAATACCTTTAAGGCTCGTTTCCATGCAATGAACCCCTACGTCGAGCTCATGCGTCCGCTCAACGCGGCCATCGCCACGTTCTCGGCGCTGCTCGGCGCCCTCGTCATCCAGGGCACCGAACTGCTCGACGCGACCTTCCTCCTGCCCGTCGGGTTTGGCCTGGCGGTGACGTTCCTCGTCACCGCGGGCGGGAACGCCTTCAACGACTACATGGACGCCGAGGTCGACCGCGAGGGCCATCCGGAACGACCCCTGCCGTCAGGGAGGTTGACCCGACCGCAGGCGCTGCGTTTCAGCTTCGCGTGCTTCCTCATCGCGCAGCCCCTCACGGGCCTCATCGTCACGTTCGGCCTGTCGGGCATCTTCCCGCTGGTCGTCGAGCTCCTGGCGGTCGATTGCCTGTTCGTCTACGAGCTCTGGCTCAAGGCAAGGGGCCTCTCCGGGAACCTCACGGTCGCGCTCATGTCCGCCCTCACTCTGCTGTTCGGCGCCACTTGCGCGGCCGGACCGCTGCACGAGGGGATGCCGACCGTGGCCGTCCTGTCCGCGCTCGCGTTCTTCGCCTCCGCCGGTCGCGAGGTGACCAAGGACGTCGAGGACGTCGAGGCCGACCGCGGTGCGAGGGTGACGCTGCCCATGGTCGTCGGCAGGCCCATGGCGGTGGGCACCGCGGGGACGTTCATCGCCGCGGCCATCATGCTGTCTCCCCTCCCGGTCTGGCCGATGGACGTGATGGGCCAGGCCTACCTCGCGGTGGTGCTGGCGGCGGACGCCGTCTTCTTATACTCCCTCGCCATTCTCGGCTCGGACCCGGCGCGCGCCCAGCGCGTCCACAAGGTGGGCTTCATGCTCGCCCTGCTCGCGTTCCTCGCGGGGAGCCTGGAAGGGGGCATCGCTTGACCGTATACGCGGACATCGTCAGGGGCGTTAGGCGAGGACCGATGCACTTCACCCTCCTCGACCCCGACAAGCAGCCCCCCATGCAAGCGGCCAGGATGGCAATGGCCGCCGAGGCCGCGCGCTCCGACGCCATCATGGTCGGCGGCTCGACCGGCTACACCCGCGAGCAGCTCGACCGGACCGCGAGGGCCGTCAAGGGCGCGTGCTCGCTGCCCACCATCCTCTTCCCGACCTCGTCGGGCCTGCTCACGCCCCACATCGACGCCATCTTCTTCATGAGCCTGCTCAACAGCCGCAACCCCGACTTCATAATACGCGAGCACGCGCGCGCCGCCCCGTTCCTGAGGAGGACGACGGTCGAGACCATCGCGATGGGCTACCTCATCGTCGAGCCCGGCATGCGCGCGGGGGAGGTCGGCCAGGCCGACCCCGTGCCCCGCGACAGGCCCGACATCGCCGTGGGCTACGCGCTCGCTGCGGAGATGCTGGGCATGAGGCTCGTCTACCTGGAGGCCGGTTCCGGCGCCCTGCGGCCCGTGCCTGGCGCGATGGTGCGCGCGGTGGCCGCGGAGCTCGGCATCCCCCTCATCGTCGGCGGCGGCATCACCACAGGGCGACGGGCCGCGGCGGCTGTCAAGGCCGGCGCCGACATCATCGTGACCGGCACGATGGTCGAGGCCGCGTCCGACGTCGAGGCGGCGCTGCGCGAGATAGTGGGCGCTGTGAGGGGCGGTCGGTGATGGTGGCCGAGGACGGCACGCGTTGGCGGGAGCGCCACTCCGCGCAGGCGGAGGTGGACCGGCTCGCTGACGCGTCCGTTTACATGTTCGACGTGCCTCCGCCTGGCAAGCTCGCGCCCATCGCGCTCGCCCTGTCGTTCCTGCTGGGCCTCTACTTCTACCCCTTCACCCCGGACAAATGGTTCCTGGACTGGCCCCTCTACTCCCTGGTCTTCTTCGCGGTCCCTGCGATGCTGTCCGCCCTCTTCAGCCACGCCTACCTCCGGCTCATCGGGGCCAAGAGCTACCTCTACCGCACGATGCTGCTCGCGCTCGTCAACCTCCTCATCGTGGGCGTCATCCTGGTGCCCGGCAAGCTCGTCGAGGTCTACTACGACCTCCCGCGGGCGACGGTCCTGCTCTTCGCGTACTCGACGCTCGTGCTCATCAACCACCTGGGGTTCCTGATGACGGCCACCGGCCGTTGGGTGCTGGCGTTGCCAGCCACCCTCGCGCAGCCCATCGCCGGCTACGTCCCCATCCTCTTCGCCTACTACTACACGGGAGGGGGCCTCTTCGCGCCTTGGGAGCTGCCCGTGCTGTCGGTGTTCTTCATAGTGGTCTTCTTGACCGCTGCCCAGCTCGCCATGTACATCGGCACGCGGCCGCTCAAGCTCGCCTACGGCATCGACGGTGTCGACATCTTCCGCGCCTTCATGGACCACTGGGTGGAGGGCGGGGAGGCCGGTAGGGAGGAGCTGGAGGACTTCTTCGGCGTCTTCGCGGAGCCGGTCGAGACGCACATCGGCATGGTCAAGTTCCGGGAGAGGGGGACGCACGTGCCCATAGCCACGCTCATCGTCCCGTCCATCCATCCAGGCCCCTGGGGGCGCCTCGCCGCGTCCAATCTCCCCGAGCGCATGAAACTGGCGCTGGGAGGGGCCGGGGGCGAGGTGCTCACGCTGCACGGGGCCTCCGACCACGACCTGGACCCCATCTCCCAGGAGGAGCTCGGCAAGGTGCTGCGCGCGGCGGAGAGGGGCGCGGCGGACATCGCGGCCTACACCACCTCCGTCTCGCCGTTCCTCAGGGAACCGGACGATTTCGACGCGTGCGCGCAGGCGTTCGGGGACGCCGTCGTGGCAGTGCACACCTCGTCGCCGGAGCCCACGGACGACGTGGACGGCCCGACGGGTTACGTCATCGAGAGACATCTCGAGCAGGAGGGCGCGCGGCCCGGCATGTTCGTGGACGCGCACAACTGCCTCGCGCCAGGCACGGGTGGCGTCTCGTTCGGCACGCCCAAGGCCCGCGCGCTCGCGACGCGCCTCGCCGCGGTCGGTTCCAAGGCGCTCAAGGGACGCAGGCCGGGGCTCCGCGTGGGAGCCGCCAGTGCCCCGAAGCCCAAGGGCTCGAGGGGGTTCGGCCCCATGGGAGCCCAGGCCATCGTGGTCGAGGCCGGCGGCCAGAGGATGGCCTGGGTCCTGCTCGATGGGAACAACATCATCTGCGGGGTGCGGGAGACGGTGCGCGACGCCCTGCTGAGGACCGTCGATGAGTGCGAGATACTCACGACCGACAACCACATCGTCAATGTGATGGTCGGGGGCTTCAACCCCGTGGGCATGACCGAGACCGATCGCGACGTGGTCGAGGTCGCCGACCAGGCCGTGAAGGCCGCGCTCGGGCACATGCGCGACGCCGAGGTGGGGGCGACCCGCGTCGAGGTCGGCGACGTGCTCGTCTTCGGCCGTGGCAACACCATCCGCCTGAGCTCGGCAATCAACTCCGCGGTCGCGACGTCGGAGGGCGCGCTCGCGGCCGCCTTCGCCCTCGCGACCGCCATCTCCGCGTTCGCCACGTACCTGCTGGGCTTCACGCTGTAGCGATGTGGACGCAAGCCCTGGCCGCGACCAGGGCCAAAGCTGCCAGCCCCGACCCTCACTTCCTCAGGTCTATGTCCAGCGAGATGCGACCGTCCTTGATCTCCACGATGCGGTCGGTCTGCTCGGCCACGCGCCTGTCGTGCGTGACGATGAGGAAGGTCGTGCCGAGTTCCCTATTGATGTCGCGCAGCAGCTTGTAGACGCGCTCGGTCGTGACCGAGTCCAGGTTGCCCGTGGGCTCGTCGGCGAGGACCAGCTTGGGCTTGTTCATGAGCGCGCGGGCTATCGCCGTGCGCTGCTGCTGGCCGCCCGACATCTTCGTCGAGGGGTTGTCCTTGACGTCCTCGAGGCCCACGAGGTCCATGAGCTCGTCCGCCCGCTTCCGCACCTCCCCCTGCGACATGGCGCCTGATATGAGGGATGGCATCATCACGTTCTCGCGCGCGGAGAACTCTGGCAGCAGATAGTGGAACTGGAAGACGAACCCGATGGTCTCGTTGCGCAGCCGCGCGAGCTTGTTGTTGGACATGCCCGAGGTTGGGGCACCAATCACGTAGACCTCGCCCTTGGTGGGGCGGTCGAGGGTGCCGATGATGTTGAGGAGCGTCGACTTGCCCGAGCCCGACTGCCCCACGAGCGCCGAGAACGAGCCCATGGCAAGCTCGAGGTCGACGCCGTGCAGGACCTTGGTGTCCACGGCCCCGAAGTAGGTCTTCTCCACGCCCTCCAGGCGCAGCACATGCTCAGCCACTGCGGATCACCTCCACCGGGCTCAGCCTCCGGGACTTGATCGCAGGGGACAGCGAGGCCATCGTCGCCGCCGCGATGACGACGACGGCGGAGCCCACGATGAACGGCACGTTCAGGGTCGACGTGATGATGTTGTCGCCCGACGCCTCGAGGGCCTTGAGGAAGCCCAGGAACAGGCCCGTGCCGATGAGCGTCCCGACGACGGTGCCCAGCACCCCGTAGAAGAAGCCCTGGAAGAGGAAGACCAAGCTCGCGTCACGGTCACGTATGCCCATGGCCTTGAGGATGCCTATCTGCCTTGACTTCTGGATGACCGTGATGCTCAGCACGCTCGCGATGCCGATGAGCAGCGAGATGAGCACGAAGGACTGTATCATGAGCCCGGACGCCCGCTGGGCCGAGACGGCGCTGAAGACGTCCGGGTTCTCGTCCATCCAGTTCTCGACCTTGACCTCCTCGCCCGCCAGGGCGGTCGAGACCTTGCCGGCTATGGAACGGGCCTGCAGCACGTCCTTGACCTGGAGCTCGATGGACGTGACGTTCCCGCCCATCTTGAACACGGTCTGCGAGGCCCCGAGCGTCATGATCACCCACCGCTCGTTCACGGCGGCGGAGCCGAGGTCGTAGAGGCCCGAGACCCTGAAGTCATAAGTGTCGCGCGCGGCCGTGACGATGGTCAGGTTGTCCCCGACGCCCACCTTGAGCTTCTCCGCGAGCCCCTTGCCGAGGAGCACCTGGTTGGCCTCCACGGGCACCTCGCCCTTGTAGATGTCCTTCTTGAAGCTGTAGATGCGACTCGCATCGTCCATGTCGAACCCCCTGACGAGGACCGAGGAGCTCACCGAGCCCTTGCTCACGAGCGCGGACGAGTCGGCCGCGGCCGAGACGGCCTTCACGCCCCCGATGCCCTCGAGCTTGGCGACCATGTCCTGCCATTGCTCAAGAGACGTGGCGTTCTCGACCGGCAGTACGGTCACGTGCGGGGAGTTCTGAGTGACGGTGGCGATGAAGCCCACGCCGAGGTTCTGGAGGAGGAGGCCCACGAAGAGCTGGATGGCGATGCCCACGGCCAGGCCCATCACGATGAGCGCGGTCTGGGACTTGTTCGAGGACAGGAACCGCATGGCGACCCGGAGGACCACCACGTCACGCACCCCCCGCGAGGCGCGCGACGTCCTCGAAGGTGTCGAGGATGACGTCCGCGCCGACCCTCCGGGCCAGGTCGGGGTCGTGCCTGACGGCGCGGCCACCGACCACGACGGTCGTCCCCTCGGGGAGCTTGCCCTTGATGCGCCCGATGAGGTCGCGCAGCGCTATGAGGTTGTAGGGGTTGGTAACGCTGATGGCGACGTAGCGGGGCCTGAGGTGGCCGAGCGCCGCCACGAAGTCGTCGATGGGCGTGCTGGCGCCCACGAACGTGGTCTCGAAGCCAGCGAGCGTGAAGTAGTCCGCGACCATGCGCGCGCCGAGCTCGTGGAGCTCGCCGGGCGGGCACACCACCGCGGCCTTCGTGGCCTTGGCCTTGGCCAGGTTCCGCCTCTCGGCCTCCTTGACCACGTACGGGTAGGCGGCCTCGACGACCGTCCTGACGATGGACGTGCGCACGTGCTCCTTCCAGACGCAGACGTCCGCGTCCGCCTCCTTGCACTTCCATTCGTTCAGGGCCGGCGCGAGCACCTCGCGGTAGAGCGTGAGCACGTCGATGTGCCCCATCCCTAGCCGGTGGAGGGCCATCTCCACGCACGCGGCACGGTCCTCGGCGTCGAGCGCCCCCAAGAAATCCTCCCTGAAGTCGGACATGGTATCGGGCGTTCCAATGCACGGTCGTATTATAAGATGGTTCCTAACGCAGAAGGGGTCCGCGGACGCCCTCGGGACTGGACGGGACGTCGGTCGCAGGCCCTTTCGCCCGATATGCCCGCTCGGGCACCTTGGGCCAAGGCTATTAACCCCATCGCCCGATTAACCAGCGGAGGCGTGCGCATGGACGTCCGTGAGTTCTCCTACAAGCCCGCCGTCCCCGAGAGGGGCGCGACCGACCGGGTCCTCGAGCTGGACCTGACCAAGCTCACGGCCAACTTCCGCGTCGTCAGGCCAGAGGAACGCGAGCTCTACCTCGGCGGCCGCGGCTACTGCCTGTGGCTCGTCTGGGAGGGCACCACGTCGAGCACCAAGTGGAACGACCCCGACAACGTGCTCGTGATGGCCGGGGGCCTGCTTGGGGGCGAGCCCGGCTGGCCAGGCACGGGTAAGTTCATCGTGGGCACGCTCTCGCCCCTCACCGGCAGCTTCATCGATTCCAACGTGGGCGGGCACTTCGCCCCCCTGCTCAAGCTCGCGGGCTTCGACGCGGTCGCCGTCAAGGGCAAGGCCCGCGAGCGCGTGGTCGTCATCGTCGACGGGGACGCGGGCAAGGTGCGCATCGAGCCCTACGACGGGCCCGATGGCGCCATCACGATGTGCGAGACGCTCTTCGAGCGCGTGAGGGGGGACGGGCCCGTGCACAACGTCGCGGCCGCGACCGCGGGACCTGGCGCCGTCCACTCGTACCACGGCATCACCAACTCGGTCTACTACGACCGCCGCCGCGAGCGGCTGCGTTGCAAGCAGGCGGGACGGGGCGGGACCGGTACCGTCATGCGCAACAAGAACCTCATGGCCTTGGTGGTGAAGAGCAACGCGGGTAGGCAGAAGGCCGTCCAGGCAGCCGACGGGGAGCTCGTGCGCAAGAAGGGCATGGAGATCAAGGAGGTCATCAGCAAGGTCGACCCCCTCGGGCTCAAGCTCGACAAGTGGGGCACGACCGTCCTCGTCGAGGTCATGAACAAGTTCGACCTCCTGCCCACGTTCAACTACCAGACGGGGCACCACGAGGACGCGCCCAAGATCTACCCCCAGGTGTGGGCAGAGAGGTACTTCACACACGGCACGCCCGACGGGTGCTACCTGGGCTGCACGCTGGCGTGCGCGAAGGGTACCGAGGGCTACACCCTGCGCACGGGGGCGCACAAGGGCCGCGTCGTCGGCGTGGACGGCCCCGAGTACGAGACCGCCGCGACCGCGCCGGTCATCGGGGTCTTCGACCCTGAGTACCTGCTGGAGTACAACTGGTACTGCGACGAGTACGGGCTGGACACCATATCCGTGGGCATCACGATGGGCTTCCTCTTCGAGGCCTACGACCGCGGCTACCTCACCAAGGAGGACACGGGCGGGCTCGAGCTGCGGTGGGGCGACGCCGACGTCGCGCTGCGGCTGCTGCACATGATGGCCTCCGGCGAGGGGTTCGGGGCTGTCGCCAGCAAGGGCATCCGCCAGGCCCGTGGTTGGGTCGCCCGCCGGTGGGCCAAGCGCACCGGGCACAAGGCCAGGGAGGCCGAGGAGGTCCTGCGCGAGTTCGGCATGGAGTGCAAGGGGCTCGAGTTCTCGGTGTACGTTACAAAGGAGAGCCTCGCGCAGCAGGGCGGCTACGGCTTCGCGCTCAAGGGCCCGCAGCATGACGAGGCGTGGCTCATCTTCCTGGACCAGGTCAACAACGAGATGCCGACCCCCGAGCTCAAGGCCAAGGCGCTGCGATGGTTCCCCCTGTTCCGCACGTGGTTCAACGCGATGGGAATCTGCAAGCTGCCATGGATCGACGTCCGCCACCCCGACGCGGCCAAGACCGCGGACCCCGCGAAGAACCTCCCCTCGGTCGAGATGTACGCGGCCTACGCGGGCGCCGTCCGGGGAAAGGAGATGACGGTCGACGACCTCCTGGCCGAGTCCGAGCGGCTCTACACCCTCCAGAAGCTCCTCAACCTGCGCCAGGGGTTCGGGAGGCGCGAGCACGACCGCATCCCCATGCGGGCCATGGGCCCCGTGTTCGTCGACGAGTACGAGCGTTACCGCGAGCGCTACGACAAGGAGGTCGCGGCCTCGGACGGGGAGGCCGCGCTCGCGGGGATGGGCCCCGAGGAGCGGCTGCGGAGGCTTCAGGCGCTCCGCGCCGAGCGGTACTGGAAGCTCGCCGACGCGGTCTACAAGGAGCGCGGCTGGGACCAGGACGGCGTGCCCCTGGACGAGACCCTTGAGCGGGTCGGGCTCACCGACCCGGTGTTCAAGAGGGTGGCCCAGGCTGCGAGGAGGCGGTAGGCACCGGCCGGGCGCGCGCGGCCTTCCTCGCTGCGCGCTTGGCCGCCTTCCTGGCCCTCCTAGAACGGTCGCGGAGGGCGACCGGCCTGCCCTTGAGGTGCACGTAGGCCTCGACAGCGAGCATCACCGCCCCGACGGACGCGAGCACGACCCATGCGCCCGAGGCGCTCAGGTTCGCCGGGTGCGACGAGGCCGACATCACGGCGTGCCCGTCCAGCACGACGTTCTCCCCCAGGACCTCCGGCCGCGGGATGGGCGCGTAGGGCGTGTACATCCTCATGTCGGGCTCGCCGAAGAACACGATGTTCTCCCAGTGGTCCCAGAACCAGTCCTGCGTGATGTACTCCGCGCCGATGAGCGATATCGCATGCTCGTAGGCCTCGCCCACGGTGCGCTCGCCGTAGCCCACGTCGCGGTAGAACGTCTCCTGCCCGAGCTCAACGTACCACGACGTCAGCCACGGGTCGATTACCTGGTAGACGCACCCGTGCCTCACGAGCGCAAGGTGCAGGAACGTGTTCGAGATGGAGCACGAGCCCGCGAACAAGCCCATCGAGTGCACATTGCCCAGGTCGCGGTCGAGGTCGGCGCCGTAGACGCCGTAGGTCTGGGGGTCCTGGTTGAGGTAGGCGAGCACGACGCCGTCGTGGCGCTCCGGCAGGATGTTGAGGTCCGTGATGGGGCTCGAGCAGGGCAGGATGTCGTAGCCTGTGTACTTGCCAAGCGTGAGCACGTCCGGGTCCTCCGACGAGCCCATGAGGCGGCCCGCTGCCTCCTCGTAGCCGCGGTGCGGGTTAGCCTCGGTGTTCTGGGTGGAGGACCACCAGCCAACGAGCCCGCCCCCGCGGTTGCTGCCGTGCATGGTCTCGACCCACATGATGGTGCCGCGGTTGAGGTTCTCGATGGTCTCGGCATAGGCGGCCGACTCGGCCTCGCCGAAGCCCGCTTGGTCCGAGTACATCTTGTAGACGTCCTCGCTCAGGTCGGGGAGCGTGCCGTGGTCCCAGGGGTGGTCCGAGGGGCTCTCCCCGGGAATCGAGCCGTCGGCGGCCTCGTACTTCGCGCCCCAGTAATTGGAGGCGCGCTCGTTGAACTTGTACAAGTAGCACGCCCACGTGAACGTCACGGGGTTGGAGAGCTTGACCTCCTGCGAGGGCGAGACCTCCACGAGGCGGCCGAGGGGCGTGCGCTGCGAGACCGAGCCCACCCAACGCATGCCCCCGGTGGGGTCGAGGCTCGTGTCGACGGAGGGGTTGGCGAAGATGACCAGCGGGTAGAGCGCGCCGCGCGCGACCCAGTACGCGCAGTCGACGGGCGTGCCCGCGATGCGGCCCGGCGTCGAGGGGCCCACGAGGGCGCGGTCCCACGGAGTGCCGATGTCGTACTGGTCCGCGACGGTGACGATGGTCTCCTTGCCCTCGCGGTCCATGCCGAGGGAGGCGAGCGCGTCGTAGACGGCCGTGCCGGTGTTGTAGAACGCGGCGACGGGCACCGTCGCGCGGTTGTGGAGCGTCCACATCACGGTGTGGTAGGCCTCCGCGCACGAGAGCCGGCTGTCCGTCTCGGTCACGAGCACGGGGCAGGCGTGCAGCGCGGCCTCGTAGGCCGCGGGCCCGACGAACCGCGCGCCCCACTCCTCGCCCGCGGGGTTCGTGGCGTCCTGCGCCGTCAGCCAGTAGGACCAAGGGTCCACGGTGGTCACCACCACGTCCTGGGTGCCAGAGCGCGTGCCCTTGGTCTGCTGAAGCACGCGCGCGACCGCGCCCTCGTACGTCCCCACCGTCTCAACGTCGATGCCGGGGCCCCCCGCGCCGCGCATGCCCTTTATGGCGTCCCTCGCGGCGCTGCCGCGGCCCATGAGGTCCATGAGAACCACGTCGCGCACGCCCAGCAGGTCGAGCGCGTGCTCGGTCTCGGCGCTCAGGCCACCAGGCGTCGCGTATAGGAGGGGAGCGTTCATCTCGGACGCGAGCACCGCGCCCTGCGCGGCCGCGGTCAGGCCGCCGACCTCCTCCCGGGACATGGTCTGCTCCCACGAGTACTCGACATCGAAGGTCACGTCGCCCGTCGAGTCGTCGAGCGCCACGACGGAGACCGTGTAGGCCCCCGCGCCGAGCTTGGGGAGCTCCAGCGTCTGCGTGCCCCCCGTGCCGGTCGCGAGCGCGGAGCCGATCTCCTGGCCCGTCGGGTCCCGCAGGAAGAGGCCCAGGTCCCTGGAGCCGTCGTCCCACCTGAGGGTGAACACCGCGTCGCGCGCGCCCGCGTCCGGCACGTCCGGCACGGGCACGTCGACGCCGCCTAGGAGCGTGTAGGAGAGCGTGTAGTCCGCGGGGTCGTAAAGACGCATGATAGTGGGGGGCTTCTCGATGTCGAGGACCCCCATCGTCGGGATGTAGACGACCTCGGCCCTCCACTGACCTGGAGTGTAGACGAACGACTGGACCGTGTCGGCCGCGCCGGACATGGCATTCCACTGGTCCGAGAGCGCGACCATCACCTCGCCAGCGTAGAGGTGGAAGCCGAGCTCCTTGCCGCGCTGGACGAGGCCAGGGAGAGGGTCGACGCGCTGCCACGTGAGCTCGGCCCTCACGTAGGCGTAGCCCTTCGGCACGTCGAACGGGTACGCGTTCGCGGTGTGGAAAGAGGGCTCGATGCTGCCGGTGAACTCGCCTGAAATCACGGGCAGCGCCTCGAGGGTGCCGCTCATCTCGCCCTCCACGCGCTCAGAGATGGGCGCGACTGTCGGGTCGATGACCGCGACCACGGCGCTGTTGGACCACTCCCAACCCAGCTCGGCTATGCGGGCCGCGGCCTCCACGGCCCCGAGGTCGCCAACCTTGACGAGCTCCTGCGCGCCCCACAGCTCCTTCAGCTCCGCCGCCTTGAGGTCGTCGAGCCCGACGGTCATCATAGAGGCGAGGCTGCCGCCGCACGCGACGGCGTAGTCGTCCATGAAGTAGTGCACGCCCACCCCCGCGTCGAGCGCGGTCTCCTCCTCGGTCGGGGAAGCCATGGGCCCCTGGTAGAACAGCAGCGGCGATGACACGGCGACGCCCTCGTCCTCGACCCAGAAGGTCGAGAACGGGACCGCGGCCATGTAGGCGAAGTCGTCCGAGAGGTCGGATGGGTCGAACGCGACGAGCGTCGCCCTGGCGGCGGGCACGACCTGGCGGCCCGCGACGCCGGCGAAGCCGGTCTCGGCAAGCCTGTCGGAGGGTGGCGAGGTCCCGCCCATCGCCGCCAGCATGGGCGAGGCGACCATCAGCAGCGCGACGAGCACCACGACGGCATGCACCCTGCGGGGCAGGGCCTTGAACCGGACGAGGGCGGCGTGCACGGGCGTCACCGAGGGATGGCCAATCCCAATGCTGGCTGGCCAGGGCCAGATATCGGCCAGCGCCGAGATAAGCCTTTCCCATGGCACTGGCCAGCGCCACATTCGCCCACCCCTCCCCGACCGAGGTATATGAGCGCACGCGCACTACCTGAGCATCCCCCAGAAGGGGAGGATGCACACATATGAAGGAACTGAGCCTGCGGTTCGCGTTCCAGCGCGACACGAAGAGGATGTACCGGTTCGAGGAGGAGGCGGAGGAGCCCATCGTGGGCTCCCTCTACGTGAGCAAGGGCGCCTTCGAGGCGCGACCCGCAAAGCTCGAGGTGACTGTCAAGGTCATCGAGTGAAGCGCGCGTGATGGGACGGTGGGAGGCGCGGCGCGCCTCTCAGCCCTCGCGGAGGATCTCGTCGTCGTAGACCTCCTCGAGCCTGCGCAGCCGGGACGCCTCGTCATTGCGGATGGCGCGGAAGATCTTCGCGACCTCCTTGGCGGGGGTCATGGCGGCGAGCGAGCTCAGGAAGTCCACGTTGCGCTCCTGGAGCTTCATCGCCTTCGTCAGGACCTCCTGGTAGCCAGAGGTGTCCTTGAGGTCGACGTCCTTGAGGTATCGCGCGATGCCGAGCTCCTTGGGTGCGTCCCCGCGCTCCAGCTCCTTGGCGAGCAGGTCGCAGGTGGCGTCCTTGCCGGCGAGCGCCTCGAGCTCGTCCACGTGGGTGGCGATGTCGTCCGCGAAGTCCTTGAAGACGTCCTTGATGGCCTTCCGCTTCATGACGGGGGCCATGTGCCTGTAGAACTCCAGGAGGTCGCGCTCCTTCTCCGCGGCGAGCTGCACCGCGTTCTTGCACATCTCATCGAGCTCCATCCGCCTCACCACTGGCCTGCCCTGCCCGGAGGGGCCGGGACCGGCGCGGGGGGCTATGCCATGCCCCCAGATAAGGTTTTTTCCGGCCGCGTGCGGCGCGGACGCGGGCCAGCGGATGGCGCCTTCGGACTGGCCATCCTCAGATAGCGGACCATCCTATACAAAGGTAGAAAAACCCCCCATCGCGATAGCGTTCCTTGATGTCCTGTAAGGGGGGGAACAGGTACCTACTTGTTGCGCTGGCGCTCATGTTCCTCGCCCCCAGCCTTGCCCCACCCCAGGCATCCGGTGGCTCGACGTGGGGCGTCTCCGCGCCCGCCGCCTGGAACGCCACCTTCGTCAACACCACCCAGACCGACGAGGGGGTCCGCCTCGCCTACGACCCGACGCAGCTGGGCAACTGGACGAACCTGGGCGCCCGGCCCGTCGCCAGGGCCGGGGGCAAGATGGTCTACGACGAGCGCAACGGCGTCATGGTCCTCTTCGGCGGCTTCAACCGCGACGGGAAGCTCAACGACACCTGGACGTACAACCTGAGCACGAACGCATGGAGGGAGATGCGGCCGCCCACGGCCCCGCTCGCGCGCACGTACCACCTCATGGCGTACGACAGCTCGAGGGGGCTTGTCGTGCTGTACGGCGGGGTGACGGCCAAGAACGAGGAGTGCTTCGACACCTGGACCTACAACGTTTCCTCGTAACAGCTCAGCTTTAGGAAGTTCTGAGAGATTGACTCCTTCGTAAACTTGGTTGTGTACCGCCCCAACAATCGATTTTTCAGTTTGAATTTCACCCGTTGACAATCACATGGAAAGATATAAGTATATACATCGTATA
>CAYGVT010000117.1:0-1830 GCA_964353355.1 uncultured Thermoplasmata archaeon | reverse complement strand
TGGTCGCTCAACTTCGACCACGTGGTGCCGGGGGACGACAGCGCCTTCGCGGTGGCGGCGTGGTGGGTCAACTACATGAAGTCGGACCTTGCTGTCGACGAGTTCTGGAAGGTGGTCGGGGAGCTCGACGCGTGCTGGAGGGAGGGGAGGGAGTTCGAGCGGGACATCGTTCAATTCAAGTATTGGCGAAGACATCGGGACGCGAGATGACGCCTAGGAAGAGGGGTTTCCCCGCATCCCTGTTCGACATGAGCGACATGAAGCTCCTGCATGAGGAGACGCGGTACGAGGGGAGCGTCGAGTATACAGAACGGATAGTCGATGGATTCATGCCTTCCCGTAACCCGGTTTTATATTATGACCTGGACCATTGGATGAGAATTGGTTTTTATATGCGTCTACGGAAGATCATGCCAAGATGGCATGCATTGTTCCTCATCTGTGCCTATTACATCGGAACCGTCACTGTGATTTGGGGGCTGGCTGAGTCGTTACACCGGGGTCTTTCAATAAATGACCTCAGTGTGCTGTTCGCGTTCATCGCCGTCAATGCAATCCTGTACAGGCACGAATTCATGCAGAGAAATCGTGACCTCGATGGATACGTTAGAAGGTTCCCAGTGTCGGCCAGCGACCTCATAGAGCGGTTAAAGAAAGGGTTTGATGAGCGCGGCTATACCTTCGAGGTAATCACCATCAGGAAGCGCGATGTCGATGAAAAACCGTCGCTTCTCATCGTCTCCCATAGTGACGTGACATTGCTGGTGGTCGTCTGGGACGATGGGGAGCACGCGATTCTCCATATCGGACGGAACCCGAGCAGCGATTGGGCGGAGATTGGCGCGTTAATAGACCTCGTGAACGGGCTGGATCTCGACACGCCGGTTGAGCGCGAGTACGACTACCTGAAACATCATCACTAGAAGACTGGTTAATATCCATCTCCTCCGCGAGGAACGACGCTCGCGCGGTCGGCGCGCACACGCGCGCCGCCCGCGCATAAGAGAGGGGCGCTCCCAGAGTTTCTAGGACCGTGCTGGTGCGCGTCAATCTCGGGCTAGACGAACCCGCCCCTCCCCACCCCCGCCGCTTCGATGCCGGCGGTCATCACGGCACCCCTGAGGAGCTCAAGGCCCTCGAGGAGGTCATGGCATTCGTCAACCCCCTCGATTTCGACCCTGACGAACTCGAGGGCGGACAGGAGCACCACCACCGCGTCCCCGTGCCCCCACACGGCCAGCCCGTTCGCCAGGTCGTGGAGGGGTCCGCCCCATCCCGCCCCGAGGCGGACCACGAACTCGCCCGGCACGGCCGGCGGGATAGGTTCGACCGTCTCGTTCGCAACCTCGCACACAACCTCTGACCCTGCTATCGCGTTCATGCTTTCATTCCCTTGTTTAGTTCATCCTTCGTAGCCTGCAGCCACCTGACGGCCTCGCGCCGCATCTTCCGCTCCAGCTTCCCCTGCCTCGTCGACTCCTCGAGGCACCTCCTCGCGACGCCCAGCCGCAGCCCCGGCCTCCCACGCAGCTCGAGCCCTGAGAGCCCGTCGAGGACCCTGCGGGGGTGCTCCCCGTCGCGGACGGCCCGTATGGCCCTCCGCAGGGCAAGGTCGACGCGGCCCGCCTCCCACCTCTGGAGGGCGGAGAGCAGGTAGAGCCCGAGGAGCCCCAGGACGAGGACCGATGAGAGGAGGAGGAGGACGGGGTCCCTCAGGGCGACGGCCGAGGCGAGGGACGCTCCTAGGATGGTCCATATGAAGAGGTCCAGCGAGCGGTCCGGCTTGGGGTCGGGGGCGGGCCATTCCAGGTCCACCTCGGGCGCGCGGCG
>CAYGVT010000116.1:0-41441 GCA_964353355.1 uncultured Thermoplasmata archaeon | reverse complement strand
GATATTCTTCAGGGTGAGCTCGGAGGCGGCCTTCATGGGTTTGTGCTTCATGGGATATCCATAGGATATCCCATGTTAATGAATCTTTCGGTCTGAATTCCACAAATGGAACTAGGCGGCTTCAGACGGCTGACCATTTACTCCTCGCCGCCGCGCGCCTGGATTGCCCTCTCACGATATCGCGTGCTGCGCCTCGGAGACGAGGACGACGCGCACGACGCCCCCGGCATCGAGCACCACGATCTGCCCCACGTCGCCCCACCAGGCGGCCAGCGGGCCGTAGAACTCGCCGTAGTGGAACGTCTGGTCGATGATGTACCCGGAGGGCAGTATGTGCCCGCTGCCTGTGACCGGCAGCCCCGTGAGGTTGGAGTACCATGCGACGACGGTGAAGTTCGCGAGCGTGGTCACGTCCACGGGTATGCCGAGCCCCGTGACCTTGTCGACCTCGGCCACGTACTCGAGCTCGGCGCGCACGCTCTCCCCGCTCGCGCGCCGGACCTCGAGCCTCGCGAGGTAGTGGTCGAGGGCGACTCTGTCGACCATGTCGGGGTAGATGGTGCCCTCCATGTCGGTCGGGGTCTCGTTCAGGAAGAGGTGGGGGTACCCCCTGAACCTGGCAAGCTCCGTCAGCGCGGGCAGGTCGAGCGCCTCGGAATTGGAAATCGCGGTCATCTCGTCCGGCGTGCTGCACCGGCGCTCGACCTTGGACGTGATCTCCGGCTTCTCCCCGTCCTCGGGCGCGAGCAGGAATGGGGCTATCAGGATGGAAGCGCAGACGATGGTGACGATGATGACGATGGTGACGATGGTGATGATGATGACGAGCACGAGCGCCTTCGGGACCTTCTTCCCTCCACCCACCTGCTCGCCCCACGTCGGGTCCTGCTCTGACGGGTTGGGATGACTACCTTTCGATGCCCCGCCACGTCCGTGTCCGAGATGAGGATGCCAGATTGAGTGCCCGGCCCAACGGGCCGATGGATGTGACCCACGGCGCGCCTTGACCACGGTCCGTGGGACGGTGGCCACCGGCCTCCGCCCTGCGGAAGCATGATTATCTGGGTAATCTCCATTAGGCTCACCATGTCCAAGGCGATATCGGTCCTCCTCACCGGCGCGACCGGGCATGCGGGATCTGGAGTCCTCCGGGCATGCCTGGGCCGCCCCTCGGTCACGAGGGTCACGGCTCTGAGCCGGCGCGGCCTGGGCCTCGAGCACCCGAAGCTCGTCGAGGTCGTGCATGATGATTTCCTCGACCACTCCAGCATCGAGGACAAGCTGGCCGGGCACGACGCCTGCTTCTGGTGCCTGGGCGTGTCGCAGACAAAGGTCCGGAGGGAGGAGGACTACCGCCGCATCACCTACGACTACACCATGGAGGCGGCCAAGGTCCTGGCAAGGCTCAACCCGGGGATGACCTTCTGCTTCCTGAGCGGCATGGGGACGGACGAGACTCAACGGAGCAGGATGATGTGGGCCCGCGTCAAGGGGAGGGCCGAGACGGACCTGGGCAAGCTCGACCTCCGCGCCTACAACTTCCGGCCGGCCTTCATCCACCCCATCAAGGGGCACAGGAGCAGCACGCTGCTGGGCAGCCTGCTCTACCCTTTCATCAAGCGCTCCGCCAAGTACTGCGTCGAGGCCGAGGAGATGGGCCTGGCCATGATAAACGTCGCCCTCTACGGGCCGGAGATGCGCACGCTGGAGAACCCCGACATCCGGCAGATGGCCAGAAGGACTGGATGAGCGCTCAGGGCCGTGGATGGCCTTCTGCAGCGTCCGGGCCCGGGGAGGCTGGTGGCAAGACCGTCCAATAAGGTGCAGGTGGGCCCAGCCGGATTCGAACCGGCGACCTCCCGGTTATCAGCCGGGTGCTCAAGACCAAACTAAGCTACGGGCCCAGCGTCTGTTGGGAAAGCCCTTCCCATACATAAAACCTTCGAAGTCCAGACCGGCGTGGCCAGGCGGGCTCGCTAGGCCTTCTCCGCCTCGGTCGCGCCCCTGCCCCAAGACCTCGGGTAGGTCCCCTGGGGCATGAGCACGCGCTCGGGGATGGCCGCGATGCCGTCCTTGGCCTCGACCATCTGCTCTGCCCCCAGCTGCGCGATGCCGACCCCGACGCCCTCGCCCTTCTGGGTGAGGATGGCCACTCGCTTGGTCGCGGCGATTGTCACGTCCGCCTCGAGCACGCCCGCGACCGCGAGGGGGGCCCCGTGGCAGAGCGCGTCGACCGCCGTGTCGCGCACGGTGACCGTGGGCATGCCCGCGAGCACGTCCTCCACCGGCCGGACGACCCTTCGCAGCTCGGTCTCGTCCCCGCCATCGCGCCACCACTCGATGGCGTCGCGCAGCTCGTGCATCGTGACGGCCTCGGCCTCGCCGAAGGGCCCCAGGCGAGTGCGCCGCAGGTCGCCCATGTGGCCTCCCGTGCCCAGCGCGACGCCCAGGTCGTGGCACAGCGTGCGCACGTAGGTGCCCGCCTCGCACTCGACCCTCAGCAGGGCGCCGCGACCGCCGTGCTCCAGGAGCTCGATGGCGTAGATGCGGCGCGTGCGCAGCCGCCTCTTGACCGCGGACCGCTTGGGGGGGGTCTGCAGCACGTCGCCCGTGAAGGACGCGAGCGCGTCCACGAGCACGCCGAGCTCCACCTCCCGGTGCAGCACGAGCTCGCCCACGTACTCCTTTCCCGCATCGCGCACGAGGTCGAGGGCCCGCGTGGCCGAGTCGATGCCCATCACCATCACGCCCGTGACCTTCGGGTCGAGCGTGCCGCCGTGGCCCACGCGCTCGACCCCGAGGGCCTCCCGCGCCCATGCGGCCACCTGGTGCGAGGAGGGGCCCGGGGGCTTGTCGAGGACCACGATGCCGTGCGCGAGGTGCTGCGCGATGGGACGCGCGCGGGGCACGTGCCCCCATCGGGCGTCCGTGTGCGCGTGGGCCCTGACCAGGCGCGCCGGGGGAGGCGCGCCAGGCCCCCCGGCATCGGAGGGCGCCGCCTCACCCCCCCTTCCTCTTCTTCTGCATCTCGGTGAACCGGCCGACGACCTCGTCGGCGATCTGCTCGGGCGTCCTGTCCTGGGTCTGGATGACCATGTTGTAGACCGACAGGTCCCGGATGTCCACGTGGTAGATGTTGTAGTACCGGTCCCACTCGGACTTCTCGCGCGTCTGAGTGTCCGAGAGCGCGGCCTCATAGGACTTGCTGTCCCGCTTGGCCACGCGCTGCACGCGCGCCTCGAGCGGCGCCTCGAGCCAGACCTTGAGCGCGTCCATCTCGTTGAGCTCGAGCATGATGCCGGCCAGCCGGCCCTCGAGTATGACGTTGTCGCGGCGAGCTATCTCCAGCAGCTTCTTGTCGATGGCCTTGTCGATGTTGGGGTTCCGCTCGGCGAAGAACCCGAACTCCTCGAGCGTCATGCCCTTCTTCGAGGCCAGGTTCCGGAAGATGTCGCCCGCGTTGATGTACTCCATCTTCAGGCGGTCCGCGAGCAGCCTCGCGACCGTGGTCTTGCCGCTGCCTGGAAGCCCCCCGAGCGTTATGATCATCCGGATGCCTCCCCGTGCTCGTCGCCCTCGGCGGCCCCCGCGTCGAGCGCGCGGAGCCTCCGCATGAACGAGATGTACTTGAGGGTATTAATGACAACCTGCCCGATGACGATTGAGAAGAGCATGTAGAGCACGACGCTGTAGGGCATCCATGCACGGGAGAGCAGCGGCCAGGCGCCCTCCCAGGGCAGCGAGACCGTCCTGACCACGGCGGTGGCCGTGAAGACGTAAATCCAGGTGATGAACGCCACGAACACGACCATCGTGAAGACGGTGGGCTTCATGGTCTGGGCCTGGACGTCCATCTGGCGCATCATGACCTCGGGCTGCATCTCCATGAGCTTCTGCATCCTCATCGCGTTGCCGTTCTTGCGCGCCTCGCTGAGCTCCTTGTTGAACGCGGTCATGTACCTCTGGTCCTTGGCGAGGTGGACCCAGTCCGTCATGAGGTGGCGGATGACCTGCGAGATGATGACGATGATGATGGAGCCCAGCAGGATGGACCACATGGGCTGTGTCCCGTCCAGGCCGACGAGGGGGTCCATGACGTAGGCCATGCCCACGCCGAGCACGTTGCGCACGCTGGGGCTGAGCACGATGAACATCATGAGGAGCATGACGAACATCCAAGTCATGCCCGAGCCGCCCGAGGGCGGCGGGGCCTTCGCGCCTCCCTCGCCAGCCAAGTCTGCCTTCCTCCCTCGCGTGGGTGCCGTGCCTCACCGGAAGCCGTCGACGGCCCTGGTGAGGTCCTCGACGGCGGCCTCGACGGCCTTGTCGTGGTTCATGACTATCTTCACGGTCGCGCCCGTCATCGACGCGTAGGCCATCCCCGCCGAGCGGTTGATCATCTGGTGCTCGTGGATGGATTCGACCGGGTCCGGGTCGCGCGTGCGCGTCGGGTCGCCCGCCCTGCGGCCGTATATCTCCTCGTCGGAGGCCTCGACGAGCACTATCATGCTGGGCTTGAGCTCGTCGAGCACCCACTTGGGGAGCCCCGGCAGATACCCCGCGGGGGTCTTGACCGTCGAGTGCGTGTCGACGAACACGTCGCCCATGCCGGCGAGGGCCCTGGCGGCACCGATCTGTATCTCGCGCTGCACCTGCGGCGGGAGCTTGCGCATCGCGTCGCGGTCCTTCACGAGGCCCTTCGCCTGCGCGACCCTGAACATCTCGGTACCGAAGTTCGCGACCTTGAAGCCGCGCGACCTCGCGACCGAGTCCATGACGGTGGACTTGCCGACCCCGGGCACCCCGGTGACGATGACCAGCATACCTGCGACCTCCCCTGACGGGGGTTCCGGCCACCCCATGCCGTCGCGCCCAATTAACCTTTCGGCAGCCGTCTGGATGACGTGCCGGGGCCCAGGATCGGGAGACGGGGCCCTCCATATGAAATGCTGGGGTCCTGGGGCGCCTGGATGCCGTCGGGGCTGCCGTGGGAGCCGTCGGAGGGGCTTCATGTGGAAAACGCTTGTATTTAATATTTTTTATAATCCTGCATCGACCCGAGAATAGGTAGGGGCGGGGTACGACCCGCCCTCGCACAAACGTCATCGCAAGCGCGCGCTCCGCGAACGATATCGCACGCCACGCCCGCGCTCCCGTGCTGCGCATATATCCTCTGGCGACAGGGCGCGCGAATATCTCCATGTGAAACGCCGATGGCAATCGATTTATACGATGAACGCCCGTTGGCACGGACGCAGACGCGGGGGGCGCAACGCCCTCGCAACCGCCGATGCAAGGGTCGGAAGATCCGGAGTCCCAAGCAAGGGCCCTCGGGCCCATGCCCGGGACCGAAGACGGCCCACCCGACGATCGTCTGACGGTCGCGGACCGCGCCTCGGGACCTCGGTCCCAGGGCGCCTCCCCGGCCTCCCGGCGCTCCCGGATGGGCTGACACGCGCTAGCACGCCCGGACGCGCGCGGGACCCCACGGGTCCGTGCCCCGCACGGACCCCAGGGGCCCATGCTCGTCCGGCCACCACGGGCGGCCCCGTGGGGCTACGCCCTCCCGCCACGCGGGAACGGCGCGGCGCCCTCGGCCTCTCCGCTGGTGCGCCAGCGGGCCCGTGCGATGGGGTGCGCGGCCGCCTCCGTATGGGGGCGAGCCCGCGCATCCCAGTTGGCGCGTCCCTCCCGGCCCCAAGGCGCCCAGGCGCGGCGTGCCGCCGCCCAAGGCCCCGCCACGCGGGGTCCCGGCGACGGCCTGTCCGACCGCGCGCCGGCCGGCTCACACCGGCCGAGCGTGGCTCGTACGACGCGCCGAGGGCGCGCCCGTGCGGCCCACGGGGACGGGCGACCTCGGTCGCCCTGGACCTGTGGGCCGCATGCGGAAAAACCGGCGGACGAGGGGGCCCGGGACCCCCCCGTTTGGGGGCGTTCCCCCGCAGGGACCCCGGATCCCCACGGGGGAATGCCCTCCGCGCCTGCCCTTGTGGCCCGCGGCCTCGGCCGCGGGCCCATCCCCTCTATCGCGGACCGTACATTTATCCTTTTTCGAGCGCGACGGGCCTGTACGGGACGTTTTCGCGCAAATGGTCGCTCGGGACCATGCCATGACCGGGGGAGCGCATGGATCCGTGACGGGCCCCGTCCACGCGGAGAGGAGGCGACGGTCCTTTGTCGCACAAGGCTTTTCTCGGCGCAGGCGCATGGAGGGTGCCACTCTGGCGGGGTCGTGACTTGGGCCGACATGCCATGCGTGCCGCACTGCTCGCGCTGCTTGCCGTCGCAGCCGCCGTCATCGCGCTCGCGGCCGGCGCGACGGCCGGGTCGCGCGCGGCCGAATTCAAGGGCCGCGCGGGCGAGCCCATCGCCCTCAACGTCACCGTCGACCCGGGCTGGCCGGTGGAGGCCTGGTGGTGGGACTTCGAGGGCGACGGGACCTTCGACCAGGGCGCCGCATCGCCCAACGTGACGCACACGTACTCCCTGGACGGGACCTTCAACGCCGTGCTCGAGGCCAGGCATGCGAACGGGACGCGCATGAGCTGGACGCTCGTGGTCGTCGTGCGCCCGGCCGACCTGCCGCCCGCCGTGGCCATCGCGCACCCGCCGGACGGGTTCGTGACGACGGACAGGCTCACCAGAGTCGCCCTGACCGCGGTCGTGGTGGACGCGGACGGCACGGTCGTGCTCTACGAGTGGGACTTCGACGGCGACGGGACGTTCGACTGGAGCTCGGAGTCGTCCCCGGACGCCACGCACCTTTACGACCGCCTCGGCAACTTCACATCCGTGCTCAGGGCGACGGACGACGCGGGCGGCCACGGGGAGGACCGGCTGCTGGTCGAGGTGCGCAACCTCCCGCCCAGGCTGCAGTCCCCCCCCAACATCACCTCGGATACGGGCCTGGTCGCTCTCTCGGCCTCGGTGTCGGACCCCGACGGGGAGGTGGTGGGCTACGAGTGGGACTTCGGCGACGGGTCGCCGGCGGAGCTGACCGCGGAGCCCAACGCCACGCACGACTACGGTCGCACCGGCAGGTGGAGGGCGAGCGTGCTCGCCACGGACGACGACGGCGGGAGCTCGAGCGCCGTGCTCTGGGTCGAGGTGCTCCCGCCGTCGGGCAGGGTACCGCCCAGCGTGCTCGCGGGGGCCGACGTGACCGTGCGCGTGGGCGAGACCGTGCGGTTCGAGGCGTGCGCGACCGCGGGCAGCGCGCCCATCGCCACCATCGGGTGGGACCTCGACGGGGACGGCACCGACGACGTCCAGGGCGCGGTCCAGGAGCACGCCTACGGCGCGCCCGGCGTGGTCATCGCGCGGGTGACGGCCAGGGACGTCCTCGGCCTCTGCGCGACCGCCACCAGGCGCATCGAGGTCCTGCCGGTCGAGAACCTGCCCCCGGTCCCGGTCCCGTCCGTGGAGCAGTGGGTCCGTCCCGGGGAGGGGCTCGAGTTTAGGGACCTGAGCCGTGACGCGGACGGCCGCATCGTGCTGTGGCAGTGGGACTTCGACGGGGACGGGAGGTTCGACTTCGCCTCCAACGCGAGCGGCTCGACCACGCACCACTACGCCGAGGAGGGCACCTACGCCATCGTGCTGCGCGTGACCGACGACAGGGGCGCGGTCAACTCGACCTCGCTCACTGTCCGCGTGAGCAGGGACGCCCCGGGCGACGAAGACGTCGACGATTCGAAGGGGGCGTTCGTGTGCTGCGCGGCGATCCTGGTCGTGGTCGTGCTGCTTCTGTACTACACGCTTCGCCGGTCGATCGCCAACCCTCGCAAGGACCGTCAGGGGCCACGCCCGCCCCCCGGGCATGAGGGCGACGGGGCGGCCGCGACCGGTGGTGGACGGCCACCGGACGCTCCCCCCGGCGAGTGATTAGGCGCGATGGTTCTCGCCAAGCCGTCTTAAGCGCCCCGACGGTTGGGCCCTCATCGGCCCCACGGGGCCGCACGGGACGGGATGCACCCTTGGCCAGGACTCTGCTCGCCCTTGGCCCGCGCGACGTCAGGTCGAGCGCGCCCTTCGCCGCCACGGCCGTGCTGCTCCTCATCGGCGCGTCCGTGCTCATGGCGATGGCGCCCTCCCCGGGGCCCGACGGCGGGCCCGACGGCCTGGAGGGCGCGCTGGCGCAGGCGCACGCGGCCCTCTCGCGGGCGCTCGACCTCGCCCTCGTGGACGCGGTCGAGGTGGCCGCGCGCGCCGGGACGGTCGACCTCTCCTCGTGCCTCGACGCCGCGCTCCTGTCGAGGCTGTCGGGGGGCTTCCCCATGCGCGCCCACGGGCTCACGCTGGAGCTGGAGGACGCGCGCTCCACGCTCGCGGGCGTTGCGGCGCCAGCGTCGGTCGAGGGGGCGGTCGCGCACCGTGCTCGACCCGAGGGACAGGCCTGGCTGGTGGTGGATGGCGCGGGGGGGCGCCTCAGGGCAGAGGTGTCCGCGGTCGGTGCCGAGGGCAGGCCCGGCGCGCTCGTCGCGGGGGCGTGCGCCGCCCTGGGCGCGCTCGACGACCCGGGAGGCGCCCTCGGCTACGCGGTCCGCACGTCGCTGTGGCAGCTCGCGCAGGGGCGCGCGCTCTCTGGCGAGCGCGACGCGGGCTCGCTGCTGACCGCGAGGGACGTCGAGGAGGCCGTGATGGAGGGCCTCAGGGCGGTCTGCGAGGGCCGGGGGGCCGCGGTCCCGGGCCCGCCCACCATCGACCTCGTGACGCTGGTCCGTCAGTCGGTCGAGGGTGCGGCACGTGCGTCCATCGGCTGCCTGGGCGACTACCTGGGGCTCGAGGAGGGGCTGCGGGGCCTGCTCGCGACGTCCGGGCTCTGGACCTGGGACGGGCCCATGCCGGCGGACGTGCTCGAGGGCGCCGCTGCCCGCGCGCTCGCCGACCTGGTGGTCGGGTCCCTCGGGACGGTGGAGGCGAGCCCGCCCGAGGGGGGCGCTCCCACGGACCTCACAGGGGCGGTCGCCTCCGCGGTCTCGGGGCTTGACGCGCTGGCCTCCGGGTTGGACGCCGTGCCCGCCTGGGCCGTGCCAATCGCCCTGCTGGGGCTACTGTCCGCCCGCGAGGCGCTGATGGCCGTCGAGGCGGGCGGGAGCGAGGTCGCGGCGGCGCAGGAGCCGACCGGCGATGGCGATCCCGTGGTCGCACGGGCCTCGCTTGTGCCATCCCTCACCAATCTCTCGGTCGGGGTGGACTGGACCGGGGAGACCGCGTGCGAGCCGGGTCGGTTCCTGCGCATGATGGCGGGAGACCTCTCGGGGGACGATGGCGCACCGCCCTTCGGTGCCCTCCCCTACCTGTCCTCGTGCGCCGTGCGGCTCACGGGGCGCGTCGACCTCGACGGCGCCGTGGGGGGGGCGGGCGCGTCCGGGGCATCTGCCGCGGGCTCGCTGCCGGTCCACTGGGGCGACGCCCTGGACCTCACGGTCGATGTGCGCATCGCCACCGGATGGGCGCTCGACGGGGTCCGCTACGAGCCCTCGCGGACGCTCGCGGCCGACCTCGCCGAGGCGGCGGGCGCCGTGTGGGGGGAGGCCTCCGAGGGGCTCGGCCGGCTCGCCACGCGAGTGCGCGACGCGGGCGAGTGGGTCGCGGCCCAGCTGCAGGGCGTCGCGCGCGACATGGTGACGGCCGTGCTCGACGAATCGGCCTACGAGCTGTCCCGGTCGCTCCTCAGCATCGGTGAGTCGCTGCTGCGCGGGAGGACCGACGCGGCGCTCAACGCGTCGTGGAGGCTGCTGTCGCGCCTCGCGGGGCCCGTCCTCAGGGAGCGTCTCACGTGGCGGTTCGAGGTCCTTGGCCTCGATGTCAGCGCCTCGCTCGACCCCCTCGCGCAGTCCTTCGTCGTCGAGGTGGGGCGCGATGCGGTCTGCGCCAGGCTCGAGGTGCGCAGGCTCGCCGACCCTCGCAACCCGTTGCGCGGAAGGCCGCTCGATGGACATGCATGGGCGGTCTTCGGGCGGGCCACCATCGACCTGGGCCGGGAATCCGTCGTCGTGGAGCTCGACCCGCTCACGCTCGAGCGCGCCTCCGTCCTGACGGCGACCGCGCGTTGGGGCGACGACGGACGCGGCGGGCCCGCGCAGGAGCTCGTGGTGGAGGCGGTGTCGGCCTCCCCCAGCCCCGTAGAGACCGGGGTGCGGCTGCGCGACCTGCTCGGCGGCGTCGCGTCCCTGTCGGTCGCCGGGGCGGTCGGCTTGGTCGACGCGGGGCTGGTCATGCGGTCCGAGCGCGACGCGCCCCGCGACATGGGGAGGCTCGCTCTCGATGCGCTCGAGAGGGCCTGGCTCGCCTCCGTCAAGGGGCACACGGTCGGGTCGCTCGCGGGCGCGGGCTCCGCCCGTCCCGACGTGGCCGTGTTCGCGGAGACGCTGCTGCGCGAGCTCTACTTCGCCCTGCTCCTCGAGGCCACGGGCGTGGTCACGGAGGTCGAGGCCTTCGTGGAGGTCGACCCCCCCTCGCCAGGGTGGCCCACCGTGCACGTGGGGGTGGTGCTCGCGGACCCGCTGGAGGTCCTGCTTCCCCTGGCCGTGTGGGCGGGCCGGGCGCTGGGCCGTCTGGCGCTTGCGGGCGCGTCCGCCTCGCCCGACGGCGCGGGGGCGGGGCTGCCGTCCGCGCTGGCCGCGCGCGTGCTGCTCCGCGTGGAGCTGCTGTGGACCGTGGGACTGCCCCCGTTCCTGGCCAAGGGGGGCGCGCCCCCCGAGGTGGGGCTGGCGGTGCGCGCGCAGGCCAACGTGGCGGCGCTGCGGTGCGTCGCCGGCGGCGGTGGCGGCGACGGCGCCGCGACCGGATGGGAGGCCTCGACCTCCGTGGAGCTGCGCGCCGTGCCCGCGGCCGCCCTGGCCGTGTGGCCGGGCCTGGGGGCCGCGTCCTGGGGGTGGGCTGACGTAGTGCTGCTGCGCGCGAGGCTGCGGGACGCGTCCGCGCCCATGGTGCTGCTGTCGCAGGTGCACTACGACGCGCGCGGGGTGGACTCGGACCTCGAGTTCGTGGAGCTGCTCAACGCGGGCGACCGCGTCGTGGACGCGGGGGGACTGGTGCTGGAGGACGACGACGGGGCGTTCGTCGTGCCCCCCCACCGGCCGATGCTGCCCGGGGGGCACCTGCTCGTGGCCCGCGACCGCGCGGCGCTGCGGGAGCGCTGGGGCGTCCAGCCCGACGTCTGGGGGATGGGGCTGCGGCTCGGCAACGACGGGGATGTGGTTCGCCTCGGCGACGGCGAGGGGCGCACGCTCGACGAGGTCGCCTGGGAGGGCCTCGTGCCAGGCTGGGAGTCGCTCTCGGCCGGGGAGGGGGAGGCGCTGCTCAGGCTGGAGGGACGCACCGCTGATTGCGACCCCGGCGCCTGGACCGTGGGCGTGCCGCAGCCAAGGCGGGGCGGTGGCCTGTGACGCTCACTCGCCTTCCTTCGGGGGCCTCGGGGCCCTGCGCGCGCCCCCGGCGTCGCCCTCCGGCGGCGGCGGTGGCGGTGGGAGCGGCCGCGCCCTGGGCGGCGGCGGGGCCGCCGCGTGCGCCGGCTGCTGGGACGTGGGCGCCGCGTAGGCCGTGCCCATCTGGGAGCCCGCGCCCATGATCTTGAGCCGGCGCTTGTAAGTCGCTTCGAGGCCGTACCTGAGGCCGATGGCGAGCACGACGCACGCGACGACCAGGATGACGATGCCGTAGAGCAGCCATGGGTTCTCCTCGTACCAGGGCTTCACGGGCTCCTTGTACCGCTCGACGGTGAGCTCGTTCTGGTCGACGTTCCCGGCGACGTCGACGACGCGGATGCGGATGAGGGTCGACTTGGCCGTGCCGAGGATGATGGTGTGCTCGAACCGGCCGCTCGGGTCGACGTAGCCCTGGTCGGTCTGGTCGCCGTAGATGAAGCTGAGGTTCACGCCCGCCTCCGTGTTGCCGGCCAGGAGGATGAAGGCCTCCTTCACCCGCGTGAAGTTGCCGATGATCTCGTCGAGCTCGTACCTGGGCGGGATGGTGTCCAGGAACACGATGCGCCTCACGACGCGCTCGTTGCTGGCCTTGTCGCGCACGCGCAGCAGGACCTCGTTCCTGCCCTCCTTGAGGCTCGTCTGCGCGGTGAAGTGCCCGTCGACGAGCTGGGTGATGGAGCCGTCCACGAAGAGCGTCGCGTCCGTCTCGGTGTAGCCCGCGACGACTATCGTGGGGGTGTTGACGATGGCGCCCTCGACGACCGACAGCCCGGTGATGAGCGGTGGCGTCGTGTCCACAACGATGTGGACGACCCTGACCACGACGTTGCCCGCGATGTCCTCCACCCGGATGGTGATGTTGAGCGGGCCGTCCTCTATGATGGTGAACTCGTGGTCGAAGGCGCCGCTCGTGACGCCGATGTAGATGTCGTTGATGATGATCTGGTCGTGCAGGATGTCGGGCGAGGTCCTGCCCTCGACGTGGATGGTGGAGGTGTTGACGATCTGGCCCTCGGCCGGCGTCATCACCAGCACCTCGGGCGGGACGTTGTCGTAGTAGACCGGCACCGGAACGACGCGGTGGTTCATCGCGGGGTCGACGGCATCGATGACCAGCGTGTTCGGGCCCGGGGCCAGGGACATCGTGTGCGTCCAAGTGCCGGTCGAGATGGTGACCGGCTGGTTGTTGATGGTGATCTCCACGTCCGTCAGGTCGGTGTAGCCGTAGAGCGTCACGTTGGGCTGGTTCGTGCGCAGGTACGGGGGCTCGTAGGGTGGGTAGGACACGATGAGTATGGGCGCGATGGAGTCGAGCCTTATCCTCCTGATGGCCTTGGCGATGTTTCCCGCGAAGTCCGTGGCGACCACGACGATGGTGTTGTCGCCCTCGATGAGCACGACCTGCTTGTTGAAGCTGCCGCCCTGGACGTTGATGCCCTCGCCGTTGATGGACACGCTCACCACGTCAGGGTCGGTGAAGCCCAGGATGGTGAGCTGCGTGCTGTTGGTGATGATGTAAGGTTCGGGGGGCCTGACCGTCAGGTTGGGGGCGGTCGTGTCGATGGTGATGTTGACGATGGTGACGTTGGCCCAGCCGCCGTTCGGCCAGTTGGCCACGTCGAAGGCCCTGACGTACACGTTGACGATGCCGTCCGGCACGTCCTCGAACGTCTGCTCCCAGGCGTTCGTGCCGTTGACGTCGAACCATGTCTTGGCCCTCCAGTTCGCCTCGTCGTCCAGGCTCACCTGGACGAGCTTGACGCCCGAGTGCGGGTCGGTGCAGGTGCCCCTGACCATCAGCTCGGCGGTGTTCTGCACCTGGTTCGTGGCGGGCCTCTCGACCTTGAGGTCCGGGGCCTGCGTGTCCCTGAAGACCAGGTCGCCCTGGTAGTCCCGGTCGAAGGTGAACGGGGTCGTCGCGATGCGCTGCGTGCCTCCCGTCATGAAGGGGGTGAGCTCGTCGAAGCTGGTGGACCTCGAGGCCCCCACGGTCCAGTCGAAGACCCCCGTGATGTTCGGCAGCCAGCCCGTGCCGTCGGAGGAGGCGCGCGCGAGGCGGTCGCCGGAGTTGGTCTCGAACTCGACGGTGTTGTACTTGCACGGCTCGCCGTTCTGCCAGCTGATGCGGAAGTGCAGGTACCTGAAGGAGGTCACGTACTTCGTCTCGGAGTTGACGTCGGCCATGCCCTTCCTGTGGGTCGTGCCGAATATCTGCAGGTCGGTCTGGTCGCAGATGTAGTCGTTCAGGGCCTCCTCGTTGACGTTGTAGCCGTCCCTGAAGGTCGCGCAGTCGAAGTTGACGAAGTGCACGCCGGCCTGCTTGTTCTCGGTGACGTTCCACCACCTGAGGATGGGGTGGTCCCAGTTCACCTGCTGGAACTCGATGTAGACGCCGGTCTGCCCGTTGCCCTCCGCGTGCAGGCGGTCCACGTACTTGGTGAGCATCTGGTCCTGCCAGATGGTCATGTGTATGCCGTCTAGGGTGGCGTTCTTGACGTAGACGTCGTTGTACGTCAGCTCGGAGAAGTGGACCTGCTTGCTGACGAACAGGCCGTGACCGCCCGTCAGGTTCACGTGGTTGCGGTCGAGGTAGACCTTGGCGGTGCCGCCCGGGCTGTTGACCCTCACGGCGATGCCGTCCGCACCGGCCGCGGTGATGTCGTTGCCGGTGCATTCGAGCTCGACCGTGCCGGTGAAGCCCCCGAGCGTGACGGAGATGCCGCTCGAGGCCGGGGCGGTGATGGTGTTGCCGGTGATCTCGAGGGGCCGGGAGTAGGGGTCACCGGGGGCCGCGTTGATGCCGGAGCCCATCGAGCCCGTGATGGTGCAGTTGGTGACGATTGCGTGCCATGTGTTGACGAGCACGCCGGCGGTGTTGGTGATGGTCACACCGTCGAGGCGGCTCGCGCCCGTGCCGGTGCCGCCCGCGTTGATGTTGACCTGGCAGGTGCCGGTGAGCGCCGTGATGGTCCCGCCGACCATCGTGAGCTTGCCGCCACCGCTGACCGTGAAGGTGTGCATGCCCGAGCCGGAGAACCTGATGTTGACGTTGGTGAGCTGCAGGTGGGCGCCCGAGCCCGACACCATGACGTTGCCGGTCAAGGTGATGGTGTTGCCGTTGAAGATTGTGCTGTCGTTCACGACCCAGTCCCCCATCGCCGGGGGCGGGGTCTGCGCCGACGCGACCGCGACCGCCGCCACGAGCGCGACGAGCGCGGCGAGCGCGACCATTGTACAGATGCGCGCCATCAGTAGCCACCTCCCCTGCGGTACTGGTCCTGCCAGTAGGCCGGGTCCTCGTAGTAGCCCTCGCGGGCCGCCTTGGCGTCGTACCTCTCGAGCTCAGGGTGCTCCTTGAGCCACTTCCCGCGGGTCCTGCGGACGGTGAGGGGAAGGATGATGAGGATGGCGATGGCGAGCGCGAACACCCACCACAGCTTCCCGAGGGCGGCCTTCGTGGGGGACTCGTCCTCCTTGGCCGGCTTGTAGGTGATGCGCAGCAGGTAGCTGTCGTCGTTGCCCGCCGGGTCGTGGAAGGACACCTCGATGTTGTTGACGCCCTCGATGAGCGCGACCACCGTGTTGAACTGGCCGGAGCCGGGGACGATGGCCACGGGCTTGTTCTGGATCATGAGCGACACGCCCGCCTCCTCCATGATGCCGGAGATGACGATGGTGTCCTCCTCGACGGTGGCCTCGAAGTTGGGGGTGAGCTTGGGGCTCATGAACTTGACGGTGGGCGCGCGGGTGTCGACCCATATCCTGAACTCGCGAGTCTCCCTGTTGTTCGCGATGTCGACGCAGAAGAAGATGACCACGTTCTCCCCCTCGTCGAGGTTGAACTCGCGGTAGAACGAGCCGCCCTCGTCCCAGAGCGCGGTGCGGTTGTCGTTGCCCACGCGCACGTACAAGTTGCGCTGGTCCATCTGCTCCAGGCGGCCGCGGAACCGGACGCTGCGCATGTTGACGACCATGCCGTTCGTGATGGGGATGGAGGTCGAGCCGGGCTCGCTGGACTCGATGGTGAGGCCCACCAGGTGCGGGGGCGTCACGTCGATGGTGATGGGGATGCGGGTCTGGTTCTCGTTGCCCGCCGCGTCCGCGACCTTGATGGTGATGTTCTGCACGCCCTCGAGAAGGTTGATGTCGAGCGCGAACCGGCCCATCGTGACGTTGAAGATGAGGTTGTTGACGAAGACCTGGCGCACCTCGACGTCGGTCCCGCCGGAGACCAGGACCTTCTGGAGGTTGGTTATCTGGCCGGACGTCGGCGCGTCGATGTCGATGATGGGCGGCGTGGTGTCGTACTTCACGTACCTCACGACGGTGGCCTCGTTCGTGGCGGCGTCCCTGGCCCTCACGGTGATGATGTGCGTGCCCTCCTTGAGGATCTTGATGACGTGGTAGAACCGCGTGCCGCCGCGGTTCGTCACCAGCTCCCACTCGCGACTGTCGAGCCTGACGGTGATGTTGGCCGTCTCCTCGGAATCGCCCGAGATCTCGAAGTCCTGCTGCCGCGAGCTGTAGAACTCCGTGGGGGTCGTGACGATGAGGGTGGGCGCAAGCGTGTCCCTCACTATCTGGCGCGTGAGGACGGCGATGTTGCCCGCGGTGTCCTCCGCGATGATGATGAAGGTGTTGGAGCCCTCCTCGAGCGGGGTCGAGAAGTTGAAGGTGATGCCCAGGATGGGGATGATGAGGTCGTTGATGGTGAGCTTGCGGATGAACTTGGCCGACTCCGTCCTGCCCACGATGTCGATGGACCCCATGTTGGTGACGTAGTGCTCCGAGGGGGGGTGCTCGACGATGAGGAACGGGGGCTGCGTGTCGATCTTGACGTTCCTTATCTCCACGAGCGCCACGCCGAGGGTCTCGTTGGGATATCGGGCGACGTCCCAGCCGCGGACCTTGATGGTGTAGACGTTGTCGACCAGGCCGGAGAGGGGTATCCTGAAGGTCGCCTTGAACTGGCCCACACGGCCCTCCAGGCCCGTCGCGTTGTGCCACACGATGTTGTCGACGGTGGCCTCGACCCTCACGATGCCGCTGTGGGCGTCGCGTATCTCGCCCTGGATGACCAAGTCGCCCACCTTCTGGATGGTGTTCTCGGCGGGGATGCTGACGACGAGGTCCGGCACCGCCGGGTCGTCGATGCCGATGATCGAGGTGTTGAAGTCGAAGAACTGGCTGTTCAGATCGTCGTTCGCTATCTTCATGAACGCCTGCAGCACGTCGTTGCGCAGCGGCGTGTTGATGTCGTCCTTCATCCAGTAGGGGATCTGCTTGAACTCGAGCTTGCCGAGCCCGTCGGTCTTCGCGGTGTAGAGCTCGTCCTTGGGCTCGTTGTAGCGCTTGATGGTGATGGTCTGGTTCTTGATGGGGGCCTTGTTCTGCCACGCCACGAGGCTGACGTTGAACCACTTGTAGAAGTAGACGCCCGCGTTGAGCGTGTTGGAGTTGACCTGGGCGCTGAGCTCGGGTATCCGGCAGTAGTAGAGGTCGACGCGGCTGTCGAGCGCCGAAACGGCGGTCTGCGTGGACGTCGTGAGGTTGCAGTTGGTGGCCACCACGTTGCAGAACTGGGCCTCGAGTGCGGTGCCCGAGTTGATGCTGACCGTGTCCATGAGGTCCACGGGCCACCGGTTGGCGCCGTCGGTGCCCTGCAGCGACAGGCCCGTCGAGCTGGGGGAATCCCCGGCGTAGGTGATGAACAGCCCCTTGAGCAGCGTGCGCGGGTTGAAGTTGGCCCCCGCGAGCTCGAGCCGCACGGCGTCCCTTCCCTCCGCGGCGTCGATGACGGTGAGGCCGATGACGGTCATCTTGATGGTGCCGAGCGCGGAGCGCGAGTGCACGTAGACGCCCCCGCCGCTGGTGCTGCGGTCGGCCTCGACGTCGGCCCAGTCGAACGTCGTGCTCTGGCCGTTGGTCCCGTAGTTGTCGAAGACCCAAAGCCCCGTGTCGGTGTTGTCGTTCAGGTCGACCTGGTGCAGCGTGTAGGTCGTCTTGGACGCGTGGTTGGCCGTCCACATGCCGGAGCCCAGGCCGACGCCCACGCCGTAGCCCTGGTTGTTGCTGGATGACAGGTCCGCGAGCTTGAACCAGAGCTGGCCGGTGTTGCCGCCGCCCTCGACCGCGAGCGCGCCCTCGTCGCCCTGCGAGATGGGGCGGTTGGTGGAGAAGGTGGCGTTCGTCACCTCGATCCTGATGTTCCCGGTCACCGTGTCGGCCACGACCTTGAGGCCCGCGGCCCCGTTGGCCTGGAACACGTTGGTGCTGGTCGCCTCGACGGTGAGCGCGGCGCCGTGGTTGTGCACGTCCACGAGGGCGCCCCTGCCGACGTTCGTGTCAAACCTGTTCTGCTGCAGGATGACCTTGAGCTCCGCGGTGCAGTCCGTCGCGGTCACGACCAGGCCGCAGTCCTCCAGCGCGCCCATGGGGGCCACGCCGCTGTGGTCGATGTTGTTGTCGGACACGTTGATGGTGACCGGCGCCTTCACCGCGCGCAGCGAGAACAGCGCGCCGCCCATGGCGTTGCGGGTGAGCACGTTGTCGATGATGACGTCGAACGTCATGGTGGGGTTGCCGGCCGCCGACGGGTCGACGGAGACGTACATGCCCCAGGAGACGTCCGTGATGGTGTTGGCCTGGACGGCCGAGCCCTTCGCGCGGAAGCCGTAGAGGCCCGCGACGCGGTACTGGTAGAAGTACTGGTTGACCGTGTTGCCGCCGGAGTCGAACGAATCGCTCGCCTTGGTGAGAACCCCGACCTTGGAGATGGTGCAGCTCACGACCTTGATCTCGGTGCTGCGCGCGGCCACGGCCGAGGCCATGACGTAGTACTCGTTGTTGTTGACGGCCTGGTCGCGGTAGTAGATGGAGGACATCGTGGTGAACACGCCGATGTCGGTGAAGGCGACGCCGTCGATGCTGGCGGCCCCGCCGTCGAGCAGGACGCCGTACGCCATGGCGGAGTACTTCGTGGTCGAGGGGCTCGACGAGGCCGACTGGTAGTAGCTCTTGACGTTGTACTGGACGTTCCTTATGGTGCCCCCGCGCACGGTGGGGGTCGCGCCGCTGCCGACGTAGACCATAGTGAGCAGGCCGTTCTCGAGCGTGGAGTTGCCGATGTAGACCGAGCTAGAGTAGATTTGGATGCCTCCCTTGAGGCCCGCAAGGTCCGGGTCGGCGCCCGTCGAGGGGTCGAAGGCGCCGCCCTGGCCCCACGTGTTGCTGACGGTGACCCCCTCGAGGGTCATCGCCCCGCGCACCTCGAACTTGAACCGGTAGGAGCTGCCGGTGCCGATGGTGCCGCCGTTGTGGACGTACCTGCCACCGTTCTCGACCTTGAGCGTGTACTGGCCTTCCGAGGCGCACTTCAGGGCGAGGTTGACGTTCCGCAGGTCGAGCGTCCCTCCGGCCTTCACGGTCACGTTCCCGTAGACGTTCAGGTCACCGTTGGCCATGGGATAGTTGGTGGTGACATCGAGGTCCCCAAGGATATCCACGGCCGAAGCTGTCATGGCCGCCGCGGCCAGGACGGCGAGGGCAGCCAGAATGAGGTATGACCAGTACATAGTCCTCATGGTTCTCACTCGGGACGCTTACCGTCCGAACCATATAAATAAATTTGCATGAGGTTGACATCGCTCTCGGGCGTCTGGCCGCGCGCGGGCGTGCGCGCGCGCTGCGCGGGTTCATGTACGGGCGATTGCCGCATCCGCGACCGGGCCGGGGTCATCCTCATGCCCATGCCCGGCCCCGGTCCGTTCCTCCCGCGCCCCCGCCCCCGTCAAGGGTCGCACCCCAGCGCCGTCGCTGGGGTCCCCTTCTGCATCGGTGGGTCGGGGCGCGCTATCGCCAGGGTGGGTTCTGGCCCCTCTCATCAGGTTGGGGCGGTGCCGGTGGCGGTGGCGGCGGGCCGTGCGCGTCGGAAGGCGGTGCCGCCCCCCTCCGCCTGCGTCCCTTGAGGGGGCGCGGCCCCGACTTCTGCGGCCGCGGGGCGGCCGCGACGGGCGGGGGGGCCGCCACGGGCGGCTCGGCCTCCTTGCCCCTCGCGCGGACGGCGGGGTAGATGACCGCGAGCCCGATGACCAGCATGACGACGATGAGCGCGATAGAGGCGCCCGGGCCAGCGCCCATGATGCCCCTCGGAGGCTCGGGGACGCTGGCGCGCGTGACGTTCACGACCCGGATGGCCTCGTTGCCGGCCTCGTCGAGCGCGCTTATGGTGATGGCGTTGAAGCCGGGCTTGAGGTGCACAGACTGCATGAACGAGCCGTCCGCGTCCACGACGACCGGGATCCGGTCGACGCTCACCGAGGTGCCGTTGCGCAGCACGCCGGAGAGCTCGATTATCTCCCTGTACGTGGACTCGGGCACGGCCGCCAGCAGCAGCTCCGGCGGCTCCAGGTCGTACTGGACCTTCCTGACCACACGCGCCACGTTGCCGACCGCGTCGACGGCCTCGAAGGTGAGCGTGTTGAGGCCGGACCTCAGGGGGTACTCCAGGAACCTGAAGGTGTCCTCGAGCCGAGTGACCAGGTCGTTGTCGATGGCGTTCGGGCTGCCCGTGATGCGGAACGTGACGCCGACCTCCACGCGGCCGCGCATGTCGACCGTGGATCCGCGCGTGACGACGTCCCCCCCAGGCTCTATCACCTGGAGCATCGGGGGCAGGGTGTCGAGCGTGATGCGGAAGGTGCGCGACGCGTAGTTCTGCGCCCTGTCCCACGCCTCGACCATGACGAGGTTGAGGCCCTCCTCCAGCCTGAAGGACTTGTGGAACCGGAGGCCCTCCACGGGCACGAGCAGCCCGTTGACGACTATGTTGGAGATGGTGGTGTCGTCGAGCGAGCCGCGGATGTCGAGCGTGCGATCGGCGACCATGCCGCTGCCCAGCGGGCTCTCGATGCGCAGCACCGGCGGCACGCTGTCGAGCACGACGGTCCGGACCAGGGGCATGACGTTGCCCGCGCGGTCGACCGCGTCGACGGAGATGCGGTTCTCGCCCTCCGTGAGGAACAGCGTCGACGCGAACCTGCCGCTGTAGGTGGGGACGGGCTCGCCGTTGACGTACACCGTCGCACCGATCTCGGTGATGCCCTTCACCTCCACCTGGGAGATGTTCGTCCACGAACCCTCCGCGGGGGACGTGAGGATGAGCTTGGGCACGGTGGAGTCCCGCACGATGACCTTGACGACCTCGTTGTAGTTGCCCACGATGTCGGTCGACCGGATGGTGAACTCGTTGCTGCCGCTGTTGAGCTCCCAGCCCGAGGCCCAGGAGCCGTCGGGCGCGACCTCGACGACGCGGCCGTTGATGGTGAGCTGCACCTGGCCGTGCGTGGTGCCGCGCAGCGTGTAGTTGAGGGAGGACGCGTACCACGTGTCCTTGACGGGGTCGAGTATCACAAGCTCGGGCGGCGTGAGGTCGATGGTGACGGACTTGAGCTGCTTCAGGACCACGTTCCCCGCGCGGTCCTCGGCACGGACCACGATCTGGTGACGGCCCTCCTTGAGGTCGAGGAACACGCTCCACGTCTCGGTGCCGTTGGTGACGTGCCAGGCCCCGCTGTCGGCCTGCACGTCCATCTTCAGCACGCCCGAGCCGATGTCGAGGCACATGCCGTAGACGGACAGGTTGGTGGAGGGGTAGGCCTTGCCGTCGACGGGGGCGAAGATGTAAATCTCGGGGTCCTTCGTGTCGGAGATTGTGACCCTGTAGGCGGGGTCGACGTGCTTGCTGGTGAAGTCGAACCTGAACTGGACCGACTGCAGCCCGCTCGAGTATGCCTGGGCGTAGATGGGGGTGTTCGAGATGGTGATGGACGTGTCGGAGCTCACGAGGAGCGTCTTCGCGGTCAGGATGATGGGGCCGAGCCCACCGTCGAGGCCCGTGATGCCGCCGTAGATGAACTCGCCGGTGGAGTTCTTTATCTGAAGGAACGCGTGCGAGACCGGGTCCTCGCTCTGCCACCTCACCTCGAAGGCGACGTGGTACATGATGCGGACCGTGGAGGCGCCGCCCCAGGTGTAGCCGATGGCCCTCTCGGGGAATATCTGCACGCAGTCGATGCAGTCCACGCTGCTCCCGTAGAGGTAGAACGCGTAGTTGCCGACCGAGGTGAGCGTGGAGTTGTAGGCCGTGATGACCGCGCTGCTCTGCGTGTATATGGCGTACTCGGCCCCGAAGAGCTTCGAGTCCCATATTATGACGCGGTTCTGCCCGCGCCATCCGCCCACGTAGAGGTTGGTCAGGTAGGGGTCGGCGCCACCGGCCGAGCGGCCGTCGAGCGAGCAGTTCATCAGGATGTGCGTGCCGCTGCCGAGGTAGAGGTTGTAGGCGTTGCTCACTTGGTTGTCGGCGTTCGAGACGTTCGACAGTGTCAGGGAGGGGCCGTCCGCGAAGATGTTGGCGACGACGACGTTGGACTTCATGTGCACGTTCTCGATGAGGCATGCGCCCCCGCCGTCGGACTCGAGGTAGATGGCGCCGCACGGCTGGAAGACCGACCTGTCGCGGACGTTGGAGGACCCGGAGATGACGGTGTTGTTGATGAGCGCGGGCGCGGCGTTCCTGCCGAGGATGCCGAACAGGTTGCTGTTGGAGATGGACGTCCAGTTGACGGTCGGGGCCGAGGTGCCGACGATGGCGATGCCCCCCTCGATGGGGAAGGTGTCGTCGTAGTAGGGGTAGAGCCCCTCCTGGTAGATGCACGTGATGCCGCCGATGACCCTGTCCGCGGGGTTCAATCCGTTGTCGGCGAAGGAGCAGTTGCTGATGTACGGGGAGGAGTCGACCACGAGCAGGCCCCGGCCCCAGGTCTCGACGAAGCAGGGGTTGGAGCCCGTCGAGTAGTAGCCCACCGCGGTCGTGGCGAGGCCGTTGCTGTTGAACGTGCACCGCTCGATCGTGGGGCTGGCGGAGTAGAGGAATACACCAGTGGCGTCCAGGTACACGAAGTAGTAGTAGCCGTAGTAGCCAAGCTGTGAGTAGATGTACTGGGCCTCGGTCGATGTGTAGAGGTACTCGGAGTTGTAAAAGTCGCAGCCCGTGATGAGGGGGTTCGCCCCGTTCACGTAGACGCAGATGCGCTGGCTGTCGTGGACGTCCGTGTCCGTGAGCGTGGTGTTGGTGTCGTAGATCTGCAGCCCGCCCACGATGCGGTCGTACGCCGTGCGGTGCCCGTCGTTCGAGGCCAGGTCGCGGATGTCGCAGCCAGTGATGTTGGCGATGCCGCGGACCTCGAACCAGAAGTGCCTGCTGCCGTCGGTGGACCTGACGCGCACGTTGGACATGGTGAGGATAGAATCCTTCTCGATGAAGATGCTCGTCAGTCGGTCCTCCGCCGGGTCCATCGTGAGCGTGAGGTTGCGCAGATTGAGCCTCGAGCTCGATACCACGCTGATGTTGCCGTCGATGTGGATGTCCTTGGCGGTGACGGTCGTCACGTCGTTCGAGATGACCCAGTCCTCCCCGGCTGCCGGCGGGTCCGTCTGGGCGGCCGCGATCGCGGCGAGCGCGACCACGGCCAGCATCGCCACGAGCGCGAGGAGGGCCGCCCTGTGCACGCCGTTCATGCGCGCACCTCCCTTCGAGCGAGGGCCCACATCGCGCCGAACGCGACGGCGAGGCCCACGCCAAGGAAGAGCAGGAGCAGCAGCCACGAGGCCGAGCCGAGGCCCAAGATGCCCTCGTCCCTGACCCTGACCGAGAGCCGGTCCATCGTGACCGACCTAGATGCGGTGTTGCCCGCCATGTCCACGGCGCGGACCGTGAAGGTGTTGTTGCCCAGCTGGAGGCCGACGAAGGCCTCGAAGAAGCCGTCCACGTTGGGCTCGACCGGCACGCCGTTCACCGTGAGCTCGCGCAGGTCCGCGGGGTCGCCCACGAGGCCGCTCAGGTTGAAGAAGTCCTGCCGGACCGTCGGCGGGGTGTCGTAGATGGTGAGCCGGGGCGACTGCGTGTCGCACACGACGCGCAGCACCACGGTGGCGGTGTTGCCGACCGCGTCGGTGGCCACGACGCTGAGCACGTTGGGCGCGCCGCCCGGCGGCGTCTCCTCGAGCTGCACGGGGACGCGCAGGTAGCCGCCGCTGACGTTAACCGGCACGCCGTTGATGGTCACCGTCGCCCCGACCTCGGCGCGGCCGATGACAAGCGCGTTCCGGGTCGAGGAGTAGGAGCCGTCGGCGGGCGATTCGAGCGCGAGCGAGGGCGCCTCGGTGTCCAGCGTGACGGTGTAGGTCCTGGTGACCGCGTTGCCCGCGCGGTCCACCACGTCGACTTGGATGAGGTTGCTGCCCTCGTCGAGCTTGAAGTCCTTGGAGAACGCACCGTTCCTGACGGGCACCTGGACGTGGTTGACGCGCACGAGCTGCACGTCCACGTCCACCGTCCCGGCCACCACGACGTTGGAGGTGTTCACCACCACGTCCTGCGCCGGGAACGCCATCGTCACCTTGGGCGGGCGCGTGTCGTAGGTGACCCGCAAGGTGGCGCTCCGGTGGTTCTGCGCGAGGTCCACTGCCTCGACCTGGATGACGTTCATGCCCTCGACCAGGCTCATGTCGAGCGTGAACAGGCCGCCCTCGACGGGCACGTCGATGCCGTTTATGGTGAGCTTGACCTCGGGGTCGGTGAGGCCCGAGACCTCGAGCGCGCGCTCGTTGGTGATGAGGTCCTCGGTGGGGTGCTCGATGATGAGCACGGGGTCCGTGATGTCCTGGTAGACGTACAGCAGCGTCACGTTGCGGTTGCCCACGAGGTCGGCCGCCACCAGCTCGTAGACGTTGAGGCCCTCTGATGAGAAGCTGCGCTGCGTGTAGAACTGGCCGCCCACCGTCACGAGCTCGTCGCCGTTGATGAACACGCGCGAGCCGATCTCGGCCTGGCCTATGATGGTGATGGAGGTCGAGTTGGTGTAGATGAACGCCTGCTTGGGCTGGGTTATGCGGAGCCACGGGCGGGTGAGGTCGACGGTCACGTTCTTGATGAGCGTGATCGAGGAGCCGCCGCCGATGTCGAGGCCCTTGACCTGCAGGTCGTATACGCCCTCCTCGAGCTCCAGCGTGATGTTCCACGTGAGCCATCCGTCGGCGCGCGCCCAGCTCTGGCCGTCGACCGAGACCTCGACGCCGAGCAGGCCCGAGCCGAAGTCGAACGCGACACCCCTCACCTGCAGCGAGGTCGTGTTCTGCGCGTGGTTGGGCTTGGGCGTGTAGATGACCATGCTGGGGGGCGTCCTGTCCCACACG
This sequence comes from uncultured Thermoplasmata archaeon, assembly GCA_964353355.1. GTDB lineage: Archaea > Thermoplasmatota > DTKX01 > DTKX01 > CAYGVT01. The sequence goes on along the minus strand of CAYGVT010000116.1, from coordinate 16,752 downwards.
ACCACGTGGAAGTAGGTGTTGTTCTGGAACGCGAACTCGTAGACGTCCGACATGGTGCCGTTCGCGAAGGCGCTGGTCTTGAGCGGGTCGTTGGTGGTCGTCGTCCGCTGGCCCTGGGTGCCGGTCATCTTGGTCTGGAGGAGCGTGAGGGTCGGCACGGTCCCGTCCTCGGCGGACTGCACCGCGAGCAGAAGCCCGTCGGACTCGTTGAAGACCTGCACCACCGCGCCCGGGATGCGCACGCCGTTCTGCCACGTCACGAGGAACCAGAGGTTGAAGTAGAGGTTGATCTCGCCCTGCCCCCAGCCGAGCTCGCAGTCGTTGGGCCCGGCGGTGACGTTGTAGCAGTCCACGCGGCCGTAGTTGCAGTAGACCTTGCGCGTGGTGTTGTTGATGGTGATGTCGCGGAACCTGCAAAGCGGCGTCTGCTCGACGTAGAGGCCGTAGGCCACGAACGAGATGTTGAGGTCGTGGACGTTGGGGAGGACCGACATGTCCTCGACCCGGACGCCCTGCTCCTCGCCCTGCCGCCTGAGGTCAGCCGTGCCGTTGAGCACGATGCGGTAGACGCTCTGGGAGCCCCCGCCCATGAGGCTTACGCCGTACTTCGTGAAGTCCATCACGATGCTGTCCCTGAACGTGAGCTCGTCCGCGGACGAGAAGAGCGCGCCGCCCCCGTTGGTGATGACGCGGATGTCGTGGACGAGGGCCCTGCCGCCCTGCACCACGACGGCGTAGGTGGACTGCGTGGCCTGGTAGGCGTAGTGGTAGCCCTGGAAGTTGCCGGTGAAGTTGCAGTCGTGCAGGTCGAGCATCATCGTGTCGATCGCACGGACGCAGCCCGCCATGTAGGGCTGGTAGAAGTAGAAGTAGACGTAGCGGCCCGCACTGGGCACGTAGACGTAGTAGTAGCCGCTCGCGGGGTTCCGGCCGATGTCGGTGAAGGTGCAGCCGGAGATGGAGGGGGCGCCCCCGTACGCCAGGATGCCGCAGCCCTCGAGCGAGAGGTACGTGTAGCCGTAGTAGTAGTCCGTCCAGTCGTTGAAGGCCGTGTCCCAGTCGCCCATCTCGTTGAACGTGCAGCCCTCGATCTGGGGGGTGGAACCGATCGCGATGATGCCGTACGCGTCCCTGTTCATGTAGTAGTAGCCGCTGTCGTAGTAGGTGAAGTAGGCCGACTTGTCGAAGTAGCAGCCCCTGATGACCGGCGAGCCGGTCAGTATGGTCATGGCGACCCGGTCGTTGCGCGTGAAGGTGCAGTTGGTGACCGTGACGGAGCCCGAGCTGATGACCATGCCGCCCCTGATGTTGTCCTGCCAGGAGATGTCTCCCGGGGAGCCGGTCTTGGTGGCGTCCTGCCACAGGTCGGAGACGGTGACCTTCTCCATCGCGACCGTCGCGCCCGAGTTGACGGTGAACTTGACGTGCATCGTGTTCGCAGAGCCGTACGAGCCACCGGTCATGGTGAGGCGGCCGTTGCTGTTGACGGTCAGGCCGTTGCTGCCCTCGTTGCTGGGCTGGACGGAGAGCGCGACGTTGTCCAGCGTGAGCCTGCCGCCCCCGTTGACGTTGACGGAGCCCTTGATGAGCACGGCCTGGTTGGAGATGGTGGTGACGTCGTTGATGGTCCAGTCGCCGCTCGCGGGGGGGTTGGTCTGGGCGGAGGCGGTCAGCGCGAGCGCCAGGACGGCCAGGAGGACGGCGCACAAGGTCAGGAGCAGGTGGGGCCTCACACCAAGGCCCCTCATCCAGTCGGGATGCATAAGGCTACCCGCCTTAATGAAGCCCATTGCCGTATTTCAAATTTATGGTTCCAGGCTTGATTCACCGACTTCACTGGCCATTATGGGCTCCAAGAGGAGGGGGGAGGCCATGCCAGGGCTCCCCTCAGGGCGCCTGGGCGTGGGGGGCCATGAGGGTCTCCACGTCGATGGCGGCGCGCACGCCCCGCCCGTCCCGCCTCCAGACAGCGTGGGCCATCCGGGGCGTAGTGAACCTGGCCGCGACCTCGCCCCCAGGGGCCAGGCATATGACCCCCCCGCGGCCGTCGAACCGCGCGAGCATGTCCTCGAGGGCCGTCCTGGCCGCGTCCGCGAGGCCCCCCGCGCGGGGCGGGGGGGAGAGCACCCGCAGGCTCAGGCAGGAGCGCATGATGGGCTCGCCCCAGCCCGTCGCCGAGACCGCCCCCGCGGCGTCGTCCGCGTAGGCGCCCGCTCCCACGATGGGGGAGTCCCCCACGCGCCCCATGCGCTTCTTCGGCGTGCCGCCCGTGGACGTGGCCGCGGCCACGTGGCCGTCGCGGTCGAGCGCGACCGCGCCCACGGTGTCGCCGCGGCCGCCCCCGTCGGCTGACCTGGCCGATGGGGGCTCGAAGATCACCCTGGCGCGGAACCTGGGGTCCTTCAGGAGCGCCCTCCACCGCTCGAGCTCGCGGCCCACCAGAAGCTCCTCCTCGGGGACGGTCGAGATGCCGGCCTCGGCCGCGAACAGGTTGGCCCCCTCGCCCACCAGCATGACGTGGTCGGTGAGCTCCATCACCCTGCGCGCGAGGGTGACCGGGTGGAGGATGTTGCGCACGGCCGCGACCGAGCCCGCCCTGAGCGACGCGCCGTCCATGATGCTCGCGTCGAGCTCTATGACGCCCTCACGGTTGAGGAAGGCGCCCCTGCCCGCGTCGTAGGTGGGGTCCTCCTCCATCTCGCGGACGGCGGCCTCGACCGCGTCCACCGCGGTCCCACCCCTCTCGAGAGCATTGGAGCCGACCTCGGCCGCCCTCGAGCAGCCCCGCAGGTGCGCCTCCACCGCATCGTCCGGGATGGCCCAGGCCCCTCCATGGACGACTATGGTCTCCACTGTCAAGGGCCCACCTCGCGCATGCCACTGGAGGACGCCGGTCGGTCACGGCCGCAAGGCCGGGGAGGCCCTCAGGCCCCCTCGACCTTGTCGTCCGTGGCGCCCTCCGCCTCCCTCTCGGCCTCTGCCTTCGCCGCCAGCTCCTCTGCCAGGCCGGGTGGTATCTGCTCGATGGGGCCGGTCTCGGCCGGCGGCGCGGGCTGCTTGGCCATCTCGGCCACGAGGCGCTTGGTCTCCTCGTCGGCGGTCTTGCTCGCCTGCTCCTGCGCGGCGAGCCAGGAGCCCAGGCCCGCGTCGACCTCGTGCTTCTCGACCTCGCCCCCGCGCTCGTCGTAGGCCTGCTTGTACAGGTCCCGGACGTCCGGGCGCGACTCCTCCGCGGTCAGCTCGGGCTTCGGGCCCTCGCCCATCTCGCGGTCCATGACCACCGTCTCGCCCCTGGCGCCCGCCCTCATGACGAAGACGGCCACGACGATGATGACGATGATGATGATGAGGACCGCGATGCCCATGAGGAGGGCGCTGCCGATGCCCCCGCCACCGTCCCCGTCGCCGTCGGGAGTGGGGGTGGTGCCGGAGGTGCTGAAGCTGAACGCCCACAGGCCGAGGTTGCCCTCGGTCGCCTGGGGGTTGCCCGCGACGTCCTCGACCCCCTTGAGCACCACCGTGTACGACCTGCCGCCCTTCAGCTGCGCGCTGGTGTTGAAGGTGGCGCGCAGGTCCTGCCTGATGTAGGAGAGCATGGTCGTCGTGATGGCGCCCGGCTGCGACAGCTTGAGGAGGATGGTGGCGTAGCTGGTCTCCTTGCCCTCGATGAGGACCACGATGAGCTTGCTGGGCGCGATGTCCTCTGTGAAGATGTACTCGATGACCAGGCCCTCGGGGTCGACCTGCACGTCCCCGTTGGCGGGCGAGGTGCTCAGGATGCCTGGGGCCAACTCGTCCACGAACAGGGTCATCCGCTCGCTCTCGGTCGTGAGGCCCGAGCCGTCAGCGGCCACGGCGTAGACCTCGTTGCTGCCTGAGCGCAGGCGGACCTGCGTGGTGTAGAAGCCAGTGGCGTTGCAATCGACCTCTGGCTGCGAGAGCTTGTTGACGTGGAGAGTTATCTTCGCGAACGGCTCGCACCTGCCGATGACCGTGAGGTCCTTGTCGCGCACCTTGGAGGGCATGCCGATGAAGACAGGCCTCGCGGGCGCCACCGTGTCCAGGGGTACGGCCTCCTTGCGCTCGGAGTAGGGAGACTCGTTGCCGACCTCGTCGATGGCGGTGACCACGTACGCGTAGGGCATGCCGTTGTCGAGGCCGGCGTCCATGTACCAGGTCTCCCCGTCCGATAGGGTGGCGATGCGCGTCCACACGCCCTCCTCGAAACGGTATATCTTGTACTCGACCGCGTCGTCGAAGTTGGCGGCCCAGCTGACGTTGACGGCCGAGCCCTCGGGCGCGAGCGTGAGCCTGATGCCCGTGGGTATCGTGGGGAACTGCATGTCCCTCGGTGTGCCGCTCCCGGGGTCGCTCGGCTCGGACTCGAGCCCCGCGTCGTCCACGGCGGTCACGTGAAGCTGGTAGCTCTGGCCGTCGACGAGGGCGATGGCGTCGTAGTAGAGCGTGCCGGCGGGGACCTCGACGAGCCTGTCCCACGAGCCGCCGTTCAGGATGTAGATGCGGTAGGAGGCCGTGTCGTCGAAGTTCTGGGTCCACTCGACGCGCAGCGTGTTGCCGACCGCGCGCGGCGAGACGATCACGCCGAGGGGCTTGGCCGGGGGTACTGTGTCCTTGGGCACGCCCCAGACGGGGGCGGTATAGTTGGAGGGGTTCTTGGACTCGTCCTCGGCCCCGACCCTGTAGTAGAGCCTGGCGCCGTCCACGAGGCCCCTGTCGATGTACTCGCCGGTCGCCCGGCCCAGCTTCGCGATCTCCCTCCACTCGCCGGTCCTGTTGCTCTGCAGCGAGTAGGAGACCGTGTCGTCCGTGTTGAGGTCCCAGGTGATGCGCAGCGTGTTGCCCTCGGGGAGCGCCTCGGCGCGCAGGCCGTCCGGCGTCACTGGCGCGGTCGTGTCCGGCAGGTAGCCCGAGATGATGGCCGAGGATTCACCGAGCTGCGGCACCTCGTCCCATGCCCGCACGCGGTACCAGTACTTGGGGCCGTCGTCGATGTCCGTGTCGACGTACCAAGTCTCCGGCGCGGACACGTTGGCGAGCACCGCCCACGCGCCGGTCTTGTTGGCCCACACCTCGTAGTGCACGGTGTCGGGGTCCGTTGCGTCCCACGTGATGTTGATGCCCCGCACCGCGGCCACGCCCTTGGCCGTGACGTTGATGACCTTGGCGGGCGGCAGCGTGTCCCTCGGTGTGACCTTGACCGTGTTAGAGGGCTCCGAGTAGCGCTGCACGCCGCCATCGTAGCCGCGCAGCCGGAACTCGTACTCCGTCCCGTCCACGAGACCAACCAGGGTGTGGGACGTGTTGAGGCGCGGGATCTTCCTCAGCTCCTGCCAGCCCGTCCCGTTCCACATCTCGAGGGCGAAGGCCGAAGTGTCGTCGCCCATCTGGGTATCCCACGTCAGCTGGACCGAGTTGCCCTGCGCCACGGGGGCGGCCCTGAGGCCGGCCGGCGCCGTGAGCCTGAAGAAGAGGATGTTCAGGTCGGTGAGCAGGAGCTTGCCGCGGGAGGCGAAGGTCACGTTGAGGGGCACGAGCAGGTCGCCGTTCTCGTCGACCTCGTTCCTGTGGGCCGCGATGTACGCGTTGACCATCGCCGTGAAGTCGACGCTCTGCCTGGGCCCCCTCAGGCTGCCATCGACTTTGATTATCTGCGTGTTGTCGAAGTAGACTATCGGGTTCTTGACCGCGCCGCTGCCGTAGAAGATGAATGTGCCCTGGGCCGTGTAGTCCCCTATGAGCATGTCGGCGAAGCCATCGCCGTCGCCGTCGCCACCGGGGGCCAGGCTGTTGCCGAAGTCCATGTCCGCCGTGGTACCGTACTTGGCCAGGTCGGGCGTCGATGAGAGGCCCCCGCTGTCGCCGAAGACGACGTAGACCGCGCCGGCGCTGGACAGGGTCCCGTTGTCGACGTCGGGTGCGCCGATGGACATGTCTGGCAGGCCGTCCGCGTCCGCGTCTCCCAGGTTGCCGATGGAGAAGCCGAAGTGACCGTTGGCCTGGACGCCCTCGAGGGTCACGTCCGGCGACGTGGACGGGCCCGAGGAATGGCCGTAGAACACGTAGACCTTGCCCGCGTCGGTCGCGGTGGAGGTGTCCGCCGTGGGCGCGCCGATGGCGATGTCATCGTACCCGTCCCCGTTCACGTCACCGATGCCCTTCGCCGAGTAGCCGAACAGGTCCCCCTGCGCCCCGCCGGTGTAGGTCCATGCGGGCGAGGTCCCGATGCCCGCGGGATCGCCGAGGAACAGGTAGGCCTTGCCGATGTCGTAGTCGGTCGTCCCGTTGTGGCTCGGGGCCGTCACCAGGACGTCGTCGTAGCCGTCGCCGTCCACGTCGCCGCAGATGTCGGTCTTGTACCCGAAGGCGTCGCCATCGTCGTCACCGGTGAGGGTGATGTTGGGGGTCGCGCCCGGCCCTCCCTTCCCCGAGAGGTAGACATAGGCCAGGCCCGGATTGTCCTCGTTGACGATGTGCCTGGGGGCGCCGACCGCCATGTCGGTGCGCCCGTCGCGGTTGACGTCACCGGTCGTTGAGACCGACCAGCCGAATGCGTCCCCGGTCGAGCCGTAGCTGCGGGACGTGTCGACCGTCGCGTTGACGGTCGCGCCGCCCCAGTGGATGTTCACCTTGCCGGCGCCGGTGCCCGATGGCGGGGCCGTGAAGTCGATCTGGATCGTACCCACCGCCAGGTCGTCCCTCCCGTCGTTGTTGAGGTCGCCGCCGCACGACAGGCTCCAGCCCATGTAGTCGTTGGCGGTCGTGCCATCGATGCGCACGTTCAACGGGAAGGCGAAGCCGCCCGCCTGCCCGAACAGGCCGAAGACGATGCCGGCGCCGCCGTTGGAGCCGGGCGTCGTGAGGATGAGGTCGGTGTAGCCATCCGCGTCGACGTCGCCCGAGAGGTCGATGGCGTAGGGCAGCAGGGAGGTGCCTGAGCCGAACGCCTCGAAGTACCGCTCGAACATCGTGCTGGTCATGTTGACGTGGGCGGATACGACCTCCACGTCCGGCTTTATCTTGAAGTACACGACCTGCCTCTCGCCCGGCGAGGGCGTCGTCGTGAACTCTACGATGGCGATATCAGAGCCGTCGCTGAACACGCTCACGGTCCTCGCACCCTCCACGGGCGAGCTGGACATCGGGAGAGAGGTCACTATCGCGAGCGCCACGAGCACGACGAGCGTGGCCCTTGCCCCGGAGGGGGCGAGCTTTCGCCATGTGCGGGCGCGTGGGGCGTTACTACCGAATAATGCCAACATAGCATCCCCTGGGTCCGGTCTGGCAATGCGCTATCCCCTAAAAAACGTTTCCATCTCCAGCACCCCCCCTGGCTGCTCCAGGGGTCCGCCTGGGGACGACGGTATGGAGCAGTATTCGAACCGACGCCTAGGTCCCAACCCTACCGTCGCGGGCCGCCCCCGCACGGCCCCTCCCCGCTCCTAGACCGGTCCGGTCGCGACAGACCGTGGCATGGCGCGAAAGCTTCAAGTAGGAGGGGCTGTTTACATGAACCCCCTGCGGTCTGGGCCGCAAGGAGGTATGCGCATGCCCGTCAACCTCGACCTCACGAAGTTCCGGCACGGGACCGAGCTCCTGAAGAGGGGCTTCGCCAAGATGCAGAAGGGCGGCGTCATCATGGACGTCACGAACGCCGAGCAGGCCTCCGTCGCCGAGCAATCGGGGGCCGTGGCCGTCATGGCCCTCGAGCGCGTGCCCGCGGACATCCGCGCACAGGGCGGCGTGGCCCGCATGGCCGACCCCAGGAAGATAATCGAGATCATCGACGCCGTCACCATCCCCGTCATGGCCAAGTGCCGCATCGGGCACTTCGTCGAGGCCCAGGTGCTCGAGTCGCTGGGCGTGGACATGATCGACGAGTCCGAGGTACTCACGCCTGCCGACCCCTTCAGGCACGTCGACAAGAGCCGTTTCAAGGTGCCGTTCGTGTGCGGCGCCACGAACCTGGGCGAGGCCTGCAGGCGCATCGACGAGGGCGCGGCCATGGTCCGCACGAAGGGCGAGGCCGGCACCGGCAACGTCATCGAGGCGGTCCGGCACTTCCGCGCCATCGACACCGCCGTGCACGAGCTCGCGGGGAAGGACGACCACGAGATACTCCGCGTGGCGCAGGAGATTCGCGCGCCCTTCCTCGTGCTCAAGGAGGTCGCGTCGCTGCAGCGGCTGCCCGTCGTGAACTTCGCCGCGGGCGGCCTCGCCACGCCCGCGGACGCCGCGATGATGATGCAGCTGGGCGCCGACGGCGTGTTCGTGGGCTCCGGCATCTTCAAGTCCTCGGACCCTGCCTCGCGCGCCAAGGCCATCGTCGAGGCGGTCACGCACTTCGACGACCCCGCGGTCATAGCCGAGGTCTCCAAGGGCCTGGGCGAGGCGATGCCAGGCGTCGAGATCTCCGCCATCCCGCCCAACGAGCGGCTCCAGGAGCGCGGCTGGTAGGGGGGAGGGCCGACATCGGCCCAAGAGAGGGACCGCGCGAGCTCGCGCGCGTCCTCACATCTTTCCGCTGAACATGGACTTGTCGAGCTCGGGAGCCTTCCCGCCCTTGGGCGGCCTCTTCCTCGGTGGGCCCTTGGACTGCTGGGCCGCACCGCCCTTGGGTGGGGGCGCTGCCTTCGCGAGGGTCTTGCCGGCCACCTGCTTGGCCGGTGCGGGAGGGGGGGCCTTGCCAGCGACCTTGGGAGCGGCGCTGTCCCCCTCACCCCCCGCCCCCTTGCTCCCGCCCATCGCCTTTTCCTTTCCCTTGCCCAAGTCCGACTCCTTGCCCTGGCCCTTGCCCTGGCCCTTGCCCTGGCCCTTGCCCTGGTCCTTGCCCTGGTCCTTGCCCTGGCCCTTGCCCTGGCCCTTGCCCTGGCCCTTGCCCTGGTCCTTTGCCGGGCCAGCGCCTTTGTCCTTCCCCTTGCCGCCCTGCCCCTTGGCACCCTCGCCCTCGCCGGTGCCGCGACCGCCGGAGAAGAAGTACCATGCCCCGAGCCCGGCGAGGAGCAGGATGATGACCAGGGCCCAGAGCACGGGGTTGCGCAGCAGCCCGCCCTTGCCCGACGGCTGGACGTCGAAGGACTTGCTCCACTCGTTGTTGGCGCGGTCCAGCTCGAACAGCGTCCCGTTCTGGCCCGTGGGGTTGAGCACGATGCGGACCTTGATGGTGCCCTCCGTCGTCGGGAACCACTCGATGGTCTCTGTCGCCGTTTCCTGGGGCTCGACGAACGGGATGGTGCTCTTCTTCGGCTTCACGTCCTCAAGGTAGGCGAACACCTGCACGCGGGAGGCATTGGCGGGGCCCGTGTTGGTGACCTGGATGGTGAACACGACACGGCCGTCCACGCGCGGGCTGTCGGTGCTCACCGATACCTGCAACCCCAGGTCCAGGATGCCCTCCAGCACGAGCTCGAGCTCGATGCCCGTGAACGCGGTCGGGTCGCTCCTCGAGGTCGCCTTGAGGTCGAGCGCCAGCCGTGTGCTGGTCGGGGGCTCCGAGAGCGTGCCGGGCACCTCGACCTCGACCACCAGGGTCGTCCTGGCGCCAGGGGCGAGCCTGACCTCGGTGACGATGGACGTCCCCTCCATCACCGCCGGGACGTACGTGGCCGGCAGCCCCAGCACCGTGAGGCCGAACCGGTCCTCCACGTTGCCGGTGTTGCTGATGTCCACCGACCATGTCGCGGTCTCGCCAGGCTGGACGGAGGCCGTTGTCACGATGGCCGAGAGCTCGACTTGCCTGCGCACGGGCACGACGTGCTCCTCGATGTAGGCGTTGGCGACCACTGACGCGTTGAAGGTCGACATGCCCGAGACCGCGAACTCGTAATCGCCCTCCCCCGTGCCCTGGGGTATCAGGATCGTCACGCGCACGACCGCGGTCGTGAAGGCGCCGAGGGCCAGGGGGTCCTGGTCGAAGGTGACGCACCATGCCTCCCAGGCGTGGTCGTACGAGAGGTCCACGACGTCGTCGACGTTGCCGAGGCTGCGCACCGTGACCACGTGCGACCGCTCGTCGCCGGGGTGCGCGTCGCCGGGCGGCGAGGCCGTCACCGCCATGGAGAGGCCCGCCCTCGGCCGCACGGTGAGCGTTGCGTTGAGGAATGCCACGAGGCCCGGGTCGTCCTGGCTCGCCACCCTGACGGACACGTTCTCGACCGTGGACCCCCGGGCATCCGCGGGCACGACGACCTCGAGGACGAGCCCGATTGTGCCGCCCGCGACTACGGTGGCCTGCCAGACGGTGGCGTTCGTGGGGTCGAGCAGTCGGCATTGCCACTCCTGCGACGTGACCGTGAGGTCGACCGTCGTGCCGCGGTTGCCGAGCGAGCGGAGCGTGACGGGCAGCCTGACGGTGGTGCCGTCGTCGACCATGGGGGCCAGGTCGGGTGACGTGAGGGAGACGTCGTGGTGCACGCCCTCGACGAGCACGACGTCCACCTCGGCGGCGATGTCCTCCGAGTAGACCAGCAGCGCGCGCTCGCCGTAGTCGCGGCCGTCCGTGGCGTTGATGGTGAGGCGGTCCCCGTCCGAGTAGCGCGTGTCGGCCAGGCTCGCGGTGTACAGCCCGCCCGCATCGGCCGTGACGGTGAACGAGTAGGACGTGGACTGGACCGTGAGGCGCACGGTCGCCCCGGGCACCGGCGTGACGCCGTCTGGACGCAGGACCAGGCCCTCCATGTCGAAGGGCCCGACCGGCGCCCGCTCCTTGGCCGCGACCCGCCCGGTGGCGATGTTGTTGCCCCTGTCCGAGTCCGAGATGATGCCGTAGGGGTCCGCCCACGCCTCGACCCCGTGGTCGCCGATGGTCGTGAAGGTGATGGGGAGGGTCGCGCTCGCGACCCTGTCCGCGGGCAGGTCCTGGACGGTCACGTCCCGCGACGTGCCGTCGACGGTGAACCGCACGCGCAGGTTGCTGATGCCCACGTTGCCCTTGAGGTTGGAGAGCCTCGCGACCAGCGTGGATTCCTCGCCGATGACGAGCCGTTTCGCCATGCCGTCGACCTCGGTGCCGTCCGCGCGGCGGTAGGCGAGGCCCAAGACCGCTATGTCGGGCACGACCACCGTCGTGACGGCGGTGGACTCGTCCCACTGCACCGGCTCCCCGACGGAGGTCACCCTGATGACGACCGTGAACGAGGCGCCCTCGGAGGCCTCGAACGGCGCCGAGACGGAGACCGAGACCTCCTTGCCCTGGTCGGGCGCGAGGTCCTCGATGCGCGGCGGGAAGACGTTCACGCCCCAGTCCGGGTCCGGCGACGGGATGGTGGCCTGCACGGTCAGGTCGTCCGCGGTGTTGCCGATGTTGGTGGCGTTGAACCTGTACACGACCGCGTCGCCGGGGGCGACGGGCCTTCGCGCCTCGGCGGGCGTGAGGTGCACGCCCCACCGCCCCTTGATGACGACCGTGAGGTCGACCGAGTCCTGGTCGCGCGTCTCGTTCTGGGAGATGGCGGTGAGGGTCATGCCGTACTCGCCCACGGTGGTGGTCGGGTCGGTGGCGACCTGGACGTCGACGGTGATGGCGTCCGTCGGGGTGCCCGCGGGACCGAGGGTGAACGCCGCCGGGCTCGCGCCGACGGTCCAGCTGCCTGGCGCGCCCGCGACCGTCACACTGATGCGGTTGTGGTAGCGGCCGACGTTGCGCACCTCGCAGAAGAAGTGCCATGTCGTGCCCGAGCCGATGATGGCCTCTGGGTTGGGGCAGTCCACGACCAAGCCCCAGTTGGAGGTGATCTTGACCCTGGCGGTGGCGTTGTTGTTGTCCTCGCGCAGCTCCTCGATGTCGTCCAGAGGGTCCAGCAGGGCCGCGACGACGTGGTCGACGCGGCCGTAGAACTGGTGCGTGACGCGCGCGCTGTAGCTCCCGCCGGCCACGACCGTGCTCACCGTCACGTTGCCCGCGACCTCGTCCCCGTCGAGGACGGTGACGAGCACGTTGCGCGCGTCCGCGTTGCCACGGTTGTGCACGAGCACGTCGATGCCCACGACCTCGCCCTCGTCCGGGGCGGAGTCGGTGAAGGTGATGTCGGCGCCATCGACCGTGAGGTCGGGGAGCATCACGCTGAAGGCCTGGCCGTTGAGCACGACGTCCGCGTAGCCGTCGAGGTCGAGGTCGCCCACCGCGCCCGACGAGGTCAGCAGCGCGGACGGGTAGCCGCGGGTTGTGATGTCCCACAGCCGCGTGCCGTTGCGACCGTGGAGCGCGGTGAGGCGGCCGTTGTACTGCGCCACGAGCACCTCGGGGCGCCGGTCGCCATTGAGGTCGCAGAGAGCCGGGGACGCGATGCCCCACTCCAGGTCGACGATCGGGCCGGTCTCATCGATGTTGCGCGCCCAGATGACCGCGCCCGTCTTGCCGTCGATCACGGTCACGTTGGTGTATGTGTTGCCACCCAGGGGCAGCTGGTAGGTCCGCCAGCCGACGACGACGATGTCCAGCCCCCCGTCCAGGTCCATGTCCGCGACCGCCGGGGTCGCGTGCGCCACGTGGTCGAGGCCCGAGGACCCGCCGAGGCTGGCGTTGAGCGTCTCGCTCGACGCGTCCAGATCGCCGTCGGAGTAGACGTGGACGCGCCCCGTGTTCTCGAAGTAGGGCTGCACCACGACGAGCTCGTCCCCGTCCGCCTGGCCGTCCAGGTCGGCCGCGACCGGCGAGGGGTAGAACGTCAGCTGGGTGGGCACGAAGGTGCCGAGGGTGACGGACACAGGCAGCGCCAGGTGCTTGATGACCGCGCCCGAGGTGCCGCGCAGGGTGTAAAGGTGGAGCTCGTCGGGGGATGGGGTCGTATTGTACGACGCGGCCACGATGTTCCTCTGGGAACCTATGCGGTAGACGGCCGGGGTGGCCACCCCCGTCCCAGACAGGCTGCGGTTCCAGAGCTCCTTGCCGTCGCGGCCGTCCAGGCAGTACACCCCGTTCGTGGAGGCGACGAGCACGCGCATGGCAGTGGAGCCGAGGTCGTCGAGGACCACGCTGGAGGCCGTGATGGAGCCCACCGTGACGCCCGTGGTGTTCCAGAGCTGCTCCTCAGACGTGTTGTTGCCCCACCAGCTGAAGGTCGTGCCGTTCCACAGCACGATGGGCTCGTAGGCGTAGAGCACGCCGGAGCGCGAAGCGATGACGATGTCGGACCGGCCGTCGCCGTCGAGGTCGCCGACCGCGGGCGCGGCGGAGAAGCTGCCCGTGATGTTGAGGGCCCAGGCTGTCCTGCCCTCGGCGCCCTCGAGCGCGTAAACCCGCGCCCCTACCGAGAACAGGGCGCAGTGCAGCTCGCCCGTGAAGGGGCGGCTCTGGTTCATCGACCGCACGTTCCTGGTGAAGTTGCCCACGACGGTCGCGAGCGCGTCCGTGATGAGGTTGCGGTCCCACTTGGTGCCCACGGAGGGGACCTGCTTGGTGGAGGCCGGGGCGGCTCCCGTGTGCGAGCTGTCGTGCGCGAACATCGGCCACTTCTGGACGGGGGAGCCGGTCGCGACGGGCGCGGGGGCGTGTGCGACCCACCCACCGACGGGCACGCCTGCCGCTAGCATCATGACGGTCAGAACGACGACCAGCGTGCGCTCTCGGCATCCAGTGCGTCCCATCTCTACCACACCTGGCCTAGCATATGCCGTTGAGGGGGTGGTCGATATTTATACGTTGCGTCCTCGGCGGGCCGCGTCCGGACGCCCCCGCGCGCAGGCGCTGGCCCGGTGCCCGCGGGCGGCCTCCGCAACCGTTATCTACCGTGCCTCCCCTCACCGGGACCATGGCCCCCGGCGTCGCCATCGTCATGGGCTCGAAGTCCGACCTCCCCATAGCCGAGAGGGCGGCAACTGTGCTCAGGGAGCTGGGCGTCCCGCACACGCTGACGGTCGCGTCCGCGCACCGCACGCCCGACAGGGTGCGCGCGATGGTCGAGGCCTCAGACGCGGAGGTCTTCATCGCCATCGCGGGCCTGTCGGCCGCGCTGCCGGGCGCGGTCGCCGCGCTCACGGACCGCCCCGTCATCGGCGTGCCCGTGTCCGGCAAGGTCAACCTGGACAGCATCCTCTCCATCGTGCAGATGCCCCCAGGCGTGCCGGTGGCCGCCGTGGGGCTGGACCGGGGCGACAACGCCGCCATCCTCGCGGCGCAGATAATCGCCGTCAGGGACGGCGCGCTGCTCGCGCGGCTCTCCGAGCGCCGCGCGCGCGCGGCCGAGGAGGTCGACCGCCACGCGAGGGAGGTCGAGGCGGGCGGCGGCAGGGGCTCCGGCGTCGGGGGCTCTGACGGCGGGGGCTCTGGCAGCGGGGGCTCCGGCAGCGGGGGTGGGGGCTGATGTTCGACCCCAAGGCGTTCATCGACGACGCGGTCCCCCGCATACGCGAGCTCGCGCAGGGCAGGGCCATCATCGCCGCCTCCGGGGGCGTGGACAGCACCGTCGCGGCCGCGCTGGCCTACACGGCCATCGGGGACAGGCTCACGCCCGTGTTCGTGGACACCGGCTACATGCGCAAGCACGAGGCCGAGAACGTGCGCGCGACCTTCGCCGCGTTCGGCGCCAAGCTTGTGGTCGTCGACGCGTCCGACCGGTTCTTCGAGGCCCTCAAGGGCCTGACCGAGCCCGAGCGCAAGCGCAAGGTCATCGGGGAGCTTTTCATACGCATCTTCGAGGAGGAGGCCACTCGCACGGACGCGGAGTACCTCATCCAGGGCACCATCGCCCCCGACTGGATAGAATCAGGCGGGGCGCTCAGGGACACCATCAAGTCCCACCACAACGTGGGCGGGCTCCCCGAGAAGTTCGGCCTGGGGCTCATCGAGCCCCTGCGCGACCTGTACAAGGACGAGGTGCGCGCGCTCGCGCGCCACCTGGGCCTGTCGGTGGCCGAGCGGCAGCCCTTCCCGGGGCCCGGCCTCGCCATCCGCATCATGGGGGAGGCCACCCCCGAGGCCACCGCGATCGTCCGCGAGGCGTGCCACATCGTGGAGCAGGAGATAGAGCAGGCCTCCGAGAGGGGGCTCATGGCCCGGCCCTGGCAGTACTTCGCGGTGCTGCTGCCCGTCCGCACCGTCGGCGTGCACGGGGACGTGCGCGCCTACACCCGCACGGTGGCGGTGCGCGCGGTCGAGAGCGTCGACGGCATGTCGGCGGCCTACAGCAAGATGCCCCACGAGGTGCTGGAGCGCATCTCGGTGCGCATCACCAACTCGATGCCGCACGACGTCAACCGCGTGATCTACGACATCACGCACAAGCCCCCGGGCACCGTGGAGTGGGAGTGAGCGGCTCCTGTGGCCGAGCGACATTGACCTGGCCCGACCTTGTGGACATCACCAGCGGCCGCTGCCGTGGACCAGACGACTTGACCAAGATGGCGGCAGCGTCGCCTCGGCACCATCGTGCGCAGGGCCGTGGCCCCGTCATCCCTAAAGAGGCGGCGCGCGGCCCGCCTCGCGCTCCTGCTTGTGGGCGGCCACGTAGGCCTGGTAGGCGACCAGGTCGTCCTGCTCCTCGCGCCTGCGCTTGCGGCTGCGGAAGAACAGAACGGCGCCCACGATGACCCCGATGGCCACCAGAACGCCGATGTAGGGCGCGGCCTTCTTGAGGATGTCGACGATGTCATCCCTCTCGACCGGGGGCTTGGGGGTCGTGAACCGGACCTGGATGATGAGGTTGACCGCGTTCGTCTCGAGGTCGGAGCCATCGTTCGCCTGATAGATGCCCCATATAGTGACTTGCAGGTTCGTGCCGTTGGTCGCGTTGTCGGGGATGCGCACCTCGAAGGCGAGCACGAGCGTCGTGTTCGGGGTGAGGTGGAGGCCGCCGACGTCCGCGCGCGTGAAGTTCGCGAAGTAGCCTGGCTTGGTGATGGTGGAGTTGGTCATGTTGAGCCAGACCTCGATGTCGCTGTGGCTCCTCAGCGTCACGTTGAACCGCGCGGGGCGCGTCCGCGGCGCGGCCGTGGCGGTGTTGTTCCCGACCTCGAGGACCACCTCGTAGTAGTGGTCGAACTCGCCCTTGATCAGGTAGTTGCGGCCAGGGCTGGAATAGGACGCGGCCGTGTCCACCTGCTGAGCATCGTCCCCGCGGGGCTGGAAGGAGACGGCCGCCCACATGTGGGTGACCATGTCGCCCCTGTCCGGCCGGTTCACGTCGGCCTTGTCGATGCCGAGCTGCACGTACGCGCTGCCGGCCGTGTACGTGCCAGTGACGTTTCCGTCGACCTGCGTGAAGGTCATGTTGGAGCCCGAGGCGCCGTAGTCGACGGTGTAGAGCGAGAAGCCCGCGAACACCGCGAGCGGGCCGTGCACCGGGATGCTCGCGCGCAGCGCGTAGTCGTTGTTGTGGATGGTGAAGTAGAAGTCGTAGAATATCTGCGGCAGCGACTGCCAGTCCGTCCTGGGGGAGAACACGGACAGCTCCCGCATCTTGATGCGGAACGTCAGGCTCCGGTTGGACTCCGCGTGCACCCACGCGCTCTCGATGTCCATGTCCGCGCGCTGCGTCGTCGAGTCGCCCGTCGCATCGGTTATCTCGGGGTTGGTCTCGTCGCCCCTCGCGCCCGGGACCGCGAGGCCGGCGAGCAGGAGGAGGGCGAGGACCGCCACCGAGAAGGACCTGGCTGCCTTCATCGGGGCCCTCGAAGTGCGTGGAGGCTAATAAGCATTACCTTTTCGAGGGGTCGAAGCTGGCTCCCTGGCATCCGTGGCATCGCGGCTGGAGGCCGGCCACCAGTGCGAGGCGGTGGGGGGGGGGGAGTGGGCAGGGG
>CAYGVT010000115.1:0-9385 GCA_964353355.1 uncultured Thermoplasmata archaeon | reverse complement strand
AGGACGGCGAGCACCCCCGGCGCGTCCTCGACGGGCTCGGGGTGGTGCAGCTCGCGGGAAGGCCGCGGCTGCGGCTCAGGATTGCGGTGCGCTGCCTCGAGGCATCGGGGAGGAGCCGGAGGCTGGAATGGGCGTTGCGGCGGCAAGCTATCATATGGCTCATCGAGGCCAGGGATGAGATCTCTAGGGAGAAAGGAGCATGAGCGCGATATCCGGAACGAATAGTGCGAGCGAGATAGCGAACGAGGCAGCAGAGACGGTGCCGGTCCCCCCGACGGTCCCGGGGGAGTTCCTGGTGCGCCTCGGCGCCGGCTGGGGCGGCCCCCTCCACGACCTTGCCGACGGCCTGGCCGTGTTTGAGCTCGGGGCGGAGGCGGCGGTCGAGATGTTCCTCACGTGGATACAGTTCGTCGAGATAGAGCTCAAGGGCTTCGACGACCTGCTCGACCAACTGCACCTGCTCCGGGGCGCCCTGGTGACCGCCGGGATAGAGGCGGTCGGGACGATACGGCCGAATACTATGGACCAATGAGAGGCCGCCGTAGGAGATCAGCTCATCCATTAGCCTATGACAAACGACGGCATTCCCACCGTCACTGTCACCTCGACCCTGTCTTTGGCAAGCTCGGCGCGCGTGTGCGCGCCGAGCGCGCCAGCGTCGTCGTCCGGACGGCGTATCCTCTTCCTTAACGCCCGCCCTCCTGCCGGCCTCGTAGACGACCTCCCACACCGGGCAGGCCTCGACCACGGCGCGGCTCCTCTTGTACTTCGAGAAGAACGTCTTGAGCTCCGTGACGTCCGTGTCTATCTTCTTGCGTTCGACGATCCGTCCCTCCGTGTTCATCACGGTGACCTGGCACGTCTTCTTGTGCGCGTCTATCCCGATGTTGTGCATGTCCTCGCCTCGCTCCTCTATCGGGACGGGCGTGGCTTTAACATGTCATCAAGGACGGCGCGCGTGTGCGCGCCGTCCGCGCGAGCGTCGTCGGGAGAGATGTGCTCATCCGGTCCTTATCACCATTCAACCTACGTCGTCCCCTCAGGTCTTCCTTTTCCTCTGCTCATCAGGACGAGCAGGACGAGCCCTACTATCACAAGGCAGACAGCAACCACCGGTACCAACATTGAATTGTCGGACGGGCCATCCTCGTTCTCCCTCACCATAGGCTGATCCGAGAGATCTAGCTCGGTCACATTCATCGTACCCACAGAGGCGCTCCCGGACAATGTCGTGTATCCCTCTTTCGATATGTTATATATGAAGAGCCCATGGTAGATGACTAGGGCGAACGAACCGTTGACCGTAGTTGTCGTTGTATAGCTCCTGCCATTGGATGCGGTCACCTCAACAGTGGCGCCCCCCACAGGGCTCCCCTCCTCGTCGAGGACGGTACCATAGACCCTCCCGGTGTCCACAACCGTGATGACGACCGTGTCGGTCCCACGGTTGCCGGACCCATCGGTGACATTCAGGACAATCTCGTAAACACCGCCGACCTCGAAGGTGAACTGGACAACAGCACCCTCGAGGACGCGTGGCTGCCTGTCGTAGGTGAAGGTCCAGGTATGACTCATTATCCCGACATTGTCCACGGAGGTCGACCCGTTCAAGGAGACGGGGCTCCCGACGGGGACCGTGCGGTCCTGCCCGGCGTCCGCCATCGGCGCGGTGACGTCCCTGACGGTCAGCGTCATGGCGTCCTCGCCCGTGTGGCCCGCCGCGTCCGACACGCGGAGCACGACGAGGTAGACGTTCGGCACGGTGGAAGTGAAGGAGACCGAGGCACCGTACAGCTCAACGGTCTCTTCTTCATAGATGATGGACCAAGTGTAGTTCACTATCCCCACGTTGTCCGAGCTGCCACTGCCGTCCAGGGTGATCAAGGCCCCTTCGTCGACGGTCTGGTCAGGGCCCGCGTTCGCCACCGGCAGGGTGACGTCGTTGACGGTGACGTTCACAGTGTCGGTGCTCCAATGGCCAGCGCGGTCAGTCACCTTGAGGCTGACGATGTATCTCCCCGGCATGTCGAAGATGAAAGTCGGCCATTGCTCGGAGATGACCAACTCCCTGTTCCCTATCACGAAGGTCCAGGTGTAGTCCGCGATTCCCCCGGTATCTGAGCATTTACTCTCATTGAACTCAACCAGCGCCCCTTCATCGACAATCTTGTCTGGACCCGCGTCCACATATGGCGGCCGTATATCGATGACAGTAACGATTAGGTTGTCCGAATCCGAGTTGCCTGCGGCATCTCTCACGGTTAACTCGACAGTATATATGCCAGGTGCATTGAATAGGAATTGGGACGACTCGCCATAGAGGGTAATTTGGCCATCACCGTATGGAAAGCCAGTCGAGCCGTACAAGAATGTCCAGGTCCAGTTCACTATTTCGATATTGTCGATGCTCCCGCTGCCATCGAGCGTTACCACCGTCCCCTCGTCAACCTTCTGGTCGGAGCCAGCGTCAGCAGAAGGCCTGGAAACGTCGATGACAGTAACAATCATGTCATCGGTATCCCAGTTCCCGAGGACGTCTGTCACGTTAAGCTCCACAAAATAAATCCCTGGGCAATCGAATATATACGATGGCGAGATCCCATATAGAGTTACCGGATTGCCGTCATGGAAGGTCCATGTGAAGTTACTTATCCAATGGTCGTCGGCGCTCGCGCTCCCATCGAACGTCACCATCGTCCCTTCGCCGACTGTCTGGTCCTCGCCCGCGTTTGCGCGGGGGGGTTCCTTATCCTGCCACCTAAGGAGCGGGTATGTTATGTCCTCAACGATGAACCAAGTGGTTGTTAAATCCCATCCAGCATCAATGAAGGTGTCGCGCGACTTCATCTGCACAGTTGTCATGCCTAATCCACCGACGCTCGTGCTCATGCCGGATGACTCGACATCCCAGAAGCATCCCGTCACGATGGTGGAACCCCCATCGTACCCGAGAATACCGCCCACATTTTCTATCCCGGTCGCGTTGCCGATTGCATAGGAATCCGTGAGGACGCTTCCGCTGCTGTAGCCCACGAGCCCTCCGACATGGCGGGTGCCAGAAACATTGCCCGTAGAGTACGATTCGTTCACCTCGCCCTTCTTTACCTGACCTGCAAGCCCGCCCACGGCGACTGTTCCCTTCACAGTTCCTGTGGCATAGGAGCGAGAGATGGAGAAGTAATTATTGCCAACGAGGCCACCAATATAATTGCCAGTCCCGGTGACATCCCCGATTGCGAAAGAACTGGATATTGCGCCACCATATTCATTCGTCCCCACAAGCCCACCAACGCCAGAGGACCCGCTCACCATCGTACCGGCACTCGAGCCTGAAATATCGCCCCAGCTTATCCCTACGAGCCCGCCCACGTCCTTGAGGCCGGTGACGGTCCCAGTAGCATGCGAGACCCGGACGTCCCCCCAGGCGTTCACGCCTATGAGTCCCCCGACATGGTCACCGGATCCGCGCACATTCACATTTACGTGAGAATCTGACACAATGTACTTGCCATTCCGTCCCACGAGCCCTCCTACGCTGTCGAGCTCTCCTGTCACGCTCCCGGTGACAAAGGAATGGTTCACTCGGCCTAAATTGATACCAACGAGCCCGCCCACAAAGACGCGTCCGCGAACATCGATGTCGAAGACCCCGACGTCATCGACCGTCCCACCCTCATTCACCCCAAACAAGCCCACGTATGCGGCGAAGGGCAGGTCGAGGCGCAGATTGGAGATTTTATGGCCGGTCCCATCGAATGACGCCTTGAGGTGCGGGATCCAAAGGCCCGGGGCTGTGGATAGGTCGATATCGGCAGACAGACAGAAGCTGATATCCTCGATGCTAGCGAATCCCAGCAGGTCCCGCAAACCCTGGATGGTACCAATCTCATAGGCACCCATCGATGGTATTAGGCTGAGAGAGTAGTCCGCGATGTCCAACCGGTATCCGTTGGAAGCCCAATCGCTGTATTGGGAATGGAAGAGGCCTCCGAGAGTGATGTAGTGCCCCCCGTTTATCATGACCGAATCGACATCATAGTGAGAATTTACCAAGGAACAGTAGAACCCTCCATCGAAACCCGCATCACCCACGAGCCCCCCGACGTAGCCATGCCCAGTGACATTCCCCGAGGAGTGCGAGCCATTTATCTCACCGCTATTGTCCGCGCCCACGAGCCCCCCGACGCAATCACCAGTCCCGTAGACATCCCCCTCCGCACCCGACCTAGTCACCAGACCTGCATTGCGTCCAGCGAGCCCGCCCACACTGCTACCTCCAGATACTCTTCCCTTGGCGAGGGAGATGGACACCTCTCCGCTGTTGAATCCCACCAGCCCACCGACGTTCTCGGTGCCGGTCACATGTCCTGTTGCGCATGAGCCATATACCACGTCATCGCTCCGCCCGACCAGCCCACCGACATCTTCGGTCCCGGTCACGTCACCAGTGGCGTTGCTGCTGAACACTGTGGCGATATAGTTCACGCCAATGAGCCCACCGATTCTGGTCTCACCGGTCACGTTCCCCGACGAGCTCGAGCTCTTTACCGTTCCCCTGTGGTTCTGTCCCACAAGGCCACCAACATCCACCGTGGCATCGACATCCCCCATGGCGTGGGAATTCGAGACCGTGCCCCGGTTATCGCCTATAAGCCCGCCTGTAAAGTGCTGTCCAATTACAACTCCAGTAGCGCGCGAGTCTTCCACAATGCCAACATTATAACCTATCAACCCTCCGTTCATGTAACCGCCTCCAATCACCTTGGCGGTGGAGTTGCATCGTGCGACCGTACCGGTGCTCGCCCCAACGAGACCGCCAACATAAAAAGAGGATCCGGAGACGCTTCCAGTGGAGTACGAGTCGAGCACATCACCCTCTTCATTGATTCCCACGAGCCCACCGACATACATCCCCAACCCGGTGGACTTCCCGTCGTAGTACGAACCCGACACCGTGCCTTGCTGGCAATGACCCACGAGCCCCCCGACGTCGTTCCGCCCAGTCACGTCACTTCGTTCAAGACGAATATCCGTCACTTTCCCCCCCACACCGAGATATCCGATGAGCCCTACCTCGGACGTGCCTCTTCGGCCGATGAACAGCTTTGAAATATTATGGTCCCTGCCATCGAGGTTGCCGGTGAACCCGGTCACACTGGATCCGACGGGTGTGAAGCCAGCTCCAGAATTCCATCCGGCCGTCACAGAGGCATCGATATCGCCCGCCAGGACATAGTGCGCATCCAGGTCGTCGATCATGTTCTGTAAGTCCCACACGTCCTCGATGACGTAAGGGTCCCCCGTTGTCCCATCCCCCCCGCCGAAGAAGCCGTCCTTTCCTTCTGCATACATCGTCTGCATCCCGGAGAGTATCGAGATGACGACGATGCCCACCACATAGACGGATATCGCATTCCTGGACCTCATGTCACGTCGACTCCTTCGATAGCCACACCAGATTGGGACTCGAGAGCACTATGGGGAATCACACTCTGCCTCAGCGAACGAGCGTACGGCTTGCACATGCCTATTCGTAACTGGCCAACTATTGTCCTTCGCCCTATTTCACCTTTTGCAGGTCAGCTCCCGCCAGACCACCTCCGCGCCTATGGCTCCCGCCCAACCGCCCCCCGCGCCACGCCCCTCCGCCCCACCCCCCCCGTGCATCCACCCCCCACCCCTTCTCATGTACAGTAGAGCTTTCCCCCCCACATTCACCTATCCCCACCATCGAACCTTATATATATTAGAATAGATGTACTACTCCATGTACCATGTCCAACCGCGTCCGCGTCCAGCAGCACCCGACGGGCGTGCTCACCGTTTCCATCCCCCGCGCGCTGGCCCAGGCCCTGAGCATCGAGAAGGGCCACGTCCTGGAGTGGAAGATCGAGGACGGCGAGCTCGTGCTGAAGCAGCTGGGGAAGTAGGCCGGAGGCAGGCCCCCTCGGTCGACCTCGAGTGGCCGGTCGAAACCCCAACGCCTAATCCAGCCCCTAGGCCCGTCCCCACCGACTGGCCCCTCGCCGTCCCTGTCGCGGTGGCGGTCGTCACGGCAGCGGCCCTGGTCCTCTTACCCGGCCCCCTCGACGGGCCCCTATGCACCGCACTCGACCTCGCCACCGCCACCCTGGCGGCCGCCCTCGCCTGGACCGCCATGGCCATCGTCCGCGAGGAGGAGCGCCTCAACGCCAGGGGCGAGACGCTCGTGCCGAGGCGGTGGAGGTATGACAGACGCGCCACCCTGCTGAGGACCGCGGAGACCCTCGGTGCGGCCATCGAGGGCCTCGAGGGTGGCGAGGACGTCGGGGACGTCCTAGGAGCCCTCTGGGAGGGCACGCGGCGCGGGGACGGGCTGCCGGAGGGGAGGGCGCGGCTGTGCTACGCCATCGCCCTCGACGTGCTCGGGGAGGGCGGGCGGGAGGAGGCGGCGCGTTGGTTGAGGGCGGCGAGGAAGGAAGTAATCAAGGAGATGAGCAGATGAGCATCGGAGCCGAGACGACGAGTACGCAAGAGATAGTGAACGAGGCAGTGGGGCCTGTACCCACGGCGGTGCCGGGGGAGTTCGTCGTCCATCTGGGCGCGGGATGGGGCGGCCCTCTCCACGACCTGGCCGATGGTCTGGCGGTCTGGAAGGACGGACCCGAGGCGGCCGTAGGTGTCCTGCTGAGCTGCCTCGAATTCGTCCGCCTCGAGGTAGAAGGGATTGACGAATGCCATGACCTCATCGAGGGGCTTGGGCTCCTCCGGGGTGTGGTCATGACCGCCGGCATCGAGGCCGCAGGTGTGGGGCGCGGGGGATTCACGGACTAGTGAGGGATAGGCAGCTATCCTCCCTCCTCATCGCCGGTCATTGGGATAAAACACGAGTTAGATTTCTGGGGATGGATCATTTCGATAGAATCTCGATTTTCTTATTCCCCTTGGCTTTATTAACAGTTGCCACAAATTTATGGAATGCTTCTAGTCTCTTTACATCGCATACGACGCCAATCGCGCAACCATATGCGCATTCATTGCGTAGCAATTGACCATGCATCCTGTCGTACTCGCCCTTTGTGGGATTCTTCTTGAGCTCTATTGGGAATCGATCATCTACCACGATGTCGGCTCTCTCAGGTCCCTCTTCGAGATGGGTAACATGTCCGCACTTATCCCTCAGGAAATTGTGGAGGTCTGGATGATATCCTTCCTCAGTAGAATATCTCTTCAAGGGGACCCATTGCCTTATCTGTTGGAGCACGACATTGAAATCCGAATCAGAAACTGATGAGTGAGTGCCAATTGAGGCTGCGGATGGAACGGAGGTCTGGAAGACTTTCGCAGATTGCATTGGTTCGATTGTTCGAGGGTGATGCCGAATGGATTTTGTGGTTGTCTCATTCACTCTCAGAGATTCCTTCGATTTTGTAGCTCGGCGTTTTCTCTTTTGCTTTGGCGGTTCAGGACCCGGGAAGAGTCCGCCAAAGGAACCCAACGCCTCTGCGAACGGATTTTCTTCCTTCGTCCTTTTCCGTGTTTTCTTCTTTGGCTTGTCGTCAACGGAGAACATATCGAAAATGTTTAAACCACTGTCATCATCCTTTCTTGGCATTGTCACTCACTCCACGATAGGAGGCCAATCAGATACCCCCTTCTGGATTATTAATCCTTTTCCAAGGTTCAAAAGGCTATCAATTAATAAGCACGAACTCGAGACGCCGCGATGGTGCTACTGTCATGGTTCAGGTTCGTCGAGGTCGAGACCGAGGACATCGAGGAATGCCGTGACCTAGTAAGGGGATGAGGCGGCTCCGCGGCGCGGTCATGAGTGTGCCATGGCAGCGACGAACGTCGGCGGGTGCAAGTCCCGTCCGAGCAGGAGCCTGTTGGCTCGGTAGCGAGGGGAACGATTATATGGTGCAAACCATATTAGTCGAAGCTTCCCGACAAAGGGATATTGAGTATCCTGACGCGAATCCACAGGCCGTAACATGCGTGAAGCCAGGTGTAGCGCCGTCAGCGCCACCTTCCCACCCTGGGGAAGGCATTGGGAATGCTGAGCCTCTTTATGAATGGCGAAGGCTAGAACGC
This sequence comes from uncultured Thermoplasmata archaeon, assembly GCA_964353355.1. Lineage (GTDB taxonomy): Archaea > Thermoplasmatota > DTKX01 > DTKX01 > CAYGVT01. The sequence goes on along the minus strand of CAYGVT010000115.1, from coordinate 1,312 downwards.
TCTGCCACGGGACAGGAGACGCGCGTGCCGGATGAAGGGCGGAGTAACGGGGTGTATCTCCGTCCAGAAGCATGTGCGAGCGAGGCAGGGCGGTTCCCCGGCGTAGCAGGCATGGCATGTGGAGAAGGCGTACGACGTGAACCATGGGAGGCCCCGGGCCCGTCCCCGTTCCGAGGGGGTAACCACGCAATTCGGCGTGGGAAGCGGGCCTGGGGAATCGGAGTGGCCCATAGTAGCGAGGAGGGCGGGTAATGCCGCCGGAGCGAAGGGGCCATGCTTCCGCGATGCTCCTTCGAGAGGTGAGGGCCGGGCCCTTGCTCTCAAGGGGACGCCCGTTGAGGATGTGCATAGTGCGTCCTAATGTGGACCATCGGAGGGGGTTCCCGGAGAGATGACACAGCCCATAGACAAGGTCAGGAACCTTCAGGAGGAGCTGTATACAGCAGCGAAGGCGAATCCGACGCGACGTTTCGGAGCCATACGGGACAGGGTGTGCCGGTGGGACGTCCTGACCATGGCCTGGGAAGAGGTGCGCAGGAACCGAGGAGCCCCGGGCGTGGACGGCGTCACCATCAGGATGATAGAGGAGCGGGGAGTGGAGGCGTTCCTGCGGGAACTCCAGGCGCAGCTCCGCGACGGGTCGTACCGGCCGCTGCCGGTGCGACGCGTAACGATACCGAAGCGGAGTGGAGGCCAGCGTGCCCTGGGCATTCCCTCGGTCCGGGACCGCGTTGCCCAAGCGGCGGTGAAGCTCGTCATCGAGCCGATATTCGAGGCGGACTTCCTGCCGTGCAGCTACGGGTACCGGCCAGGAAGGAGTGCGCAGGACGCGGCCCATGAGGTCTGGAGATGGCTGGCCATGGGACTGGGGAACGTGCTGGACGCCGACATCAGGGCCTGCTTCGACACCATCCCGCACGACCGCCTGCTGAGCGCCGTGGCAGGCCGCATCTCGGACGGGTACGTACTCAAGCTCGTCAAGATGTGGCTGAAGTCCGGCGTGATGGTAGGCGGTGGTGTGGAGGCCACGGATGTGGGGACGCCCCAGGGCGGGGTGCTCAGTCCCCTGCTCGCTAACATTTACCTGCATCGGTTGGATGCAGAATGGCGGCGCAGGTGGCTGGGACATCGGGACGTAGCCAACGCGAAGCTCATCCGCTATGCGGATGACTGTGCGCCACGAGGTTGCACAAGAGATGAGGGAAGGCCCCTCGGAACCGGCTTGCAGGAGCAGGTTCCAAATCACCTCAAGCTGCATGGGTCAAAAGCCCGTGTGGGGAGCGTTGAGGAAAAGGCATGGCAAAGACCGTGT
>CAYGVT010000114.1:0-3032 GCA_964353355.1 uncultured Thermoplasmata archaeon | reverse complement strand
AGACTCGTCGACGTTCCTGAAGGAGCACGGGGCGAAGCCCAAGGCCGAGCCCAGGAGGGCGGCCGCGGGCGCGGCCGCGCCCCCCGTGGACAAGGCCGCGCTCCTTGCCAAGCTGGAGGAGCGGTTCATCCTCGGCGAGATCACCGAGGAGAGCTACATGGAGCTCAAGCGGAAGCTGGAGGGCAGGGAGGACGCCTCGGAGCCCAGCACCGATGGCTGGGTCGAGGAGGAGTGAGGCGGAACCCCGCACGTCGGCGCTCCTCGTGCTGGTGTAGACCACCCAGGGCCTATGGCGTGCCGACGGGATATTCCGCCAGGGGTCCGTTCGCTCCTCATATTGGAATGCCTTCCAGATGGTCCATCGAGGTCGGTCCCGCGCATGGCCTACGCGCAGGCCATCCATTCGATGTCTGTCTGATAACGTTAATATGTGAGCAGCCCCTCTATACACATGATCCAGAGTGGAATTCCTCATCTGACCGACGGACTAGAGAGGAGCTGCCTGTGGATTTAGCCTAGACGTTGGTCCGTTGGGGGATTGACGGGGAGTGGAGAGACGCCCGTTGTTTCAAGGGAGGATGCCAGGCATGAAAGCTAGGAGCGCCAGAGCGCTAGTCGTGCTGATGACCATTTCCGTGCTCGTTGTGCCGAGCTTATCGAGCACCTGGTCGTGCGCCGTGGGGTCGAGGGGCGGTGGTATCGCCCCCTTCTCGGATCCTCCCTTATGGACGGACTCGTTCGACGACCGGAGCCACGTGTACGTGCCCCCGAGTGGGCTGCAGGGCGTGGAGGTGACGGGCGGCGAGGTGCACCTGGCGACGTGCGCGACGGAGGGCTGGATAGCCTCCTCGGTCATCACGTGCCCGGCCGACCACAGGTACGACCTCATCTACATCGAGGCCGTCACGCCGGGCGCGAGCTCCATCAAGGTGTCGGTGCTCAACGCGTCCAAGGAGTCGCAAGTGGTGGGCTATGCCAACGATACCATTCCAGGTTTCGACAAGCAGCACTCGACGCGCGACGTGAGCGTCATCACCATCGTGCCTTCCTACTACCCCCTGCTGCGCATCCAGGTCAACCTCTACGCGAGCGGGGCGGACCGGCCACGCCTGCTCGCCTGGTCGCTCTACTATATAGGGCTCGAGGAGTGGCGCGATGAGTTCCTGGGCACGGCCAAGATGAGCGACTTCAAGAACATCAACCTGACCGACGGCAGGGTCGAGGTCAACCTCACCAGGAGGGGCGGCGGGGGCGGCGCGGGCGGTTACGAGGCCTATCCGACGGTCGCCATCGCGGGGAGCTGGACGACGCTCTCCATGTACTACCCCAATGCTGGCCGCACGGGCTACCAGGACGTGACCAACCTGGGCGGGGGCTCGACGGGCGTCGACATCGCCGACATCGACGCGGACGGATACCTGGACCTCGCCACCTCGGGAGGCAACTCCGTAACCATCTACTGGGGGGATTCCTCGGAGACGTGGACGGGGACATCGAGCACGACGACGCTCAACGCGGGCTCTGCGCAGCGGGTCGAGGCCGGGGACATGAACGGGGACGGGTACCTGGACATCGCCATAGGGGGCTACTCCACCAGCGGCAGCGCGGACTCATTCGCCTACCTCAACACGGGCGGAAGGACCTTCGGCAGCACGCCCGACATGCGCCTCTCGGGCTCCGAGTACACGTCATGCCAGGTGGGCGACGTCGACAACGACGGCTACGAGGACATTGTGTTCGGGATGGGCGCCTGGGGCCACACAGACGAGGTCAGGGTGTTCTACGGCGGGGCGTCAGGGCCCTCCTCGGCCAACTCGCTGGTCCTCTTCACGGACAGATGCTACGACCTCATGCTCAAGGACATCGACGGCGACGGCTACCTCGACCTCCTGGTGGCGGGCAACCCGAGCGGCAAGATGCCGATCTACATGGGCTCGGAGGACGGCATCGACGCGACGGCGGACTACAGCCTCACGACCAGCGGCACCTACGTGCTGACGGTGGCGGCCGGGGACATCAACGGCGACGGGTTCATGGACATCGTGACTGCCGAGGGCGACACGAACTCCTACAGGTACTACTTCTACGAGGGCGACGAGGACGGGTGGAGCGACTCGAGGAAGCACTCGAGCGGGTACACGAACAACTACGTGGGCTACGCGACGGACTGCATGGACCTCGACCTCGACGGATACGACGACGTGCTCCTGACGACGTGGGAGGGAAGCAGCTACGTGGTCAAGGCAATGATGGGGGGCACCACGTGGCCCACCTCCGTAGCATGGACGAAGTCCGGCGCGGGCGGCGGGGAGCTGGCGTTTGCCGTCTTCAAGGCCGGCGGCGGCAGGTACTACAAGGGCACCTTCACGACCGAGAGCATCACAATCGACCCGGCGGTCAAGAAGTGGGACGTGCTGGTGCTCGAGGGCTCGCTGCCCCGGAACACATCAGCCTCCGTGTCCGTCCTCGACAACTCCGCCCCGCGGCCCCGGCCGATACCTGGCTACGAGGACCTCGCCGCCTTGGACGTGGACCTCTCTGGGCTGGGCTCGTTGTACCCCATCATCCACGTGCAGGTCGAGGTCGCGAGCGAGTTCAACTGGACCACGCCCTTGCTCGAGCGCATGTTCGTCAAGTGGATGGACAAGGACCACTGGCGCGAGCAGTACTACGGGTCGGCCAAGGTGGACCGGACCCTCAACCTGGGCGTGGCGGGCGGGGGGCTCACGCGCGCCGCGGGGATGGGCACGGGCCCCCAGCTGCTCCTCACGAGCCTGCGCTCCGACGCGGGCTTCGACACAAAGCCGCTCGCGTTCGTCGACGGCGGGGGACTCGACTATCTCTCCCTTGCGCCGTTCGGGTTCGAGGTGGCCGGCGCCTCGGCCGTCGACGCTGCGGACATCAACGGGGACGGCTTCCTGGACGTGGCGTTCGCTGTCAGGCAGACCGGCGACACGGCCTTCGACGCCCTGAGCCCGGTCTTCCTGGGCTCGGCGGTGGGCTTCAAGTCCCTGCCTGACTTCAGGCTCCCG
>CAYGVT010000113.1:0-8596 GCA_964353355.1 uncultured Thermoplasmata archaeon | reverse complement strand
CATGTACAACCCCCTCCCGCGCCACCCCCCGGCCAACCCCCGGCATCCCGGACATACGGAGGGGCCGGCCGGCCAGGCCAGGCGCCCGGCGCCCGAGGTCAACCGCGAATGGCCCGCCTCCGACCCCAAGCCGGACCGCTCGCTGGACCTGTTCATATGGACCATCCTAGGAGCGTCCCTCGCCTCGGCCGTCGCCCTGAGGGACCCCGTCCTCCTCCTCCTCGCGTCGGTCCTCGTCCTGGGGCTCCTCGGGCTCTACCTCCTCACCGCCCTCCAGAGGTGGGAGGCGGACCGCGCCGACCTTGCCCTCTCCAGGGCCATACGGGCCGTCGGCGACGGGAAGCACCCCCAGCGGGTCCTCGACGGGCTCTCCGGCCTGGAATTGCGCGGGAGGCCGGGGCTGCGGCTGGGCGTCGCGAGGAGGTGCATCGAGGAGGCGGGGAGGCAGGGGAGGCTGGAGCGGAGGATGCGGCGCGAGGCTGTCAGATGGCTTCTGGCCACGAAGGATGAGATTGAACGGGAGACATGAGCATGAGCGCGATATCGAGAGCAGAGAGTGTGCGCGAGGTTGCGAACGAGGCAGTGGAGCCCATCCCACCGACGGTGCCGGACGAGTTCGTCGTCCGGCTGGGCGCGGGGTGGGGCGGCCCCCTCCACGACCTGGCGAACGGGCTTGCTGTATGGGGAGACGGGCCCGAGGCGGCCGCCGGGGTGCTGCTAGGCTGCCTCGAGTTCATCGAGATCGAGGCTACGGGTGTAGAGGAGTGCCGGGGCCTTGTCGAAGGTCTCCACCGGCTGCGCGGGGCGGTCATGGACGCCGGCATCGAGGCGGCGGGCGCGGGGGGTTCGGCGAGACAATGGCGCGCACCAGCATGCCCGAGGAGCCATTGGGGGTGACTCTGTTTGCGCAAGCTCGGCGCGCGTGTGCGCGCCGAGCGCGCCAGCGTCGTCCGTTGCCCGGTCACTCAGGTTGAGATTCTGTAGTAAAGGCCTTCGGGTCAATTCCCGCGTTTCCTGCGTTCTGCTCTCTTTCTCATCATCAGGACTGCCAGGATGATGAGGGCCACCGCGATGGCGAAGGCCAGATCGGCGAGCGGCCAGTGCCATCCATCGCCCGGCGGCTCATGCGCGGGAATGACGACCCCCACGGGGACCTCCGCCCATTCAGAGCTGTTCCCCTCCCCGGCCTCGTTCACGCCCCTCACGCAGTACCTGTAGGTGGAGTTGGACACGACCCCCTTGTCCAGATAATTGAAAGTCTCCTTCCCGACGAGGTCCACGACGGTGAGCTCCCCATCAGGACCGATGCGGTAGATGACATACCCCGATGGGGCGAAATAGTAATCCCTGGCCGGCGGCATCCACGAGAGCCTGACGCCCTCACCGACAGCGGTGGCCGTGAGGTTCCGTGGCGCCCTTGGCGTCATCTCCGGAGGCACCTCGAGGACGGAGCTCCTGGAACCCTCGCCCGCCAGCTGCACCGCGGAGACCTGGTAGTAGTAGCTGATGCTATCTCCAAGCTCGCCCGACGTGCCGTATGAGTCTTTTGGAATGATGTACTTCCGCCCCTCGGAATCCCATCCTACCACCTCGGGAACGGCTCCATCGTCCATAAGTCTCATCGAGGGCTCGTTCCAGAGATTGAAATCGCCAGCGCTACCGTTTATCGTCGTCACGAGCCTGAGGTCCATAGGGGAGGTGCCGCGGTAGACCCTGTATGCCGTCAGGCGGCATCCCCCATCGTCGACCGGCCGGGTCCAGTTCAGGACGACCCGTCCGTCCCCCCGGACCGCTGTCAGCGCCGTCGGGGGTCCTGGAGGCACCATGGGGATGGCGTTGACATCGTGGGACCTCTCCCCCTCACCGCCCGCATGGAGGGCTGCTATCTCGTAGTGATAGGAATATCCCTGCTTCAGGCCCGAATGATTGAACGCCATCGTCGCCGCACCGACCGTGAAGTTGCTCCACTCGGACACCGGGTACTGCCACTCTGGGCCGAAACCGCTCCAGTACGTCCCCGTCCGCCAGTGGACCCTGTACCCCGTGACTGTGTATACCCCCGGGTCCGCGGGCGGCTCCCAGCTGAGCACCACGTTGTCCGGGCCCGCCATCGCCGTGACGTTGCGGGGCGCCGTCGGATGGAGCAACGGCATCGCCCAGGCGCGGTTCGAGAAGATCCCCTCGCCCGCGCCGTTGACGGCCACGACGTAGTAGAGGTAACTGACGCGGTTCTCCACGTCGGTGTCGATGAACGACGTGCCCGTCCAACCGGTCCTGTAGAGGTCGATGTAGTTTTCGAAGTCCTCCGGGTCCTCCCGGTAGATGTTGAACGTGACCGTCGTGGCGTTCCCGAGGTCGTCCGGCATCCCCCACTCGAGCGTGATGTCGCGCTCCCCCCCCGTCGCCGTGAGACTCTCCGGCGCCGAGGCCCGGTTGGCGTCCGTCGCGTGCTCCAGCGTCCCATTGGACTCGTCGTAGTAGACGATGTGATGGCGGTCTTCCGGCCCCACCGCCATGGAGGCATAGCCGCCCGTGCCGGCCCGACCGTCCACCGTGCCCGTCCTGAAGTTGCCCACGGGCGTGATCTCGTAGTACCTCAGATCGTCGGAAGAGGTTTGTCCGCATACCATCCAGCAGCCCTGCGAGTCGTATCGGATGTCCCCGTACGAGCGGAAGTGCTGGTCCTTGAAATAGGAGAAGTCTCCCCAGTGGCCCGAGGGGGCCCTGTGGAGGAGAGTGTAGCCCCCGTGCGCGGCCACGTAGGGGATGCCGTCGTCATTGAAGGCGATGCTGAGGTGCGAGACGCCGCTGTCGAGGAAGGGCTCCGCCTCGACGCGCCAGACCTCGCCCGGCCACCAGTGGGCGTGGTAGGCCTGGAGGTAGCCGGAATTGTACTCACTCGCGAGGTACACGAGATGCTTGGACCCGTTGCTCCATATCGCCATGTCGAGCATACCCCAGTAGAGATGCCCCCCCTCCACGACGGTCGTGACGTTCCATCCTCCCGCCCCGTCGGGGGTGGCGACGTCGATGGACGGCGTCGAGAGGTCCACGTACGCGATGAACACGTTGTCCTCGGCATCTATCTCCATCGTCAGGTTCCCGCATGCGACGGGACCGTCCACGGTGCTGACATCCCAGCCGCCATCGGTCAGCCTTGTGGCGTACTTGACCGTCCCGTCCACGCGGTCCTCGTAGGCCACGTGCACATCGCCCTTGGAGTCCACGACCACCTCGCTGTGGGCCCCCACGCCCGGCGCGTCGACGAGCTCGGTGCTCCAGTTCCCGTCGGGGGGCTTGAATGCGTACCGCAGCCCGTCCTTGTCACCATCGTGGTAGGTCACGTGGACGGTGCCCGAGGGTCCGACGGCGATGGAGGTATCTCCGGGAACGATGCGGGCGCCCCCGTCGATGGTTTCGACGGACCAGTTGATGGTCATGTCGTCGTACTCGATCTTGCCTGACACGACGTCGAGAGGTTGGAACGCCACTGCGACGAGCACGGCGATTACAACGACCGTCGGGAACCTCATTGGATAGCAAACCCCTTGTGTCAACGCCTTGAGGTCTACGAGTTGTCATCCCAGCTTTATATATATTAGGGATTTGGTGTCTTTTCGAAGGATGTAAAAACCTCAGATTCCCAGCGACCTCCCAGCGGACGCACATTGGATATCCAGCATCGCCCCACCCCCCCGGCGCCAGCATCCGCCGGCACCTCCTCCCCCCGGCCCCCCGCAGACGGCGCAGGACATGGCGCCGGGCTCCCTCCTCGACATCCTTTTCTTCCCGCGCGCCTCCCTCCAGTGCCCTATCCGCACCCTCTCGAACGCCTCCCCCCGGCAGCTGCCACATGACCGACTCCCAGGGGGACAGGCCGGCGCGGAGCCCCCTGAAGAGCCTGGAGCTCGCGGTGAGGTGGCGGGTCGCGGAGGCCGTCGAGGGCCTCGGGCTCCTCGGCATCGAGGCGGCGGTGGCGGGGGTTGCTGCCGGCCAATGGCGCGGAGCAGCATTCCCGGGGAGCCTATGGGAATGCCCCTATCTCTGGCAAGGTCGGCGCGCGTGTGCGCGCCGACCGCGCGAGCGTCGTTCCTTTCAAAGGAAGTGAGCATGAACCGGTTCCCTAATGATGATGCGCAAGATAATCGTAATCGCGCACGATTGAGCCGGTGATAACAAGGCCATCCACAAGGTCCTTCATCATGCCAATCTCCCCCCAGTCGTTGCTCGGGTTCCGTCCGATGTGGAGGAACGCGCGCCCATTTTCCTCCCAGACGACCACTATCAGCGTTGCCTCACTGTGCCGGACGATGAGCAGGTTTGGCTTTTCGTAGACGTCGCGCCTCTGGACCTCGACCTCCGTGAACGCGTATCCGCGCTCCTCCAGCCGGTCCTCCAGCAGCTCCTTGAGGTCGTAGGCCGGAACCGGGAACCTCCTCACGTACCCGTCGACGTCGCGCTCCCTCCAGACGAACTCGTTCACGTATGTCAGGACATCGACGGACACCATCGTGAACACTGCGCTGAAGATACCGACAGGTTGCCTCAGGTACAATGCCACGAGGATTAGAAGATGGCCCCAGAAGAGCGAGGAGGACAGCAATATCGCCATCCATCGCGACATGCCCTTCCTCAAGCGCATGTAGAACCCTATCCTCGACCATCGGTCGAGATCGATGTAGAGGTAGGGTTGATACGAGGGCGTGAGCTCGGAGACCGCATGTTTAGTGTACTCGACGCTCCCCTCGTACCGCGTCTCCTCGTGAAGGAGCTTCATGTTGCTCATGTCGAACAGGGATGCGGGGAAACCCCTCTTCCTTGGCGTCATCTCGCGCCCCGATGCCTTCGCCAATACTTGAACTCCGCGATATCCCGGTCGAACTCCCTCCCCTCCCGCCAGCACGCGTCCAGCTCCCCGACCACCTGCCAAAACTCATCAACGGCAAGGTCCGTCTTCATGTAGTTGACCCACCACGCCGCCACGGCGAACCTGCTGTCGTCCCCCGGCACCACGTGGTCGAAGTTGAGCGACCAGGGCCTGCCCATCTCGTCATCAAGCCTCACGCCAGTATACTGGCACACGAACCCGTCCGTGGCCGCGTCGTAGGCCTCCCGCAGCGCCCTGGCGTAGGCGGGATGCCCCGAGCCGTGCCAGAAGACGTACCAGCGGCACCGGGGGCAGTAGATGGAGTACTTGACCGTCCTCCTCCCGCAGACGACGCAGTCCGAGTAGGCGGCCTTCGCCCTCTCCTCGCGGCGCAGCCTGGGGCCGGGCCTGGGCGGCATGTGCTCGGTCCAATATTCGAAAGACACAGCGCCCCTGTCGAACGGCTTCCCCCTGTGGTGCGCCGCGAGCTCGCGGACGGCCTTCCGGAACTCGTCGGGCGTCATCTGGCCCTTCATCGAGTTGAAGACAGAGGCGCAGGCGACGAGCCTGGACGACCTTGGAGGCGTTTCGTGGTCGAATACCAGGTAGAAAGGGCTGTCCTGGTCCTCCTCCTCGAGAGGGGCACGGGAGTAGGCCTTGTACTTGTTTGACTGTACATTTTATTCAAAAGGCGAGCGAATCTCCATCGTATAGCAGCCTCTTCGGGAATCGATATCTGCCAAGTACCTGTATATGATCCCAGATGACTGGCGTCGGCGCTTTCGCCTTTCTCAACTCTGCATTGTACGTCTGGACATTGTAGAAGATAACCGAGAACATCAGTAGCGTTAGGGCCAGCAGACTTTCTTCCTGACGCAGAGGATTATTGCTCCTCAGCTTACCTCCGTTCCCCCAAAAGATGGCTTCGTGAAAACTGTTCCACATCTCAGCATTGTTGCATGCATTTCTTACTTTGCCCTGTAATTCCGTGTCACTGGCATATCGTAGGAGGAACTCCGTCCGGGCAATCTTGCCTAGTTCACGTAGCGCCTCAGCGACGTCGATTCCATCCTCGTCATACAGATGCCAGCGCCGTAATACCTCCACGGCCTTGATCCTTCCTGACTTCACGGCATCCGCGAGACGGAGCATACTTGGCAACCCTCGCTCAATGACGTCCCACCGCACAGTTCTCAGCTTTTTCAGGCCCGCCTGATTCCTTGCAGACGGCTTGGCCAATTGGACACGGGACGGTCTTCTGAAGCGGGTGAGAACTTGTCTGTCGACGAGTTCCGCCATTCCCCATAGCGCCAGGAACTGGCCCTGCGTGTCGCCGCAGGATGATTGGAGATTCTGACCAGCCAAAGGATGGAGTAGTTCGTCGAGAACATGCCAAGACTCCCACTCCTGATTCCCCAGTGGTTTGACCCTGGTCGGCACACCATCGTCTCGGATAAACCAATAGACCGTCATCCCACTTCTGCCCTTCCTATAATGATACCTCGACAAGAGGTTGTTCTGGAATGCTCCGATGACGCGACCATCGACAGATATCATATTGCCAGGGCCCCATGGCTTGCCCATTTTCTTCCCATCCCAGACTCTCAGCAGCCGGTCGAGGGCTGCTTCGAGATTCTCCTTTGTCATGTAATTATCGATGAAGCCTTGTAGGCTACCAACGGTAATTTTCCGGTCAAGGACAGTCGGAATCTCACGTAACCCAATATTCATGCCTTCAGCAATCAAGATCCCAGAAACCAGACGGAGTCTCTCCTCATTCGTGAACTGATGAGTTGAGGTCTGATGTAATTTGAAATCGTCGAGGAAACCTGTGGCGCGGTGTACCTTGAGAACGACCTCTGTAATCGAGATGACCTTGAATTCTGAGACCATCGATGCATGCCTTTTTCTATGCTGTATTTCGGATTGTTGCGATTTCTGCTTCGGTAATCTTCTGATGTTTAGACGCCCGTCTTCCACGAGATCATCTTCCCTGGCAAGCGTCTTGAAGGTCTTCCATGCCTTATGGAAGAGTTGTCGACGATGGTCAATCCATTTCGCAGTATCTATTTTTGTCTGATAATTTGGGATGCTCGTCCATATGTTCGAGAAGCGACGGCTTAATGCTGCACTGATCCTACTCGACCATAGACAGTCAGCGAGTGTGATGACGACTATTGGCTCGAAAACTCGACGTTGAATCATCAGGCTCTGTGGGATCTGCAGAAACGCCAGTTTCTCCACACAATGTTCTGGGACCGGCTTCTCAAATGGTTCGAATTTCAAAACCTCTTGGAGCACTTCCACGATGACCCTCGCATGCGGGTCATGCCCCTGAAATTGAATGCCGACTAGACGATGAGCGAATTTTCGAGTATATGCTCCTCGGCTGCCGATTAGATGATATAATCGGTTCCGATCCAATGCTGAGGCGCTATCCTTCGAAAGACGAGATAATGTTCCGCGGAATGGCACTAGCGGTTGGGGTGAACCCGAAGCGAGCGCTTCTCCGATAGCGACCTGCAACGCTTGGAAATGACGGCCAGTCCGTTCAAGTAGGGCCATGCTCTCCTCGCGACGGTTCTCTTCAGCCTCTTCGCTCATCCGCGATTGCAGAAGACGAGCTTTTCTAACGAGGCAAAGGAGTATGGCATCTATCCCGTCACGCAGGCGACCAGCGAGGTAGAATGGGAGGGCTTCCAGCATCCTGCGTTGCTCCCATCTACGCATGATCGAAGGAGAATGTCGTTCGATGGATTGGAACTGGCGATCGCAATCCGGGTGCGCGAGTAGTATTTGAGGATTAAGATTATTCTTTGCCAGTGCGCTTGAGATGTCGCGGAAGATACGATATTCCTCTACCATCTTGGGAAGGTTTGCGCGGCCGATAGTCGCAGGCGGAAATCGAAGAAGCTCACTCGCTGCGGTCCACCGCATTAATATTGGACGATCCCGCAGGCTCACTCCAAGAGACTCTCCAAGGCGGTCTATGCGGTTCTCACATTCTTCATCCTTGAATTTCCGAGAAGCCTCGCTCAAGACCCGATAGAACCTCGATTCCGAAATCATTACGAGCCCCTGGCTTGCCATTAACTTCACGGCTTGACGGTGTAACTCGTCTCTGGGAGAATCGGGATTCAGGGTCCTTTTTCCGAATTGGTGGAGTATCCATTCGATCAGTCGTTCGTTACGGAGGGTTCTCAATCCGTTCTCCCGTTGATAGAATTTCCATATTCGAGAGTAGGTGGGTTGGGACGGAAGCGACGGTACCCCATTTATTGATGGACGGCCAACATACCACTTTTTTCTGAACTCAATATAAGACACGCAGGCCATGCGATGATAGATGCCGTCGATTACCTTAAGCGCACGGTTCCAAGGACCTCTGGGTCGCATGAAATCACGAGAATTTACATACGCTCGCCTCCATAATTCCTTATCGTTTTCAGGACGAGTTATGAATATTTTGTACGCTCAAACAAGTACTAGGCCAGTAACGGCAGCGGACGCCGTCCAGGTCCCTGTCATAGGCGGCCACGAGCGCGGCGCGGCGCTTGGCGTTCTCCGGCCGGTTGTAGAGGTGGCCGCGGCACCGGGCGCAGTAGGGCGACCAGGGCGAGACTGTGGGGCGGGAGCAGATGGCGCACGTTCTATAGGATATCGGGCGGGGCACGATGGTGGGATGGGGGTGGAGGGAGAAAGGCTATGGTTAATTGCCGTACAAGTACT
>CAYGVT010000112.1:0-11760 GCA_964353355.1 uncultured Thermoplasmata archaeon | reverse complement strand
AGGGGTCAGTGCGTCATCCCAGTCGAGAATTGCTGCATGAACGCGGTCGGAGAGCCGTATGAGGGAAAACTTCACGTACGGTTCGACGAGGGGCGGGGAGAAACCCGGGTCATGCCGGGCGCTCCCCGTCTACTCTACTGCGGGATGCTCTGGAGGGTCACGGTGGACCACGATGAGGCCGCCGCGGCACCGGGCGCGCACCGCGGGCCCGGCCCGGGCGCCGTCGGGCTCACTCGGTGAGGAGGAACAGCCACAGAGGCATAAGGACGCAGTCGCCCTGTCGCCCGAGGGTGTCCTTGGTGACCATGATGGCGACCTTCGCGCCCATCCCCTCCCTGTAGGCGTCGAGCCGGCCGACCTCGCGCTGCCGGACTTCTGTCCGGTACTTGCACTCGATTGGCAGCGGGCCTTCGTCCGTCTCCAACACGAAGTCCACCTCAGAGCCCCTGTGCGCGGGGGCGTACGTGAGTCGGTCCCGCCGCCTCCTGGCGAGGCGGTCCAGGTGGATGGCGACGGCCTGCTCGGCGAGGGCGCCCATGGCCGTGGCCTCCGAGGTCGTCCTCGAGCCCCTGTGCATGACCGCATTGGCCAGGCCCGTGTCCGCGATGTAGTACTTGCGGGCCCTCTTGAGCGCGGCCATCAGGCTGCCGGAGTAGGACACGAGCTCGATGATGACGGACGCCCCCACGAGGTACGTGATGTAGTCCTCGACGGTCTCCCGCTGGAGGGAGACCGATGCCCTGAGCCCCTCAACGGTGAGCGGAACGCCGCTCTTGTCCGCGATGACGGCGATCAGGGCGCCGAGCTTCGCAGGTTGCCTCACGCCGTAGACGAGGGGGATGTCGCGAAGCACTACGCGGTCGACGACATCCTCGTAGAGGCTCCGCTGGAGCTGGACCAGGTCCTCTACCAGGGCGGCCTCGGGCAGGCCTCCGCGCAGCAGGTAATCCCCCAGCAGGGGCCGGAGGTCCAACTGCCTGCGGAGAAGTCCCGACCGTCCGCCAAGGGCCCCCGCGGGGCCTTCTGCGCCCAGAAGGCTCGTCAGGGGCAGCCGATCGACCGAGGTCCCGCGCAGGGCGGCCCAGTCCGCGAGGTCCATCGGGCCGAGGTCAATTGTCGTCGCACGGCCGACCAGGCTCTCGCCGACGCCCCCGCGCACCGACAGGCCGGCGGAACCCGTGACCGCGATGCGCAGCGGTTGCTTGCGGTCCCAGATGACCTTGAGCGCGCGCGCCCAGTCCGGGATGTTGTGGACCTCGTCGAAGAGCGCGTAGGTCATGTCCCCCGGCACCGCCCCCATCATCTCGCCGTGGGCGTCCAGGACCGCTTGGAAGACGTATGGGCCCATCTCGCGAAGGACGAGGTCGTCGAACTTCACGTAGAGCAGCCTCTCGGGCCGCACGCCGCGCTCGATGAGCGCCGCGACGGTCTGGTGGAGGATGGTGGTCTTCCCTGTTCGCCTGAGCCCGGAGAGAACGGGGATGCGGGGTCCCTCGATTGTTGAGGCGAAGGTCTTAAGCTCGGTCCTCTTCGTGGCGGGCGCGTCCCTCTCGGGCACAACCCCGCTGGACCACCACGGGTTCATTGACTCCAGGATGGGCTTGATAGTCTCCGTGTCCATGGCATGAAGTAGGTCGTGGTAGTATAAATATATTGCTACTATAACCCCAATTATTATCAAAGAAAATTGCCATTATAATAGGAATATATATATAGCAATCTCTCTCCGATGATAGGTCGGGTCCCCACCAAGGCCGCGTTGGACAGCAGTTCAAGACCGCCACGGCCCCGGAAGGCGTGCTGGCTGGCCCGCCCCGGGCCACCACGCGCCAAACCACACCAATGTCCCTTAATAAGCACATCAGGTGCTCGGGCCCCGAAGGTGATGGTCGGATGCGGTCGTCTGGCTCGCGGCCTATTTCGGTCTGGTCAATGGGAACGCTGCTCCTGTGCGCCCTCCTCCTGGGGGCGACATTGCCCCCGTGCGCGTCGGGCGCGACGGTCGTGCTCACGCGCTTCGCCTCCGGCGACACCGAGGCCGAGCTCGGGTTCTCCGACAGCCTCACGAACGGGACGCTCGGCATCACGCTCCCGCGCAACTCGGTCATCACGGGCGCCAGCATGACCGTCCAGGGCATCCTGAGCCCGGCAGGCGAGTACGTCACGCGCGACTTCTCCACGACGGCCATCGGCAGCGACCTGTGGGCGCTCCACGAGGAGGCCACCGGCATCTACCCGCCCACCGTCGACGCCTACGCGAGCGGCTGGGAGGCCATCCCCTCCTCGCAGGTCGCGAACGTCTCCTCCGCGGACGGCGAGCACTGGAACACCACGACCCCCACCGACCCCACCGACCCTCCGTGGGAGTATCCCGTCCAGCTCTACCACTTCAAGGTCCCGGCCCCGGTCGCGAGCGCCATCTCCTTCTCCTTCAGCTGGCTGGGCCACGGCACGTGCCTGGGGAACGCGACCGCCCCGCACTGGGCCGAGTACTACATGTACGACTTCCAGGACCGGGCGTGGGACTACATGGGAGGCTACTCGGACATGGTCGCGGGGAGGGACGATGACAACTGGTTCAACACGACCTTCGCCGGCCCCGTCCCCATCATCTCCGCCAACGGCTCCGTCGAGGTGGCCGTCGTGGGCCCCCACGCCGATGTCGACGACGCGAACGGCACGTCCGACCGCGGGCACCTCTGCACCGACTACATCGGGCTCACCGCGAAGGTCGCCGAGGGCGAGGCCAAGTACCCCACCGACGTCGTGCTGGGGGTCGGGGGGACCGACATCACGCTCAGCACTGGCGACCTCGAGGGCGTTTACGTCGTCGACGACAACCTCGGCCTCGGGCAGGCCCTCCAGACACTCCTGGATTCCAAGCCCGCGGGCCAGGGGAACGTCACGCTCGACCTCGAGTTCCGCGTGGGCGCGCTCACGGCCGCCAAGGTCCGGGTCGCCGACCTCAACGTCAGTTACGAGGCCCAGGACCCCACGCAGAACGCGGCCCCCGTCTGGAGGGGGCCGTCGAGCGTCTATGCCACGGAGGACGCGGGGTGGGAGCCCGTCCTGGACCTTGACGCGGCCTTCTGGGACGACCACGACCAGGGCGCGCTCTCGTTCGCGGTCGTCAACGTGTCCGACCCATCGGCCCTCTCGGGGCGCGTCGTGCGGGGCATCCTCGACAACTGGACGCTCGAGGTCCGGGCCGCCCCCGACTGGAGCGGCGAGGTCACGATCGCCCTGAGCGCGACGGACCGGCTGGGCAAGACGACGCAGACCCCCGGCCTCACGGTCGAGGTCTCCCCCATGCCCGACGCGCCCGTCCTGGTCGACCCCGCCACGCAGACGGTGGTCGAGGGCGAGAGGCTCGTGCTGCGGCTCGAGGCCCTCGACGCCGACCTGCCCGGAGACCAGCTCACGTTCTCGGACACGTCCGAGCTCTTCGACGTCGACCCGGCCACGGGCGACATCGACTGGACGCCGTCGGCGGACGATGTTGGGACGCACACGTGCACCGTCACCGTCACGGACGAGGAGGGCCTGTCCGATTCGGCCCAGCTCGTGATCGATGTCGTCAACACGAACGACGCGCCCACGCTAATGGTGCCGGCCCACGTCGACGCGGTCCAGGACGCGCCCTTCACGCTCACCCTCACCGCCTCGGACCCGGACCTGGCGCACGGGGACGTCCTCCTCTTCTCGGCCTCCTCGGCCGACCTCGTGTTCGGGATGGAACCCTCGACGGGGCTGCTGTGGTTCACGCCCCGCAACGCCGACGTGGGCGTGCACCTGCTCGCGGTGCGGGTGCAGGACGCGGCGCTCGCCCGTGACGAGAGGACCGTGGAGGTCCACGTGGGCAACGTCAACGACGCCCCCACCATCGTGCCTCTCGGCACGCTCATCTTCGACCAGGGGACGCCTGTCTCGGTCCGCATCCTGGCGCAGGACCCCGACCTGGGGCTCCCGCTCGAGGTGCCCGAGGCGCTCGCGCTCGACCTGGACGGGCCCGCATGGCTCGCGCCCGACCTGGACGGCTGGGTCAACTTCACGGCCGACCAGTCCCGGGTGGGCGAGTGGACCGTCACGTACACCGTGACGGACCTCGGCGGCCTCACGGACTCCCTCACGGTCGTCTGGAGGATAGTCGACCTCAACGACGCGCCCGTCATCGCGACTGCGGTCGAGGGCACCTACGGCGTCGACGAGGATGCCCTGTTCTCGCTTACGCTGGAGGCGCAGGACATAGACGGCGACGCGCTCGCATGGTCCGATAACTCTAACCTCTTCGACATCGACCCCACGACGAGCGCCATCTCGTTCACGGCGCGCCAGGCGGACGTGGGGACGCACGCCGTGACGGTCACCGTCTCGGACGGCCGCGGCGGCGCTGCGTCCGTGTCCTTCGAGCTGGTGGTCGTGAACCTCAACGACGCGCCCGTGATACTCACGCTGCTGCCCGCGAACGGGACGGTCCTCAAGGAGGGCGCGGCCCTGACTCTCTCTGCGACGGCGTCCGACGAGGACGGCGACGCGCTCGGCTTCACCTGGTCCGAGGGGGGCTCGGGGCTAGGGGCGGGCACGCCCCTGGTCGTCAGCACCCTCGGCGCCGGGAGGCACACCATCACCGTGTCCGTCACGGACGGGAGTGCGACGGTGGAGCGCACCGTCGAGGTCGTGGTAGAGGAGCGCGAGGGCGGCGGTGACGGTCGTTCGCACATCGTCCCGGTCCTGCTGATCGCGGTGATGGCGGCCGTCGCCGTGGTGGCCGTTCTGCTCCTCTTGAGGTCGCGGCGCGGCGGCGCGCAGGCGACCGCCGTGTCGCCCCCGCAGCCCGAGCAGCCATCGCAGGCCATCGAGGTCGAGCACCGATAGGGATGACACGACCGCAGATTGTATCTGGATGAGCGCGAGCCATGACCTCGGCTGCCATCATTTATGCGAGGCTCCAGCCCCCTTCCTGTTCTCAAGGAACGATTGCAACGTCGTCTTGATGGCATCGATGTGCTGCCTGTTCAAGTAGGCACCGAATCCAGGCGTGTGGGTCAGCCAGGGGTCGACCCTGTCACGGAGTGCCTTAAGGAAGTCGTCTGCGTCCTCCTCGGGGATGTCGATGAGCTCCAGCTCCATGAGCAGGTCATCCCATTCAAGACCCGGGCGGGAGAACCTGTGCCTGGTGAACAGGAGCCAGAGGATCTGGAACTGGTCGTCCGTGAGCGGTGGTTTCTGTCCTTCCGTTCCTTGGAGGGCCTTGTGCGAAGCGCCCTTCTCGCGACGGTCCTTGAACATCCCACGATGGCCATGAACGTCCTCCGCGAGCCTGTCGCCAGCGAGCTTGCGGCCTGTCCGGGAGCCACGAGGGTTCTGTGCCTTGTGCCTCCCCAACAGTCCTGCCCCCTCTAGATCGCCAGCTCCGTGAACCGGCTCGTCCGAGGACGGTCATCTATCTTGCCATGGTCGCGCTCCCACTCCCTGACCATCTTCGCCAGGTCAGATGCCAGTTCTTTCGCGGCGACCGGCGTCAGGACCACCATCGACTCTCCAAGGTAGAACTCCCCCCCCTGCTCCGCCTTGACGACCTCGTTGGCGATGAGGAGCCTCAGGTCGTACTCGGTCCTCATCACCAGCACTCTGGTGCCATAGGTCTTGCAGAACCCCTCGGCCCTGACCACGGGCAGCACGGGGTCGTCTCCCGAGACGTTCCCTCTCGAGCCCGCCCTTTCCCGGGACGCATCGCGCTCCATCTGCTTGTCATTCTCAGGCATGTAATCACCTAGGCCCCTGCCGTGCTCGTGCGCACGACCCGACGTGCCCTGCCCTCGAGATGCGGGATGTAGAGCCTCTGCCCCGTATCCTCGGCTCCGCCCTCGCCGAGCGTCCGGGCTATGTCGGCCACGCATCGCAGGAGCGTCGTGACCATATCGTCGTCCAGCCTCAGCCTGTAAGGGCCGCGCCTCGAGGTCCGCTCGACGTACCCGAGCGCCTCGAAGAATTCGATATCCTTCCTCACAGTGTCCCTCGAGATCCCCAGGTACCTGGATACCTTGGACACGCCGAAGGCGTGCACGGGATGCTCGAGGAAGAACCCCAGGACCTTCAGGAAGTGCGAGTCCCCAAGGGTCCTTACAAGTATGTTCTGCTCCATCTCGGCTCCCTTCCTTTTTGACGATTTTTTATACAATCTACCGACCGTTGAGCATCTTGATGACTGAAATATCGCCAATTCTATATAAACCTGCCGCAATAGGTATCCATGACCATCACGACGAGGATGCTTGCCACACCATCTAGATGACGATGTCGAATAGGTCAGACCGGACCTGCTGGCCGAATGGGGTCATGCAGGACAGGCGAACGTGGAGGGAAAGAATCACGTGTTTGTCTCCCTCCTCGGTCGCCTACCATGCGCATACGACACCCCTGGCGATGGAGAGTTCGTCCATGCCATCTCCCCGGCCATTCGTCAGACACGGTCTCCTTCCGTCCCTCTCCCAATCGCAACCGTCTTCCCTCTGGTCATGTGTTCCTGGTCTGCACCTTCCGTGTTGTCCTCTTCGGCTATTGACGAACCTCACCTTCGTTCTCTGGGGTGCCAATTATCTACAACCCCAACAATCCCCATCAGTCCTTTCCGAGGTGATGTACATGATGCGCCACGGCGACCCCTCCACAGGTCGTGCTTGCGGTGATGCCAGTGGCGAAGGGACGCGGTCAATGCCCGTGCTCGGGCCTCCAGTGCCGCCTCGCGACGGCCTTCCTGACCTCGTCGGCCAGGAGCACCACCGCGGCCAGCCCCGCGAGCGCCGCGAACGTGGCGAGCGGGAGCGGCACCGTCCCGAAGAACCCGGCCGTGAACGGGAGGTAGACCAGCAGCGCCGTGAGGCCCACCTGGGCCAGTATGCCGAACCAGACCCAGTCGTTGGACCGCCTTCCCAGGCCCAGGACCGAGCCGCGCGTGGTCCTGAGCGTGAGCATCGTGCCGATCTGCGCAAGCGCTATGCCCGCGAACACGACCGTCGTGCCCCTCATGTAGAGCGGGTCGTCGGATGCCAGTTGCTCGCCGTAGGTCCAGCCGCCCGCGTGCCACGTCCACAGGCAGGCGGCCATGACCATCACGCCTATGCCGAGCCCAAGGAAGAGCGACCTCGCGATGGCCCTCTTGTGGAAGATGCGCTCGGTCACGCTCCTCGGGGGCTCGGACATGATGCCGGGCTCGGGGGGCTCGCGGCTCAGCGCCAGCGCGGGGATGATGTCGATGACGAGGTCGATGGCCAGGATCTGCGTGACCAGGAGCGGCAGCGGGATGGCGAGCACGATGTAGATGATGAAGGGGAAGAGCTCCGCCCAGTTGTGCGAGAACGCGAAGACGATGAACCGTCGGACGTTCTCGTAGGCCGCGCGCCCCGACTCGACCGCCCTGACGATGGAGGCGAAGCTGTCGTCCAGCAGCACCATGTCCGCTGCCTCCCTGGCAACGTCGGTGCCCGACGCGCCCATCGCGACGCCTATGTCCGCCTCCCTCAGCGACGGCGCGTCGTTGGCGCCGTCTCCCGTGACCGCGACGACCTCGCCCGCGGACTTGAGCGCGCGCACGACGCGGTGCTTCTGCTCGGGGGACATGCGCGCGAAGATGACGTCGCCCCTTCGCACCTCCTCCACGATGGCCCCGTCGGTCATGGCGGTGAGCTGCACGCCGCGCAGGACGCGGACGCGCTCCCGGGACACTATCCCCACGTCCTCGGCGATGGCCTGGGCCGTGGGCCCGTAGTCGCCCGTGATGACGACCACCTTTATGCCCGCCCGCTTGGCCCTCTCGACCGCGGCGGGCACCTCCGGCCGGGGCGGGTCCCTCATGGCCGCCAGGCCCAGCACGGTCAGCCCTGCCTCGATGGTGGACGGGTCCATGGTGGCGCCGTCGGGCAGGCCCCGCCTCGCGACCGCGATGACCCGCAGCCCCTCGTCCGCGAGCGCGTGGACCCGGCGCTCCACCTCCTCGAGCCGCTCGTCCGTGAGGGGCTCCTCGCGCCCGCCGACCACTATTCGGTCCGAGATGTCGAGGATGCTCCTCGGCGCGCCCTTCACGAATGCGACGAGGCGCCCGTCCACACGGTGCACGGTGGACATGCGCTTCCTCACGGAGTCGAAGGGGACCCGGTGGACCGAGGGCCACCTCGTGGCCACCTCGGCCGGGTCGATGCCGTGCTTCAGCCCCGCCACCAGCAGCGCGCCGTCGGTGGGGTCCCCGATGACCCCCCATCCCGTCCGGTCCCCCTCGGGGGGCTGGACGTGCGCGCTGTTGCACGCGACCGATGCCTCCAGCAGACCCACGAGCGGCGCGCAGGAGCGGCGCGCGAGCGCCTCGCCGGCGCGCACGACGTCGCCGGTGGGCTCGTAGCCGGTGCCCGTGACCTCGAAGTCCGTCCCGTCCGCCCACATGCGGGTGACGGTCATCTCGCCCCTCGTGATGGTGCCGGTCTTGTCGGTGCAGATGACGGTCACCGAGCCGAGCGTCTGCACGGCCGAGAGGCGCTTGACCAGGACGTTCTCCCGGGCCATCTTGGCCATGTTGATGGTGAGGGCCATCGACACCGTCACCTGCAGCCCCTCGGGGACGCAGGATATCATCACGCCTATCATGAACAGGAGGCCCTTGGCCAGCCCCACGTGCAGCCACAGCACGCTCGCGAGCAGGAACGCGAACCCGACCGCGAGCGCGATTGCGAAGTCGTACCTGGCCGTGCGCGCTATCTCCTTCTGCAGCGGGCTGGGCTCGTCCTCGATGGCCTGCGTGATGTCGGCGATGCTGCCGAACCGGGTCCGCATCCCCGTCGCGGTGACCACGGCCCTGCCGGAGCCGCGAGCGACGGTCGTGCTCATGAACACGAAGTTGGGCACGTCCGGGAGCGTGTCCGAGCTCACGGGCGAGTGCTCGGCCGTCCTGGGGCGCGGGTCGGATTCGCCCGTGAGGGGGACGTTGTTCACCCAGAGGTCGTAGCACTCCACGAGCCTGGCGTCCGCGGGGACGCGGTCCCCCTCCTCGAGGACGACCACGTCGCCCCGCACGAGGCCAGCGGCCGGGGTGGCCTTCACCGTGCCCCCGCGCACGACCTTGGTGGAGCTCGGCATCCAGCTGTGCAGGGCCTCCATCTCACGCTCGGCCCTCCACTCCTGGAACACGCTCATGGCGGTGTTGACCAGGACGATGGCCAGGATGACGATTGCCATCCGCAGCTCGCCGGAGGCGGCGGCGAGGAGCGCCGCGACCATGAGGAGTATGCTGAACAGATCCCTGAGGCTCGTGAAGAACCTGTGGCCGACCGTCTCGCCGTGCCGCTCGGCCAGGACGTTGGGGCCGTGCTCCTCGAGGCGCCGGCGGGCCTCGTCATCCCGGAGCCCGCTGGGCGAGCTCCCGAGAAACCGGTAGACCTCCTCCACCGGCAGCCTTGACACGTGCGTCATCTGCGTCACGACCCGCGGGGCTGTAGGGCCACGGCCTGGATGATGTCCAGCGGTCGGCGGTCACGGCCTCCATTGGACTCCCCCTAAGAAAAAGGGGGTTATACGCCTTTCGATTGGGCCCTGCGCGCGGACGGGGACGGGCGCCACGATGCGCGCCGCAGCGTTGTGACCCGTCCGACCGACCCATTGGATGGCGCATCCTGGAGGGGAAGGAGATGCTTGGTCCCGCGAGGTCGATGATTGGCGGGTCCAACCCCCACGGGCCATGGCAATCGGTAAGGGCACCTCTGCTCCGTGTAGTCGTGGCCTGCGCTCGCGGTCACTCCACGAGCAGGAACAACCAAAGCGGCACGAGCACGCATCTGCCCCGCCTCTTGATCGTATCCTTGGTGACCAGGATGGCCCGCTTCGCGCCCATCCCCTCACTGTAGGCGTCGAAATAGCTGTTCTAGCCGCGACTGTCACCACCATAATTCACTGTCACAAAACCAGCATACATGAACAGGTTACAGGCTGCAGTCCGAAAGGGCCCCACCCATGGTCAGGTCCTAGATATCCTTCCGTCCATCCAGTGTCGTGCCATGGTCCACTGGTGCAGCGGTCAACACCACAGAAGACATCCCGCAGGTCCGCAATCCTCAACGCGGTTAATTGTCGTCCGACCACCGAGCACATCGGTCCGTTCCTCCTCGGCCATGGTATACAAAGGGCGCTACCATGACCGTACGAATCTCCCCGAAGAGTGTGGTCATGATAGCAGTCCTCCATGGCCGACAGGTGAGGTCAACAGATCGGACCGTTGGGTCAAGCGCAGGTATCCCAGTTGCCGTGCCCATCCGGTGCGGACCGTCTCCCGCGCGCCCCGACTCGACCGCCCGAGCGCCCGCCGCCCCGCGACCGGCCGCGCTCTTCCCCTCTCCCCCCCGGCCACCCTGCCATCCCCCTCACGGCGGTGTGCATCCTCCACCCCCTCGCGGCCTTGGCGTGCACGAGGGCCTCGTCGCGCGTGGCTCGCGAACCACGGCCACGGTATCGTCCGTCGCGCGCTCTCGGACGGGTCCGTGCACACCCGATGCATGCCACCACGAGGCCCCCGGAGCTACCAGAACCCACTCGTTTCCGCGTCTGATGGATTTCGGGACAATGTTATAGTGTCTGGTGGTCGTTATTTCATTAACCAACATATTGGTAGGATGTGAAGAGATGCGCAAGGCGACAAAGGATATGGACACGGTGATGGAGAGCAAGGACTACTCGATCAAGGAGGCCTGCTGGGGCAACATGCACGTCGAGTACGGGGTCTTCAAGAGCGAGATGGACATGACCCCCCTCCTAAAGGGGCTCCCCGGCGGTCGGTGCCAGTCCGACCACTGGGGGTATGTCTTCAAGGGCGGATTCCAGGTGAAGTACCCGGACCGGACGGAGGTCGTCCGCGCGGGGGATACGTACCACATCGAGCCCAACCACTCCGGGACCATCAACGCGGGGACCGAGTACGTGGAGTTCAGCCCCGAGGACAGCTACCACAAGACGATGGAGACCATCGCCCGCAACATCGAGGCCCGCAGCGGCAAGCACCAGGCCTGACGTGGAGCGGCAATGGGGGCCGTCCCGGGCGCGCGGGGGCGGTCCCCCGCATCCCTTTTTTGGAACCCTAGACGATGCCCCCGTCCAGATGGGGGATGCCCCCTTCCAATATCCCCCACGGCGTCTCAGACAGGGGGCCCGGACGACCTCTTTCTCTTTACCAGGAGCATTGCCGCGAGGGCCACGGCGCCGATGATGATGAGCAGAGCCACCATCTTGGTCGGGGGGTCGGTCTCCTCCGGTATCTCATCCACGGCGACCGTGAGAGTCCCGGTCGTCGCCGCGCCTCCCTTGCCATCGTCTGCGGTGAAATTGAAATTGTGGGTGCCGGGAGGGAGGTCAAGTTCGAGGAAGTAGACCACCCCCTCGCTGTCGGGGCCGGTGCTCAGCTCATCCCTGGTGCACATGTACTTGACACCATCTATCACTACCTCGACGACCGGGACATCCGACCCCGTGTCGATATCCTTGAGGACCACGGTGAAGTTGAATGAGGTCCCAGCACTCTGTCCAGGTGCGTCCACGTGCGCTCCAGAGAGCCCCGGTGCGTCGTTGACCGGGGAGACGGTGACGTTCAACCGGAGGACGGAGCGGAACTCGCCGTCGGTGAGGTTGAAGGTGACCGTCTCGCTGAGCACCCCATCGGGATAGAGGAAGGTGAAGACGCTTCCCCCCATCGACCCGTAGGACGAGGCCACCTCGACCGCCAGCTGC
>CAYGVT010000111.1:0-2368 GCA_964353355.1 uncultured Thermoplasmata archaeon | reverse complement strand
TCTCGCCCGGCCGGGCTCGGTCCACCACCGCCCAGATTCCCCTTCACCTCCGCCGCGGCAGATCTGTTCGCTTCTGGGGCAAGTGGGGTGTGGCCCCCGGCCGGATGATGAGATCAATCGCCATTGATGGAATCGGTCGGGACCCGACGCACATCGGGCGTGCACTGGCGCAGAGGATGCTCATTTCGTTTCTACCCAGGGGGCGTCCTGGCCTCCCTCCCCCTGATGCGACGGGGGGGCCGCGCTAGGCCCGGATGACGCCGATGCCGAACCCTCCCTGCTCCCAGCTCTCGACGAACTCCAGGCTCTCCCGGCCCTCCTTTATCTCCTGCCAGGCCCTGGGCACCCCGCCCACGGCCCTCTCCGCGCCGGGCACGATGTCATGGAAGGCTATGATGCCGTTGCTGGACACCAGGTGGGAGTACATCCGGAAGTCGCCCGTGACCCCCTCGTAGCTGTGGTCCCCGTCGATGAACAGGAGGTCGACCCCCCTCCCTTCGAGGACGGCCTCGAGCCTCGCCACTGTCCCCTCGGCGTGCGAGTCGCCCTCCAGCAGGAGCAGGCGCTGCCCCTCGTCGGCGAAGGTCCTGAAGAGCTTGCGCTTCCAGGGCGGGTAGCCGCCCCTCCCGTCGTCCCAGGGCAGGTCGAGGCTCACGATGAGCCCCGTGGGCCTGGCCATCCTCGTGAGGAGGAAGAGCGAGCCCCCCAGGGCCGTGCCGATCTCGACGACGGTGCCCGGCGGGTCCTTCGAGAGCAGCCGGCAGAAGGCGCCTATCTCGGACCTCTTCTGGATGGGCGTGAAGCCTATCCCCAGGTGGTCGAAGGTCAGGGCGAGGTCGACCAGGCCGTCGATGTCCTTCCGTGCCATCCGCTCCCTCTTGAGCCTGTGCGCCGCCGGGATGACGAGGGCGTGCCCGAAGGCCCCCCACGCGTCCCTGCCGATGGCCCTCTCGGTGGCAGCGCTCACGGTGAGCAGGCCCAGCATCGACAGGCCACCCCTGTCGATGGCCGCTCTGGCACTCCTCAACGGATCCTTGCCCATCCATCTTCCTCGGACTTGCAGGACTCGATCGCGGTCTTGGGATGTCCTACCGATGCCCTGGCGGCATCTTGATGGAGGCCTTCGTCACGTCGGCCGGTCCATCGGCCGGTCCATCGGCCGGGGAGGGCCCGGTCTGCGCGCCACCGGCTCCCCTTCACACCCGCCCGCGGCGGTTCCGTTCGACCCGGTGGCGTACGGGCTCGTCACATCCCTTGACGGCCCCGGCGCGACGCTCGCATGGGAGCGGTTCTGTGGGTATTTAAGCGTAATCCTCAGCGCTCCACCGCGCGGTGATGAGCGGTGGCGGCCCGCAGGCCCCGCATGGGCCGGGGGCGGTGGCCCTCCGACCATTCTCATCGTGAGCGGTATGGGAAGGAACTCTCTCAATCGGTTCCTCTGCATGTCGCTCAAGAGCGGCCTCACGCTCTCCCGGGCCATCCGGGACCACAGCGACAGGGAGCTCCCCCAGCTCGTGCGCAGGGACCTGACCATCCTGACCCGGGACCGGACCGACGAGCTCGGCGCGAACGGCCACCGGGTCAGGGTCGTCCCCCTGTGGAGATGGCTCCTGGGATGCGAGCCGCAGGGGTGACGTCATCGCCGGGAGGCACGCTCCCGGTGGCGCCCGCGCCCACCATCGCGCCCTCGCCGATGGCGTGGTCGCCCCAGAGGCCGCTGCGGCCCCAGACCTTGGTGCGCTTGCCTGTCTTGCCTGCCATGTCATGCACGACCGTGGTCATTTCATCCCGTGCTTCGCCCTCGACCTCTTCGAGAGCCCTGGTCGAGCCCCGTCAGGAGGTCGGCGAGGCCCTGGTCCTCCCCCCTTGGGAGAGGGCCCGCGTAGATGTAGGTGATGCTCTCATCGACCTTGTGGAGCTCCAGATCGAGACGGCCACCGCCCACCTCGAGCGACCTGCCCGGCTTGATGCTGGAGTTCTCGCCCGGAGGAACCTCCTTCGTCTCCAGCCCTCGGTCGGCCATGAATTCCCTTATCGACGAGACCGTCTCATCAAGGCCAAGCCCGGTGAGGGAGCGGACCTTTCCACCGACATCCCTGCCGATGTGGTTGAACATCAGCACCATTGCCATCGAGAGGACCCCGACGACCAGGGCGACGAGGAGCATGTTCCTGCGTCCCTCATCCGAGAATTCCCCCATCAGGGCCCTCGCGGCGAAGTAGATCGCGGTCACGAATGTTGCACTGAATACATAGATGATATGGCGGACCTCTCTCGCAGATGGCTGCTAGCCCTTTGGCGTCTTCATGCGACCGTCCTGCAGGATCCATCCATAACTGCCCCACCGTCGCCCGGCCGGGCACGGCCC
>CAYGVT010000110.1:0-2008 GCA_964353355.1 uncultured Thermoplasmata archaeon | reverse complement strand
TCCATGTCGATGATGAGCCCGGAATTGTCCGAGGATTTCACCGATACCTTTGGATGAACCTCTGGCTGGTCCGACTGGAGGGAAGGTCCAGACGCGTCCCCGGACACGGTTCCAGACCATGTCGTATTGAACGATGTCGCTACCATGAGGATTGCCACGAGGACGGCCCTCCAGGCCGTGGCGGTACAGTCCTTGAGCATGCCCTTTGTCATGTCATCTATCTCCATATCGATCGCCTCACATGCGTCCTTGCTGTTGCTCGTTCGCTCTATCCCACGGCCCCCAACCAGGCAAGCCTCCCCCAGAAGCCAAAGACCGACCATATAGGATTCCCCTACCCTTGCATTGTCGCATTAGACAAGATGGGTTTTCCATCTGAGAGAGCCGCCCACACAACATAGATACCGTATGCCTCAGTTCTTAACCCTTTCCATGTCATGTAAGGTCAGCCAGGGTTTTCTCATCCACCTTCTATCCTGTGAGATACAGAGAAAACCGGCCTGCCCCATCAGGACCTGATCAGTTAGGACCTTCCTCCCCACAATAACCGCACAATCTTTTTTCTCAAACCTCCTCACGAAGGACCTCTTCTCATCATTTCGTCTAGTACGCACCGAAAGATTCTTATCCTTGTAGGGGCATTACACCCCACATGTCTATCAAGCGGCGGAAGAAGCACGGACGCGTGTATCTTGAGGAACACCGGACGATCCGCGTAAATGGCAAGGTGAAAAGCCTCTATGTTCGCAGCCTCGGACCGGAAGATCCGGTCACCAGGAAGCCGAGACCGATAGCGAATGTCTTCGACCGCCTGGACCACGGCCCCTCCCACAGGGCGGGCGACGTCGCCCTCTTGTGGGAGCTAGCCAAGGAAATCGAGATGCCCGAGACGATCGACGACATCTGCTGCGGGCAGCGGAACGTCGACGGCCCGTCGCCCGGCAAGCTCCTCACCGCCTGGGCGATCAACCGTGCCATCGACCCCCAGAGCTGTACCAAGCTCGAGAGCTGGCTTCCCACCACGGACCTGCCACGTCTGATGGGGCTCGAACCCGGGGACTTCACCAAGGAGGCGTTCCTGACCGCCCTCGACTTCATCTGCACGGACGACCGCGATGCAGGGCGCCTCCATGATCCCACGGCCAGGATAGACGACGCCCTCTACCGCAGATGGCGGGCGCTCCACCCGCTCCCCGCCGGGGAGAAGGAGACGCTGGCGTACGACCTGACGAGCGTGCTCTTCTTCGGCGTGAGCTGCCCCCTGGCAGAGCTCGGGTACAACCGCGATGGCATCACGCGCCGCCAGGCGAACCTGGCCCTCGTGGTCTCACGCAAGGACAGGTTCC
This sequence comes from uncultured Thermoplasmata archaeon, assembly GCA_964353355.1. Taxonomy (GTDB): domain Archaea; phylum Thermoplasmatota; class DTKX01; order DTKX01; genus CAYGVT01. The sequence continues at coordinate 662 of CAYGVT010000110.1, read as the reverse complement.
CGCTCGCCCACTTCGTCTACGGGGGGAGCCGCAACGCCCCCTCGACCATCAAGAACCTCATCATGGCCCTGCAGGAATCGTCCGTAGAGCCGGGCACGCTCATCTGGGACCGGGGGAACGTCTCCGGTGAGCACGTGGAGAGCGCCACGGCCGCTGGCTGGCATCTCATATGCGGGGTTCCGATGTCGGTGAGGGAGGCCCGTGAGATCCTCGAGCGCACGCAACTGGAGTACAGCCACGAGACGCTCGCGAGAGGGAGCAAGGGCGGCCACGTCTACGCCGTGAAGCTCGAGGCCCCTCTGTACGGGAAGGAACGCAACCTCGTGATCTGCGACAACCGGGAGCGGGGCGTCCGGGACGCGGATGCGCGCAACGAGGCGCTAGCGGCCATCGATGAGGATCTCCAGGAGCTCGTGACCAGGATCGGCAACTGGGGCGAGAGGCGCATCCACGAGGAGGCGGGGAAGGCCGTCGGAGAGTTCGGAGCTCTCGTCATCCCGAAGGTCAATCGGAAGGGAGATGGTACCCGGCTCTCGTGGGGTTTCAAGAAACAGGACATCCACAGGATGGAGAGGTTGGACGGGAAGTGGCTGCTGCTGTGCACGGACCCCGTCCTGTCGGCGAAGCAGGCCACCAACCTCTACCTGGAGAAGGACTTCATC
>CAYGVT010000109.1:0-2387 GCA_964353355.1 uncultured Thermoplasmata archaeon | reverse complement strand
TCGAGGACTCGCCGGGGGTGCTCCCCGTCGCGGACGGCCCGGATGGCCCTCCGCAGGGCACGGTCGGCGCGACCCGCCGCCCGACCCAACGGCGAGTCCCGCGCCCACCCCCGACGGACCCGGTCGGACCCCGCTCACCGTCCACGAACGGCTCTTCGCACCGCCCGGCTCCCACCGACCTCCCCGACCCGCCCGCGCTCCCCCACTTTCGGTGCCCTGGCCCGGGCCACATTCGCCCACCCCCTGGCCCGGGCTATATATATGTACTAAACCATGTATATAACCATGTACGACCCCCTCCCGCGCCACCCCCCGGTCGACCCCCGGCATCCCAGGCATACGGAGGGGCCGGCCGGCCAGGCCAGGCGTCGCGCGCCCGAGGTGGACCTTGAATGGCCTGCCTCCGACCCCAAGCCGGACCGCTCGGTGGACCTCTTCATATGGTCGATTCTCAGCCTCTCCCTCGCCTCGTCCATCGCGCTGAGGGACCCGTTCCTCCTCCTCCTCTCATCGGTCCTCGTCCTGGGGCTCCTCGGGCTCTACCTGCTCTCCGCCCTCCAGAGGTGGGCCGCGCCGACCTTGCCCTGCGTAGGGCCATACGGGCCGTCGGCGACGGGGAGCACCCCCGGTGGGTCCTCGACGGGCTCTCAGGGTTCGAGCTGCGCGGGAGGCCGGGGCTGCGGCTGGGCGTCGCGAGGAGGTGCATCGACGAGGCGAGGAGGAACCGCTGGCTCGAGTGGGCATTGCGGCGACAGGCTATCATATGGCTTCTGGAAACCAAGGATGAACTGAGTAAGGAAGTGAATACGTGAGCGCGATATCGAGAGCAGAGGCAGTGCGCGAGGTTGCGAACGGGGCAGTGGAGCCTATCCCCGCGGCGGTGCCGGGCGAGTTCATGGTCTGCCTTGGCGAGGGATGGGGTAGAGAGTTCCACGAGCTCGCGAACGCCCTGGCCGTGTGGAGGGACGGGCCGGGGGCGGCTGTCGGGGTGCTGCTTGGATGCCTGGAGTTCGTCTATGTCGAGGTCGAGGGCGTCGAGGAGGCACAAGACCTCCTCGAGGGCCTCGGGCTCCTCCGGGGCGCCGTCATGGCCGCCGGCATCGAGGCGGCCGGGGTGGGGCGCGGGGGGTTCGTCTAGCCTGGGAGAAGGCACACCAGCATGCCCGAGACGCCCCCTGGAGCACCCCTATCTTCTGCGCGGGCGGCGCGCGTGTGCGCGCCGGCCGCGCGAGCGTCGTCGTCAATACGGGTATTCGATAGTCATTTCACCATCCCCCTCGTCTCCCCATGTACATCATAGCACTGCATCTCTGGATGGACCTTGACCGCCGCTATGACCTCTATCTCGCTCGGCCATCTCAACCCCACCCTTCTCGCACATGGCAACATATATTAACCGCGACTCGCAATGATAATCGGGTCGATTTGCCGACCGATTCAGTCGTTGAGGGCGAGGCCGGAGGAAAAGGCCATCTTGCCAGAGTGCGCAGCCTTCTCAGCACGAGGCGAGGAAAGGTCGCGCTCGCAATCATGATATCATTCCTTGTCATCCTGGCCACGGTCGGTGCGACCTACGGGAATCCGAGGGAGAGCACAAGGAAGGATGGCAGGGTCGACATTCGATCCCTCGAACCGTTCAACAACACCCAACCCGGTGGCGGCTATCTGGCTGAGGAACAAATCATTATATTCATCGATTTCGAGATCGCGCCCATCCCCGAGGGGATCGGTGAGATTGTCATCGTTCTCATCAACTACGCCGTCCTCGACGTCACCTGGAGTGACGAGTCCGACATCACCTATCTGTTCGCGACATGGGAGAACCAACCAGATACCGTGATGGCGATGCTCTTGGACCATGACAACACGTTCGACGAGAGGGACCAGAGGGCGAATCCTCAGGATGGGAAGGGCAGCATCTCGCTAAGGTGGGACGGGGGCGACACCTACATTGGGAGTGCATGGATCCGGGAGGGCGAGCATGATTGGAAGGGCGTCGACGGCCCCGAGTATGTCGACCTGAAGGGCGGCACGGTCATCTGGAACGACGCGATTGACGCGACGGTGACGCTCGTCCAGTCCGGCGATTACGTGCATCAGAGGATACCATACGTCTTCGCGGACGACGGCAACACGGTCGAGGCGACCTACACACTTGCGGGATACAGCCTTTCCATACCTCCACTGGGAAATTAGTTGGTAGACGCCTATTCATTTTACCTCCTCCCATGTGCCCAGGCCCTCACCAGAGCACATCATTGCCTTTGGATTTCGCCCAACCGCCCCTTCGCGCCACGCACATTCGCCCACCCCCATCGCCGCCCCCCCGCGCCACCCCCCCTCTCCCCCGTGCGTAGATCCGGTCCCCCCACCTCCGCCCACCCCCC
>CAYGVT010000108.1:0-13113 GCA_964353355.1 uncultured Thermoplasmata archaeon | reverse complement strand
AGAGGATGGGCCCGGTCCTCGCCTCTTGAGGAAGCATCGCGGAAGTGCGGCCCCTTCGCTCCGGCGGCATTACCCGCCCTCCTCGCTACTATGGACCGCTCCGACTCCCCGGGCATGCGTCCCGCGCCAGCTTGCGCGGTTGCCCCTTCGGGTTGGGGACATGTCCGGGGTCTCCCGTGGTTCATGTCGAACACCTTCTCCGCATGCTGTGCCTGTTACGCCGGGGAGCCATCCTGCTCCGTCCGCATACCCTTTCATGGTATGGCTAGCCATGTCGCCATGCCCTTCATTCCGGACATGCGTCACCTGTCCCGCAGCAGGATGCACTGGCCTTCGCCTTGAAGTCAGAGGCTCGGCTCTCCCTGTCCCCTCCCCAGGGCGGGAGGGATGGGATGACGGCGCTACACCTAGCTTCACGCGTGTTACGGCCTGCGGATTTGCGTTGAGGTACTTACTACCCCGTTGTCGGGAGGTTCCTACCATATAGGATTGCTCCTAATAATAGCTCCCCTCGCTACCGGGACAACAGGTTCGTTCCCGGGCGGGACTTGCACCCGCCGGCGTTCGTCACTACCACGGCACACGGCTGCCTCCCCATCCCTCGCCAAGGTGCACCAGGAACTCCCCTGGGACCGTCGGGGGGACCGGCACCGTCCCTGCTGCCTCGTTCGCGACCTCGTGCATACTCGATGTTCCAGATATCGCGCTCATTCTCTTTGCTCCTTCGAGATCTCATCCCTGGCCCCGATGAGCCATATGATAGCTTGCCGCCGCAACGCCCATTCCAGCCTCCGGCTCCTCCCCGATGCCTCGAGGCATCGCACCGCTATCCTGAGCCTCAGCCGGGGTCTCGCCGTGAGCTCCACCGTCCGGAGCCCGTCGAGGACGTGCCGGGGGTGCTCGCCGTCCTCGATGGCGCGGATGGCCCTGGAGATAGCCCCAGCGGGCTTTGACGCCCGCCACCTCGCCGCCGCGACCAGGACGTGGGCAGCTATGAGCCCGACGAGGAGGGCCCCGGCCAGCAGGAGGAGGAACGGGTCCCTCAGCGCGACCGCCGAGGCGAGGGATGCCCCCAGGACGGTCCATATCAACAGGTCCAGGGAACGGTCCGGGCGGGGCTCGGAGGGGAGCCAGACGCGGGTCACTTCGGGGGCCTGGCGGCGGGATCGAACGGGGGCGTGGGGGACGGCGGGGGTGTTTTGCGGGGGAGGGGAGTACATGGCAATGTACATAGTGAAGTACATATATATAGCCCGGTGCGGGGGGTGGGCGAAAGTGGGGGTGCCTCTATGTACAAGTGGGGGAGTGGGGAGATTTTGACCGCCGAAAGTGGGGAATTTTCGAGCACCGTCTGCACCAGGGAGCAAGGGCTCCGATGAGGGCCCTGTTCCGTTCCTTCACGTATGCTGGCTCGTCCTTGAGGGCGTTCATGTGTTCCGCGTGTAAATATACTTGATCCTCCTAGACCATCACTTCACGACATCTCTTTGTCGTTTGCCTTTTATTGGCGCTTTCGGCATGGGAAAGGAGTGACACATGTCTTTGGTCTACACAAATATATAGCGCCATCGAGATGAAAAAATATTAATAGTCATATTTTCATTATCATTTGGATTTGGCGCGGAAGAAGATTTCGTTTGCATTGAATTCAATAATGCGATGCGAATGAAAACCACGATATGGATATCGGCAGGACCATTAAAATTTCACGGAACAGGATTATTTCGCCAATTTTTCGAAATAAAGGTGAGAAAATGAAAAGAGCTAGAACTTTAATAATGGCATATGCATGGACATTGCTGACTCTTCTGCTGGTGAGCTGGGTTGCATCCGGAATAAATACTATTACATGCACATCTTATTATTCCAATGAGTTGTACAATGAGACTTATAGTAATATGAGAGAGGCAAATGACGAATTAAATGATTACTGGAATGGAGGTGACAATTCACATATCTTTTATTCACAAGGTAGGTACGGGGCAGAGTTGATAATGGCTTACCAAGAATATATCCCTCAACATTTTGTAATTAATACTCATGGATCACTGACACAAGCGGGAAGAATGATATGGGTAGGAAAGTCATCTGCGGAGAGCTTATATGCATTTCATTGGAGAGATAATATTCATAGGGCTGATAAAATGGGTTGGAAATATTCTGCGACCCCCTTCTCAGATATTGTATTTGGTGCATGTAACGCCGGAGGATATCTACAGGGTGAATCGACTGATTTTTGGGTTAATTTATTTACAACCGGTTTTGATGGATATATTTTTTGGGGACCCCAGGAACCATTAGGGGTAAAAGATTCACATAAAGTATTTCACAATTATTATAATCATATTTGTGATGATAGTTATTCATATGGAAAGGCTGTAGATGCAATAAAGGGCGATTGTCCAAATCTAGATTATGCTGACAAATATCATGCAGTAACAGATGGATTAGCGCACAGTCCAGCAAATGATAAATATAGATCGATTCATCGGTCAATAAAAGATGTTCCAAAAGAAGTACTCGAAGGGGAAAATACAATACTTGAGTATGACCGTTCTAATTACAATAAACAAACCACGAATGGTGCCTTTGTCATTGCTCATGGGGTTATTAATGGCGATAAATATGATTTAAATGATCCGAGCTCGATAGCTCTAACATTTGAAAAATGGGTTCCAGGTGTGGGTTGGGTATCTGGCGGGCCTGAACAATCATATTCATCGGCTTATGCTATTCAGAATAGGAATTGTTATTTGCATGGTCATAATGCTTATGGGGGCAGCGACATCATTACAAGATATCTTACAGCTGACTATATGCGAAATCTTGGCAGTGGAAAGATACAGGTAACCCTGACATTCGATTCATATACAGCATCGAAAATCATTTTAGATAGATTTGAAATTATTGAAATTCGGAGTTAATTACTGAGGTGGAAATCATGAGCCGAACCGGTGGAAAAGACAAGAGAAATAAAAAGGATAAGAGAGATAAGATGATAATTACAGCCGTCGCAATCTCAATCAATATCTTTCTAATATTCTCAATTTTATACATTGGATTGAATGTCCATTTATCAAACAATGTCTCTGGATACGATGTAAACAGAATCGAAGTGAATCCAAACGATTATGAAGATATAATATATGATAATTATAATGACTCTGCAAGTGCCGCCAATTCACAATTAGACGATATGACCTATGGTAATATTCAAACATTGGATTTTGAAGATGAGGACTTTTCAGGAAAATTAATTCTAGATTATGAACGTGGGAATATCCTCTATTGGAGTCTGTCAGATACAAATTTAACAATATATCTTATGGCATATACTAATGAGATAATTTATTATCACTATTGGGGATACTCCTATGGTGGATTAGATCAAGAAGAAATTCACACTCAAGGAGTCCTCATTGCCTCTCAATTCTATTCACTACCTAGTGACCGACAGGGACCATCAATAGTTTTTAAGGATAATCAAGAAATTAGATATTACGATAATGAAACAACAGGTGAAATTTCCAATGAAACCTTTGATTGGTGGTATTTAACATATTCACGCTATAAAAATGGGATTGAAACCGAAGATTTTATTCGAATAGTATTATTTCCAAATGGATATTTAAATATATATAGCAAGGTTTGGTATATGTCGCTTTCAGGATTATCCACTAATTACATAGTTACTCAACAGCAAGCCGAAGCAACCGCACTTGCCCATGCAGGCGTAAATAGTTCGATTGATGTATCGCAAAAATTGATAATTCGCCCTAATAATTATTGGATTGGTAATTGGACTTTTGGATGTGACCCTATATGTGCGTGGTCAATAAAAGTCATTGACGGTGAAGATAATTATCGAACGTACCATATAGATGGAAATACTAATATAATCATAGGTGGCGATTTTGTATACAATTCTTGATATCAGTAATTTATTACAATTCTATTTAACCTGCTTATGGAGAGTTAATCAATGCATGTGAGATTAATAAATAATAATATTACACATTCATTCCTACTTATTTTTTTTCTTCTCCTTTTTTCAATATTATTCTTAAAAACGACTACTGCAGAAGAAGATAAGGTATATTTTCACACTCCAGCAAATAGTTCTACTCCAATTGACTACGTATTAGTTGGAGAGGAACAAATTGATTTGAAGATAGTTTTCGGCAATAATTGTACCAATTGGAGTGTGGAATTGAACTCTCTTCTCTTTAACACCATACTTGAAGGAATTCATTTTCAGAATAAATCAATTGGTAAGACGAATGATTTTAGTTTACAGATAAACCAAAATGCGATTCCCAACAATTATTTGATTGAAATTTATTTTAATTACACATTGTTAGATGGCCAGATTTCCTCAAAGATTTTTAAAATAACTCTGCACTATTTCAAATCTCTTGAAATATGCGAAATTCATTTACCGACATTAAAGGACATGAGATTCTTCATTATAATCCATACTTATATTTCATTTTCTCAAATAAAAATCGAATTTGATGCGGATGGAGATATATCTGTTGATCCCACGATAATTGAATTATCGCATCCAGAGCCAGGATTATATACTCTCCAAACTAACATCAGCCGTTTAAAAAATTCAGATGGCGACTCACAGGAGGTCGGTTATCAGATTATCGGTGAATATCAAGGAAGAGATATTCAACTAGGAGCATCAAATATTAATATAAATGTTGATTGGAATCAACAACTGACAATTAAAAAATCTGAGGACATATTCTGGATTGCCATTGTTTCGTTGACAATTTGTATCACAATAGTCTACATACGTTTTTTTTATCATAATAACTGAGAAACAAGTTCATCAAATATTTTCTTCATATTCTTATCCGGCCAACTGAATGAAGTGCTAATGCAATCCGTTCCTGGGATAAGCACAAGAAATGCTCCGCTACCGTTTTCTCCCCCCACTCCCTTCCCATCGTCGTGCCCCGCCCGGTCTCCTACCGCACCTGCGCCATCTGCTCCCGCCCCACCGTTTCGCCCTACTCGCCCTACTGCGCCCGGTGCCGTGGCCACCTCTACAACCGCCCGGAGAACGCAAAGCGCCGCGCCGCGCTCGTGGAGGCCTACGACAGGGACCTGGACGCGTACAGGTGCCATTACTCCCGCGCGCCCCTCGAGGAGGAGGACCAGGACCATCCTTTTTACCTGGTCTTCGACCACGAGACGCCCCTGACATCCTCGAAGTTGGTCGCCTGCGCGGCCGTCTTCAACTCGATGAAGGGCCAGCTCACGCCCGACGAGTTCCGGAGGGCCGTCCGCGAGCTCGCGGCGCACCATAAAGGAAAAAAGTTCGACAGGGGCGCGGTGTCTTTCGAATATTGGACCGAGCACATGCCCCCGCCGAGGCCCGGTCCCAGGCTGCATCGCGAGGAGAGGGTGAAGGCCGCCTACTCGGACTGCGTCGTTTGCGGGAACACGACCTTCAAGTACTCCATCTACTGGCCTCGTGCTTGTTTCCGTGTAATATATTCAGGTTTCAAGACCGAATTTTTTATGAAGCCCTCCGCTTTCTTATCCTGTATCGGCCCAACAACATTATATGATTCCAGACAACAGGCGTCATGGAGCGTCTCCTCAATAGCCTTGAACCGTGTTTCCAAACGTTGTGGAAAACGATGGCGTTCAGCACGATGGCCATCGCAAGGCCGATCTCCTCCCGGCGCATCGGATTGTTCGTCTCGATACGCCCGCCCTTGCCGAAGAATATCGCCTCCTGGAAGGAGTTCCAGTTCTCGGAACGCTCGCAACCTCGATGGACCTGTTCCCTCAGGATTGGATCCGCAGCGTACGTGAGAACATGGATCGTACGGGTGACCTTTCCAAGCTCCCTGAGCGCCTCGGCGATGTTCACACAATCTTCGTCATAGATGTTCCACATGCGGAGTATCTCCGAGGGGAGTATCGCACCGCTCCTCACAGCTCCGGCGAGACGAAAGAGCGAGGGGGCCGCTCGACGAAGCCTGTGCCAGTCGACCGCGCCCACGCGTTCGATATCGCACCAATGGCCCGATGTTGGTCCATATATCTTGACCTGGCCGAGCTGCCTGAACCTCACGGCGATTCTCTTCCCCAACAGCTCGGCGAGGCCCCAGGCCGCGAGATGCTGCCCGTGCGTATCTCCGGTCGAGACCTCCAGCGGCTTGCCGCCGACGGGATGCGCAAGGTCGTCGAGGATGAACCACGATTCCCATTCCTGGTTCCCGATGATGCGGACCGAGGCTGCCAGGTGGTCGTCCCTGACCACCCAGTAAATGGTCACGCCCACGCGACCCTTTCGATAGTGATACTGGGACAGGAGATTCCGTGCATAGCTGTAGACCACGCGCCCGTCCACCGAGCATGTGGTCCCCGACCCCCATGGGTTCCCAAGAGCCAGTTTGTCCCAGGTATCGATCACCCTGGCAAGCGCATCCCTGAGGTTTGGAGCGGTGAAGTAGTTCGCCGTGAAGTTGCGCATCTTCCAGAGCTGGAAGCCCCGCCCCAACGATCTCGAGACCTCCCGGAGCCCGAGATTGAGCCCCATGTCCAGGAGCGCTGCAATTCCCAGCTGTCGGCGTTCCTCCTCGCGGAGTCTCCGCGCTGCGGTACCTTGGAGCCTGAACGAATCGAGGAAGCCAGTGGCCTCATGCACCTCCCAGAGCAGGTCGACGATCCCGATGGGGGGAAGACGGATCTGTGGAACCGAGATGATGTCCAGTTCGTTCTCCGGGTCATCCGGCCTCGCCCGGCGGACCCGGGGCACGGAGAGCCGACCGCCACTTACGAGCTTCATCTCCCTCGCACGTGATTTGAAAAGCTCGCCAGCGGCCTCCAGACGCCGCTTGAGACCGGTCACCCAGGGACCGGGTTCCGGCCCGGGTGAAATGCTGCCAATGGATGGGATGTCGCTCCATCTATCCCTGTAGGCGCGCGACCCGGGAACGGTGACGCGCCCGCTCCAAAGCAGATCGGCAAGTGTCATCACGACGACGGGCTCGAACACCTTTCGTCGCCTGAGCTGTGCTGGCTGCACGTCGAGGAACCCGAGGGAGTCCACCACCCTTTGTGGCACGGGTTGGCGGAACGGCGAGAACCTGTAGACCTCCTGCATCGCATCGATGACGGCCTGCGCGCGGGCATCATGTCCCACGAAGGAGATCGGTACGAGTCGCCGGGCCATCTTCCTGATGTAACCTCCGCGCCCCGACAGCAGCCTGTAGTACACCTCCTGCTCCGCGAGCCTCATCCCTTCCCTCTCGATCTCCTCGAGAAACCTCCTCTGATGTCGAAGCGGTTCGACCTGCCCCGTCTCCAGACTCCTCAATACCGCCTCGTGCAGGGCTCGGAAATGCACGGTCGAACGTTCCATGAAGGCGAGGCTCGCATCGCGCACCGCCTCGTCCTCGAGGTTCTTCAGGTTGAAGCGGAGGAGCCTTGCCTTCCGTACATAACATGCGAGCACGGTATCCCTGGCGTCCCTCCAGCGGCCCACGAGATAGAACGGGAGGGCCTCGACGATGGAGAGCCGCTCCCGCCTGTTTATCTGCGATGGGAAGAGCCGCTCCACGAAGTCCTTCTTCATCTCCAGCTCTGATGAGGATATGATCTTCTCGACCGGAAGGCGATTCGTCCGAATCGCGATTCCAAGCTCCTCCATTATCTTCGCTTCGCGTGCCATGGTCTGGAGGTTCGCTTTCCCCTGCCAGGCCGGTGGGTATCGCAAGAACTCGCGGGCTGCCTTGAAACGCTGGATGAGCGGCAGGTCTTTCAGTGCGAGCCCCATGGCCTGCTCGAGGTCGACCAGTCGTCTCTCACGACGTCGACCTACTGCATCGGCCCGTGCGGATATTGCGAGCCGGCGAAGCGCGCCATCGGCTGGAACGACGATGCGAATGTCGATGATGAGCTTCCTGGCCGCTACGACCAGGTCCTTCTCCCGCAATTCGGGGTCAATCTTGCCCTCCTGGATGGCCTGCGACACCTTTCGCCTGATCCACGAATAGGAACGACGGCGGATTCCTTGTTCACGAAGATAGAGATGAAGGACAGCACTGAATGCGGGGCGCGAGAGCGGTCGGGCAAGATCTTGCATGGCGGGGCCCATGTGGGTGCGGGAGTGCTCGAGCGCTTTCGAGAAATCCTTGAAGGCGACCCGACCTTTTTGAGCCCAAAGACGGTCGATTATACGTGTATATACCTCACGACGTAGGCGCCGAGGTCCCATGGTACCACATGGCACCTTTTAGTCGGTCGCCTTTTAAATGCTCTGGCCTCGACGAGAAACCTGAAATTTTTGCATTTAAACAAGCACAAGGCCTACTGCCCGAGGTGCCGGTGGTACGTCAATTGGCACGGCCACGGGCAGCCCAGGTACGCCAGGGCGCTGCGGGAGGCCTACGACCCCGCGACGAACGGGTTCGTGTGCCAGTACACGGGGGTGAGGCTGGACGGGGAGATGGGCAGGCCGTGGTCGCTCAACTTCGACCACGTTGTGCCGGGGGACGACAGCAGGTTCGTGGTAGCGGCGTGGTGGGTCAACTACATGAAGTCGGACCTTGCCGTTGACGAGTTTTGGAAGGTGGTCGGGGAGCTGGACGCGTGCTGGAGGGAGGGGAAGGAGTTCGACAGGAAGGTTGCGAAATTCAAGTATTGGCGAAGAGCCAGCGGGAAGAAGTAGAGGCTGTGGGTGTGATAGTTGGACGCATGCCAGAAGCTGGCGGGTGGTCCAGTATTAGATTAGGAAAAGGTGAAATAGGCCGGGGGACAATCGATGTACAGGTGCGTTGAAGAGGTTGTCGATGCCGAGCGAGAGTCTGTTCTGATGACGGGTGGTTCTTCCATATGGACAAGGCACGGAATGGGCCTTTTATCGCCCTCATCTTCGGGACCGTCATTGTCCTCGTGCTCTCGGTAATGCCTACGATGTACGCGGAGGCGAAGAACGGGTCCTTCGGCGGGGGGGACGGGACACCGGCCAATCCCTACGTCATCGAGGACGTGTGGGACCTCCAGAATATGACGTCAGATCTCAATGCACATTACGTCCTTGGAAATGATATCGATGCCTCGGATACCGTTGGATGGAACGAGGGAGCCGGGTTCGCTCCGGTCGGAACATCCTCCAACAAGTTCACTGGCAGCTTGGACGGCTCCAATCATACAATAAGGGGCCTGTTCATCTACCGCCCGAGCACAATTGGGGTTGGTCTCTTCGGGTTCGTCGGCAAGGGCGGCTCCGTCACGAACGTTGGCCTTGTCAATGACAATATTACCGGTTCTGTTTATGTCGGTGGGGCTGTGGGATACGCGGACCAGGGCACGGTGAGCAACTCGTACGCCATAGGGGATGTGAACGGTCACAGTTGGGTTGGCGGGCTCGTGGGAAACAACCTCAATGGCACTATCCGCGATTCGCATGCCACCGGGAATGTGACCGGAGCTGGCAGGCTTATCGGCGGGCTGGTGGGGGTCAGCAGAGGAGAGGTCTCCGACTCCTATGCCGTTGGTAATGTGTCCGGCTGTAACTATACGGGCGGGCTGGTGGGGGGCCTCGCCAGCGCCTATCTGTCTGACTCATATTTCATCGGGGACGTCGCTGGGAGAGAGTGGGTCGGTGGCCTCGTGGGAGCCGTCGAGTACGGTGCGTTGATCGACTCGTACTTCACAGGAGATGTAACGGGGGAAAAACATGTCGGTGGTCTCGTGGGTTCCATCCCTACTGGTACATTGACCAACTCCTACTACAACATCGATGAGGTGATGCTCAATGGGGGGCATCATGTCACCGTGGGTGGCATCTTCGGATCGCAGTACCGGGATTGGTTCTCCAACGGTCTGTCCTTGGACATCGAAGACTATCGCACCAGCCTTGTCCCATGGGGCGACTCCTATAACTTTAGTACCGTCCAAGGCATACGCGACCTCTTGGGATTCACACAAGTCGGAGGACCCAAGTTCCGTCTCTCCGCTGACATCGACCTCTCGACTGCACCGGGCCTGTACATCCCATACCTTGTAGGGGAGTTGGATGGTGCTGGCCACTCGATATCAAACCTCAGCATCCACCTAACCTTCGCCGATTTTGTGGGTATGGTCGGCTTGCAGTACTCTGGAATGGTCAAAAACCTTGTATTAACCGATACCGAGGTAGTTGGGTGCTCCTATGTAGGCGGGCTCATAGGGATGGACCGCCAAGGCGCCGTAGCGAACTCATGGGTTGCAGGCAACGTATCTGGTGAGGAGTACGTGGGCGGCCTCTTAGGACTACTCTACTATGGAGAGTTAGACCGCTCGCATTCTGGTGGGAAGGTCATAGGGACTCTGGATGAAATCGGGGGGCTCGTGGGACGCAACGAGCAAGGTTCGATAATCAATTCCAGCGCTAGCGGGGATGTGACCGGCGGCCCGTTATCTGTTGGCGGGCTCGTTGGTTACAACTGGGGCACGGTGATTAGCTCCCATGCCATCGGGAACGTGACCGGGGACGGTTCCCATGTCGGAGGGCTCTTGGGATTCAACTCGGACGCGGTCTCTGGCTCCTATGCCACGGGGACCGTCAACGGAAATTGGAACGTCGGCGGGCTGGTGGGTTACAACACGGGTGCTATCTCAACCTCCTATGCCGGGGGGAACGTGGTGGGAATGCACAACGTGGGCGGACTCTTGGGATACAACGGTGGCGGCACGGTATTCGACTCCTATGCCGTGGGGAGGGTGACCGGTGGGGAAACCGCCGGGGGGCTCATCGGATACCAAGCCAGCGGCGACGTGAAGTTCTGCTACGCCTCAGTAAATGTGACCGGTGATACGGAAATCGGTGGACTCCTTGGAAACTCGCACGGGGACGACCTCTATGGTTGTTTCTGGGACAAGGAGACCTCGGGTTTCGATTCAGGCTACGGTGGACAGGGGAAGACCACCAATGAGATGAAGACCCGCAGCACGTTCACCGACGCTGGCTGGGACTTCACCACGCTCTGGTGCATGGCCGAGAACGTGACCTACCCCCTTCTGAGGTGGCAGGACACCGAGCCCCCAGTCGCCGAGGCGGGAAACGACAGGCACATCGAGGCGGGGGAGGTCATCTTCCTGAACGGGAGCGGCAGCACCGATGACCTCGGCATCGCCGACTTTGTATGGACCTTCGTTGATGGCCTCGAGAGGAGCCTCCATGGCTGCGAGGTGGCCTACCGGTTCGGGCTCGGGAACCACTCCGTCACCCTCACCGTCATCGACGCGGTCGGGAACCAGGACACCGATATCGTCACCATCCGGGTCGAGGACCGCACCCCGCCCACCGCCCAGGCAGGAGGCGACCTGACCGTCGACGAGGGTACCGAGGTGACCCTCGATGGCTCCTGGAGCGGTGATAACGACGGAATCGCGATTTATTGCTGGACCTTCGAGGACCCAGGCCCGGTGATCCTCCACGGGGTCGAACCGAAGCGTCTGTTCAGCACCCCGGGCGTCTTCGTGGTGACCCTCATGGTCACCGATGCCTCTGGCAATTGGGACACGGATACGGTCACCATCACGGTGAGAGACACGAGGAGTCCCAGAGCGGAGGCGGGTCCCGACCAGACCGTGGACGAGGGGACTCCAGTCACCTTCGACGGGAGCGGGAGCTCAGACACCAGCGGGATGGTCAATCACTCCTGGACCTTCGATGATGGAGGGGCGGTTGTACTTTCTGGGGCAAGCCCCACGTACGTGTTCCGTCGCGCGGGAACGCATGTCGTGACCCTGAACGTCACCGATGCGGCGGGGCACTGGGACCTCGACCATTTGACCATCCAAGTCCTCGACGTCCTTCCACCGGTCGCCAATGCGGGACCCGACCTGGTGGTCGACGAGGGAGCGCTAATGGCCTTTGATGGCACGGGCTCCGCCGACACGGGGACCATCGCGGAGTATACCTGGTTCCTCGAGGACGGGATGGTCCTCCAGGGTCCCCGACCCACCCACGAGTTCCACCGCCTCGGGGTCTTCACGGTCATCCTGGAGATCAAGGATTCGGCCGGCCACTCGGACGTGGACTCGGTCAACGTCACCGTGGTCGACGGCACTCCCCCGGTGGCCGATGCAGGCCGTGACCTGACGGGGAATGCCGGACTGCCCGTGGCCCTCGACGGGTCGTACAGCACGGACAATGTCGAGATCATTAACTTTACCTGGACCGTCGACGACGGATCGGAGAGGGTGGTCCTCTATGGCCGCATGGCAGAGTTCATCCCCAGATCCCCTGGGGGTTACTTGGTCATCCTCAACGTCTCTGACGCATCGGGTCTCTATGACACGGATATTGCGAATCTTACGATCTTCGACGACGTGTCTCCGGCCGCCCGTGCAGGGCCTGACCGGGATGTCCCAGTGGGAAGGCCGGTCGAAATCAACGGTTCCCTCTCTACGGACAATTGGGCGATTGCGTACTACAACTGGAGCTTCTCCTACAACGGGTCGGTCCATACCCTGGGGGGAAGAACGGTCCAGTTCACCTTCATAATCGTGGGGACGTATAGGATAGACCTTACAGTCACGGATAGGGCGGGGAACACCGGTTCAGATTCGGTCATCCTGACCGTGGTGGACAAAGGGCGGGTTGTTGGTATCGTGCTCGATGGAGACGGGAAGGCCGTTAAGGATGCCACGGTGGTGGTCACCGCATCGGATGGCAAATCCTACACGACGACCACGGCGGCGAACGGTTCTTTCGCGCTGGACGTCTTCCACGGGGATTTCACATGGAGGATATCGAAGGAGGGGTACAAGGCGATATCCGGGGACTCCTCCGTGGCCCCGATGGACACAACCGAGCTGGACCTCTCGGACCGGCCGCTCGTGAAGAAGGGGGAGGAGTGGCCTGCCGCCTCCTCGCTGCTGACGTATGTGGCCCTCGGCGCAATCCTGGTGATGGTGCTTACCGCCCTTGTCATGGTGCCGAGGAGGAAAAGAGGGCGCAAGAGGGCGGCCTAGATACAAAGGAGACCGGAGCGTTGGAACGGTCGCCGTCGTTGACGACGACGCTGGCGCGCTCGGCGCGCACACGCGCGCCGAGCTTGCGCAGACACGTGGTGCTGCCATTGGCTCCTCGGG
>CAYGVT010000107.1:0-10543 GCA_964353355.1 uncultured Thermoplasmata archaeon | reverse complement strand
AGGCCGTTGCCGATGGTGAGGGCGTCCGCCACGCCCAGCTTGCCGATGCTCCCGAGCAGGCCCATGCCCCGACCTCTGAGAGATGAAACCGCGTCCCGGCCGCCCGAGCCGCACCGGTCCGCAGTCGCAGCGAGCGGGTTCGCGCCCTCATATAGTTTGTCCGCCCGGGACGCGCGGCCCAGCGTCCAGAACATCCCCACCTGAGACGGTCATGGCAATGTACATAAATCCACATCCCCGCTGCTGGACGGGCACGCGCCGGGGCCGTCAAGGGATGGGACGAGCCCGTACGCCACCGGGTCGAACGGAACCGCCCGGCGGCGGGTGTGAAGGGGAGCCGGTGGCGGCGAGACCGGGCGCTCGCGGGAGATTGGCCTCCTGACCCAATCAGCGATTCTTCCCACGCTCGTGCAGGGCCTGTTACCGGGATGCAATGGCGATATCCCCGATCCTATCAGCAATTGCCTGCAGCCAGCACTCTGGTTTCTCAAAAAGTTTCCCCGAGGGGGAAATAATTATATATTATTTCCCCCATTAGGAAACTATGTTCGACAGGAACAAGGTCACGCGGTACCTCCGCGATTTCCAGGATTGGCCCCTCCCGGACGCCGTCGAGAGGGAGCTCCGGCTGCCAATGACGAAGAAGGTCCTCACGGTCTACGGGCCCAGGAGGGCTGGCAAGAGCTACTATCTCTACCAGCTCATCCGGCGCGCGATGGCCGATGGCACGAAGAAGGAGGACCTGCTCTACCTGAACTTCGAGGACCTGCGCCTCTCGGACCTGGCATTCTCGGACCTGGAGGACGTCCTGAAGCTGCACCACGAGCTCTACCCCGATGCCTCCGACCACGGGTTGCGGGTGTTCCTCGACGAACCTCAGGCCATGGTAGGCTGGGAGAGGGCCGTCCGCAGCCTCCATGACAAGGGCGGTCTCCGCCTCTACGTCACTGGCTCCTCGGCCAAGCTGCTAAGCCGCGAGATAGCCACGACGCTGCGCGGCAGGACGCTGCCGTTCCTGCTGCTGCCCTACTCGTTCAGGGAGTTCCTGGCGGCCCGACACGTCGGGACGGGCGGGCCTCATCCCAGCACCGCCGAGGAGGCCAGGACCAAATCCGCGCTCTCCGAGTACCTCCGCATCGGCGGGTTCCCAGAGGTGGTCGAGGCACCGGACGATGGCATCCGGATGAGGACGCTGGCGGAGTATCACAGGCTCATCATATACCGCGACATCGTGGAGAGGTACAGCATCGAGAACCTCTCCTTCATCAAGTTCCTGCTTGGACAGCTCTTCTCCGGCTTCGCACGGGAGATGAGCGCGAACAAGATATACAACGCCGCGAAGTCGCGCGGGTTCGCCGTCAGCAAGAAGACCGCGTACGAGTACATCGGCTACATCGAGGACGCGGTGGCGATATTCCTCCTCCGCAGATGGGCAGCATCCCCGAGGACGAGGGAGACGTCCATCCCCAAGGTGTACATCGCCGACAACGGCTACGCAGGGCTCTTCCCGACCGGTTCGGAGGACACGGGGCGCCTGGCGGAGAACGCCGTCCTGCTCGAGCTGAGGAGGATGCAAGACGCCGACCCCCTCCTCGAGGTGTACTACTGGAAGGACGCGCCCGGCAGAGTCGAGGTGGACTTCGCCCTCAGGAAGGGGGGCAGGTTCATCCGGCTCATGCAGGTGTGCCACTCGCTGGGGGGGCAGGGGACCGTCGAGAGGGAGCTGCGGGCGCTCCTGGCCGCCAGCGAGGAGCTGGGATGTCGGAACCTGACGATCCTGAACTGGGACCTGGACGAGACGCGCGAGGTCGAGGGCCGGAGGATCGAGTACACGCCCCTCTGGAGATGGCTCCAGTTCGGCGGCATCTGACTCACGCGAGGGGCGAGGGCCCTGACGACGGGCCGTCCATGAAGGGCATCGCCGTGGGGGGGGCGGACCGACCACGGGGCGCTTTCCCGCATGCTATCCGTCCTGTGGATTCCTGACCATCCCTCGTGCGAAGAGAGCCATACAAGGGGCATTATGCGGGATGATGTTGGCCTGCCGCCGACGTCTGGAAAGGACCAGGAGGCATCAAGATGAGGATACTCGTCGTCTACGACTCGATGCACGGCAACACCGAGGCCCTCGCGAGGGCCATCGGTGCCGCCCTGGCCGGCGACGCGAGGGTCATGAGGGCGCCCGACGCGACCGCGGCCGCGCTCGAGGGCCTCGACCTGCTCATCGTGGGCGCCCCGACGCACGGGGGCAGGCCCATGCCCTCGGTCCTGGCGTTCATCGACAGGCTGCCGCCCGTCCAGGGCCTCCCGGTCGCGTTCTTCGACACCAGGTCGGAGGGGAGGTCCGCGCGCATCTCCGGCGAGGCCGCAAGCGCCGTTCCCCATCGTGAGGGCGTCCGCCACGCCCACCTTCCCGATGCCGCCTCTGAGGCCCATGGAGCGCTCCCCTCGCCCGCGCCCCGCCCCCTGGCGGGGATGGCGGGGCGATACCACCGTCGGCGGACCAGCGCGTTCGTCCGCTCATATGGTTTCTCGAGCCGCGGCGGGCAACCGGGTCGGGCTGATTATTCCGAGATGGAACACCAACGGTCACACTTAAATACCCACAGAACCGCTCCCAGGCGAGCGTCGCGCCGGGGCCGTCAAGGGATGTGACGAGCCCGTATGCCACCGGGTCGAACGGAACCGCCGCGGGCGGGTGTGAAGGGGAGCCGGTGGCGGCGAGAGCGGGCGCTCGCGCTCCGATTGACCGGTCATTCAGGACATGTCCTCCTCTCACGCCATCGTCGAACCTGGACGCGAGAACGACAACGATATCATCTGCGAAGGGCGGGGGTATAACCACCACACATGCTCTGTTCCACCACGGGATGTGAAAGGTACGGTCGATACCATGGATGTCATCAGCATCATCAAAGACAACAGGAAGGCCATCCACAGGCGTTTCGGGGTCAAGAGGATAGGCGTCTTCGGCTCGTATGCCCGGGGCGAGGGGAGGGAGGCAAGCGATATCGACGTCCTCGTGGAGTTCAGGGAGCCCACCTTCAAGCACTTCATGGGCCTCGTGTTCTACCTCGAGGAACTCCTAGGACGACCGGTGGACCTGGTCACCGTCAAGGCTCTCAGCCCCTATATCGCACCAATGGTCAAGAAGGAGGTCGTGTGGTGTGAGTAGGGACACCGTGTACCTAAAGCACGTCCTGGATGAGGTCCACTTCCTCATGTCCGTCTCCAAAGGGCTCCGAAAATCCAGCCTAAGGAAGGACCCTGTCCGTCAGAGGGCCATCGCTAGGAGCCTGGAGGTCGTGGGAGAGGCTGTCAAGAACCTCTCTGATGATTTCAAGCAGATTCACCCCGAGATACATTGGAGGAGCGTCGCCGGACTGCGTGACAAGCTGATCCACCACTGCTTCGGCATAGATTGGGACGTCGTCTGGGATATCCTGAAAAGAGAAATCCCCAAGCTCGAAAGGACCGTAGTACGGGCGCTTAAGGAGAATGGCAGAACATAGTAGGAGCTGGGCAATGAGGGATTTCTCGAGAACCATGCTCGTCTGATATGAGAGCGGGCCTTGATGGGCGCCAGTGGGAACACAACAATCGGAAAATGAAATGGATGTGCCCCCATGAGGACCCTCGTCGTCTACGACTCGCAGCACGGCGACACCGAGGCCCTCGCGAGGGCCATCGGTGCGGCCCTGGCCGGCGACGCGAGGGTCATGAGGGCGCCCGACGCGACCGCCGCCGCGCTCGAGGGCCTCGACCTGCTCATCGTGGGCGCCCCGACCCACGGGGGCAGGCCCATGCCCTCGGTCCAGGCGTTCCTCGACAAGATGCCAGCCATCCAGGGCACCGCCGTGGCCGTGTTCGACACGCTTCGACACGCGCCTCACGTCGAGGATGGTCGGCATCTTCGGCTACGCCGCGGACAGGGCCGCCGCCAGCCTCAGGGAGAGGGGGGGTCGTGCCGGTGGGCACCGCCGAGGGCTTCTTCGTCAAGGGGAAGAAGGGCCCGCTGAGGGAGGGGGAGCTCGAGCGCGCGGTAGCGTGGGCCCAGGCGGCCGCGGCGAATGTGAAATAGGCTTGCGAATCCCGATTTGCGGGCATCTCACGGTCCCAGGCAGGTGACGGATTGGACAGGACCTCGCTCGCCATCATCATCGTCATGGCGCTCATGGTGCCAGGCCCACTGCCGGCGATGGCCGTCGACGGCGGGAGCGACGCCCCACCCGACCCCGATGCCCGGCCCGCCGACCTGGCAATGCCCCGCGATGCGCCGGCCATCGCCCCCATCCGCTGCACGGGCGCGCAGTTCGTCGAGAACCTCGGCCAGGCCGGCGAGGCAGGGGGCGCCCTCTACCTCCGGTCGCGGGGCGCGTCCATCGCGTTCCTCGCCAACCGGGTCACCGTCGCGCTGGGGGATGGAAGGATGGCGGGCGGGGGCCGCCCCTCGGTCTACGACATCGTCTTCGAGGGCGCCAACGACGTCGCGCCCGAAGGGACCTCCCCCACGGGCACCGAGCATAACTACTTCCTCGGGGTCGACCCGGCCAAATGGGTGACGGGTGCGAGGGGATTCTCCCAGGTCCGCTACGCGAGCCTCTGGGACGGCATCGACCTCATCTACCGGCTCGCGGACGGTGCCCTCAAGTACGACATCCTTGTAGCCCCGTGGGCGGATCCCGGCTCGATTCGCATGCGCTATTCGGGCGCGGACGGTATTCGCCTCGACGCCTCGGGCGCGCTCGAGGTGGCAACGGCCGCCGGCACGTGCCGGGACGGCAAGCCTGTCTCCTTCCAGCAGGGCCCGACGGGCTCGGTGCCCGTCGAGAGCGCGTTCGCGCTCCTCGGCCCCACGACCGTGGGATTCGAGGTGTGCGACCGCGACCCCTCGAGGCCGCTGGTCATCGACCCCGTGCTCGTATTCGGCACTTTCGTCGGGGGCAGCGTCTACGACAGCTTCGACGCCGTGGCCGTCGACGAGGACGGGAACATCATCCTCGCAGGATTCACAAACAGCCCCGACTTCCCGACCACGGGCGATGCCCTCGACGGGACCCTCGGCGGCAACTCGGACGTTGTCCTGTGCAAGCTCGCCCCCGACGGCGCGTCCCTGCTGTACTCGACCCTCCTGGGAGGTCCGGCCACGGAGCACTGCTACGGCCTCGAGATCGGCCCGGACGGGGCCATCTACCTCACCGGCATCTCAACCGGCGAGGGCTTCCCGGTCACGGCCGGGGCGTACGATACGAGCCATAACGGGCTCGACGACGCCTTCGTCGTGAGGCTCAACGCCACCGGCCGCGCGCTCGACTTCTCGACGTACTTCGGGGGCGCTAGTGGCGACAGGGCCTACGGGATAAGCGTCGACGACGCCGGCGAGGTCGTGGTCGCGGGAGAGACCCGTGGAGCTATCCCCACCACGGCGGGGGCTCTCCAGGGTAGCTACGGGGGCGGCAACTACGACGCCTTCGCGTTCAGGCTGAACGCCACAGGCCAGGGGCTAATCTGGTCGTCCTTCGCCGGCGGGCGCGGCGACGACGTCTGCAGGGACGTGGCGCTCGATGGCCAGGGCAATGCCTACCTGGTCGGTTCGACGGCGAGCGGCAACTTCCCTATCGGCTCGGGCGGGTACGACACGTCGCACGGACAGGGCGACGACATGTTCGTCCTGAGGTTGGGCGCGCGCGACGGCGCACGACTTAACGCCACGTACCTCGGCACCAACCAGAATGACTACCTCAATGGCGTCGTCATCAGCCCGGACGGCGGCGTGCACGTCACCGGCAATGCGTATGGCAGCGGATTGCCAACGAGCCCCGACGCCTACGACAGGTACGCCAATGGGAACAGCGACATATACGTGTGCGAGCTCGACGCCGAGCTGAGGAGTATCATCGACGCCACGTACGTGGGAGCCTTCGAGAACGATTGGGCGAACAGCCTCTGGGTCGACCCCTCAGGGTGCACGCACGTGGTCGGTGCGACGATGTGCATCGACTTCCCCCTCACACCGGACGCGTTGTCCACCACGCTCGCGGGCAACATGGATGTCTGTTACATCAAGCTCTCGGCAGACGCCTCCACCCTCCTCTACTCCACCTATCTCGGAGGGACGGGCATCAGCGAGGTCGCCGAGGACGTTGTGTACGATGGGCAGCAGCGCGTGTACATCGTGGGCTACACCTACAGCGCGGACTTCCCTACGACGGCCGGGGCGCTCGATGTGGAGCTCGACGGTTCCTATGACGCCTTCGTAGTGCGGATACGGTACGAGCTGCCCCCCCGATGGCTCGAGCTCCCGCAGATGCATGCGGTCGAGGACGTGCCCCTGACCGTCGACCTCGCGACCTACATCGAGGACCCGGACACGCCCCAGGACGCCCTCAGGCTCAGCTCGCCCTCCACCTACGTGACCGGGCTCTCGGGCCTGAATGCCACTGTCCTGTTTCCGGAGGGGATTCTCGAGGAACGGGTCCCGCTGGTCCTATACGACGGCATCTTCGAGGCCATCGCGAACCTCAACTTCACCATCGAGTCCGTCAACGACCCGCCGGTGTGCACCATCTCAACCGAGCACATCGTAACCGAGGACGGCATCTGCTACATTAACTTCACGAATTGGGTGTCGGACGCCGATAACGCCACGTCCGACCTGTTCCTGGTCGTCGATTCGCCTTACGCGTCCTCGGAGGGGCTCCTCCTCGCCATCAGGATAACGGAGGAGATACTGTCCTGCGACCTCTCCCTGAACGTGTCCGACGGCATCGACATGACGGAGGTCCACCTTCACCTCACCGTCACGCCGCACGACGACCCGCCCGTCGTGGGGGCGCTACCGCCGTTCACCGCCGTGGAGGACCAGGATTCGGTCTTCGACCTTGGGCCCTACCTGTCCGACGTCGACACACCCATCTCACAGCTCAGGTTCAGGGTCAGCAGCGAGCACTGCACCGGGGACGGCCAGACCCTCCACTTCCTGTTCCCGCTGGGGGACGTCGACGTGAAGGTGGGCATCGACGTCCTGGATGCCGGGAACCTGGTGCACGTGGTCCTCAGCGTGCACGTCCAGGGGATGAACGACCCACCCGTCATACTGCCGATGCTCCCGAGGATGGTCATCGAGGACAAGGCCACCGCGGTGGACCTCTCGGAGTACATAACGGACGAGGACACGCCGCGCGACCTACTCACGCTCGAGTGCCAGGACCCCCACCTGGCGGGGCTCATCGTGGGGCTCAACCTCACCCTTCTGTACACCACCTGGGAGCAGGGGCTCACCGTCGCGTTCTCCGTGACCGATGGCGTCGCGTGGGCCGACGGGAGCTTCGATGTGGAGGTCCAGCCGGTGAACGACCCCCCAGTGCTCCTTGGTCTGGACGAGCTCCGGCCGCCCATCACCATCCTCGTGGACGAAGGGGAGGAGCTCTACCTGCAGGTGCTCGCGACGGACGAGGAGGGCTCTGCGCTCACATACGAGCTCACAGGCGGCTGGTCGGGCGCGACGGCCCTCCCGAACGGCACGGTCCGCATCGCCGCGCAACGCGGCAACGTCGGCAACCGTACCGCCATGCTCGTCGTCAGGGATCCTGACGGGGGCGAGGCGAGCCTCCCCCTCGCCATCACCGTGAGGAACGTCAACGACCCCCCGGACGTCCCGGTCATCAGGGCACCCCGCAACTACACGGTCGTCGAGGAGGGCACGAACGTCACCTTCTCGGTCGAGGTCTTCGACCCGGATATGGCACTCGGCCAGGTCCTCACGGTGACATGGGCCTCGAACGTCTCGGGGCTCCTGATGACACTGACCTCGAACGGCGCCCTTTCGTTCGTCACGGACGCCCTGACGGTCGGCCCCCACCGCATCACGGTGACGGTCACGGACGGGCAGTACTCGAGGGAGGCGTACATCAAGCTCACAGTCACTGCCAGGCCCGTGCCGCCCTCGCCCGACGATGGGGGCTCGTCGCGGGCGGCGCTCATAGCAGCAATCACCGTCATCATCGTCCTGGTCGTCGTCGGCGCCCTGCTCCTCGTCGCGAAGGCTCGGAAGGGCGCCATGGAGGAGGTCGGGCAGGCCCCCCCGGCCGTCGCCGCCACCCCGCCCGCCGCTCCCGCAAAGGCCCCTGCCGCGGCCAAGCTCGTGATGGAGGGCGACCTCGCAAGGGCGACGTCGGACGTGAGCTCGGCGGGGGACAGGCTGGAGGCGGAGAGGAGGGCCGAGGGCGTAGCGACGACGGTCGGGCCCGTCGGCCCCGCGCCCGAGGCCCCCGTGCCCATCACCGAGGAGGATAGGGCCGAGCGGGCGCGAGCGCGCGAGCTGCGGGAAGTCCGGCGAGCCCTCACGCAGCTCCCCCAGGGGCTGCCGAGCTCGCTGGCGAGCTGGGACATCGACGAGCTCGCGAGGGCCTTCACGGAGGGGGAGGCCCGCACGGCGCCGGACGGCACCCCCCTCGTCAAGCTGGGGGGCGCGTGGTACAACGCGGACCGCACCGACCCGGGCGCGTTCGCGCGCGAGTGGAGGGGGGCCGGGCCGGCAGCCGCGGCCGGCAGCCGGTCGGAGGCCGGGGACGTCGCGCGGCTCGAGAAGCTCGAGAGCGCGCTGCTCGATGGCAGGGTCTCCGAGGAGACCTACCGAGAGCTCAAGCGCAAGTACGAGGGGAAGGGCTAGGCCGCGAGGTTCGTGCTCGTGTAGGGGTCCCCGCCCTTGGTGGCGGGTGCGGTTGTTGAATGGGTTGTCGGAACGGTTGTCGATCGGGTTGTCGTATCTGTTGTCGAATCGGTCGTCGATTCGCCGACTGGCCTCACCTCCAGAACAACGCGCCGATGGCCCCCGTCCTCTCCTTTCCACTGGGATGTACCCCATGAGAATCCTCGTCGTCCATGACTCGGTCCACGGCAGCACCGAGGCCCTTGCGACAGGAATCGACAGACAACTCCGATGATCATATCATGGATAGATATAAATAGGCCGAACAGCCTCATTTTTTTGCATACTGGAGGTCGCAGATGCCGGCAGAGATGAGGAACAGGAC
The DNA here is from genome assembly GCA_964353355.1 of uncultured Thermoplasmata archaeon. Taxonomy (GTDB): domain Archaea; phylum Thermoplasmatota; class DTKX01; order DTKX01; genus CAYGVT01. The sequence continues at coordinate 1,508 of CAYGVT010000107.1, read as the reverse complement.
GGACGTCTGTTTCGATGCGTTCCAGTCCATGAACCTCGATGGATTGGAGGACCAATGGCTCCTCCTCATCGGGGGGAAACGGGTGTTCGCACACCCGAGCGAGGAGGTTGTCCTGGAGTACGCCCAGGAGCACTATCCCGACGACATGCCATGCCTCCTCAAGGTACCGCTTCGACATCCCTACTCAATGTGAGCTAATGGTGCTCTCGTTCGAATCCATCCCGGTGGATATCTCGGGCATTGTGGTACGCAGGCCTATCATCCCCGTCCACCTCCTGCACCGGACGGACCGTGACTTCCTTGTGGCACAGTCGCTATGGGTGGATTCGGGCGCCGACTTCACGTTGATCAGCCGTACCATCGCAGGACGGTTGGACCTGGAACTGTCAGGCAAGACCGCCACTGTCGGCGGGATCGGCCAGGACTGCAAGGTAAGGAGATCGTTCTGCGAGGTACTCCTCGCGCGCGGATCGGAGGCCTACAGGTTCTCCATCCCTGTCCACGTCGCCGACAACTTCGAGCCCCGGTACCCTCTCCTCGGCAGGGTCGGGGTGTTCGACAGGTTCGATGTCATCTTCCGACAGAGGAATGGCCGCGTCGAGTTCCACAAGAAGGACCCGACGCTAGAGCGGACGCGGCTACCGGGGAAGCTCCGGCCAAGTTGAATGGTCGATTCACACACGACGCCCATCGTCTCAAGTCGAGGTCGCGTCCCAATACGCCCACATAATCACAGTCACTATGCGGGATGATGATAGCCAGCCTATGGCACCTGGACTGAAACGCAAGGTATCACTATGAGGGTGCTCGTCGTCTACGACTCGCAGCACGGCAACACCGAGGCCCTCGCCAAGGCCATCGGCGCCGCCCTGGCCGGCGACGTCACGGTCGTGCGCGCGCGGGACGCGGACGTCGCCGCGCTCGAGGGGCTCGACCTCCTGGTCGTGGGCTCCCCGACGCACTCGGGCAGGCCCACGCCCTCGGTCCAGGCGTTCCTGGACCGCGCGCCGGACCTGCGGGGCGTCCGCGCGGCCGCGTTCGACACGCGGATGTCGACGAGGACGGCCGAGTTCATGGGCCACGCCGCCAGCAGGCTCGCGAGGGGATTGCAGGACAGGGGGGCCGAGCTCGTCGGCAACCCCGGGGGCTTCCTCGTGGAGGGGCCCGAGGGCCCGCTGAGGAAGGGGGAGGTCGAGCGCGCGGTCGCGTGGGCGAGAGACGTCGTTGACAAGGCGAAGTGACGCGCGACGGGTCCGGAAGGACCACATCACAATCGCATTCATCACCCGGCCGGGGGCCACATGCCACTTGCCCCAGGCACGATCAGATCTGCCGCGGCGGAGGTGACGGGGAGCCTGGGCGGTGGTGGGCCGTGCCCGGCCGGGCGACGGTGGGGCAGTTATGGATGGATCCTGCAGGACGGTCGCATGAAGACGCCAAAGGGCTAGCAGCCATCTGCGAGAGAGGTCCGCCATATCATCTATGTATTCAGTGCAACATTCGTGACC
>CAYGVT010000106.1:0-5472 GCA_964353355.1 uncultured Thermoplasmata archaeon | reverse complement strand
CCGTCGTGGCCAAGAACGCCGTCGGGCAGGGCGAGCCGTTCGCGGCCGTCGAGGTCAAGGTGCCGAAGAAGCCGAGCGACGGGCCCGGGTTCGACGCGGCCCTTGCACTGGCCGCGGTGGCGGCGGTCGCCATGGTCGCGTTATATAGCCAGAGGAGGAGGCACGGGGCCGCCTAGGAAGGTCCGAAAGGGTTTAATTGGCCCCGTCTCCATTCTATTCCGACCCGGGGGTGGGTCAGAATGGGAAAGGGCATCCTCTCTCTGCTCGTCGTGCTCTGCCTCAGCCTGGGCCCTCTCACCCTTCCTCCCGTGTTGGACAGTGACGGCCAAGAGAGCCTAGAGGTCGTTGACATCCTCTACGAAGGCAAGGACAACGTTGGCTCATCCGCCATCCCCGACCTGACCAGCCTCCTCTCCGGCCTCGAGGGGGGCTTCATCGAGAACTTGGGGCAGGTGGCAGACCGAGATGTCCGGTTCTATGCAAGTGGTGGGCCGCTCTCGGTCGCCATCAGGCCGGACGGATTGATGTTCATCCTCCGCCAGCCCGTTGCCTCAGGGCCGACGACCCCCATCAAGGAACAGGTCTGCGAGGAGGCCTCCTTCTCCCTACGGTTCGTGGACTGCAACGGCGTGAGCCCGCGCGGCGCGCTCGCCCTCGGGCACACCTCCAACTTCTTCCTCGGATGCGATCCGGACGGCTGGGTCACCGGCGCGCGGAGCTTCTCCGAGGTCCTCTACGAGGGCATCTACGACGGCATCGACCTGCGTCTCTACCTCAAGGACGGCGCTCTCAAGTATGACCTTCTCGTGGACGGGGGCGCCGACCCCGGCCAGGTCGTGCTCAGGTACGAGAGCGTCTCGGCCATCGAGGTGGACGCCCCCACCGGGGACCTGGTCCTGACAACGTCCCTGGGGGCGGTCAGGGATTCGCGCCCCATCGTCCTCCAGGACCGCCAGGGGGAGCAGTGGTCCTCGCCCGCTGCGTTCCATCTGCTCGGCGACGGCTCGTTCGCCTTCGCGCTCCCCGAGGGGCTTGTGCCGGGGCTGCCCTTCGTCATCGACCCGGGCATCGAGGCCTCCACCTTCCTGGGTGGCACCTACACCGACCAGGTGCGCGACGTCACCGTCGGTCCGGACGGGAGCGTCTACGCCACAGGTACCACGTTCTCGGGCAACTTCCCCGCGACACAGGGGGCGAACAACACGGTCCCCGACGAGCTGTGGGGCAACGCCTTCGTGACGAAGCTCGACCCCACCCTCTCCAATGTGCTCTTCTCCACCTTCATCGGGGGCCTGAACTTCGACACATCCAACGCCATCGAGCTCGCGCCCGATGGTGGCATCTACGTCGTCGGGCACACCACGGGCGCGTTCCCCGTGACACCCGACGCGCTATTCGACGCGTTCATGGGCGACAACGACGTCTTCTTCTGCAAGCTGAGCGGGAACGGCTCGCGCCTCCTGTACAGCACCCTGATGGGGGGCTCCGGGAGCGACCTGTCGTTCTCGATACGGCTTGGCCCCGGCGGGGACGTATTCATCGGGGGGCAGACGAGCTCCAATGACCTCCCGTGCTCCTCGGGGGCCTTCTGCTCGACCTATACGGGGGGCCCGGGGACGCCCGAGAAGGCCGCTTTCGTGATGCGGTTGGACGCATCGCTCACGACACTCGAGTACTGCACCTACGTCAACGGCATCGCCCCTGACCCGTACTCATCTCGGCCGAAGACCGGCCTCGCCGTGGACGGCGAGGGGAACGCGCTGCTCTGCGGGGCGGCGGTCGCGTCATTCCCCACCACCGAGGGGACTGTGCACCCCGCCTACATCGGGGGCGCCACGGACGCGTTCGTCCTCGAGCTGGACCCGACGGGCTCGCGCGTGCTCCGGTCCACGTTCATCGGGGGCTCGGGCCCCGATGGCGTGTACGAGGTCGCGGTGGCCAGCAACGGCACCGTGTACGTCGCGGGCTTCACGGTCTCTGACGACCTCGACACGACACCCGACGCGCCCCAGCCGTGGCTCGCCGACAAAGCGGACATCCTCGTGGCAGCCCTCGGCCGGGACCTGGGAACGCTGGGGTTCTGCTCGTACTACGGGGGGATGGGCGACGATGCGGCATGCGAGATCGCGCTCGGGGCCGGCGATGATCGGCTGCTCATACTGGCCGTGACCTTCTCGCAGACGCTCAGGAAGACCAAGGGATGCTACGACGACCAGCTGGGAGGCCCTCGCGACGCTGCCCTCCTCACCCTCAACCTGACCACGATGGACTTCGACTACTGCACATACATCGGTGGCCGCGCCGAGGAGGACCTTTTCCACGAGGGCCTCGCGGCATGCCCGGACGGCCGAGCATACATCTCGGGGGCCACGCTCTCGGTCGACTTCCCGACGACCCCCGGGGCGTACGACACGACGCTGAATGGCCAGGATGACGGCTTCGTGGCCCTGTTCGACCCGACCCCGTGCGGCGTCCCGGCCCCGCCCGAGAACCTCACCGCGTTCGGGGACGACGGCCGCGTCCGCCTCAGATGGGCCCCGCACACGATGGTGGGCTACACGGTCAACGAGTACCGCGTGTACAAGGGCGAATCGCCTGGCGCGGTCTCCCTCATGGCGACGCTCCAGGGCTCGAGGAACTGGACCGAGGACCTGGACGTGGCGAACGGGGAGACCTACTACTACGAGGTCGCCGCCGTGAACAGCGCGGGCGAGGGCGCCCCCAACAGGACGACGGGCCGGCCGCTCGCGCTCCCCATGGCGCCCGTGGCCCTCCTGGCGAGCACGGGGAACGGCACCGTCAACCTGAGCTGGTCGGCGCCGCTCTACTCGGGCGGGGAGCTGCTGGGTTACACACTCCTCCGCGGCCCCTCGAACACCTCGATGACGCGGGTCGCGACCAATCTCACCGCGACCTGGTTCGAGGACACGAACGTCACGGTCGGTACCAATTACTGGTACGCTGTTGCGGCCTTCAACACGAGGGGCACCGGTAACGTCACGGAGGCCATCGAGGTCAAGGTCCTCGCCCACCCCTCGCCGCCCCGGTCGTTCTCGGCCGTGCCAGGGGACCTTCTCGTGGAGCTCGCGTGGGGACCGCCCGAGAGCGACGGTGGCTCCCCGGTGGTGGGCTACCTCATCTACAGGGGCGTCCCGGAACAGGACATGTCCCTCCTCATCCAGCGGGGCCCCGGGGCCCTCTCGTACGCAGACCACGTCCGCGCCAACGGCGTCAACTACCTCTACCGGGTCACCTGCCGGACGGACGTGGGGGAGGGCCTTCCTACCGCCGTCGTGGGGGCCGTGCCCTTCGGCCTCCCGGGGGAGCCTCGCGACCTGGTCGTGACCGCGGCCGACGGCCAGACGACGCTCTCCTGGAGCGCTCCCCTCGACGACAACGGGCGTCCCATCTCGGGCTACGTCATCTACTACGGAATCTCGCCTGGCAGGCTGCAGTTCACCTTGGACACGGGTAACGCGACCACGCTCGTCCACTCGGGGCTCACCAACGGCGTCACGTACTACTACGAGGTGGCCGCGGTCAACGAGGCGGGGGAGAGCCTCCTCAGGACCGAGACGGCCTCGGCAAGGCCGATGGGCCTGCCGGGGGCCGTGACGTACCTCGCCGGCGAGTTCCTCTCAGGGGCCATCCACCTGAGCTGGAAGGGACCGGCCGAGACGGGAGGGGCGACGAGCCTCGATTATGACCTCCGGAGGGGCATCTCCGAGGACGCGCTGGAGACCTACGCGACGCTCGTCGACCAGGAGGAGTACACGGACACGGCCCTCGCCCCTGGCGCCACCTACTACTACCAGGTCGTGGTGTCAAACGAGCTGGGGGCCAGCCCTCCATCGGAGGTCATCTCGGTCCGTGTCCTCACGGTACCGGGCGCCGTGGGCGGACTCGTGGCGCGCTCTGGCAATGGCTTCGTGGAGCTCACATGGTCGCCGCCCGAGGACGACGGCGGGACCGACGTGACCGGCTACATCGTCCTCAGGGGGACCGTCGAGCCCGACCTCGGGGAGATCGTGCGTCTGGGGCCAATGTTCTTGTTCAACGACACCGGCCTCGTCAACGGGGTCGCGCTCCACTATGCCGTCCGGGCCGTCAACCGGATTGGGACCGGGCCCGCGTCGGGCACTGTCAACGCGACCCCCCTCGGCCTGCCTGGCGTGCCCTCCCAGCTCCTATTCGAGGTGAAGGACGGCATCGTCCTGCTCAGTTGGGGGTCATCGAGCCGCCAGGGCGCCGCGCCGTTGACGGGGTATGTCGTGCTCCGTGGCGAGGCGCCCGACGCGATGGCGGTCATCGCCGAGCTCGGGATCGTCACGGACTACACCGACACGGCGACCGTGCGCGGGAGGACGTACTACTACTCGGTCGCGGCCAGGAACGCCGTCGGGCAGGGGCCGCCGTTCTCGGCCACCGAGGTCAAGGTGCCCAAGAGGCCGAGCGACGGGCCCGGGTTCGACGCGGCCGTCGCGCTCGTCTCAATCGCCATGGCCACGATGCTTGTCATCCTAACGAGAAGGGGGGGCCACATCCCGAGGATGCGTCGATAGGCCTGGTCCCGTGGGACGTTCTCGGGGGTGCACCGTATGGTCGGTGGCACCGCTACACCCGTTCCACTGGTGACGTCAGCTTCTGCGGCGGTCGTGGTCCGAGACCTCGCCATGTCCGATGCCCCGCAGCTCGTTTACATTACCTGGCAAATTCCACCTCACAGTATCGCCAGAGTAGTGCTTGCTGGGGTCGACCCCGAAACCCCATAAGCCCCGCTCCATGGCACGGCAGTCAATCTCGATGGAGGCCTCCGCGGTGAAGAACTCCATGGAGCATCGTTGGCAAGTGTCGACCTCGAACGTGCCTAAGAGGATTCCGCCACACGCGTAGTCCACCTCCCTTCTCTCGAACTTGCCATGGCAGAACGGGCACCTTATGACCTCACCAACCATCAAGCGAGGTGATGAACCGATAATCCGGTTCTTCTAGATATATGACCTTCTTATTGCCCCATTGTGCGCATGTTTGCTTGCCTGTCTTCTGCTTCTTGCCCATGTAGATGACCATATAGACCGCCGGCGCTGGGATTCCGTTCGTAATCATGTACGTCTTGACATCGACCGTGGGGCGGAACGCTTGGACCATCGCTGTCACTGACGTGTTGACTAGTATCCGACCGCGTATTTATGGTTAGCGATGCCGCGGAGCTGACCCGAGCATCGCCACGCGCCCTGTATGAGGGGTGCCCTGCGGGAGGGGTCACTTGTTCAAGGGTTTCACTAGGTCGATCTCCGTGCGCTCGATGCGCGCGGCCGACCGCTGGTTGTGGGCCTCGATGGCCTCGGACACGGGCCCGAGGGCGTCCCGCCCCCCGAGGACCAGCACGTCCACCCCGCGCAGCGCCGCGTCAACGACCGCGCGCTCGACCCCGAACTTGATGCCGACCTCGAGCTTCAGCTTGCGCGCCGC
>CAYGVT010000105.1:0-30617 GCA_964353355.1 uncultured Thermoplasmata archaeon | reverse complement strand
CAACCTCACCCTCACCGTCCACGTTCTACGTTACAATCGCGCACCCGTAGTGCTACGCGTGGGACCGGACACCAGTAAGGCCTACCATGACGGCGACGAGGTCCTCGTCTTTGCGAACGCCATCGACCCCGACGGTGACCTGCTAACCTTCACCTGGTACCTCGACGATGAATTGCAGAACATCACAGGCAATACGCTTCTGATTAAGAGCACCGACAAGGGCGCGCACCGTCTGCGCGTCACAGCCAGTGACGGCGAGCTCAACATGACCAATACGGGCTCGTTCGTGGTCCTCGGCTCCGAGGCCACGAGGGGGGCCTGGGAGGGCTGGACCCCCATCGTGGTTGGGGCAGTAGTCGTCATCGTGGTGATTGCTACTGTCACCATCTATATCCAGCGCCGTCGCGGGGGCCAGGGAACCCGCTCCGGCGGGGCGAGCTAAGCGGAAACCGTTAAATATCCAGGGGACGTAGGTGCCAGCATCCCATCCAGTGGTCCCCCATGCACCCCTCCAGGACTACCACCGCCACCGCCCGCGCGACCGCGCTGTTGGTGGTGGTGGCGATGCTGCTTCAGGCGACATTCTTCGCCCTCCCCGCGACCGCGCAGGCCGCGCCCGCGGACGGTCCCGCCCCCGCTCCCGCGTCCCGCGCCCCCGCGGTGTGGACCTACATGGTGTACATGTCCGGGGACAACAACCTCGAGGACGACTTGATCCTCAACTTCAACCAGATGGAGACCGTCGGCTCGGGGGGCGGGCTCGACATCGTCGTGCAGTTCGACCGCTCCACCGAGTACGATACGACCAACGGGGACTGGAACGACACCCGACGGTTCCTCGTGGTCAGGGACAGCGACCCGGCCCTCATCACGAGCCCCCCCATCATGAACCTGTCCGAGGTCGACATGGGCCGGCCAGAATCGCTGCGCGACTTCATCGTGTGGGCCATCGGCAACTTCACGGCCGACAGGTACTACCTGGACCTCGCGGGCCACGGCGGGGGGTGGCGCGACGGCACGTGCAACGACTTCGAGAGCTCCAGCTCCCTCGACATGGGCGAGCTCAAGCGCGCGCTGCGCGAGGCCCAGGCCATCACGGGCGTGGTCATCGACGACGTGGGGTTCGACCAGTGCCTCATGGCGCAGCTCGAGGTCTACTACGAGGTCAAGTCCGCCGGAGAAGTGCTCGTGGGCGCCGAGGACCTCATCCCCTCGGAGGGCTACAACTACACGCGCGTGATGGAGGCGCTCAGGGCGGACCTGGCCATGGACGCGGCCGGGCTCGGCTCGGTCATCGTGAGCACGTTCTTCGACGAGTACGGGCACGGCAACGAGCGCGCGCAGTCCGCCGTGGACGCGGAGGCCCTGGACGCGGCCCTCGCGCCCGCGGTCACGCAGCTCGCCCAGTCGCTCGCGGCCGTCGCGCTTTCCATGCACGACCAGCTCAAGCTCGCGCGCGACTACACCCGCGCGTTCTACTACACCGACTACATCGACCTCGGGAACCTCACCGAGCGGCTGCTGCAGTTCCTGCCCGCGAACGCGACGGCGCAGCGCGCGGCCGCCGTGGAGGTGCGCCGCGCGGTGAACGCCACCGTGCTCGCCAACGACCACGGCACCGGCCGCGAGGGCTCCGAGGGCATCTCCATCTACTTCCCCGAGTTCTCCGTCCCGTTCTCGTACGACCGCATCTCCATGAGCAAGGAGCAGGGATGGGCCGCGTTCCTCGACGCCTACTTCGACCGCGTGGACCGGCCGAACCAGGTGCCCTCGCTCGACGTGGACGCGCCCTACAACAACTCGGTCGTCGGCCGGACGGTCAAGCTCTACGGGGGCGTTTCGGACGCGGACGGGAAGGTCGTCGCCGCTGAGTGGAAGCTCGACCGTGAGGACTGGGTGCCGATCATGGTCGCGAACGACCGGTTGTCCGGGGAGGCCTCGACCGACGGGGTCCGACCGGGGCTGCACCGGCTGAGCCTGCGCGCTCGCGACGATTCCGGCGCCTACACGCGGGAGACCCACCTCACCGTGAACGTCGAGGACAGGGGCCTGACCGCGCAGGTCGCTCCCGCCACCTTGAGGACGTTCGCTGGCAATGCGGTCACGACCAGGCTCAACGTCTCGACCTTCGGGGCCACCGGGGGCCTCGTGGGCCTCGAATGTTCCAGGCCGACGGGCTGGAGCGTGAGCCTTCCCTTCCTTCAGCGCGACATGGCAGCGGGCGCGTCCACGCTCGGGGATGTCACCATCACGCCCCCGGCCGGCCCTCTGGGCGGGGTGCACAAGCTGTCGCTCCGCGCCTACATGACCGATGCGCCGCTCATACAGGCCTTCGCGGACGTCGAGGTGAACGTCACCTTCCCGTGGCCGGACCTTGTGGTCGGCCCTCCCATGCTCACACCGGCAGACCCGCGCGACGGCGAGGTCGCGACCGTCAAGGCATTCGTCGAGAACCGAGGCCTCGCCGCCAGCGGGGCCTTCGACCTGGAGCTGCGGTACGAGCCGCTCGGCGACAGGGCCGGCTGCTACACCGTGCTCGCGAGCATGCGCGTGCCGCCGCTTGCGCTGGGCTCGGGCGTGGAGCTCTCGGCGCAGTGGAACGCCACGCTCGGCCGCCACCTGTTCACCGCCGTCGCCGACCCCTCGCGCGAGCTCGACGACCTCGTGCGCGAGGACAACACGGCCTCGCTCGAGCTGCTGCTGGTGGGCTACGAGGTGAGGGTCGTGGTCGACCCGGCGGAGAGGTCCACGGTCGCGGGCTCGGAGGAGCGGTTCAGCGTGCTGTTCCGGAACGCGGGCAACCTGAGGGACATCATCGAGCTGCGCGCCGAGGCGCCCACCGGCTGGGTCGTGCGGTGGAACGACACCAACTTCGTTGTGGGCCCCAAGGAGAACGGCTATGCGACGATGTACGTCCGCGCGCCGACCTGGGCCACCGGTGGGACGGGCACCGTGATCATCGTCCGGGCCGTCTCGCTCAACGACCCCTCGAGGTCGGCCGAGTTCAACGTGACGCTCCGGGTGCCCGAGGAGTTCGCGGTCGACGCCGAGGTCGACACCGCCTCGGGCGTCGTGCCGTGGCCCAACGGGACGGTGTCTTTCAACATCACGGTCCACAACCAGGGCAACGGGTGGGAGAACTACACGCTCGAGTACGTACGTCAGACCGACCACCTGCTCGTCTCAGCGGTCGACGACACCCTCGCGCTCGCGCCCGGCTGCGCGACCACGGTCGAGGTGTTCGTCTCGTCGCTCACGACGCCCGTGGGCGACTGGGACTTCCAGCTCTCGTTCACTGTCAGGTCCGTGGACGACCGCACCGTCTACGACGTGGTCGCTTACCGGGTGAAGGTGGCGAGGTCGTTCCGCGCCGAGGCGAAGCTCGACGCGGTGCTGCGTCCCGTCTTGCCTGGCGCGACGCTCGGCGTCAACCTGACGGTCATCTACAAGGGCAACTACTGCACGACCCTCGTGCTCGAGCTCCTGGGGCCATCCGAGCTCTTCGGCCTCGGGCCCCCGGTCGGCGCGCTGTCCGTCGACGACGTCGCGCCAGGCGCCGCCGTCAGGCACGCGCTCTCGCTGCCGGTGCTGTCCGACGTGCGCCCCGGGGAGTACATGGTCGAGCTCTGGGCCCACGAGGAGGGCTCGCCCGGGAACGGCACGCGGCTGGACGCATCCGTGCTCGTGCTGCCCCTCCACGACCTCTCCCTGCGCGTGGTCGACGCGGACCTGGCGACGCTCGTCGTAGGGGTGGTGTGGCACGCCAACCTCTCCCTCGCCAACCACGGGAACGTGGTCGAGCACCTCGTGCTTGAGGTTATGGGGGAGGGCCTGCTCAATGTAGAGCTCGACCCCGTCGTTGTGGATCTCGCTCCCGGCTTCGTCTTCGTGCGCGTGACGGTCTACATCAACGGTACGGCCGAGGGGTACGAGGACGGTGTGTACATGATCCAGGTCGTGGCCTGGGACATGGAGGACGGCGTCACGGCGGCCGCTCAGGTGCGCCTCAACATCACGGTCGACCTGGAGGAGGCTGGCGATGGGGATGGGGACGGCGGCCGCGACGGTTGGATGTCCCCATGGGTACTGGGCCTGCTCGTCCTCATCGTGGTCGTGGCCGTCGCGGCCCTCCTGCTGCTCAGGCGGGGACGTGACAAGGGGCGCGAGAAGCCCGAATAGGCGCTTCCGCCCTCAGGTCTTGACGAGCTCGAACCCGTCCTTGTCGAAGATGAGCGGGAAGTATCCGCGCTCGTGCACGGTCTTGCGCATCTTGACCACGCCCATGAACAGGTTGACGTTCCTCTCCTCGCGCTCCATGTCGAGGTGGATGATGCCGTCGGAGAGGAAGGACTCGACGTCGTAGGTGCCGAACTGCGACTCGTTCGAGGCGGTGACCTCGCTCACGAGGAACGTGGTCATCTTCAAGTCGCGCAGCGCCTCGAAGAAGTGGAACAGGTCCCCGCGCATGTTCTCGAACTTGCCGAGCGTGTAAAGCGCCGGCAGGGAGTCGATGACGCAGATCGAGCAGCCGAACGTCTCTTTGTAGCTTCGCAGCTGCGTCCGCAGCGTCTCCATCCAGTCTATCTTCTTCGTGGCGGCGCCGTCCGTCTGGTCCACGACCTTGCGCAGCTTGCCCAGGTCCACGATGATGATGCTGTCCATCTCGGAGACGTCCATCCCCATGCCTATCATGTGCTCGAGCAGGCTCTGCCTGTTCTGCTCCAGGGAGATGTACACTCCCCTGCGGCCCTCCTGCACGGCCTGGTTGTAGAGGATGTAGAAGCACAGGCTGGACTTCATCGAGCCCGCCTTCCCCGCGACGAGCACGACGGAGTTCTTGGGCACGCCGCCCTCGAGGCGGTCGTCGAGCCCCTTGACGAACGTCTTGATCCGGTCCTTCTCCGTGAGCTTCGTGATCTTGGGCGTGAACTTGCTCTCCGCCAAGCGACCACTCCCTGTCGAAGGCCGTCCAGCGTAGCTCCTGGACGCCCCCGGCGCACCAGGGCGAGGTCTGCTTAAATACCTATGCGCCTCATTCTCAGGCACTCGAAATCTTCCCGCCCGGCAGCCCCGGCCGGGTGCATCTGGACGGGTTTATCCAGGGTAATAATCGAATGCAAAACTCTTTATTAAATGCGCCCTATCCGTCCAACAGCGAACCCAGGTTATCCTGGGTCCATCACAGGGAGCAGGGTCGGCGTGCAGGGAAGTGACGAGGGCGACGACAAGCGGGTCGCCGTCAAGAAGATAAAGGTCACCCCGGAGCCTGGGGCCCCGAAGCAGCCCGCGCCCGACGCATCCCCCCCGAAGACGGCGCAGAGGACCTTGGCGAAGGCCCCCGTCGTGGTCACGAGGCCGGGCGGGGCGCAGGGCGCGCAGACGCCCCCCCAGAGACCTCCCGCGGCCGCGCAGGGGCCATCGCAGCCACCGGCGACCGCCCCGACCGCGCAGACGCAGGGCGTCGTCACCGTCGTGAAGAAGACCGTGGTCAAGAAGATGGTCGCCGAGGGCGAGCAGCCCAGGGCGGCCGCCCCTGGGCCCCAGGGCGCGCCCGCGGCGGGGGCGCCGGCGCATGGCGCGACGCCAGGCAAGCAGGGCGAGCCTCCCAAGGTCGAGATGAGGCGCGTCGAGAGGGTGGTGGTGCGCGAGAGGCCGCCAGCCCCGTCGCCCCCGAGCCCCGAGAGGCTCGAGTCGGGCTTCAACTACCTCCTCGAGGAGCCGCAGCCCAAGCGCTCGTTCGAGTTCTTCAAGGCCAAGGTCGCGCAGGGCGCGAAGGGGCTGTGCATCTCGACGTCCTACCCCAAGAAGATCATCGAGGAGTACGGCCTCCACGGCTCCACCGTCTACTGGCTGAGCGAGCTCGAGTTCGACAACCAGTCGCTGCACCCCCGCCGCCTCGACTTCGAGGTGACGCGCGCCATCCAGAACTTCGTGAAGTCCAACCCTTCGTCGGTGCTCATCATCGACGGCGTCGAGTTCCTCATCCTCATCAACGGGTTCGAGCGGGTGATGACCTTCATCAAGAAGATGAACGACATCATGAGCGCGACAGCGTCGACCCTCATCACGTCCATCAACCCCTCCGCGTTCTCGGAGGAGAAGCTGTCCATCATCGAGCGCGAGTTCGACCGCGTGATCAAGTACGCGAACTAGGGGGACGCGACCACGCCGCTGCGCACGCCCATCATCGTCGTGAACCTGAAGGCCTACCGTCAGACCCGCGGCGGGGGCTCGCTCGCCATCGCGCGCGAGCTCGAGGCCGTCTCGGTCGAGACGGGCGTCGCCTTCGCGGTCGCGCCCAACGCGTTCGACATCCGCCTGCTCGCCACCTCCGCGGGGCTGCCCGTGCTCGCCCAGCACGTGGACGCGGTCCCCGAGGGCAGCCACACCGGCCACCTGACGCCGGAGGCCGCCAGGGAGGCCGGTGCCGTGGGCTCGCTCGTCAACCACAGCGAGCGCCGGCTCCAGGTCGCCGACATCGAGCACGTGCTCGGGCGGCTGCGCGAGTGCGGCCTCGCGTCCGTTGTGTGCACGAACAACGCGCGCGTGTCGCGCGCCGTGGCGGCGCTCGGCCCCGACTTCGTCGCGGTCGAGCCGCCCGAGCTGATCGGCGGCGACGTGTCGGTCTCGACCGCGCGGCCAGAGGTCGTGTCCGATTCGGTCAGGCTCGTCAAGCAGGTCGACGCCCGCGTCCGCGTCCTGTGCGGGGCAGGGGTCAGGAATGGCCACGACGTGAGGCGCGCCATCGAGCTGGGGGCCGAGGGCGTGCTGCTCGCGAGCGGGGTGGCGCTCGCCAGGGACGTGCGCGCCTCCGCGCTGGACCTCGCGTCCGGCGCCCGCGCCTGAGGCGCGCGCGCCCGGTCCCTGGCCTGCCCCGTCCAGGCCCCCCCGGGGCAGGGCATCCCCACCGATTACCTTATCTATCGCCCTGACCTTCCTCGCGACGTGGCCAAGAAGGTCAAGAGGGACGGCGAGAGGAAGGAGGAACGCAAGGCGGTCTTCGAGCCCCCCGAGTTCGACGAGCGCAAGTTCCTCCAGGAGGAGCTGCGCAAGATAAAATCCTTCACGGTGTTCCTGGTCGTCTCCGTGCCCTTCGGCGCCGTGGCCGCCTACCTGGGGCACCTGACCGGCTCGGGCTGGCCGGGGCTCGTCGCCGCCGGCATCGGCATCCCCCTGGCCCACTTCGTCCTGAGGGACCTCATGGGCATCGACCTCCTCGCCGAGAAGAAGCGCGACCTCCTGATGCCCGCTGGCAGCTACATCGTCGCGTGGCTCGTGTTCGCCATCGTATTCTCCAACCCCCCGTTCTTCGACGAGACGACCCCCTCGGTCGCGGACGTGCGCATCTACGTGCAGAACGCCTCCGGACCGAGCGCGGAGTGGACGCTCTTCCAGGTCATGGGCACGGACAGAGACGACCCGGACGCGCGGCTCGTGAACGCGTCTGGCCTGAGCGACAACTTCACGGTCAAGGAGGGCTCCAACGTGCGCATCCTGGTCAGGACGGGCGCGCCGCAGGGCATCAGGAACGTGAGCCTCACCTGGTGGCTCACGAGCCCCACCACTGCCTACTCGCCCATGCACCCCGTCACGGACGCCGAGTGGGAGCAGCTGGGCGACAGGCCGCTCAGCCTCGCCGGCGACCACTACTATGCGTATACCCTGAACGGCGTCGCGAAGGGCAACATCTACTTCAAAGTCATCATCGAGGGCGGCAACGGCGCCACGCGCACGTTCGTGACGGGCCACGCCGACAGCGTGCCCGTCGTCTGAGCGCGACTCACCTGACCTCGCCCCATCGCCAGGGCGGGATGCGCTTGAGGAAGGCGGTGAGCGCCTCCGCGTAGGTCGGCGCGAGCAGCTCCTCGGCGGTCAGGAGCCTGACGCCCTGCTCCAGCTCCTTGTTGAGCTGCTTGCCCAGGTTGAGGCTCAGCAGCTCCACGCGCAGGAGCTCCTCGACGCGGGTGTACTGGCGCAGCACGTCCACGCGCCACTGGCCGTCCTCGACGTAGGGGCCCGCGAGGGTCCGGGCGTCCTTGGTCCACTTCGCCACGAACTCCCTGTCGTTGCCCCCGCCCACCTTGGGCCCGCGGTGGACGGACGCGGCAGGCAGCGACGCGACCTCGATCTCGAGCATGATGAGGCACTCCTTCCCGACGACGCGCTGGTCCGCGTGCAGCACGGGATATCCGCTGAGGTTGCAGAGCCTGTTGATGGCCCTCACGGCCTTGCGGAGCTGGCCGTGCACGACGTCGGGGTTCTCGTGGAAGACCGGGAGGTTGATGGCGACGACCTTCGTCTCCCGCACCTCCATCAGGTTGCGCAGCCTCTCGGGCGGCAGCGCGTCGGGCTTCGACGGGAAGAAGAACCTCATGTTCGGGGCCTCTAGGTACTCCACCGCGGCCTGCCGCGTGAGCCCGAGGGACTGCGCCGAGAGGGGGGATGCCACGTTCCGCTTCGGGTCGACGGGGTCTATGAACACGAGCGGGTCCTCGAAGCTCCCCACGTCGCTCGGCGCGGGACGCGCGGCCTCGGGCAACATGTCGAGGAGGTCCAGGACCTTGCCCGGGGGCAGCTCGAGCAGCCCCTTCAGCGCGCCCTGGAACGTGCCGTACCTCATGACGAGCAGCTCCGTCAGGTATCCCGAGAAGCCCTGCGTCGCCTCCTCGGCACCGTAGGTGGAGATGCCCTTGAGGAACTGCTTCAGGAGGCGCACCTCGTCCCGCTGCTCTCCCTTGAGGTGCTCGTTGACGAACGCAACGTGGAAGGGCGTCCTGTCCACGGCCGTCTGGAGCGCCTTCGTGTCGGTGAGCCTGTAGGCGGGCACGAGGTCCACCGTGAAGCCCTCGTAGGTCCCCCTCAGGTAGGGGTGCTGCGCGTACCGCTCCTCGCCGTCCATGATGGACCGCGCGATGGCCAGGCCCTTATCGGCCACGAGGTCCTTTGGCATCTCGGGGGGGAAGAGCATGAAGATGTCGATGTCGGGGTCGCGCAGGTGTGTGCCCTTGGCCACCGAGCCCGCGACCATCGGCTCCACGTCGGTCTCGAAGTAGTGCGAGAGCTGGCGGACGCGCGTGACGATGTCACGCACCACGTGCTCGAGCTGCCTCTCCTGCTCCGCGCTAGGCCTGATGCGTGCCAGGACCTCCCTCTCAACCGACATCGCATGCCGATGAGACGGAAGGGTATTCAAGGTTGTGGTCGGCGCGGGGGGGCGTCCGGGCGGCCCGGAGGCCGGCACAGGCCATCGAGCGTGGAGGGCACGCCCACGAAGATGTCCTCGGTGCGGCCCTGCAGCCCGTCGAGCACGCCGAACCAGTAGATGACCAGGCCCGGGCCGAAGAGCTCCGTGTACGACCGCAGCTGCCGCTTGATGTTCCTGTTGACCTCGATGCGGTCGCCGAAGTTGCCCTTGGACTCTATCCAGAAGATGCGCGAGCCGTCGAGCTCGAGTGGCGAGTCCAGCAGCGCGTCCGGGGTCTTGGGGTAGCGGCCCCTGAGCTCCTCCTCGGTCAAGTAGCGCACGCCTTGGCGGTCGAGCCACTCCTGCAGCCGGCGCTCGCCCGTGCGGCCGCGCTGCACCTGCACCTCGTTGCCCTCGGTGGAGTAGATGGGGTCCGCGCGGACTATCTCCTTTATCTCGCGCCGCAACCGCGCGTCCGGTATCCTGTCGGGGTTCGCGACGACGCGCCAGAACTCCTTGCGGGAGAGCTCTCCCTCGAGCAGCACGATGAACGCGGTGAGCACTGGGGGATAGCGGTTCTCGACGGAGATGCGCATGAGGGGCTTGCCGCTCCTCCATTGCTGGAAGAGCTTCCGCGACCGCCCCTTCAGCAGGTAGTACCGGCGCGTCGCGTCACGGGTGACCTTCTGCGTGTAGATGACAAGGAGCATCTCCTCGTCGAGCCTGAGCTCCTCCGCGAGGGGCCGGATGTCGGCGTACCTGTGGAGGCGGGCCAGCACGGTCTCGTAGACCCCCTGGCTGAGCACCTGTGACAACGCCGCTCCCGTCGGCTGGCAACCGCATCGCCGTATTTCAAGGTTGGCAAAGGGGGGACCGGACGCCTTGGGACGATGCCCCTGTTCCCGCACGCGCCCCCGAGGGCGCCCCTCCCTCAGGGGACTGGGAGCAGCGCGCGGTCGACGCCCATCACCCATGCGGTCCCGCCGTCATAGAGGCGCACGAAGGGGTCCTGCCAGTACTTGTCCCACCCCTCGCCCGCGATCGGCTCCGCGTTGTCCCACTGCGAGCCCGCCGCGCCGGTGCGAAGGTCGTCCGAGACGAGCGCGGCGGCGACGACGCGGTTCTCGTTCGGCGTCGCCACGTGCGAGAGCGTCGCGATGGTGGCGCCGTCGAGCGGCGAGCGCAGCGCCCGCAGCTCGAAGTCCCACGTCGCCATCTGCCCCCCCACGCCGAAGGCCAGCGACGAGAGCCGATGGTCCGAGAGCACGGCCCCCGCGCCCGTGTCGGCGGGCACGGCGCCGGGCCGGGGCAATCCCCCCCTCAGCCACAGGACGGCCGAGAGCTCCGCATCGTCCGTGCCCTCCTGGAACCCGCCCATGACCTCCTTGGGCGGGAAGGCCGTCGGGACCAATGCGAGCAGCAGCGCGGCCACGACCGCGCCCATGGCGACCGAGCGCCATCTACCGGGGCCGATCGCCATCTTGCGGAACTGGACGGCGCCGATTCCGAGGAGCACCGCGGCCGCCTCGATGGCGTAGGGGACGTGCCTGTAGCTCACGAGGACCTCGCTGCGCATCGCGGACGCGACGAGGAAGCTCGCCACGACCGCGACGAGCCATGCGACGACGATGTGGCCGCCGTGGCGCCGCAGCAGCACCTCGGACGCCCCCACGGTGAGCGTGAGCAGGGCCACGATGGGCAGGAAGTACACCAGCAGGGACATGTCCGGCGTGATGGACGTGCCGGGCACGCCCCACACGCTCACCGCGGCCATGACCGCGGCGGCGACGACGAGGAAGGTGAGCACGTAGGCGCGCAGCTCCGCGCCCCCCGAGAGGTGGACCGGCACCACGCCGCGGTCGCGGCGCCCGAGCCATCTCGCGAGGAGCAGGAACACGGCCGCGCCCGCCCACACCCCCATCATGACAACGATGCCGGGGACCCCGAGGAGGTCGACCATCACCTGCTCCCTGAAGGTGGGCGCCAATCCCAGCCAGTAGACCGAGGCCGTGACCAGGAGCAGCAGGAACGAGTACTCGCCCCATGCCCCCCTGTGGGGCTCGGCACCGCTGGCGAGCGACGCGCGCAGCAGGTGCGCCATGCCCACCGCTATTATCGCGAAGTAGTGGGACATGTGGTGAAGGGGACCGAGGCCCGCGACGAGCACGAGCAGGAGCAGGTACATCGACCACGGCCGCGGGGCGTCCACGTCCGCGTCGCGGCGCCACGCGTCGCCCATGATGAACGCGAGAACGACGGCCATCGTGAGCGTCGAGCCCAGGGCGCCGGGCACCGCGTGCGAGTTCGTGAAGACCTCGGGGAAGCACACCGCCAGGAAGGCGGCCGCGAGCACCGCGGCCGCGGCCGACCTGCGCAGCCGCAGCACGATGCACGCCACGACGAGCACCGAGATGGCGGTCGCGCACGGGACGAGCACCGCGACCGCCTCGGCCGTGCCGACGCCCATGACCAGCGCGCCCGAGCCGGCGAGGGCGAACATCCCGGGGAAGTCCGGGTACGCCTCGCCCCAGCCGAGGTAGCCCTCCGGCACCGCGCCGTCGCGCACGAGCGCGTCCGTGATGGCGTGGTACTCGCCCCAGTCGGAGCCCCAGACCGCGAACGAGGCGAGCGGCAGCAGCCTCATGGCCATCGCCCCGAACAGCAGGGCCGCGAGGGCGACGGTGGTCCACCGGGGCGCTTCCACACCTCCTCTCCGCCCGAGTGAGGGGCGTGGTCTTTATTTATAGCTTGGCGACTCAGATTGGACGGCCCGCGCGCGCCGCACGCGCGGCCAGGGGCCCCCGCGGGGCCCTTGGCATCGCCCTGGAGCGCCTGCCCGGAGAGGCCATTAGTTTTGCGTAATGTTTATATAGTTGACTGTTTATCCCGGAAGCATAATATACTTTGTGGTTGCCGGTCGACCTGCCAGTCGTAGGACTGGCCCGCGCATCCACGTGTGAGGGATGTAACATGCCACAGGAGGACCTTGGAGTCGATCGCTGCCCTGAGTGCGACAGCACGCACCTCGTCCGTGACTACCAGAGGGGCGAGCTTGTGTGCGAGGACTGCGGCCTGGTCATCGACGAGGAGTACATCGACCAGGGGCCCGAGTGGCGCGCCTTCGATGCCGAGCAGGGGCAGAAGCGCGCTAGGACCGGCGCGCCGATGACCTACACCATCCACGACAAGGGCCTGTCGACCACGATTGGATGGAAGAACAAGGACTCCTACGGCAAGTCCATCCCGACGCGCAACCGCGCGCAGCTTTACAGGCTCCGCAAGTGGCAGCGCCGCATCCGCGTGTCGAACGCCACCGAGCGCAACCTGGCCTTCGCGCTCACCCAGCTGGACCGCATGGCCTCCAACATGGGGCTGCCCCGCAACATCCGCGAGACCGCCGCCATGATCTACCGCAAGGCCGTTCACAACAACCTCATCCGCGGCCGCAGCATCGACGGCGTCGTGGCCGCCTCGCTGTACGCCGCGTGCAGGCAGTGCTCCGTCCCGCGCACGCTCGACGAGATAGCGACCGTCTCCCGCGTGGGCCGCAAGGAGATCGGCCGCACCTACCGGTTCATGATACGCGAGCTCAAGCTCAAGCTCATGCCCACCTCGCCCGAGGACTACATCTCGAGGTTCTGCAGCGAGCTCAAGCTCGACGGCACCGTGCAGGCCAAGGCAGCGGAGATACTGTCCGAGGCCGCCGACAACGAGCTCACGTCGGGCCGCGGCCCGACGGGCGTGGCCGCGGCGGCCATCTACATCGCGTCCATCCTGTGCAACCAGCGCAGGACGCAGCGCGAGGTCGCCGACGTCGCGGGCGTGACCGAGGTCACCATCAGGAACCGGTACAAGGAGCTCACCGAGAAGCTCAACATCAAAGTCGAGATATGAGGCGCGACGGACTCGCATGCGCCCCGGGGCGCCCTCCCTCTCGCATCCCCCGCATACCTAGCCCCCGCCATACCTCCCGTCGGTGGCAGGGTCGCTGGTGACGCCGTCCTTCCCCTCCGCCCCCTCCTTCCCCTCCTCGTCCTCCTTGGCGAGCACATGGTCGGGCAGGAGAGTCTCGACCTCCCTCACAGACCTGAAGGAGTAGCCCACGACCCCGACGAGGGTGGCCAGGACGCCGGAGAGGAGCACCATCATGGCCATGCCCGCGCCGGGCCCCGACCCGACCAGGGCGGCCGGGATGCCGGTGGCGTCCATGAACGCGGGCTCGAGCACGAGGTCGGCCATCGGGCCCGCGATGACCTGGGAGATGGGGCCCCCGATCATTGCGATGAGCCCCCTCGTCGCGAACACGCGCCCCTGGAGGTCGGGGGGGACCTTGGACTGCCATATGGCCTGGTTGCAGGCGTTCGTGAGCGGCCAGGTGACGGTGCACAGGAAGCCCCCGATGGCCCAGAGCGGGAGCGACCTGCCCATGCCCAGGATGACGCCCCCAATCCCCGACACCACTAGGCCTGCGAGCAGGCCCCTCACCTTCCGGTGCGGCACCCCCCACACCGCGGTCGCGACCCCCCCCACCACCCCGCCGATCCCCGCCAAGGTCATGACGGTACCGAGCATCGTCGCGTTGTCGCTGGTCTTTGCGAGGATCATCGGGCTGAGGACCGTCAACCCTATGGTCCCGACGAGGTTGGTGAAGAAGAGGAGGAGCTGGAGCCCGAGCAGCGGGCGGCGCTCCCAGATGTAGGAGAAGCCGAAGGCCATCTTGCCCCAGATGGACTTCCCGGCCTCGCTCCCCCCCTCCGACACAGGGGGCTTGGGTATGGGGACCGCGTAGAGGCACCCAAGCGCGATGAGGAACGTGATGACGTCGATAGCGAGGATGCCGGAGATGTCGATGATGCCGAGCAGGACCGCGGCCATGATGGGCGAGAAGACCATGGAGGCGGCCTGCGCCGTGGTGAGCATGGCGTTGGCCCTGCCGTAGTGCCTCTTCGGCACCAGCATCGTGGTCGCGGCCGAGAAGGCGGGCCACTGGAAGGCCTGGAACGCGCCCGCGAACAGGACGAGCCCGTAGACGTGCCACAGCTCGAGGCTGTGCATGAGGTAGAGGATGAGGATGAAGAGCGACGCCATGCCCGCGGTGGCGTCGGTGAGCGCCATGATCCACTTGCGGTCGTACTTGTCGACCATCACGCCCGCGAAGGGCATGAGGGCGACCGTCGGCGCGAAGGCGAAGAAGGCCACGAGGGCGAGCGCGGTCGCCTGTCCCGTGAGCTGCCATGCCCAGATGACCAGGGCGAAGTCCTTCATGCCCGTGCCCAGGAGCGAGACGAGCTGGCCCGACCAGACGATGGTGTAGCCCCGCATGCCGGGGGCTCCCCTGGGTGCGCCCGTGGCATTGACAGTTGCCGCTGCCGTCGTCGTCGCCGTCGTCGTCGTCGCCGCCGTCGTCGTCGTCGCCGCCGTCGTCGTCGTCACCGCCGTCGCCGCCGTCGCCGTCGCCATCGCCGTCGTCACCGATCCCCCGCCACCCTCGTCCCTCTAGGCCGTGCCCAGGTCGCCCTCGTCATCGCGGTCGGACTGCTAATAAGTAGCGGAGCGCGAGCGACGGGGTCCCTCGACGCTCCTGGCGAGGTGCCCGGCACGGTCTAAGACGGTATAAATATTTTTAAATACTCAAGGCTCCTAGCACCAGGATGGTGGATTAGCATGGGTGTCGAAAGAGACCTCCATCTACGAGCAGTGCCCGGAACGCTCCTCGCCCTCGCGGTCGTCTCGATCCTCCTCACGTCTGGCATAGGCAGCGAGGGTGTCGAGGCCGCGTCAGGCCTCATCACGGAGCTGCACAACCAGCCTCCGACGGTCCAGATCAACTACACGAGGATCGACGGCCAGGAGAACACCGACTACACGCTCCGCCTGCCCAAGGAATCGAACGTGCTCTCGGCGAGCGTGAACCTCACCGGCGACTACATCTTCATCAAGAACCAGGTCACCAGCTACAAGTCCTCGCAGGACTGGAGGAACGGCGCCATCTCCAAGGACGGGGACGTCGCCACGCTCGTCTACGACACCGACGGCCTCCACCTCGACATGGACGTCATGGCCCCGTTCTGGCCCGGCGAGAAGAAGGCAGTGGGCAACAACGCCTATGACGTCGTCACCGGCGACTTCAACGGCGACCGCAGGGACGACTTCGCGACCGCGAACTACGACTCCGACTCCGTCACCGTGTACTACCAGGACGCCCAGGGCAAGTTCACGAGCAAGACCACCGTGACCACCTCGGACTCCCCGAAGAGCCTGGCGACCGGCGACTTCAACGACGACGACCTCCTCGACATCGCGGTGGGCTGCGAGGCCGGCGCCTGCGTCGACTTCCTCACCCAGAAGTCCACGAGCGGCTTCGACCGCACCGCCTACTCCGTCGGGAAGAACGTCGTCGGCATCGCGAGCGGCGACTTCAATGCCGATGGCCTGGACGACGTTTGCGCCGGCACCGACAGCTACTACGCCTACACCGTCACCCAGAAGTCGACCGGCGGCTATGAGACCACCACGACCATCACGGCGGGCGAGAGCCTGTGGGGCTACTACCCGATGAACATCCGCGACGTCGCGTCCGCCGACTTCAACAAGGACGGCAAGACCGACTTGGTGTTCACCATCTGCTACTGGTACGGCTGGAACTACGACTACATGTACTATGGCATCACCAAGATCTACACCCAGGGCTCGAGCGGCTCGTTCTCCTCCTACACGTCGGTGTACACCGGCACCGGCACCTGGAACGTGGAGGCCGGCGATGTGAGCGGCGACGGCCGCGCCGACGTCGTCGTGAGCAAGATCTGGGTCAACAAGGTCAACGTGATATACCAGGCCTCGACGGGCGGCTGGGGCTCCCCCACCGGCCTGGGCGGTGGCTCCGAGGTCCACAGGGCCTCCATCGCCGACTTCGACGGCGACGGCAAGAACGACCTGGCCGTGGCCACCGCCGCCCCGAGCCTGCTGTTCTACAAGCAGTCCGAAGGCGCGCTCTTCTCGATGGCGAAGAAGTTCGACCTGCCCTCGGGCGCCAACGGGCGCGCGGTCGCGGCGGGCCGCCTCGACCAGTCCGACGGCTACGTCGACGCCGTCACGGCCGACGGCGAGGGCAACTCCGCCCACATCTTCAAGCAGCGGCTGACCTACGACGGGGCGTACGTGTCCAGCCCCATCATCAAGCCCCTCCCAATCAGGTACGTCAACTTCACATCCTACATCCGGCCCGGCGGAGGCGAGACCAAGTTCTACTTCTCCGTGGACGCCGGGCTCAACTGGACCGAGGTAGTCAACGCGACGGTCTACGACCTCGTCAACCGGACGGACAGGCTCTGGTTCAAGGTGACCTTCCACGCCACGTCCGCCTCGAGGTACGACACGCTGCGCGAGTTCCGCATGAACATGACCTACCAGAGCTACCCCGCGGACCTCGTGCTCGACCTCGGCGACGACAACAAGATCGAGTGGAACGCCTCGGGCGAGCTGATCGGGACCACATCCCTCCTCAACCTGGCCGCCCCACTGACGGCCTACGTGCAGAACGGGACCCACTTCCCCGACGGCTCCGGCTACGTCACGGTCCCGCTCATGTTCTACTCCGGCACCCCGGGCACGCTCCGCATCACCGATCTGCACATCCTGTTCAACAACGCGTCCCGGCCCCCGGTCCTGGAGGCCCCGACCGAGAACGCGTTCGTCAACGCGACGCCGACTTTCAGGTTCTACGCCAACGACACCGACGACGACCTCCTGTTCTTCCGGCTGCAGATAACAAAGACGGACTTCATGGACGCCTTCAACACCATGACGTTCGACATGACCAAGGACCTATTCGACGACAAGGAGGGCGAGGGCTTCGCGGCCTCCACCTTCAGGCAGGGGACGGGCGGGTCCTTCAGGCTCCCCGACTTCAACAAGCTCGAGGACAACACTGTCTACAAGTGGCGCGCGTACGCCTTCGACGGCTACCTGTGGAGCAAGTCGTCCTCGGTCTACACCATCAAGGTCGACAGCATCTTCCCCATCGGCCACGCGAACTCCCCCAAGTACGCGACCACCCTCGAGTTCGCCATCACCTGGTCGGCCGCGGACCAGATGCCCGGCTCGGGCCTCGCGCCCGCCGGCACGTACGACGTGCAGTACCGCAAGTCGTCCGACACCATGTGGACCGACTGGCTGACCCGCACGAACCTGACCACCGCCAACTTCACCGGCGAGGAGGGGATGACCTACTACTTCCGCATGCGCGCCCGCGACGGCGTGTGGAACGAGCAGCTCTACATCGGTGGCAAGGGCGACACCCAGACCACCATCGACACCATCGCCCCGACGATCAACTGGGCGCTGATGCCCAACTTCCAGGACGCCCGCTCGTTCCTGGTCCGGTGGAGCGCCTCCGACTACGTGCCCGGCTCGGGCATCAAGTACTACGAGGTGCAGCTCCACAAGGAGACCGCGGACTGGAGCACGTGGCTGTCCGAGTTCAGGAGCACCCAGGCGGTGTTCCAGGCCGACGCGGACACGACTTACACCTTCCGCGTGATGGCGACGGACAACGCCAACAACCGGGGCCCGTGGAGCGAGGACTTCACCGTCAGGATCGACGCGACGCCGCCCATCATGGCCATGGGCCCCAAGGTCCCGCTCAGGGAGGGCGTGTGGGAGCAGCTCAACCGGCTCATCGTCAACTTCAGCTACGCGGACCCCGAATCCGGCGTCAGGTCCGTCGAGGCGGGCATCGGCTCGGACAAGGGGATGTTCGACGTGCTCACGCCGACCCTGTTCCCGTACCCGCCGACCGGCTCGCTCGTCATCACGACCCTCGAGCTCACGAACTCCCAGGTCTACTACATCGGCGTGCACGCCGAGAACTTCGCCGGCGCATGGTCCGAGTGGGTCTGGTCGGACGAGTTCATGGTGGCCATCCCTGGCCCCGAGTCCCTCATCAGCTACCCGACGGGCACCGTCGTGGACCCGCGCGTGTCCATCAACATCAGCTCGACCGACCCGCGCGACTACAACATCACGCTGGGCGATCTGCGGATGAGGTACGCCACCCGCGCCGGGGAGGTGTGGACATGGACCGAGTGGGAGCGCGTCTCGAACGCGAAGACCGACATGGTGTTCGAGGGCAAGCGCGGCTTCCGCTACCAGTTCATGTTCCGCGCGCAGAACGAGCTCGGCTCCTGGGGGCCGTTCTGGACGCCGTCCGAGGGGCAGTGGTTCTTCGTCAACAACCCGCCCGTCGCGAACGGCGGGCCCGCGAAGGTCTCCAAGGCCGGCAAGGACGTGCAGTTCTCGGCCGACGAGTCCAACGACCGCGACGACGACACGCTCACGTACAAGTGGGACTTCGGCGACGGCGAGACGGCCGAGGGGCTCTACGTCAGCCACCGCTTCTCCAAGAGCGGCCTGTACACCGTGACGCTCACGGTGAGCGATGGCAACGAGGCCTCGGTCGCCCGCACGACGGTCTACATCGAATCCGCGGAGAAGGCGCCCGGGTTCGGCTCCGCAGCCGCCGCGCTCGGCCTGCTCGCCGCATTCGCCATCGCAGTGGCGGCCACTGGCCGCCGCCGGAGGGAGTGAACGCGGCGGCGCGCCGCGGTCGCGACCCCTGGCTTCCCAGCCCACGCTCACCAACGACACAGGGGATGACGCAAGGATGGCCGTACGACGGCACCACGAGGAGGGACCATAGTGGTTGGTTCTCGCATGATGACCAGGGGAGCGCTCGTTCCGGCGGTCGCTGTCCTGGTCCTGGGCATGCTCATCAGCGGCTCGACCGTCACCGAGGATGTCGCGGCCGCGTCCGGCATCCTGAGGACGTTCTCGATCGGAGAGGGCAGCGTCAGCATCAACTTCACAAGGGACTCAGAGAGGACCGACTACAGCATCAGGCTCCCCAAGGAATCCAACGTCCTCGACGCGAGCCTCACGCTGGAGGGCAGCGCCTTCCTCAAGACCAACAACAACAGGTCGCTCAGCAGCTCCAGTGACTGGCGCGCCGGTGTGTTCTCGAAGGAGGGCGATAGCCCCGCGATGGTATACGACACGCAGGGGCTGCACCTCGACATGGACACCCTCGCGCCCTTCATGCCGGAGAAGACCAAGACCGCTGGCAACAACGTGAACGGGGTGGCCACGGCCGACTTCAACAAAGACGGCAGGACGGACGTCGTGTGCGCCAACACCGACTCCAACTCCGTGTCTGTCTTCACCCAGAGCGCGGCGGGCGACCTGGTGAAGGGCACCGACCTCGCGACATCGACGGGCCCCATGATCGTCGAGACGGGCGACCTCGACGCCGACGGCAGGGCCGACTTCGCCGTGGGCTGCACGGGCGGCTACATCGACATCTTCACGTCCAAGTCCACCGGCGGCTTCAACACCAAGAAGACCATCAACACCGGCCGCAACGTCCGAGACCTGGACGTGGGCGACATCAACGGCGACGCGCGCGAGGACCTGGTCATCGCCGGCGCCGAGCAGCAGGGCATGATGTGGACCCAGGGGACGGACGGCAACTTCACCAAGTCCTTCGACGCCGCCGTCAACAGCGGTGGCTACTACTACTACACCTACTACGTGCGCGGCGTCGCCATCGGCGACTTCGACCGCGACGGCCGGAACGACGTCGTGTGGACGCTCTCGACCCAGTACACCTACGACTACCAGGGCTACGGGTTCATCCGCATCCACCTGCAGGACGACTCCGGCTCCATCTCGACCAGCTACACGTGGAGGTACTGGGCCTACACCTACTGCCAGGGCATCGACGCGGGCGACGTGACGGGCGACAGCCGCGACGACATCGTCTTCTCGAACTACTACAGCGGGAAGGTGCGCGCCTACTACCAGGTCTCCACTGGCGGCTTCAACGGCCCCTACTCCATCTCGGGCATCACCAACCCGACCTGGCCGCGCATCGCCGACTTCGATGGCGACGGCGCGAAGGACGTGATCGTGGGCGGCGTCGGCAAGAAGTTCGGCTTCATCAAGCAGGAGGAGAACGAGCTCATGACCACGGCCAAGGTCTGGGACACGACCGACATGATACAGGCCACGGCCGCGGCCGACGTGAACGGCGATGGCGCCATGGACGCCATCACCGCCAACAAGGACGCCAAGCGCATCGGCATCTGGCTGCAGCGGCGCGAGTACTCGGGCTCGTGGGTGTCGAGCCCGCCCATCACGCAGCCCCTGCTCATCAGGTTCATCAACTTCACGCTCAACATCGCCCGCAACGGCGGCGACACGCGCATCTACTTCTCCACCAACGCCGGGTTGAACTGGACCCAGATCACGAACGGCACGACGTACGACCTCGTCAACCGCACGACGAACTTCGCGGTCAAGATAACCTCCTACAGCACGAGCGCTGCCAGGTACGACAGCGTGAGGGCCATCAACCTGAACATGACCTACCAGACCTATCCCGCGGACCTCATCGTCGACTTCGGCGACGACAAGCGGTACGAGTGGACGCACACCGGGGAGCTCATCGGCCGCGCCGAGCTGGGGGCCACCAACCTGACGAAGCCGCTCACCGACTACGTCAGAAACGATACCCACTACGCGGACGCCGACGGCTTCGTGACCATCCCGCTGTCCATCTTCTCGGCCACCCCGGGGCGCCTGGACATGTACGGGCTGGACATCCTGTACAACAACGCGTCCCGTCCGGCCATCATCATCCAGCCCTCGGACAACGGGTTCGCCAACGCCACGCCGACTTTCAAGTTCTCCTCCAACGACTCGGACGACGACCTGCTGCTCTACAAGCTGCAGATCACCAAGACGGACTTCACGGACCTGTTCAACACCATGACGTTCGACATGAGCAAGGGGCTCTACGACGAGAAGGAGGGCGAGGGCTTCGCGTGCGCGACCTTCCGCCAGGGCACCGTCGCGAGCTTCAGGCTGCCCGAGGGCTACAAGCTGGAGGACAACATGGTCTACAGGTGGCGCGTCCACTCGAACGACCTCTACCTATGGAGCCGGTCCTCCAGGGTGAACACCATAACGGTCGACACCATCTCGCCCATCGGCCACGCGGTCTCGCCCAAGTACTCGACCAGCCTCGAGTTCACCGTCACCTGGTCGGCCGCGGACCAGATCCCCGGCTCGGGCCTCGCGCCCGCCGGCACGTACGACGTGCAGTACCGCGAATCGACCGGGATCGGATGGACCGATTGGCACAGGGGCACGACGCTGGTGGCGGCCAACTTCACCGGCGAGGAGGGGGCGCTCTACTACTTCCGGATGCGCGCCCGCGACGGCGTGTGGAACGAGCAGCTGTACATCGGCGGCAAGGGCGACACGCAGACCTTCGTCGACACCCAGGTCCCGACCGTGAGCTGGGCCGACCTGTCAAACTTCCAGACCAGCAGGTCGTTCGTCCTGCGCTGGATCGGGTCCGACTACTCGCCGGGCACCGGCATCAAGGAGTACGAGGTCCAGGTGCGCAAGGAGACGGGAGAATGGACGGGATGGCTGGCCGAGTGGCGCAGCACCCAATCCGTCTACACGGCCGACGCCGACACGTACTACGCCTTCCGTGCCCGCGCGGTCGACTACGCGTCCAACCAGGGTCCGTGGACCGAGGAGTTCGCGGTGCGCATCGACGCGACCGTGCCCATCATGGTCAAGCCCCCCCGCGTCCCGCTCCAGGATGAGGTGTGGGCGAACCTCGACCGCCTGTCGGTCGACATCGGCTACGCCGACCCGGAGTCCGGCTTGGGGGGCGTGGAGGTGGGCATCGGCACGGACAAGGAGATGTTCGACCTGCTCACGCCGACGTGGCTCCCCTACCCAGCCAACGACCAGCTCTCGGTCCCTGGCCTCGCGTTCACCAACTCCCAGGTCTACACGGTGGGCGTCCGCGCGATGAACAACGCGGGCGCATGGACGGACTGGTCCTGGTCGGAGGAGTTCACGGTGGCCATCCCGGGCCCCGGCTCGACGATCGCCTACCCGAGGGGCACGGTCGTGGACCCGTTCGTCAGCATCAACATCACCTCGACCGACCCTCGAGGCTACAACATCACGCTGGGCGATCTGCGGATGAGGTTCGCCACCCGCATCGGCGACAGGTGGACCTGGTCCGAGTGGGAGCGCGTCTCCAACGCGCGGACTGACACGCAGTTCGAGACGTCCCGCGGCTTCCGCTACCAGTTCATGTTCCGGGCGCAGAACGAGCTCGGCTC
This sequence comes from uncultured Thermoplasmata archaeon, assembly GCA_964353355.1. GTDB lineage: Archaea > Thermoplasmatota > DTKX01 > DTKX01 > CAYGVT01. Next base: position 8,228 of record CAYGVT010000105.1, on the reverse strand, counting down.
CTGGGGAGCGTTCTGGGTGCCTGGCGAGGAGGACTGGTTCTTCGTCAACAACCCTCCGATCGCCAACGGGGGCGACTCGAAGGTGTCGCGCGCGGGCAAGGACGTCCAGTTCTCGGCCGATGCGTCCAGCGACCGCGACGACGACACCATCTCCTACGTGTGGGACTTCGGCGACGGCCAGACGGCCGAGGGGCTGTACGTCAGCCACCGCTTCTCAAAGACCGGCCTCTACACCGTCACGCTCACGGTGAGCGACGGGTCGGATTCGTCCGTCGCGCGCACCACGGTGTACATCGAGGAGGAGGAGAAGGCACCGGGCGCCGGGGCGGCCTCGGCCGCCATCGGGTTGCTCGCGGCGGCAGTCGCAGCGACCGCGGCCGCGGGCCGCAGGCGCCCCGACGGGCCGCGCTAGCGGGCGGGTGTCCCATAAAACGACCCATATCGGACGTCCCGCCGGAGCGGCCGCAGGGACGACCTGCCAGGGCCCCAGGGAGGGCCCGGGCGGCCCGCAGTGCGTATGGGCCTTAGTTGCGTCTCGTGAGAATTACAGATGAAAAAAAAGTCGGAGCCTTTAAAAGCGGTCGAGTGCGTGGCCGGTGTACCCTTGACCTGTCCGATGGAAGGAGACAGAGTTAGAGGATGGTCACAACAAGGTGGGGCTCGATGGCGGTCCAAAGCTCGTTCCACAGGAGGAAGTCGGTCGGGCGGCAGGTCTTCGCCTCTGTCTTCATCGCAACCGTCCTTCTCAGCTTCCTGGTGCTGAGCTACATAGGATTCCCCCTGGTCGAGAACATCTTGATGAGCTGCATCGTGCTCATGTCGGCCTTCTTCGTGTCCATCGTGGCCTCGGTCTCGGTGACGAACCGGATCAACCCGCACCATGTGGGCCTCATCAGCACCTCGGGCTACGCCGCCCCCACCGCGTTCACCAACAACAGCCGGCACTACGCGGTCTCGAACCGCACCAAGGTCATCCGCGAGCCCAACTCGTGCAAGCGATGCGGCCAGATCATGCTGGCTGGCATCTCGACCTGCCCCAAGTGCGGCTGGTACAGGCGCTAGAGGCCACCTCGGCCCCGGGCCGCAGGGCCGGGCGGGGGACCGTTTGGCACATTCACCCACCCCCAAGGACAACCCTTTTGAGCCCCCCCACACCTGCTGGGGCCGTGGCTGACACGCTCCCGATGGCGGAGCAGGGCTTGGCGGAGGGCCGCCTGGTCCTCGAGCGGAGCTTCGTGCTCCTCGACCGGGTCGGCGAGCGCACCGAGCGGCGCATATGGGAGCAGGGGGTCTCCCACTGGGACGAGTTCCTGGACCGCACGACGGTCGGCCCGTTCAGGCGCGAGCGCAAGTCCCAGGCCGACCACGAGCTCGGCCTGGCCAAGGAGGCGCTGGCGAAGCGCGACGCGGGGCATATCGCCTCCAGGCTCGGAGCGCGCCACATGTGGCGCCTCTACCCGTCCTTCATCGACGAGGCCGCCTTCGTCGACATCGAGACCACGGGGCTCTCGCGGCACAGCGCCATCACCGTCGTGGGCGTGCTCCTGGGCGGCCGGTTCCGGAACCTCGTGCGGTTCCGCGACCTGGACCGCCGCGCCCTGGAGGGCGCGCTCGAGGGCGCGCGCATGCTGGTCACTTTCAACGGCGCGGGCTTCGACCTTCCCATGCTGCGGCTCCACCACCCGGTGGACGCGCTGGACCTCCCGCACCTGGACCTCAGGTTCGCGGCGCGCCGCGTGGGATTGCGGGGGGGCCTCAAGCGGGTCGAGCGAGAGCTGGGGCTCATCCGCGACCGCGAGTTCGCGATGATGACGGGGAACGATGCCGTGAGGCTCTGGCACCTGTGGGAGCGCAGGGGCAACGCGCGCGCCCTCGAGCTGCTGCTCAGGTACAACGAGGCGGACGTCGTCAACATGCGCACGGTCGCCCAGGAGGTCTGCGCGCGCCTGGAGGGCGCCCTCGTCACCCCTGGCGATGGCGGAGCAATCCTTATTAACCGCCAGAACATATCAACCTAGGGTTAACAAATGGCGTTTCCGATGACGCTGGCCCGAGGTGAGGCCATTGGTTGAGCTCGACCTGGACACGGCCCTGGTGGTCCTGGCCAACCCGATGCGCAGGGAGATACTGTCACGGCTCGTGATGGAGACCCACTACCCGCTGCAGCTCGCGCGCGAGCTCAACACATCCCAGCAGGCCGTGATGAAGCACCTGGACGTCCTGAGGAAGCACGGATTGGTCGAGAGCAGGGAGCTGCCCTCGGACGCAGGCGGCCCGCCGCGCATGTGCTACACCGCCACCAGGCAGCTCAGCATCAACATCGACATGGCGCCCAACATGTTCAACGCGCAGCTCAGGATGTACGACCCGGACGAGCCGCCGCGCATGTCCGACGACCTGGGCTACATCGCCAAGGAGCGCGACCGCATCGGCGGCATCGCCAGGGAGGGCGACCGCCTCAAGGCCATCGGGGGCCTCCTCCAGAAGGTCAACCTCGAGCTCGGCGAGCTCGAGGCCAGGCACGCGGCGCTCGTGGGCGCCAAGGAGACGCTCATGCACGACGCCGCGGGCACCATCGCCGGCCTGTCGCTGGGCTACAACGAGCGGCGCGTGCTCTACTACATCACCGACCGTGGCTCCATGTCCATCTCCAGCATCTCTGAGAGGTTCAACCTCCGCGAGAAGACCGTCGAGGAGATCTTCTTCCAGCTCATGCGCAGCCGGCTGCTCTTCGACGACAGCCAGCTGCTTCTGGGACGGTCCCGCCCCTGAACCGTGGCCGGCCCCCGCCCCTCTGTTCCCTCCCCACTCACCCCCTCCACGCTTCCCCACCCACTCCGCCCCCCCACGCCTCCCTACCTACTCATCCCTACCCACTCATCCCTACCCACTCATCCCTACCCACTCATCCCTACCCACTCATCCCTACCCACTCATCCCTACCCACTCATCCCTACCCACTCATCCCTACCCACGCCTCCCTCCCCACACCTCCCTCCCACCGTCCCGGCCCCCAACGCCTGTGGTCGGAATGGGCGTAACCCTTTTATAGAAGTCCATGCATACACAACCTACAACCTTAAGACACATCAGTCCGGAGGTTATTGCATGATGGGAGGACAGACACCGATACTCGTGCTCAAGGAAGGCACCAAGCGCGACACCGGCAGGACCGCCAGGGACAACAACATCCAGGCGGCCATCGCCGTCGCCGACGCCGTCCGCAGCACGATGGGCCCGAAGGGCATGGACAAGATGCTGGTCGACTCGATGGGCGACGTGACCATCACCAACGATGGCGTCACCATCCTCAAGGAGGTCGACGTCGAGCACCCGGCCGCGAAGATGATGGTCGAGCTCGCCAAGACGCAGGACAACGAGGCCGGCGACGGCACAACGACCGCCGTCGTCCTCGCGGGCGAGCTGCTCCGGCAGGCGCAGGACCTGCTGGACGCCAACGTCCACCCCACGATCATCTCGAACGGCTACCGCATGGCGGCCATAGAGGCCAAGAAGGTGCTCAAGCGCAACGCCATCGACATTACGGCGACCGACGACAGGAAGGTCCTGCGGCGCATCGCCAAGACGTCGATGTCGTCGAAGGGCACCGCCTCGAGCATGGAGTACCTGGGCGACATGGCGGTCGACGCCGTGATGAGCATCGTCGAGAAGATCGGCGACAGGACGCAGGCCGACATCGACAACATCCAGATAGTCAAGAAGCAGGGCGGCTCCATCCGCGACACCGAGCTCATCAAGGGCATCATCGTGGACAAGGAGGCGGGCAACGCGGGCATGCCGAAGTACATCGAGCATCCCCGCATAGCGCTTCTCAACCAGGCCCTCGAGATCAAGAAGACCGAGGTCGACGCCAAGATCGAGATCACCGACCCCATGGGCATCCGCAACTTCCTCGACGATGAGGAGGCGACCCTGAAGGGCTTCGTCAACACGCTCAAGCAGGCGGGCGCCAACGTGGTGCTCTGCCAGAAGGGCATCGACGACATGGCGTTCCACTACCTCGCCAAGAACGGCATGTTCGCCATCGCGCGCGTGAAGAAGTCCGACCTGGAGAAGCTCTCGAAGGCCACGGGCGCCGAGATCGTCAACAGCCTCAAGGACCTGACCGGCAAGCAGCTCGGCACCGCTGGCGCGCTCGAGGAGCGCAAGTTCGGCAAGGACGCGCTCACCTTCATCACAGGATGCAAGAACCCCCGCGCGGTGTCCATACTCATCCGCGGCGGGACCGAGCACGTCATCGCCGAGGCCGAGCGCGCGCTGCACGACTCGCTGTCCGTCGTCGCCGACGTGGTCGAGGACGGCACCTACGTCGTGGGCGGCGGCGCCTCCGCGATGGAGATCGCGCTCGCGCTGCGGAACTACGCGTCCACCGTGGGCGGTCGCGAGCAGATGGCCATCGACGCCTTCGCCAAGGCGGTCGAGGTCGTCCCGAAGGCCCTCGCGGAGAACGGCGGCCTGGACCCCATCAACATCCTCATCGACCTGAGGTCCGCGCACGCGAGGAAGCAGAGGAACGCCGGAGTCGACCTGAAGTCGGGCAAGATCGCCGACATGCTGAAGCTCGAGGTCATCGAGCCCATGCGCGTCGGCACCCAGGCAATCGACTCCGCGGTCGACGCAGCGACCATGATCCTTCGCATCGACGACGTCATCGCCGCCAAGGGCATCTCCAAGGAGGACATGGCCCGGGCCGCGCAGGCCGCGGGCGGCGGCGGCGGCGGCGGCATGGGTGGCATGGGCGGCATGCCTGGCATGATGTGAGGACGCAAGGGACACACTCAAGGAGGTTGACAACATGATGGGAGGACAAACCCCGATAATAATCCTGAAGGAGGGCACGACCCGCGAGAAGGGTCGCGGCGCCCACTCGAACAACATCGCGGCCGCCAAGGCCATCGCGGAGGCAGTCCGCAGCACCCTTGGCCCGCGTGGAATGGACAAGATGCTCGTCGACTCGATGGGCGACGTGGTCATCACGAACGACGGCGTGACCATCCTCAAGGAGATCGACGTCGAGCACCCGGCCGCCAAGATGCTGGTCGAGGTCGCGAAGACCCAGGACCAGGAGTGCGGCGACGGCACGACGACCTCGGTCATCCTGGCAGGCGAGCTGCTGAAGAAGTCCGAGGAGCTCATCGAGGGGAACGTGCATCCGACGGTCATCGCGGGCGGCTACCGCATCGCCGCCGACAAGGCCGTGGAGATCCTGGCGGACCTGGCGCTCAAGGTCACCATCAAGGACGTCCATAAGCTCAACAAGATCGCCACCACCGCGCTCCGGTCCAAGATCGCGGACGCGGCGAACGAGACCCTGGCCGACATCGCGGTCCGCGCGATACTGGCCGTGGCCGAGAAGCGCGGCGACCACTACGTGGTCGACGTCGACAACGTGCAGGTCGTCAAGAAGCATGGCGGCTCGCTCGAGGACTCCGAGCTCATCGAGGGCGTCATCCTCGACAAGGAGCCCGTGCACCCGGGCATGCCGCTGCTGGTCAAGGAGCCCAGGATCGCGCTCATCGACGCGGCGCTCGAGATCAAGAAGACCGAGGTCGAGGCGAAGATACAGATAAGGGACCCCAACCAGCTCAAGGCGTTCCTGGACGAGGAGGAGGCCACCCTGAAGGGCATGGTCGACGCCGTGAAGAGCGCCAACGCGAACGTCGTGATGTGCCAGAAGGGCATCGACGACATCGCGCAGCACTACCTGGCCAAGGCGGGCGTCTACGCGGTCCGCCGCGTGAAGAAGTCCGACATGGAGAAGCTCGCGAAGGCCACGGGCGGCAAGGTCGTGTCCAGCTTCAAGGACCTCAACAAGGACGTGCTGGGCACTGCCGGCAGCGTGGAGCTGCGGCAGATCGGCGAGGACAAGATGACCTTCGTCACCGGCTGCAAGAACGCGACGGCCGTGTCCGTCATGCTGAGGGGCGGCACCGAGCACATCGTCGACGAGCTCGAGCGGTCGCTGCATGACGCCCTGTCCGTCGTGGCGGTCGCCATCGAGGACGGCAAGATGAACGCTGGCGGCGGTGCGAGCGCCATCGAGCTCGCCCTCCGGCTGCGCGACTTCGCCTCGACCGTGGGCGGCCGCGAGCAGATGGCCATCGATGCCTTCGCCGACGCGCTCGAGGTCGTCCCCAAGACGCTGGCCGAGAACGCGGGGCTCGACCCGATCAACGCCGTGCTGGACCTCAGGAAGGCCCACAAGAGCGGCCATAAGTACGCTGGCCTCAACATCTACGACGGCAAGGTCGTGAACATGGTCGAGATGGACGTCATCGAGCCCCTCCGCGTGGGCACACAGGCCATCCAGTCCGCCACGGAGGCGGCCGTGATGATCCTGCGCATCGACGACGTCATCGCCGCGAAGGGCTCCAGCCACTCGAAGCCCGGCATGGGCGGCGAGGGCGGCGACGACGGCGGCGACTACGACTGAGCGCCCGACGACGACCGACCGACCGATTGACCGAACGCCGGGCGGGGGGCTCACCCCCCCGCCCGTCAACCTTTTTTATAAAACCACCGTCCAGCAGCGGCCCGCGGTCTGGAGGTGTGCCCCGCCAGAGCCGCCACGGACCATCACCACGTGCCAGAGAGGCAAGCATATTTACATGTCCCGGCGCTTCATTGCCCTGGACCTGACCGGGGGTCGGCCATGCCCTTCACGAACGTCTACCAGGACCCGAGGCTGGCGGAGGCGTACTCCAAGCTCGCCTTCGCCAACACCTACCACCTGGCCTTCAGGGACCTACCGGAGCTCATCCGAACGCACGTCCAGGGGAGGCGCGCGCTCGACTTCGGCTGCGGGACGGGAAGGTCGACGCGGTTCCTCAAGGAGCTGGGCCTCGAGGCCATCGGCGTCGACATCTCGGCGGAGATGGTCGAGAAGGCCAGGAAGCTCGACCTCGGCGGGGAGTACCGCGTCATCGGGGATGGGGACTTCAGCTCGCTGCCAGCGGGCGGCCTCGACCTGGTCATGTCCGCCTTCACCTTCGACAACATCCCGACGAAGCCCTGGAAGGTGACGCTCCTCCGAGGGCTGGGCCGCCTGCTGGCCCCGTCCGGGAGGGTCATCAACCTGGTCTCATCGCCCGACATCTACACGCACGAGTGGTCCTCGTTCTCGACGAGGGATTTCCCCGAGAACGCCTCCGCGAGGTCCGGGGACCTCGTGAGGATAGTGTCACTGGACATCGAGGACAGGCGTCCGGCGGTCGACGTGCTGTGGACGGACGGATCGTACCGCGACGTCTACCGTGACGCGGGGCTCGGGGTCGTCGCGGTCCACCGCCCACTGGCGACGGGGACCGAGCCCTACAGGTGGGTGAGCGAGACGCGCATCGCGCCCTGGGTCATCTACGTCCTCGAGGCTCTGGACCGGACCCGGTAGGGACCTCGTACACGTGACGCGGCCGCCCTCGGGGGGCCGGGCGCCGCTCCTAGAACCCGCACTTGCCGCGGAGGGGCACGAACACGCACCCGCCCAGGTCCTCGACGTTGAAAGACGGGCCTTGCCTGGTGACCCGAAGGAGGGTCTGGACGTGGAGCCCCCCGACCGGGACCAGGAGCATGCCCCCGTCCATCAGCTCCTGCTGCATCGGTCCTGGCACGCTCGGCGCGGCGCAGGCGACCGAGATGCGGTCGTAGGGCGCGTGCTCCGGCCAGCCGCACGAGCCGTCGCCAACCACCACCGTCACGCGGTCGGCGTAACCGGCGGACGCCAGGTTGCGGCGGGCGCCCTCGGCCAGGGGCTCGATGCGCTCCACCGACCAGACGTGGCCGCCTGGACCGATGGCCTCGGCGATGACGGCCGCGTGATAGCCCGACCCCCCTCCGACCTCCAGGACCCTGAGGCCCCCGGCGGGCCTCATCGCCTCGACCATGATGGCCACCATGTGCGGGGCCGAGATGGTCTGGCCATGGCCGATGTCCAGGGGGTGGTCCGCGTAGGCCGCCGGCCTGGTCCAGCCCGAGACGAACTCCTCCCTCCTCACGGCGAGCATCGCCCGCTCGACCGCGTCCGTCTCGATGTAGCCCGCCCTGCGCAGGCCAGCGACGAGGTGCGCGCGCTGGCTGGAGAAGTCCGCTTCGGGCACACGTCACCCTCCTGCATCCAACGGCGCGCCGCCAGAAAAGGATTGCGGAGGGGAGGCACGTGGAAGGGGGGAAGGAGGTGGGGGTGAGGAGGTGGGGGTGAGGAGGTGGGGGTG
>CAYGVT010000104.1:0-8508 GCA_964353355.1 uncultured Thermoplasmata archaeon | reverse complement strand
CCCACCCACTCCCACCCACCCCCATCTCACCTCATCCCCCCTTCCCATCACCCACCCACCCCCATGCCGACGGAGGCATGGCTCCATCGCGCCAGAGCGGGTCGTGAATCCAAGAAATAATAAAACCATAAAAAGACACATATAGGTCCGGTCACTCTCTCAAGGTCGCGGGTAGCCACAGGCTAAGAGGGTCAGAAAGGGCTGGTCCAAGTGGGTGCGCTCTGGATATTGCCACTGGGAGCACTGGTATCGACGGTGTTCCTCACGTACATCCTGTTCTTCAGGGCGAGGAAGGCCCAGAGCGCCCTCGTTTGGCTGGCGATGCTCTCGTTCTTCCTGCTGTGGAACGTGGGCGAGTTCGCGCAGAAGTGGCTGGGCGACGACCCCGAGGTCATCGGATGGATGTCGCTTTGCATCATCTTCGGCGACATGTTCCCCGCCATATTCCTGCTGTTCACGCTGATCTTCCCCGTCCCCAACGAGCAGTTCACCCGCCACCGCAACCTCGTCATCGCGCTAATCGTCGGCCCGAAGCTGCTCACGCTCGGGGTGACGCTCGCCTTCGGCGACTTCGCGGTCCCCGAGGGTTGGGGCGCCGACTTCCATTACGGCTACTACCCGTTCCTCCTCGCGCTGCGGCACATCGTCTCGCCCATCGGCGACTGGTACTTCTTCCTCGGCCTCGCGCATACGATGGCGCTGGTGACCATGGGCGGGCTCGTGCTGCTGTGGAACTACCTCAGGACCCCCCAGGAGTTCGCCAAGAGCCAGATACAGCTCATCCTGGTCGGGTTCGCGGTCTTCGTCATCATCGGCGCCCTCACGGGCTTCATCCTGCCGGTGCTCTCGCTCTTCCCGCCGGAGCTGGTCAGCATGGGCGCGCTCGCGCTCAACGCCATCGTCGCCTACGGCCTCCTGCGCGGCGAGGCCCCCCTGTTCTCGCCCATCTCCGAGACGGCCCACAAGCGGGAGGCCGACGCGGTGCTGCGCATCGGCGACTACTACATGTCGTCGAAGCAGAAGGGCATCTCGACCTTCACGGAGCTCGTCGAGAAGGGATACGAGGGCCTGTACGTGGGCGCCGTCAAGCCCGACTTGGACATCACGCGGTTCAAGCGCACGCCCATCGTCATCCTCACCGAGGCGGGCAAGGGCCTGCGGCAGTACGGCAACCTCAAGTACGTCCCCGCGGACGAGCTCAAGACGCTCAAGTCCAGCATCTTCACGTTCGTCGAGTCCGCCACTCGCGGCGTCGTCTACTTGGACAACATGGACCTCGTGCTCGAGAAGAACTGGGCACCGGCGAGCGAGTTCGTGGAGCTCGCGATGGACATGCGCCGGGCGCAGATAATGAACGTGCTTTGGATATTCGGGACGTCCCTCAAGCGCGATGAGAAGATCGAGCGCCTGCGCGACATCCTGGCCTTCCCGTTCATCAAGAAGGCGGTCGTGCTGGACGAGTTCAACAGGATAGTCACGAGCGCGCGGCTCCCGCGCGTCGAGGTCGAATCGCACCTCAAGCGGCTGTCCACTATCGAGCCGTTCTTCGGCTACATCAAGTACGGCATGGACGGCCTGATCTACGACGAGTCCGTCTCCGAATACGCTGGCATCGTCCACCTAGAGCCCGCGACCGTCATCCGCATGTTCGTCCAGCAGATACGCGGCCTCATCCCGCGGCCGGTCTTCTCGGCCATCCTCAAGGACCTCATCAACTACGGCATCTCGCGCTACGACTTCCTCCTCAGGTCGGGCGACTCGTACCTGGTGGAGGAGACGTTCGAGGAGCGCGGCAAGGTCTACGAGATATACCTCTCGTTCGTGGAGAAGGGCTACCGGGGCATGTGCATCTCGCGCACCGAGCCTGGCAAGCTCAAGCAGCGGTACCTCCTGCCCCCCGACACCCAGGTGTTCTGGCTCACCCAGGACCGCAAGGAGGACACCGACATCAAGCCCGGGCCCGAGTATCTGATGGTCAACATCAAAGCGTTCATCGACCGGCAGGGCAAGGGGCCGGGCATCATCCTGCTGGACGGGCTCGAGTACCTCATCACGTTCCAGGGGGACCAGTTCGACTCCTACCTCAAGGTGCTGCGCCGCATCGCGGACCTCGTGTCGCAGACCGGCATCGTGCTCGTCATACCGTACGACCCCGTCGCCATCTCGGCGGACAGGGTCGCGCTCTTCCGCAGGTCGGGTATAGAGGTCATCACCCGCGACATGCTGGCGTAGGCCGGGCCCGCGCGGGAGGCGAGCCTTCCCCCCCCCGCCCCGGTGTCCGGCCCATCCGTGTCAACGGGTGTTTTTCACAACGGAAAATCAGGCGCCATCCCTTATATAGTGGCAGGCCCACTCTCATCTGCCCCGAAAGGGGCGCCTTGTTTTATCCCCCGGAGGCGGAAAGGCGCCGCGCGCGAGGCGCCCTCCGCTATATATTCGCCGAGCCAGGATTCCGTCCCGGCACGGCCCCCGGCCCGGCGCGGCGGCGCCGTCCTTGGCCACCCCTCTCACCATAATTTATAAAGTCGCCCGCCCTATCAAGGCCGCATGAGGCTCAAGCTGGACAAGTCGATGCTGAAGGACAGGCGCGTCCTGTACGGCATCCTGGTCGTGGTCGTCGTCGTGATAAGCCTCGCCGTGGCCACCATGTGGGGCGGCGGGGGCGACGGCGGCGACGGGAACGGCAACGGCGACGGGAAGAAGGACCCCGTCGTCGCCGACGCCGGCCCCGACGTCATCGATGATGCGGGCCAGATAGTGGGCTTCAACGCGTCCGGCTCGACGGGCCCCATCGCCCAGTACTGGTGGGACTTCGATTCCGCCAGCGTCAACGGCACGCTGGTGCACGAGGCCGACGGCAAGGACGTCTCCCACATCTTCGAGGAGCCTGGCGTGTACCTGGTGACGCTCGTGGTCGAGCGCAAGGACGGCCAGAACGACACGGACACGCTCATGGCATTCATCGACCTCAACCAGACCTCCCAGGGCTCCGTCTCGGCGACCCAGATGTCCGACAACAACACCGTCGCCGTCAAGGGCGAGGCGAACCGCGTCGTGCTCACGCTGCGATTCAAGACGAGGAACTCCCAGACCGAGCTCATCCCGAACAACGTGGACATGTTCGTCTACGACAAGAGCGGCCGGCTCATCGCCAACTCGGCCACCCAGCTGGTGAACCCCACGCTGGACGACCAGGAGAAGACGCTCGACGTCCCGCTCGCCCAGATCGTGGTCGACGGCAGCTTCAGCGTCGAGGTCCGGTACACCACGGCGGGGCTGCCGCGCACGGTCGAGTACTCGTTCCAGGTGCAGGTCGAGTACCACCTCTGAGCCCCCGCGCGCGGGCATGCCATGGACGGTCTGTCCCGGAAGGGTTATTACGCCCCCACGCGCTACCCCGCGCGGTCCGATGCGGCCCAAATCCAGGAGGACGGAGGTAGACTCCGCCGAGAGGCGGTACCAAGAGACGGTCGCCAAGCGCGACGAGCAGAACGCCCGCGCCGTGGCGGCCCGCTCCGAGCGCGACACCGTGCACCAGCAGAAGCGCGAGCGCATCGAGGAGATGAACAAGCTGAAGGTCGAGCGGGACGCGCTCGTCGCCGAGATGAGGAAGCACAAGGAGCGCCGCACCGAGTTCCAGACGAAGGCCAAGGCCCTCATCGAGCGCAAGCGCGCCGTCAGCAAGCGCGTGGACAGGAAGATGCCTGGCACGGTCGAGACGCTCCGCCTCGAGGTGCGGGAGCTCGAGATGCGCCACCAGACGCAGGAGAGCAGCATCGTGGAGGAGCGCGAGCTGCTCGACGAGATACGCCTGAAGACCAAGGAGCTCAAGGCGCTCGAGGCCCACGCGCCCGAGCAGGAGGACCTCACGCTCCAGGCCGGCTCGCTCGAGGGCATGATCGACGAGGCCTTCAAGAGGGCGGAGGAGGAGCACCAGGAGGTGCTGAGGCTCAACGCCGAGGCCGAGGCGGTCCACAAGCGCGTCGTCGAGCACATCGAGCAGATCAACCACCTGGTCGCAGAGGGCGACAGGAAGCACAAGGAGATGCTCGAGGCGCGCGCGCTCGCTGACAAGTACCACCAGAAGGGCGTCGAGATGCGCGGCAAGGTCATGGAGCTCAGGCGCGCGGCCCGCCAGGAGCTGGAGCAGGAGCGCGCCGAGGTCGAGGAGCTCAACCGCCAGGTCCGCGAGCGGTTCGATTCGGAGGAGGCGCAGAAGCAGGCCGAGGACGATATCCTCCTGGCCCTCAAGGAGAAGGGCCGCGTGAACCTCAGGCGGTGAGCCCGATGGGCGGCGACGGCGGCGGCGGCGACGGCGACGACGGCGGCCGCGGCGTCAAGGCCGTGGTTCTCGCGGGCGGCGAGGGCACGCGGCTGCGCCCGCTCACGCGCCACATGCCCAAGCCGATGGTGCCGGTGGGAAGGCGCGCCTGCATCGACTACGCGATGGGCTCGCTCGTGCGCGCGGGCGTCCGCGACATCATCGTCACCACGGCCTACATGCCGGACGCCGTCATCCAGGGCCTCGACAGGTCCTCGCTCGGGGGCGCCCGGGTCGCGTTCTCCATCGAGCGCGAGCCCTTGGGCACCGCGGGCGCCGTGAAGAAGAACGAGCGGGAGCTCGGCTCGACCTTCGTGGTCATAAGCGGCGACGTGCTCGCGGACGTGGACCTGGCCGGGCTCGTCGATTTCCACCGCGCGCACGGCGGCGCGGTCACGATGGCGCTCACCACCACGGCCACCCCGATGGAGTACGGCATCGTGGGCCTCGACGGCCACGACCGCATCGTCCGGTTCAAGGAGAAGCCGCGCGCGGACGAGGTGTTCTCGGACCTCATCAACGCGGGCATCTACGTCCTCGAACCCGACGTGCTCGCGCACGTGCCCCCCGACACCAGGTTCGACTTCTCGAGAGACCTGTTCCCCGCGCTCCTGAGGGCCGGCCACGCCCTCTACGGCCGCCGCCTGGACGGCCTCTGGATGGACATCGGCCGGCCCTCGGACCTCATCTCAGCCAACCGGGCGGTCGTCGAGCGGGAGGGCGCGGGCGCCGAGCTGCCTGGCGTCGAGGTCAAGGGCCCCGTCATCATCGAGGAGGGGGCGATCGTCGAGGAGGGCGCGTCCATCGAGGGCCCCGCGATGCTGCTCTCATCGTCCCGGGTGGCCGCGGGCGCGGCCGTGGTGCGCTCGTTCCTCCACCCGGGCGTCACGGTCGCCGGGGGCGCGTCCCTCGAGGACAGCCTGCTGCTGCGGGGCGCGCGGGTCGAGGAGGATGCCATCCTGCTGCGCAGCATCCTCGACGAGGGATGCACGGTGGGCAGGGGCGCGCGGCTCGCGGAGTCCGTCCTCGGCCGCGGCGCGTCCGCGGCCGCCGGCGCGCGGCTCCACGACGCCCGCGTCGAGGGCAGGGCGTGACCCCCCCCGTAAAGGGCGCCCACGGAAAGGGTTAAGGCCCCCGCAATCCCTACCAAGCGGCCGGCATCGGGCCACGCCAGGGGATGCAGCCGACGGTCTTCACGCTAGCGCTCGTCAACCACACCCCTCCCACCGCGAGCCACGACCCCGACGCGGTCGCGGCCGCGCTGCTGCGCGACATCGGCTACCTGCCCGGGGGGCTCGAGGTCCCGCCCCTGGGCGCGCGGCGCAGGCGAGGCCGGCCGCGGCAGAGCGCCGTGCAGGGGCTGGGCGGCTCCGACCCCGTGAGGCCAGGCGCCGAGGTGCTGGAGTCCACCCCGTACCGTCTCATGGTGGGCTGCCTGCTGGCGCGACCCCACCACGCCTTCACCATCGAGGAGCTCGAGCGCGAGCTTGGCGCCTCCCGCCCCACCATCTACCGCCACCTCAACAAGCTCCGCGACCTGGAGCTGCTCTCGCACGGGGACGGCGGGGACGGAGGTGGCGGCGGTGACGGCGGCGAGGGCGGCGACGGTGGGGCGCGCGCGGGGCAGTCCCGCCGCAGGCGGTACGGGCTCCGGTTCGGCAGCATCTCGCGCGCGTGGAGGTTCACGGAGCTCGGGGCCGAGTGCGCGCTCGAGGGCCTGCGCGAGCGCGTGGAAGTCGTCTGGAGGGAGTGGGAAGGGCGAAGGCGCGCGCGAGAGAGGGAGGGCAAGGGGGAGGGCGCGGAGGCCGAGCGCGACCGCTCCCTGTCGCACGTCTCGTTCAGGCTCGTGCTGCGGGAGCGCGGCCGGCCGGACCCCGGGGCGTCGGCAGAGGAGAAGATGAGGGAGCTCATGCTCGCCATCGGCTACGTCTCCGAGGGCAGGGCGCCCGAGGGCGACGAGGGCGTGGAGGAGAGCGTGGCCTGGAGGCTGCTCCAGGGGTGCCTCATCGAGCGGTGCGACAGGACGTGGACGGTCGAGCAGCTCATGGCCAAGCTGGACGCGAGCAAGCCCACGGTCTACCGCCACCTGCGCAAGCTCGAGGGGCTGGACCTGCTCGAGCGGACCCTCGTGGGGGGGACCCCGCGGTCCCCCAAGGGCATGCGCCTGCGGTACGGGGACCTGCCCGTGGCGTGGAACTTCACGGAGGAGCACGCCAAATCCTCGCTCGCGGCCTACAGGGAGACCGTCGCGCACCTCGAGCGCCTCATCGAGGAGAGGGGCGGGGGCGCGGCGGGCGGGCAGGACAGTGGCGACAGTGGCGACAGTGGCGACAGGGGCGGCAGGGGCGGCAGGGACGGCAGGGACGGCAGGGACGGCAGCGACGTAGAGGAGAGGAAGCACGAATCCGAGGAGGACGGCTGATGGACCAGAGGAAGGACGCGAAGAGGCCCGACGTGCCAAAGCTCACGCCGGGCTCGCACTACCGCATCATCTCCATGATGACGCGCGACGAGCCGCTGACAACGGAGGGCGAGTTCAAGGGCTACACGGCCATCGGCAGCATGGACGCCATCTGCATGGAGATAGACGCGCCCGGCGAGGGCGGGCCCTCGACCTCGCGCGACAAGGGCCGCAAGAAGGTGGGCAGGATCCTCCGGCTCATCCCTGGCCAGATGGTCATCGCCATCGACATCCTGGACCAGGCCAAGGAGAGGGCGGAGGAGAAGGCCGCCCCCGACTCGCGGGCCTACATGTGAGGGCGCGCGGCGGGCCGGGCGTGGAGGGCGGAGGGGCGCGGGCGCATGGGCACGGTGAGCGTGACGTCTGACGAGAGGCGCATCCTCGAGGAGGCCTGCCGCCGCTACCCGGTCACGGTCGAGGAGCTGCGCGGCTCGCTCGGCATGCGCTCGGGCGCGTTCGAGCTCGCGCTGCGGTCGCTCGTGCGCAAGCGCCTGGTCGAGCTCGAGCCCCTCGAGGACCGGACCTACGTGCGGCCGCTCGCCAGGACGGGGCCCGCCCCGCCCGTGAACCCGTCGGACGCCGACGACCCTGCCTACGGGTGAGCAATCCCTCCCCACCGCCGGCACCCTCGATGGGCGTCCCTGTCAGGGATGCGTCCCATCCCGGGGGGCGACCCTCCCGGTGCACCGCCGCGTCCATGAAACCGAAACGAATATATCGCGGCGTTGGGTTCTGCCCCCCCGGTGGGAGAGATGGACAACAGGCCCCTGAGCCTACGGTCCCTGGCGGTCTTGGCATTCGCTCTGCTGGCTTTGGTCGCGGGCGTCGCGAGCGCGGCACCTGTCCTGAACATCCAAGGCGAGGTGCAGGTGCACTTCCTCATCAACGAGGACCAGCGCGTCCGGGCCGTCAGCCTCGACGACGAGGTCATCGTCGTGGCCAATGTCGTCAACACGGGCATGACGGACCTCAGCGAGAACCTCACGATGTGGATCGGCGACCCCTCGCCCGGTGGCGTGGTGGAGCTCAACGCCACCAAGCACATCTCGGTCGCGAGCGGCTCCGAGCTCAAGGTCGAGTTCAAGTGGACGCCCAACCACAGCACCCCCAGGGACGAGCCGTTCCTCATCCGCGCCATCGTGGGCCCGGTCGAGCTGCACGTCACGACCGACGGCGACAGGGCCGAGGTCTTCGTGGGCTCGGGGACAGAGGCGTCGTGGCTCATCCTCATCGTCCCCATCGCCTCCATCCTCGGCGTGCTGTTCGCGTTCGTCATGGCGATGTGGGTGTTGCGCCAGAAGGGCGGCTCGGCCAAGATGCAGGAGGTCTCCGACGCCATCCGCGAGGGCGCGGACGCCTTCCTCAAGCGGCAGTACACGACCATCTTCATGCTCACCGCCGTGCTCGCGGTCGTCATCCTGGCCGTCGTAGGCGTGACCGTCGACTTCACCACCGGCGGAAGGATCGCGGGCGCGTTCGTGTTCGGCGCTGTCTGCTCGGGCATCGCGGGCTACGTGGGCATGTACGTGTCCGTGCGCGCCAACATCAAAGTCGCGCAGGCCTCCCGCGAGGACGCCAACCGCGCGCTGCAGATAGCCATGCGCGGCGGCGCGGTCACGGGCTTCATAGTCGTCGCGATGAGCCTGCTGGGCGTGGCCGGCCTCTACTACGTGTACGGCTACGGCACGGACCCGCGCCTGACGCCCTTCCTCATCGTCGGCTTCGG
>CAYGVT010000103.1:0-31864 GCA_964353355.1 uncultured Thermoplasmata archaeon | reverse complement strand
GCCCAAGCCCAAGCCCAAGCCTGGGCCCAAGGCAAAGCCCAAGCCCAAGCCCAAGCCTGGGCCCAAGGCAAAGCCCAAGCCCAAGCCCAAGCCTGGGCCCAAGGCAAAGCCCAAGCCCAAGCCCAAGCCTGGGCCCAAGGCAAAGCCGACGGGAAAGCCAAAGCCCAAGCCCAAGCGAAGGCCCAAGGCGAAGGCGAGGCCCAAGGCCAGGTCGAGGCCGAAGGCCAAGGCGAGGAGGAAGGTCCAGAAAGCCCTCAGGACGAGGAAGGCCAGGAGGCCGGGGCGGAAGCCCAGGGCCAAGGCTCCTTCGCGAAGGATGAAGCGCCGCGGCAAGCGGTGAGAGCGCCTACTCGATCTTCACGGGCACGGACCTGCCAGCGGCCTTGGGGCTCTTCTTGGGGAGCCGTATCTCGAGCACGCCCTCGCTCATCTTGGCCTTGGCCTTGTCGGGCACGACGGCCAGGGGGAGCGGCACGACGCGGTGGAAGTTCGTGCTCGTGCGCTCGTTGCAGAGGTACGCGTAGTCGGCGGCGTTCAGCTCGCACGCGAGCGCGTGCTCGCCACGGATCTCGACGCGGTCCTCCTGGACCTCGAGCTTCACGTTCTGCTTGGGGATGCCGGGCAGCTCGGCGATGACGAGCAGGTGGTCGTCGCGGTCCTGGATGTCGATCAGCGGCAGCCGCTCGCCCTCCTCGGCCTCAGCGAGCTGCGCCCAGAACGGGTCCATCTCGGGCTCCAGCGCCCTGCCCTCGCCCTTCCCAGAGGTCCTCTTCGGTGCCATTAGAAAACCCTCCTACTCGGTAGGGCGCGCATGGCCCTTGGCCTAAATAGACTTTCGCCGCGCCACGCAGGGGGTCGCGGCGGGGTTGGTCGTCATGGCAAGGTTCTTATGCCGGGACCGTTCATGGATATACCGTCCCAAGATGGAGGGGTCCGGTTGGCGACCGGTTTCGTGCTCATAAGGACCAAGCCCAGGATGGAGCGCGAGGTATTCGAGCAAATCCGCAAGATAGGCCACGTCGAGGAGGTCTACAACGTCTTCGGCGACTGCGACATCGTCGCGAAGGTCATCGCGCGGGACTACCAGGCGCTGGGCGACGTGGTCGTGGACATCATCCGCACCTGCAAGGGGATCGTCTCGACCAAGACGCTGGTGACGGTAAAGTTCTGAACCCCCGCGTCCGGCAGGCGAGGGCGCGCCCCCTTATGTCCCACAAAAGGTTAATCTACGGGCAGGGCCTACTCATGGGCGCACCGAGGAGGGACACGTTAATGGCAATCGGCTTCGTGCTCATAAGGACCACGCCAGGCAAGGAGAGAGAGGTCTACGAGAAGCTCCTCAAGGTCAAGGCCATCGTCGAGCTCCACCCCCTCTTCGGCGAGTACGACCTCCTGGCCAAGGTCAGCGCCGAGGACTTCCAGGTCCTCGGGGAGATCATCGTGGACGACATCCGCACAGTCCCGGGCATCCTCGAGACAAAGACCTTCACCGGCGTATCGCTCTAGGCAGGGCCTGCCTGGGCTCGACCGAGGGGTAGGCGACCGATGGACGCGCGCACCCTGACGGTTGAAGCCGCGGGCGTGCTCACCCGCGCGCTCGTGGCGGGCGACGGGGGCACGCCCCTTGTGCTGCTCCACGGGGCGGAGGCGGATTCGGGCATGTGGAGCCCCTACATGGGCGAGCTCGCTCGCCGTCGTCGCGTCTACGCGCTCGACCTGCCGGGCTCGGGCGCGTCGGAGCCGGGGCCCGGGGCGGACTGCTCGCCCGCGGGCCTGGCCGCCTGGGCAGGTGCGTTCCTCGGCTCGCAGGGCCACGCGGGGTGCGACCTGCTGGGCCACTCGCTCGGCGGCTCCATCGCGCTCCACGTCGCGGCCCTCGCGCCCTCGCGCGTGCGCAGGCTCGTCGCGGTCTCCCCCGCGCACCTCGCGAGCGCCGTGCCCGCCTTCGCGGAGGCGGCCGACGAGCTGCTCGCGGCCGTCGCCGCGGGCAGGGTCAAGGAGCGTCGCGTGCGAGGGCTGCTCGGTCGCGCCTACTCCAAGGACCCGGACGACCCGGCCATCGTCCAGGGCGCGCGGTACTGGCTCCGGCCGGGGGTGCGCGCCTTCCTGCGCCAGGGCGGCATGGGGGTCGCGCGGACCATCGAGCCCGGGACGCTCGCGTCCATCGAGGCGCCCACCATGGTGGTCTGGGGCGCCGACGACCGGTTCTTCCCCGTCGACGGCGCGCGGGAGCGCGCGGCGCTCATCCCCGGGAGCAGGCTCGTCGTCATCGGGGGCGCTGGACATTCGCCGTTCGAGGACAGGCGACAGCTCTTCATGCTCATGGTCGATGGCTTCCTCTCCGGGCCTGGCGAGGGCTGAGGGGGCGGGGATGGGGAGGCGAGGGGGGAAAAAGGAGGACGGGGGGGCCCGGCGGGCCGCCCCCCTCCTTGGCCGCGCTCGGCCGTCTACTTGCCGAACTTCTTGCGCAGGTTGACGATCATGTCCTTCGTCATGGCCTCGAGGTCGTAGCTGGGCTTCCAGCCCCACTCCTTCCTCGCGACCGAGTCGTCGATGGACTTCGGCCAGGAATCCGCGATGGCCTGATGGAAGTCGGGCTTGTAGGTGACCTTGAAGTCCGGGACGTGCTTCCTGATTGCGGCCGCGAGCTCGCCCGCGGAGAAGCTCATGGCGGTGACGTTGAAGTCGCTGTGGTGCACCAGATTCTCGATGGGCGCGTTGGCCAGGTCGACCATGGACTTGAGCGCGTCGGGCATGTACATCATCGGCAGCACCGTGTTCTCGCGCACGAAGCACTCGTACTTGCCCTTCTGCACGGCCTCGTAGAAGATGGCGACCGCGTAGTCTGTCGTGCCGCCGCCGGGCGGGGTCTTCCAGGAGATGATGCCGGGCAGGCGCATGCCGCGCACGTCGAGCCCGTATCGCTTGAAGTAGTAGTCGCCCAGGAGCTCGCCCGCGACCTTGGTCACGCCGTACATCGTCTTGGGCTTGAGGATGGTGTCGTTGGGGGTCTTCTGCTGCGGCGTCTCGGGGCCGAACGCGGCAATCGAGCTGGGGTTGATGACGCGGGCGAGCTGCTTCTCGCGCGCGACCTCCATTATGGTCATAAATCCGTTCATGTTGACGTCCCAGCACGCCTGGGGGTTCTGCTCGCCCACGGCGGAGAGGATGGCCGCCATGTTGTAGATGGTGTCGATGCCGTACCTCTCCACGACCTTGGTGACCTCGGCCCGGTCCTGCACGCGGACCTGCTCGATGGGGCCGCTCTTCATGAGCTCCTCCGTCGGCTTGGTCCTGTTCCAGGTGCCGACCACGTTGTCGTTCCCGTAGATCCCGCGCAGCTCCATCACGAGCTCGGAGCCGATCTGGCCGACGGCGCCCGTCACCAGTATCCTCTTCATGGGCTTGTTTGGCATCGTGTCCCCTCCTCCCTGGGAAGGAGCCCCTTTGGGGTCATCCCGGGGCGGGCCCAGGGGCATTCAATCGAGGCTAATTAAGCCTTGCGAGCGCACCAATCCAGGGGGCCGCCTGGGGGGGGCTACGGCAGGAGCTCGGGCCGCCCCTGGTCCGCAAAGCCGTTGCCGGGCTCGTAGGGGTTGAAGGCGGGGTCCGCGAAGAGCATGCGCACCCAGACCGTCGGGGGCTCGGGGTGGTCCGCCATGCTCCGGCGCAGCGCCTCGCCCACGGACGTGTCGTTGTGGATGAGGTCCCACTCCATCCACCGCGTGCCGGATTCGGACCCGGTCGACCGGGTCGCGCCCACGAAGGCGTTCGCGCCCGCGTGCATGAAGGCGAGGGCGATGGACTGGTCCGCCGGCACGCCGTCGATGCGGCCCATCAGGCACGCCGCGGACAGGAGCACGGAGGGCCCGAGCGACCAGTCGCGCACGTCCAGGACCTTGACGGACGTCGAGTACTCGTCCAGGCCGTTCATCTCGGGGCAGTACCAGTACCAGTTGCCGTGGAGCATGACCTCCATGTAGTTCGACCGCTCGTAGGCGCCGCGCGCCTGCATCGTCTGGCGGTCGTTCTGGAGGTTGTCCCCGTACTGGTGGGGGTCGAAGCCGGCCGCGCGCAGCTCGTCCGCGAACGGGCGCTGCCAGAACAGGCCGCCGGTCTGGCCCCCGCCCTCGCCGTAGAGGAGCATGTAGTTGTTGGACCAGTCGTTGTCCTCCGGGAAGGCGAGCGTGGATTCGTACGCCTGTGCGAGGGGCTCGTAGAACAGCGTGCGCGCGATGAGCGTGGACGTGCCCGCGACGGTGCTCGACAGCGGCCGCCCGATGGACAGGTTGCCGTCGAGCCGGTAGGGCTCGTCCGACGCCCATCCGAGGCCGTACTGCACGTCCTCCTCCCACGAAGTCTCCTTGGGCTCGTACCACTGCGGGATGCTCGCGGCGTCGCCCAGGATGGCGAGCCACGCGGGGCCGCCAAGGTAGGCGTCCAGCAGGGTCCCGCCCCCGGAGGCGGGCACCATGTCGAGCGCGCCGAGCGCGGAGCGCAGCGCGCCCACGTTGCGCTCGACGCGCGCGTTGGCGGCCGCGTGCAGGGACTCGTCGTACCACGGCCCCGTGGCCTTGCCCGCGCCGGTCGTCGCCGCCCACCCCTCGTCGAGGTACGACATCCCCGGGTCGGCCACGACGAACCCACCGTGGGCGGCAGCGAGGTAGGAGGAGAGGCGCGAGAGACCGGGCAGCTGTGGCACGAGCGGCGTCGTCACGGGGATGCGCTCGAACCGGACCTCCCAGTCCGCCGAGACGCGCGACCAGCCCACCCCGTCCCAGCCCTGGCCCATGGTGCCCGTGTTCGTGCGGCCCTTGATGCCGTAGTAGGCCGAGACCCGGAGGCTGAGGTCGCCGCCCACGTCGACGGCCACCACGTCGAGCGCGGCCTCCCCCGCCCGGTAGCCGATGGAGGAGCCGTAGGCCACTAACCCGCCGTCGGCGTCCTCGAGTGAGAGGGACAGGATGGGCACGACGCCCAGCTGCTGCTTGACGGCCTCGAGGGGGTCGTCCATGTTGGAGAGCCGCGCCCTCAACTGGAGCCGCTGGATGCCCGGCTCCATGGGCACGCCCACCGTGGCCGAGGAATCGCTTGACGAGAGCGTCTCGACGTGCCCCACGCGTGACACCGCCGCGAAGCTCCCCCGCTCCTCCCACTCGACGGCGCCGCCCGCCTGGACGTCGACGCAGCTGATGCCCGTCGCGTCAGAGGGGTTCGCGAGCACGCCGTAGTCGACCCTCCCGAACCCGTCGGCCGCGAGCGCGAGCTGCGCCGCGTGCAGGTCGCGGCCGTCGAGCCGCACCACGGGCAGCCCCAGGTCCCTCGCGAGCTCCCTCCATGAGGGCTCGAACGGGCCCGCGAGCAGCACGTACGACGCGCCCAGGTCCGCGAGGCACCCGGCCACCACCTTGGTCGACCCCCCGCCCTCCCAGACCAGGAGAGGGACGTTGAGGTAGGAGGCGATGACGCCGCCCACGAGGGATGCGTTGTAGCCGCCCTCGCCCTTCTGCACCACCACCGCGCCCGCGGCGCGCTGCCACACGGTCACCGCGACCCTCACGGACGTGAGCGTGTGGTTGGGGCCGTCGACGCGCAGCGGCTTTGCCAGGCCGAGGGCGGCCACGAGCCGCGCCTGCTGCGCCGCCTCGTCCGCGTCCCCGTCGAGCAGCAGCGGGACCAGGCCCATGCCGCCGCCCGACCGGTCGTACCAGCACGCGGCGCTGGTCGCGACGGAGGCCAGCAGGGGGGCGTCGGCCGCGACCAGCACGTGGTCGTGGTCGCTCGCGCGGACGGACGCGAGGCCCATGACATCGGAGATGTCGAGCTCCTCGACGTCGCGGCCGAGGCCGGGCATGCCTGTCCCGGCCCAGAGCGCAGCGGCCAGGACGATGGCCCCGACCGCCACGGTGACCGTCCTACGTCCCTTGGTGGGCAGGGGAATGCGCATCCTCCTCACCAATGCCCAGCTGGGTACATTACCCTTGCGCCGCAGGGCGCCCCCCCACTCGTG
The DNA here is from genome assembly GCA_964353355.1 of uncultured Thermoplasmata archaeon. Classification (GTDB taxonomy): domain Archaea; phylum Thermoplasmatota; class DTKX01; order DTKX01; genus CAYGVT01. The sequence goes on along the minus strand of CAYGVT010000103.1, from coordinate 25,854 downwards.
CGACTTATGACCGGACCCACCCCCCTCCATAACCTTTATCCGCCCCGCCCGCATCCCGCCCCACGCATGGCATCGGGAACGGCAATCCGCCTCCAGGGCATCACGAAGAGGTTCGAGGACGTGGTCGCGGTCGACCGCATGGACCTCGAGATACCGCAGGGTGAGATCTTCGGCCTGCTCGGGCCCAACGGGGCGGGCAAGACGACCATCATCCGCATCCTCGGCGGCCTGACCCTCCCCACCGAGGGCACCGCCACCGTCCTCGGCCTGGACGTGGTCGCCGACACCAAGGCCGTCAAGTCGCGCATCGGGGTCGTGCCCCAGAAGAACGTGCTCGACCGCGACATCAACGTGCGCCGCAACCTCGTCTACCACGCGAAGCTGCACGAGATGCCGCGCGCGAGCATCAAACCCAAGGTGGACGAGGTCCTCGCGTTCACCGAGCTCGTGGGCAAGCGCGACGCTGACGTGGACGACCTCTCGGGGGGGATGAAGCGCCGGTTGGTGGTGGCCATGGCGATGATGCACGACCCCGAGGTCCTGTTCCTCGACGAGCCCACCACGGGCCTCGACCCGCAGTCCCGCCGAATGGTGTGGGAGCGCATCCGCTCCCTCCGGGGCCGCGGCATCACCATCGTCCTCACGACGCACTACATGGACGAGGCCGACATGCTGTGCGACCGCGTGGGCATCATCGACCACGGCCGCATCATCGCGCTCGGCACCGCCGCCGAGCTCAAGTCCCGCCTGGGCAGGGAGGCCATCGTCGTCGCGCGCATCAGCGGCGGCAGGCGCGACGAGGTGCTCGAGGACGTGCGCGCGCGGCCCTTCGCGCTGGAAGCCCATGGGGAGGGCGACCGCGTGTCGGTGCGCACGCGCGACAAAAAAGCGGTGGCCGAGCTGCTGCTCACGAGGTACTCGGGGGCGGTCGACACCATCGAGTTCCACGAGCCCACGCTCGAGGACGTCTTCATCTCGCTCACGGGGAGGGAGCTGCGGGAATGAACCCCAGGAGCGTCTGGACGATCATCGAGAAGGAGCAGTACGTCTTCTTCAAGTACTTCCACTCAGAGGTGGCCAACGCCGTCCTCTTCCCCGTGTTCATGGTCTGGACCATGCAAGTCGGCATCGGCGATGCCCAGATACCGGGCATAGACGTGGCCTACGCGACCTACATCATGCCCGGCCTCATCATGCTCACCGTCATCTCGACGGGGTTCTTCAACACGGGATTCGTGATGATGTTCGAGAAGTCCTACACGGACGCGTTCGAGGCGCTCGTCCAGACGCCCGTCACGGTCCACGAGATATGCCTGGCCAAGCTGGTCTCCGGCACCATCAAGTCCATGGTGAACGGGGGCGTGAGCCTGCTGGTTGTCGCCCTGTTCATCGAGGTGAGCCTCTCGTGGACGTGGCTGCTGCTGCTGCCCGTCTTCGCCGTGTGCGGCTTCTTCTTCAGCTGCATCGGACTGCTGATGGGCACCTACCTCAAGCGCGGCTACGAGCTGGGCACGTGGGGCAACGTGCTCACGTTCCCGCTCACGTTCTTCGGGGGCCTGTTCTTCGCCGTGAGCCAGATACCGGCCAACCTCCAGGCCGCGGTCAACGCCAACCCCGTGACGTGGATGATAACGGCCATGCGCGAGGTCACGGTCTACGGGGGCTGGGGCATCGGGTTGGAGATGCTCGCCCTCGTCGCCGCGTGCGTGCCGCTGTACCTGCTCACGACGGTCCTTTTCAAGCGCCTCGTCATAGACTGATGCGCCTGGGAAGGGGGACGGCGTCGCATCCCCGCCCCTGTCACCGCCCCGGTCACCGCCCCTGTCACCGCCCCTGTCATCCCCTGGGCCTCAGCAGGAAGAACACCTCGACGGTGCCGTGGCCCTTGGCCCCGCCGCGCAGCGTTGACGCCTCCTTGCGGATGACCTCGAACCGTGCGACGACCCTCCCCTCGAACGCGTCCGCGAGCGCGCGCGCCTCCCGCTCGGCCACGACGCCGCGCCCTCCCTCGTAGGGTGGCTTGAACAGGGCGACCGCCACGCCCGAGCCAGGCTCGATGAGGGGCGCGACCGCCGCCAGGGCGGCCTCGAGCGGGACGTTGGACACGTCCACGGACACGATGTCGAACCGCCTGCCGCCCAGGCGCCTCGAGAGCGCGGCCGCGTCCGTGACGTCGACGCCGCCCATGAACTCGACCCGGGGATCGGAGCGCAGTCGGGCATCCAGCACGTCCTCGCCCACGTCGAGCGCCACCACCGAGGAGGCGCCGTGCTGGAGGAAGAAGTCGGTGAAGCCCCCGGTCGAGCAGCCCACGTCGAGCATGCGCCTCCCCGCGCACTCGAGGCCGGTCGCGGCCGCGAAGCCCTCGAGCTTGTAGCCGCCGCGGCCCACGTACCTGAAACCCGCGCGCAGCTCGACCCGGTCGGCGGCCCCGACCTCCTGCGACTGCTTCCTCACCTCGCGCCCGTTGACGAGCACGTTGCCGGTCTTGATGAGGTGGACCGCCTTGGACCTCGTGGGGGCCAGTCCCGTCTCGACCATGTGAACGTCGAGCCTCGTCGCGCACCCACCCCCTCAGAGGTGGCCCATCGGGCCCTCAGTACTCCTCCCAGTCGACGACGGGCTCCTCGGCCTGTGGCTGAGGTTGCCCCCTGCGCTGCTGCGATGGCTGTTGCTGCTGGTAAGCGGGCTGCTGGTACGCAGGTTGCTGGTAGGCCGCAGGCCTTGCCGCAGGCGGCTGGTAGGCCGGCTGCGGCGGACGGGCAGGCGGGGGCTGCGGCTGCTGGTAGGCCTGCTGGGGTTGCTGGTAGGCCTGCTGGGGCTGCTGGTACGCTGGCTGCTGGTAGTACGCCTGCTGCTGCGCCGCGGGTTGTGGGGGGGGAGGCGGCTGGTATGTGGGCCTGGGAGGTGCCACGGGCGGTTGGTACACGGGCGGCGGGGGCGGTGGAGGGGGAGGTGGCGGTGGCGGGGGTGGTGGCGGGGCCTGCACGGCCGGTCTCGCCCTCGTGGCCGGCGGCGAGGGGCGCAGGACCGCCCTGGTAGGGGCGGGCGGGGCGCGCCTCACCACGCCCTCCTCGGGCAGCTCCTCCGTGATGCTCGGTGGTGCGGCGATGGGGGGTGGGGGCACGGACGTGTAGGGCGGGGGCGCTGGCGGGGGCGGCGGGACCCATCCGGCCTCGCCCTCCACGGGCGGGGGCGGCGGGAAGGACGTGGCCGCACCGACAGGGCCCTCGACGGGCAGCTCGTCCCACTCGCCGGGCGCCTTGATGCGCCTCGGCGCGCCAGGTGTCACGGCCTCCATCGCGCCCGGCCGGCGCCCGAGCTCCGCCGACGTGGGCGCCATCTCGGTCCGGTAGGCCAGGCCCTCGAGCGCCTCGCCCTCGACCTCCTCCGATACCAGGCCGGCCATCGGGTCCATCGTCTCGAGCCCGGGGGCGCCACCGCGCGTGGCGAGGGTGGCGAGGGACCTGTCGAGCTCCACGTCCTTGATCTCCCGGTCCATCCTGCGCGCGAGCGTGATGGTGCGCCACTCCATCCAGAGGTACCATCCGCCGACGACGTTCGCGATGCCCACGATGACGATGAACGGCAGCTCGCCCTTGGCCGAGATGACGATTACCCAAAGCGCCCACATGATGACGATGATGAGGATGAAGAACATCAGCACGCGGGCCTCGCGCCTCTTCGCGATGCGGAGGTAGGACCTGTCCATCCTGCGGCTGACCAGGTAGCGCGCGTGCTGCTGGTCGACCCTGCCGCAGATGTTGCCCTCCTTGGTGCGGAGGGGATGGAATCCCAGCCACCCGCCGCAGACGATGCAACGGGAGGCGTCCTGCTTCCGCTTGGTGGCCACCTTTTCCTGTCCCCCGGGAGGCGGTGGGCGCTATCGCAGATGGGCGTATTTAACCGTTGGGACGGAGGGCACCACCCAGCTGAGGACGGGCTCTGGTGGGGGTGGCTGCGTGTCAGACCGACCGGTCGACCGCTAAAGCACCGATGCGCGAGCTGGCGGTCCATGGGGGGTCGCCCCTCGAAGGGCCGCTCAGGTCCCGCCCTTGCGCCCGCCCCGCTGCCTATTCCTCCGCCTCAGCGCCCTGCGCGCGCCGATGGACACCAGGAGGAGCCCCAGGAAGGCGAGGACGACCGTCCACCTCGAACTGTCAACCACGATGTTTCAATCATACTGGCTGTTACGAATAGCTTTCCTTGGAATCACCTGGGCGCCGTTCCATCGCGCAGGAGGGCACGTCCGTCCATCACGGACGCCTGGCGACCCCCTGGCTTCGGCCCGCGCCGAACCCCGACTTCGATGCCTTTTTATACCGCCGGCCCTTTCCTCCTCAGGCCGGGATGCCCGCTGGAGCATCCTAGAAGGAATACACATGGACAAGTCCTCGCAGATCTCAGGCTTCTACAAGCTCAGCATCGAGGAGCGCCTGGCGCTCGTCAAGGAGTACGCGGGCCTCACGGACGAGGAGGCCGCCGCGGTGGGCAGCACCGGCGCTCTCCCCAAGGACCTCGTCGACCGCATGATAGAGAACGTCGTGGGCACCATGCCCCTGCCCCTCGGCATCGCCACCAACTTCCAGGTGAACGGCAGGGACTACCTCGTGCCCATGGCCATCGAGGAGCCCTCCGTCGTGGCCGCGGCCTCGAACCTGGCCAAGGTCGCCCGCACCCGTGGCGGCTTCCACACGAGCCACTCGGGCTCGGTCATGATCGGCCAGATACAGCTCACCGGCGTCACGGACCCCTACGGCACGCGCGCGCGCATCCTGCAGCACAAAAGCGACATCATGCAGCGCGCGGACGCGTGCGACCCCGTGCTCGTCAAGTTCGGCGGCGGGGCGCGCGACGTCGTCGTCCGCGTCATCGAGACCATGTCGGGCCCGATGGTCATCACCCACCTCATCATCGACACCAAGGACGCCATGGGCGCGAACGCGGTGAACACCATGGCCGAGGCCGTCGCGCCCTACCTCGAGGAGATATCGGGCGGCCGCGTGATCCTGCGCATCATCTCCAACCTCGCGACCTACCGCCTGGCCCGCGCCTGGGCCATCTTCGACAAGGACGAGCTGGGAGGGGACGAGGTCGTGGACGGCATGGTCAAGGCCTACCACTTCGCGGCCGCGGACCCGTACCGGTGCGCGACGCACAACAAGGGCATCATGAACGGCATCTCGGCCGTGGTCATCGCCACCGGCAACGACTTCCGCGCGGTTGAGGCGGGCGCGCACAGCTACGCCGCCACCAACGAGGGCTCCTACAAGCCCCTCACGAGGTGGGAGAAGACCAAGGAGGGCCACCTCATCGGCTCAATAGAGCTGCCGATGGCCGTGGGCCTCGTGGGCGGGGCGACGAAGGTCCACCCCACCGCGCGCGCGAACGTCAAGATACTGGGCATCAAGAGCGCCAACGAGCTCGGCGAGGTCATGGCCGCGGTGGGCCTGGCCCAGAACGCGGCGGCGCTGCGCGCGCTCGCGACCGAGGGCATCCAGAAGGGCCACATGCGCCTGCACGCGCGCAACATGGCGGTCCAGGCGGGCGCGCCCGTCGAGATCGTCGACGAGGTCGTCCGCCGGCTCGCGGAGATGAAGAAGTTCGACTTCGGCACGGCCGAGACCGTCGTCAAGCAGGTCAAGCAGGAGCGCGGGCTCCAGTAGGCCGTCCCCCGCCGCCCGGGCCAGCGCGCCTGCGCCTCACCTGTCGCGACGCACGACCCGCACCGTCGAGCCCTCGGTCCTGAGCGCGTCGTCCGGCATCGCCACCGCGGGGTCCTCCCTCGCATGGGCCGGGAGCGGCCGGCCCTGGGACTGGGGCTCCGAGCCGCCCCGGCGCCTCATGCCGATCAAGGCGGCGGCGAGCGCGCAGGCTATGCCGATGACGAGGCCCACGACGATGCCCTGGGACCTCGCGTCCCAGGCGCCCTTCTCGACCTCGACGACCTCCATCTCGGCGAGGAGCGACCGCGTGGCGCGGTTGCCGGCCGCGTCCACCGCCGCGAGCTCGATGAGGTTGTTGCCCTCTTCCAGCTGGACCAGCGCGGAGAAGCTGCCGTCGCCCAGCACCTCGACCACGACGCCCCCGACCGTCACACGGCAGCCCGGCTCCGAGGTCCCCGTGATGAGCAGGGACGCATGCCGGGTGCGCACGGGGCCCTTGTCGGAGAGCTCCAGTACCGGGGCGAGCGAGTCGACCATGATGGGGAACTCGATGGGCGCTGCGGCGTTGCCGGTCGTGTCCGTCAGCGTGATTCTCACGTCGTTGAGCCCCTCCAGGAGGTTGAGCGTGAATGTGCTGGTGCCGGCCTCGAGGACCGAAGGCACCCCGGGGCTGGAGACCACGTCGCATTCCTCGTCGAGCCACACCTCGACGCCGACCTCCTTGGACCGGGTCCTCACCTCGCCCGCGAGCGGGTCGACCTTGGTACCATCGATTACCAGCCTGACGGTGGCCTTGGGCGGCGTCGTGTCGAGGACGACCTGCACGGAGGCGATGGCCACGTTGCCCGCGGCGTCGACCGCGGTCACCTCCAGCCGGTTCTCCCCCTCGGAGAGGGCGAGCTCGCAGTACCACTCCGACCTCACGATGGACGCGCTCCGCCCCGCCATCGAGACCGTGACCGGTCCATCGTCCAGCACCGTACCGGTGACCGTCACGAGCCCCTCGCGCGTGCGGCTGCCATCGGTCGGCTGGAAGATGCTGAGGACCGGGCGGTCGCGGTCCACGCGCACGACCAGGGAGCCCGTGGCGTAGTTGCCCGCCTCGTCCTGCGCGGTTATGACCAGCAGGTTGACGGCATCGTCGAGCTGGACGATGACCTCGAACATGCCCGCGTCGACGCGACGGACCACGTCGCCAACCGTTAGCTCCACGCTCTCCGACACGAGGCCCACGACGGCGACCGACCTGGCGCTCAGCCATGTCCCGTCGGCCGGGGAATCGATGTGGAGCGTCGGCGCCTTCGAGTCCAAGACGATGGTCACGTCCATCGTCACCGTGTTGCCGACGGGGTCCACGGCGCGGATGCGCACGGTGTTCTCCCCCTCCATGAGCTGCACGGTCACCTGGAACGCGCCGTTCGCGGTCACCGGCACCTCGAGCTCGTCGACGTACGCCCGGGCATGGCGCTCGGTGACGGCGACGATGGTCACCGGGGACCGGTTCACGATGCGTGGGCACTTGACCATCTCGATCGTGGGGAACCTCGTGTCGACCGTGATGTTGGCCACCACAGTGTCGTTGACGTTGCCAGCGTAGTCGGTGGTGCGGACCCTCATCCCGGCCACGTCGTCCAGGAGGCCGCCCAGGATGGCGGACCAGATACCCGTCGTCTCGATAGCGGCCCTCGTCCACGCGCCCTCCGCGTACCTGACCTCCAGCTTGAAGACGCCCGCGCCGATGTCGTCGCACAGGCCCGTCGCCTCGAAACCGTCCGCCTTGAACACGTCCCCCGGCCTCGGCTTCCAGACGACGGCCGTCGGGAGCCTGTCATCGATGATGACGAGGGAGATGTCGGTCACGCTGGCGACCGGGACGGGCCCGCTCATGAACCTCACGCCACGGACCGTGTAGGCGCCCCTCACCATGTCGACGGTCACCTCGCGCTCGTACCTTATCATCCAGGTGGGCACCTCGATGGGCTCCGGGTTCTCGTTGTCCCTGACGGCGAACGTGTACCCGGTCTCGTTGGTTATCTCCGTCGTGCCGGTCGTGATTGACAGGCCAGTCTGCCACGTGACGGAGCTTACGTTGATGAGCGAGAGCTCGGCTATCATCGAGTTATCGTAGGAGTACTCCTGGTACCCCTTGTGGGTGTGGTCGCAATTGTAGATGTGGACGATGCCGTTGTACGAGACCTGGAAGTCGTAGACATGGCACTTGATGGTCGAATCGTATATGTCCACGTGCGCGTTGTAGGAGTAGAGGCCTATCCGGCTCTCGGTGATGTTCATCCTGCGCATCACCACGGTATCGCCGTAGGCCTCCACCGCCACCGCCGTGCCACCGCCTGTTATCTGCTCGTCGGCGAGCTCCACGGTCGAGGAGTAGGTGAAGACGCTGTTGATGCGTATGCCCGCCCCTGTCTGTGCGGGGTTCCATCGGTTCCCAGATATCCTCATCACTTCGCTCAGCGTCGATATCGAGAGGCACGTGTAGCAGTCCATCCCGACGTTGCCATGGAGGTCCAGGGAGCCGTCATAGTAGAACCCGTCGACAGATACGGCGGAGTTGAGGTTGGAGAACAAGCACCCCGTGACGGAGGCGGTGTTATGGATGCTGTTGCCGGATGGGCCTTGGATGCTGATGCCGGTCCCGGAGGACCCGGTTCCGTAGAAGTTCGAATCGACGACCACGAGGCTCGTAGCCCGTCCATCGCTCGAATACGTCCATGATATGCTCCTGGTCTGGGCGTTCGTGAAGCTGGAGGCCCTCACGACCAGGTCGGACTGGCTGCTGATGGTGTAGCGGTTGTTGAGGAACTCGCAGTGGTCCACGACCATCCTGCCACCGTACTGGTAGAGAGAGGAGAACCGGACGACCGTCGTGTTGTCGAGCCTCGTGTCGCCGTAGAGGTACACGTATGTCCAGTACGATTCGTTCCCCCGTATGGTGCTGCGCCGCGATTCCATGCTCGCCCCGGCGTCCACCATGAGCCCGTAACCGCTGGAGCCCCTCCCCACGATGAGCTCCGTGTCCTCGAGGGTGAGGGTGCCGGACGCCACCTCGATGGAGGTGTTCGCCTGGAACGTCCCTCCCCGGAGCGTCGTGTCCGACGTGACCACCCACGGGGACGGCAGGTAGGTCGTGGCACCCCCCGCACCGTCGCTGGAGGCCACAAGAGCGGTCATGAGTGCGACGGTCGCAACGAGCGCTAACGCCAAGAAGCTGTACAACCCCTTCATGGCGCTGACATTGCGCTACTTCACTATATAGGCCTTCCGGCATCGTGACACCACCTGTCCCGCCGCCCGATGCGCGCGTCCCTGCGGTCAAACCCCTCCCTGCCTGGACCGTTTGGCCTGACCAATCCCCGTGCCCGTTGGAGACCCATCGCCATCTCGGCCCCCACGGCCGCTCAGGGCTGCCTTGCCGCACCGGTCCCATCTCGGTCGGGCGCTGCCCACCCCACCCGCCCCAGCACCGAAAGCGATATGACGGGGGCAGTGCCTAGCCCCACTGGGTGTCCGACATGACGAAGGTCCTCGTCTGCTACTACTCCCGGACAGGCAACACCGAGCGCATGGCCAAGGAGATCGCCAAGGGCGCCAGGAAGGCGGGCGCCGAGGTCGTCGTCAAGGCCGTCAAGGACGCCGACCCCAGGGGGCTGCGCGAATACGACGCCATCGTCATGGGCTCGCCCACCTACTACGGCACGATGGCGGCCGAGTGCAAGGGTTTCATCGACAGGTCCGTCGCGCTCCATGGCAAGCTCGACGGCCGCGTGGGCGGCGCGTTCACCTCATCTGGCGGCCGTGCGAGCGGGGCCGAGACCACCGTGCTCGACATCCTCAAATCCTGGCTCATCCACGGCATGGTGGTGCAGGGCACGTCGGAGGACTTCCACTACGGCCCCGCGGCGGTGGGAGAGCCCGACAAGGAGACCCTGGCGGCCTGCAGGGCGTACGGCAAGCGCCTCGCCGGGCTCGCCAAGAGGGTCCGGGGCTGAACGGCCCTGTATCGGAGACCAAGCGCGGGATGAACGGCATCGTGGCTCGCTATGGGAACGGGTTGCGCACTCGCCCCCCAAAGACGGTCGAAGACCAAGACCACGCCTTCACGCGTAGCCCGATGACCGGTGCCATACTTGGTGAGGCCTGCATCACTGGAGGCTCGCCTTCCATTTGAGCCGCGGGGGAATGGGCGCTGCCAGCGGGGTCGCGCTCGGCCCATGCGCGACCGGGGACTCCATCCAATCGCATCGGATATAAAAAGTTTGCATTTGAAATGCAAACTTTATATATAAAGTCTGCATTATTGACGCACATGAATCCGACCGCGATCAAGGACGTCATCGGCGACCAGTCCGAGGAGAGGCTCCGCCTCCAGAAGGACAAGAGGATCATTGACCGTGACGGGCTGGCCCACTGGAGACGATTCATCGACAACGACCTCGTGAAGGTGACGATGGGCGTCAGGCGGTCGGGGAAGACGACCTTCACCCATCAACTGCTCGGTGGCCGTGACTACGCGTTCGTGAACTTCGACGACGAACGGCTCGCGTCGCTCGGCACGGAGGACCTCGACAGGGTGCTCGAGGCCCTCTACGGCCATTATGGGGACTTCGAGAACCTGCTCATCGACGAGGCGCAGAACGTCCACGGATGGGAGCTGTTCGTGAACAGGCTCCAGAGAGCGGGAAAGAGGGTGTTCGTCACGGGCAGCAACGCGAACCTCCTGGGCATGGAGCTGGCGACGCATCTGACCGGCAGGGCGGTCCAGATGGAGATGATGCCGTTCTCGTTCCGTGAGTACCTGACCTGGAACGGGGCCGACGCCAAAGCCCTTTCGACGAGGGCCAGGGCGAGATTGAAGGAGTCGCTGCTGAACTACATACGAGTGGGTGGCTTCCCCGAGGTCGTGAGGGCCCCTGACATCAGCGGCGAGTACCTCCCGTCCCTCTACTCCTCCATCATCACAAAGGACATCGTCGCGCGGCGCGGGATACGGTTCGTGAAGACCTTCAGGGAGATGGCCACGACGCTCCTATCCACGACCTCCACCCTCATGACCTACAACCGGGTGAAGGCCGCGCACGCGCTCAAGAGCGTCCACACGGCCAAGAACTACGTGGACTTCCTGGTCGAGGCCTACATCCTCCAGCTGCTCGACAGGTACTCCCCGAGGCCCAGGGAGGTCGCGAACTCGCCCAAGAAGGTCTATGCCATCGACACGGGCATGGTCAACGCGCTCTCCGTCTCCTCCTCCGAGGACCGGGGCAGGCTGATCGAGAACGTGGCGTTCCTGCATCTCGCGAGGAGGAAGGCGCTCGACCCCCTCATGAGCTTGTTCTACTGGGCCGATTACCAGGGCCACGAGGTGGACTTCGTCATCAGGAGGGCGAAGAGGGTGGAGGGGCTCGTCCAGGTGACGCATGCCAGCGGCCCGGACGAGATATCGACGAGGGAGACAAGGGGCCTCGTCAAGGCGGCGCGTCAGCTCGGATGCCGGGACCTGCGCATCGTGACGTGGGACTACGAGGGCGAGCTGACCAAAGAAGGACGGATGGTCGTCTGCGTCCCGCTCTGGAAGTGGTTGCTGGAGTGACCCATGCCCCGCGCCGCCAAGGCCGCGCCGGAGGTCGATGGGCCTGATGGACCAGGGTAAGGGCCCGCTCGGAAAGAGGGCGACGCGCCGGCCATGCTCGCCTCCCCGGATGCTCAAGGGTTCCCGACATGTGCTCTCCAGGCTCGCGTTTCGCATCCCGCCCACCGGCATCCTGGGATGGCCAAGCAGGCCCTTCTCGCATCCCTCGCCATGGCCTGATGGGATCGACCGGTTCCCGTGAACCCTCCACACCGCGCCGCCACCCACCGCCAAAGCATCCCAAAACCCTCATATACTGGCCATCCTCATGGGCGCATCGATGGCCGGCCGCGCCCGCAACGGTAGGGGGTTGTTGATGCGACGCGCGCGAGCGGTGCTGCTCGCGGCCCTGCTCTCGGTGCCCGCGTGGGCGGTGCTGCCCGCCATCTCCCCCCTCGCGCAGGCGCAGGACGAGACGCCGCGCAACCTGCTGCGCAACGGCGACTTCGAGCGCGGCGGGGCGACCGACGGCTCCTCGAACCGCCCGAACAACTGGCGCTCGCAGAGCTCGCCGGTCGCCATCACTGGTGTCTCGGCCGAGCACGCCTCCGACGATTCGCACAACGGCACCCGCAGCGCCTGCCTCGAGAGGTCCACGGGGATGGACGGGGAGACGTACTGGTACCAGGAGCTTGACGCCGTGCCCGGTCTGGCCCTCCCCTGGGGCGCCTGGGCGACGGGTTCCGTGGGCGCAGGGGCCTCCGTCCTCCTGCGGCTGCGCACCTTCGACGCGAGCCGCATGGAGCTCGGGACCGTCGAGACCGCGACGGTGACCGGCCAGTTCGACTGGCAGGAGCTGCGCGGGAGCTTTGCGGCTCCCAGTGAGGCTACGCGAGTGAGGTTCGAGTGCGTGCTGCACGGGGACGGCGAGGCCTGGTTCGACGACGCCTACCTGGGCCTCCCCACGGACATGGACAACGCGCCCTTCATCGTGTCGGTGCCGCCGCTGGAGGCCGCGGTAGGGCACGAGTACACCTACCGCCCGCGCGCCGTGGACCTCGATGGGCCCGGCCCGGCCGGGCTCACGCTGGGCCTCGACGCCGCGCCCGCGGGCATGGAGCTCGTCGGGGGCGTCGTGAGGTGGACGCCCGCGGCCGTCCCGGACGGGGCCGTGCGCGTGGTCGTCAACGCCACGGACGGAGCGGGGCACTCTGGCTTCCAGGACTTCTTCCTCCAGGTGCTGCCCGAGGAGCGCGAGCGCCCCGTCTACGTGGAGCTCGTGAGCGCTGGCGACGACCCGTTCAACCTCGACCTGTCCGAGGAGCGGTTCGCCTCGCTCATGCCGGCCATCGGCTCGCTCTGGGAGGACTACCCAGGCCTGGGCGTGTCGGTGTCGATGCTGTTCAACGGCGCCGAGGCCGACGCGCTCGCCGAGGCGGGCGGGAGCGCCGCGGAGGTGCTCGCGACCATCGCGGCCGCCGTCGACGAGGGGTGGGCCGAGGTGGGCTACTCGTCGCTCGAGGAGCCCACCCACCGCAACGCCACCCTGGACACCCTCGACTGGTCCGACGCCACGTGGGAGGAGGTCGTGGAGGCCACGACGGAGCTGCTCTCCCAGAGGATAGACCCGTCTACCGGGCAGCCCGTCGCCGGGACGGACACCGGGGGGCTGCTGGCAGTGCGCGACCATGTGGGCACGGTGAGCGCGGTCGTGCACGGGCACGGCGATGCGGCCTCGACGCACGCGCTCGACCGATGGGCCGCATGCGCGACCCTTCTGCGGACGGAGCTCAGGGCGGTGCAGGGAAGCGCCCCCTCCATCCTTGAGGGGTCGGAGGTCATCGCCTCCATGCTGGCGGAGGACCCCGACGCTCCTTTCGCGGTATACTGGGACGGGGACGCCCTGCGGGTGGCGACGAACGACGTGTGGGACGACATGGACCTCTACCTGACCGCGCTCGCGCGCAACGGGCCGGAGCGCCTCGCCGAGACCCTCCAGGCCCTCGCCCCAGGCAGGTCCTACGTCGTTCCCGTGCTCGCGATGGACACGGGCATCTACCTCAACACCTCCAAGACGGTCGACACCTACGCGTACCACTCGCCCTACCAGTGGGCGTACACGCATCCCTCCTCGCCCTCCCTGCCACCCGAGCTGGTGCGAACCCCCTCCGAGCGCGCCGCGGCCATCATGGCCACCGACGCCACGCTCCGGTGGCTCGCGTCAGAGTACCTTCCTCAGAGAGGGGGCGCGTTCGTCTCCGACTCCTCGCTGCGGTCGCTGCTCGACGACGGAGCGGGAGGCCCGGTGTCCTCGGCCGAGCTGGCCTCGGCGGCCTTCGACCTGCTGGAGCGGCGCTCCTCGCTGGACTACCCGACGTGGGCCGGGGTGGAGTGGGGCTACTGCCGTGGCGACGTGCGGTGGTACTCCCTCGCGGAGCTCTACGGGCTGCTGCTGCGCGCGCTCGCGGCGTTCGAGGACGGGGGCGGGCTGCCCGGGGTCGTCGAGCCCATGACGGTCCTGGGCCCGATGGAGGACCGGCCCTGGGCGTTCCCGTACCAGTCGATCCCCATCGAGGACGTGGTCACGGAGGCCGCCCGCCAGGCCAATGCGCTGGGCGACGACGCGTGGCGCGTGACGCCCCGCAACGTCGTGCCGAGCACGTCGAGCCCCGGGGGCTCCGAGGCCAACGCGATGGAGTTCCTGCTGCTGATGGCGGAGTCCTTCCTGGTCCTCCTGGAGGGCGGTCAGGCGAGGTCGCTCGTCAACCTCATGCCCACGGAGCAGTGGCCGCTCACGCTCTCGGCCATGGGCGCCCTCAGGGAGGTCCGGTTCCCGTCCGCGTCATGGCAGGTCCGGCCGGCCTCCGCGAGCGGCTCGCTGGACTCGACGCCGCCAGTGGTGCGGCGCGTGGAGCCCGCGCCCGGCGCCCGCGGCGTCCGGCTCGACGCCAACTTGACCGTGACGTTCTCCGAGCGGATGGACGAGGCGACGCCCCTGCAGGGAGCCGTCGTCCTCGAGCCCTGGACGGGGGGAGAGATGCGGTGGGTCGCCCACAGGCTCGTGCTCGATCCCTGGCTGCCGCTCGCGGGCAACACGACCTACGTCGCCCGGCTGGCCACGTCCCTCACGGACGTGGCGGGCAACCCCCTCGCGCCGTCTTTCGTCTGGAACTTCACGACCGTCGGGACGGCGAACAAGGACCCGGTGCTGGACCCCACCCCCAACGCCACGCTCGTGAGCGTGCTCGAGAACCAGACGCTGCGGCTGAGCGTGGAGGTCGAGGACGACGGCCCGCCGCCCCTGTCGTACAGGTGGGTGCTGGACGGAATCACGCTGCCGGGCGAGGTCGGGCCTTCGATCGTGCACGTGCCCTCCTACCTCGACGAGGGCCTCCACCGCATCACGGTCGTGGTCCAGGACGCGGGCGACCCGCCGGGGACCGCCACGCACACGTGGACGGTCAACGTGGTCAACGTCAACCTCCCGCCGAGGCCCGTCAGCGCCGAGCCCCCCGAGGGGACGCTCGAGGTCGACGAGCGCGACGGGGGGGCGCTCGGCTTCCGCGTGGTGGCGGAGGACCCGGACGAGGGCATCCTGGGATACGCATGGGCCATCGACGGCGCGCCCGCGCCCACCTCCGCCCTCTCGGAGGGAGGCACGGTGCTGACCTTCACGTGGGGGTTCGAGAGCGCCGGGGACCACACGGTCGGCCTGGGCGTGCAGGACCGCATGGCCCAGGGCTTCTCGCTCGGCTGGACGGTGCGGGTGAGGGACGTGAACCGGCCGCCGGTGGTCCTTTCGCAGGACCCGCAGTGGACGGTGACGGTCGAGGCGGGCGCGCGCGTGCAGCTCACGGTCAACGCGACCGACCCGGACGGGGACGCGCTCGCCTACGCCTGGCTTGTCGCCGGCACGGAGGCCGCCTCCACCGCCGTGGGCCGGTGGGAACTCGCGACGTCCGCGGTCGGCTCCCTCTCCGTCGATGTCACCGTGACCGACGCGCGCGGGGCGTCGACGGGCGCGTCCTTCCTGGTGAACGTCGTCCCCCCGGCGGACCGGCCCTCGCCCGAGGGCGCACCGGTCTGGCCATGGCTGCTCGTGCTCGGCGCGGTCGCCGTCCTGACCGCTTTCATCGTGTGGGGCGAGCACAGGCGCAGACTGCTCGGGTCCTGAGGGGGACCCGTACGCTGGCCAGGGGGATGGGACCGCCCCATCCGACAAACTATTTATCCTCCTGGTGCGCATGCGAGAGGACGAGGGGACACTCATTGGATGCCCCCTTCTGATGGTGACGCCGGGGTGTCACCAAGGGGTTGGACCCGATGCGGACTCTGAACGCCCTGATGCTCGTGGGCCTGTTGGTGCTGTCGATCGCTCCCCTCGCACCCGTGGTGGCCTGGGCCCCTGCGCGCTCCGACGCGCCACGGGTCGCCCCCCCGCACGAGGCCGGGGCGGACGTGGACGGGTTCGTGGAGAACCTGGGTCAGTTCACCGACGGGGCGGTGTGCTACTACGCGTCCTGGCCCGGTGGCGGCATCGCCTTGCTGAGGGACGGCATCGCCATGACGGTGCGCTCTCCGACGGATGCCCTGGACGGCCTCCGCCAGGACCCCACGGCGTCCGCCCTCCGCGGTGGGGGCGCGCCGGGTGGTCGCAGCGCGCCCGAGGTCGAGGGGTGCACGGTCCTCCTCGCGTTCGAGGGCGCGCGGCACGTCATGCCACGGGGCCTCTCCGCCCTGCCCATCGTGCGCAACTACTACATCGGCAACGACCCGACGGCCTGGCGCACCGGCGTCCGGACGTACTCCGAGGTCGTCTACGAGGGGCTCTACGAGGGCATCGACCTCGTCTACCGCTCGACCCCGGAAGGCGTCAAGTACGACGTCCTCGTGGCGGGCGGAGCGGACCTCTCCGCCCTGCGCGTGCGGGCCCAGGGGCAGACGGGCCTCTCCATCAGGGACGGGGCGCTCGTCATGGCCACTCCCTTCGGAGAGCTCGTCGACGCGGCGCCCGTCGCGTGCTACCGGGACGGGGACGGTGAGGCCGTGGGATGCGCCTTCGCCCTCCTGGACGACGGGTCCTACGGCCTCGCCCTCGAGGGGCGGGACCCCTCCCGCGCGGTCGTCATCGACCCCATCGTGTACGCGACCTACCTGGGGGACAGCGACGAGGACGGCATCCTCGACATGTGCCTGGACGCCTCTGGCAAGATCTACGTGGCAGGCGCCACATTGTCGGGCGTCTTCCCCACGACGGCCGGGGTCTACCAGCGACGCCTCATGGGCTCGGTCGACGGGTTCGTGAGCAGGTTCTCCTCCGACGGAAGGACGCTCGAGATGTCGACCTACCTCGGGGGTGGGTCCGACTTCGCCGTCGTGAGGTCGATGGCCCTCGACGCGTCGGGCGGCATCTACCTTGGGGGGGCGACGTCCTCTATCGACTTCCCCGTGACGACCGACGCGCCCCAGCAGACCTACGGGGGCGGCTACGAGAACGGGTTCCTGTGCAAGATGGACAACGCGGGCACGGACCTCCTCTACTCCACCTACTTCGGCGGTGAGGAGTACGACTACGTCATCTCCGTCGCCGTCGATGGCAAGGCCTGCCTCTACGCGACGGGCGGCACGGGCTCCTACACCATGCCAGTGACCACGGGCGCGTTCCAGGAGCAGTTCCAGGAGGGCGCCGGCGACGCGTTCGCCGTCAAGTTGAGCGCGGCGGGGGACGCGTTCGCCTACTCGACGTACCTGGGCGGGACCGACGACGAGGAGGGCCACGGCATCGCTGTCGACGACGGGGGCTTCGCCTACATCACCGGCTACACGGGGTCGTACGACTTTCCGACGACCGCCTCCGCCTACTCGACCGCTATGTCGGGGTCCGTTTCGGCCTACGTCACGAAGCTCTCCAAGGACGGCTCGTCCCTGGCATACTCCACGTACCTGGGCGGGTCGAGCTATCAGAGCGGCGAGGGCATCACGCTAGACATCGACGAGCGGGCCTGGGTGATGGGCTACACGGACTCGAGGGACTTCCCCACGTCGCCCAGGGCCTACCAGACCTCGCTCGATGGCGACCTCGAGGACCTCTTCGTCACCCACCTCTCGGCGGACGGCTCCTCGCTCCTCGCGTCGACGCTGCTCGGAGGCCGCGATTCCGATTACGGAGGCCGGCTCTCCCTGGACCCCGATGGCAAGCCCGTCGTGTGCGGGCAGACCTACTCGGTCGACTTCCCGACGACGAGCGGCGCGGCACAGACCCTCTTCCAGGGCGAGTATGATGGGGCGGTCTCGAAGCTCTCCGCGGACCTCGAGGAGCTCGAGTACTCGACCTACCTCGGCGGCTCCGGCGGGGACTCGGTGAGCTCCGTCGCGACGTCGGGGAGGTACCACGTCTGGGCCGCGGGCATGGCGGCGTCCACGGACCTCCCCGTGACCGCGGACGCCTACCAGTCCGGCAACGAGGGCGCGGCCGACGGCTTCCTGGTCCGGCTCATCATGGATTCGGTCGCCCCCACCGCGGTCGCGGGCGACGACGTCACCATCGACCAGCACCAGACCGTGGAGCTCAACGGCTCGCGGTCCTCGGACAACCTGGGCGTCGTCAACTTCACGTGGGCGTTCCCCTACAACGGCTCCAACATCATGCTCTTCGGACCGTACGCGAACTTCACGTTCCACGAGGCGGGCAGGTACACGGTGACCCTGGCGGTCAGGGACGTCGGGGCGCACACCGCCACCGACGAGCTCAACGTCACCGTGCGCGACATCACGCCGCCCTTCGCGAGCGCGGGCAGCGACCTCACCATCGACCAGCACACGTGGGTCACCTTCGATTCGTCGCGCTCGCGGGACAACGTTGGCATCGTGGGCTACAGGTGGACATTCCTCTACAACGGCACCCAGCAGGTCCTGCCCGTGCAGTCCCCGTCCTTCCTGTTCGACGAGGCGGGGATGTACGACGTCACGCTCAACGTGACCGACGCCGCAGGCCTGTGGACGACGGATGCGACGCGCATCCACATCATCGACATCACGGGGCCCGTCGCGGAGGCCGGCCCCAACATCGATCTGAGGCAGCACGAGCTGGGGGCGTTCGACGGCACGGGCAGCTCGGACAACGTGGGCATCGTCAACTGGACCTGGGCCTTCATTTACGTGGGGCTGCCAATATCCCTCTACGGGCCCTCGCCGACATTCCTCTTCGATGACGCTGGCCGGTACACGGTGACGCTCACCGTGCGCGACGAGCGCGGGCTCTCCGCGACGGACTCGACGACCGTCATCGTCGCGGACGTCGACCCGCCCGTCGCGCGCGCGGGCGACGACGTGGTCGTGGACCAGGGCGACACCGTCGTCCTCGACGGCCGCCCGTCCACCGACAACGTGGGCATCGCGGAGGCCACGTGGACCCTCACCATCGGCGACACCTTGAGGACCCTGACCGGGCTGCTCAGCGACGTCACGCTCGCCGACGCGGGCGTGTACGATATCACGCTCACCGTCAAGGACGCCATGGGCAACGAGGCCACCGACACTCTCACGGTGACGGTGCGCGACATCGAGCCGCCCGTGGCCATGACCGGCGGCGACGTCCACGTAGACCAGCATCAGTCGGCCCAGTTCGACGCCAGGGGTTCCGTGGACAACGTCGGGGTGGTCTCGTGGACCTGGACAATCACGTACCCGGGTGGCCAGGTGATCCTGAATGGCCCGACGGCCAGCCACGTCTTCGACGATGCGGGCACCTACACCGTGAACCTGACCGTCGCCGACGCGGCAGGCAACCTCGCGACCGATGCGCTCACGGTGACCGTCAAGGACATCACGGTGCCCGTCGCCGACGCCGGCCTCGATCTCACGGTCAACCAGATGCACGAGGTCACCCTCAACGGCTCGGCCTCGATCGACAACGTGGGCGTCGACGAGTGGAAGTGGACGTTCTTCGACCAGGGCGCCCCCATCAAGCTCGCAGGTAGGCTCCAGAGGTACACGTTCGAGCTGCCGGGCTACTACAACATCACGCTCACGGTCACGGACGCGGAGGGTAACACCAATGCCACGGTGCTGCTCGTGCGCGTGAGGGACATTGTGGCGCCGACGGCCAGTCCGCCGGGTCACATCACCATCAAATCAGGGGACCGGGCGCGGCTCGACGGCTCCGGCTCGACTGACAACGTGGGCATCACGCGGTGGGTGTGGACCTTCCGCGACGGCGGCAGGGACATGACGCTCGAGGGCATGACCGCGAGCTATGCGTTCAAGGACGCGGGCGACCACACGGTCACGCTCACGGTCCACGACGCCGAGGGCAACACGGCCTCGGAGACGTTCACGGTGACGGTGGAGGCGAGCATGCTGCCGCTGCTGCTCGCGGTCGTCATCGCGGCAGTGGTGGTCGTGGTGGTCCTCGCCGTGGTGGCGATGAGGCGGAGGAAGAGGAAGGGAGATGCCGAGGGGAATGGTGGCTAAACTGCACGAACCGGCTCCCTTAGAGGCCTCACTTGTGCCTTAACGCCGCCTCGAGCTCGGGCAACCTCTCCTTCACCACCACCCAGACCACGTCCATGTCGATACCGTTGTGACCGTGGATGAGGACATTCCTGAAGGCGATTATGCGTCTCCAGTCCACTCCACTGAACTCATCCCTAGCGCTCTCCGGGAGACGGGACGCTGCCTCACCGATTATCGTGAGGTTGCGCAGAATCGCATCGATGCGCATCTCATCGCTGAGGAGTGTCTTCTTGGTACGTCGTCCCAAGTACCGCTTGACCCGATCTATCGCCATGAGGATGTCCTCGATGAGTAGCTCGGGGTCCTTAGACATACACGACCTCCCCTAGAATCCGCCTCTTGACACGGGGTCTCATGTAATCGACCGTCACAAGGTCGACCTCCCTGCCGAGCAGGTCCTCGAGGAAGAGCTTGAGGTCGATGAAGTTCTCGAACGTCTTGCGGCCATGCTCGAAGGCCACGAGCACATCGACATCGCTCTTGGGCCCCGCATCACCCCTCGCCATCGAGCCGAAAATGCCCAGACTCTTGAGGCCGAACCGGGTGAACAGCTCAGCCCTGTTCTCCCTCAGTCGTCCTATCGCGTTCATGCGTCTGCCACTTCCAGCATAGCCAAGCGGCATGTAACTGTGGCCAGCTATAATAAAATCATTGCCCTGCATTTGGCATCCGACACCGGGGCCACTCGCGGGTCCCGGAAAAGCACCTACTTCAGCCTCTCCACGGCCACGTCCTGCTCGCGGCCGCAGTAGGCGCACTTGAGGATGATGGGCTCGCGCCGGAGCACCCTGTAGCGCGTCTTCACGGGCTCGCGCCCGTTGGTGATGCAGTTGAGGTTCGCGCACTTGACCAGGCCCACGACCTCGCGCGGGGGGCGCACGTGGTGCTTCTCCACCACCTCGCCCTCGCGGATGATGTTGATGGTCGCGTGCGGGGCGAGCAGGCTGATGCGGTTGACCTCCTGCTTCTTGAGCTCGCGGTCCTCGATCTTGACGATGTCCTTGTGCCCGTAGGTGCGGCTGCCGACGTGCATGATGACCGACACCGTCGATGTGGGGGGCTCCTGGTCGATGCCCAGGATGTGCAGCACCTTGAGCGCCATGCCCGCCGTGATGTGGTCGATGACGGTGCCGTTGTGGATGGCGGAGATCTTGAGCTGCTTCATCCGAGCACCTCCAGGTCCGCGCCCAGGACGAGGGAGAGCAGCGCCATGCGCACCGGCACGCCGTTGAACGCCTGCTGGAAGTAGCGCGCGTGCGGCGTAGCGTCCACGTCGGGCGATATCTCGTCCACGCGCGGGAGCGGGTGCATGACTATCATGCCCTCCTTGGCGCCGGCCAGCGCCTCCGCGGTGAGGCGGAAGGCGCCCGCGACCCGGTTGTACTCCTCGATGTCCGGGAACCGCTCCTTCTGGATGCGCGTGACGTAGAGCACGTCCACGTCGCCGATGACGTCCGCGAAGTCCTTCTGCGGCTGGAAGGGGGTGTTGCGCTTCTCGAGGTGGTTCACGACCTCCGGGGGCATCTGGAGCGACGGGGGGGCGACGAACTGCAGCCGCGCGCCGAACTTGGCCAGGGCGTAGGCGAGGGAGTGGACCGTGCGCCCGTACTTGAGGTCGCCGCACAGGGCGACGTTCATGTTGCGGATGTGGCCCAGCTCGGCGCGGATGGTGTAGAGGTCGAGGAGGGTCTGGGTCGGGTGCTGGCCCGCGCCGTCGCCCGCGTTGATGACGGGCCGCTCCGAGAACTCGGCCGCGAGCGCGGCCGCGCCCTCCTTGTTGTGGCGCAGGACGATCACATCGGAGTAGGCCTCGACCATCTTGATGGTGTCCGCGAGCGTCTCGCCCTTGGCGACCGACGTCGCGCCCACGTCAGAGAAGCCGATGACCTTCCCGCCGAGGCGCTTCATCGCGGTCTCGAAGCTGAGCATCGTGCGGGTCGAGGGCTCGTAGAAGAGCATGGCGAGGATCTTGTTGGGGGTGAGCTCCACCGCCTGCTCGCCTCGGGCGGCGCCCAGCATCTTCTCCGCGACGTCCAGGATGTAGGTGATCTCCTCCACGGTGAGGTCGTTTATATTGATTATATCCCTACCCTTGAACTCCATTGGCCTCCCTCGAAACCCTCAATGGGATGGCGGGAGATAAGGGTTATCATGCGCGTGGTCAGGGTGCGCCGCCATGACGTCGACGAGGCTCTGCGCCGGCTGCTCGCGGCCGGCGTCGTCGAGCGCGGCCGGAGGGTCATCGAGCGCGGCCCGGACGGTCTCATCCCCCTCGTCTCCGAGCCCCCCGCGAGAGCCCTCGCGGGCATCGCGCACGACCTCGGCGAGGTCGCGGACGGGGAGCTGCCGGGACGGGCGCAGCGCACGACCCCCCACGCGGAGGTAGTCGCACTCGCGCGGGGCGCGGGGTGGGCGCCCGGGGAGGTCGCGCTCCTCCCGGACAGGTGGGAGCGGCTGGGCCGCGTGCTCGTCCTGAGGCTGCCGGGGGGGTTGGACGGCCGCGAGCGCGAGGCCGCGTCCCTCTACGCCAGGGTGCTGCGCGTCGGGACGGTGCTGCGCGAGGTCGGGGGGGTGGAGGGCGTCGAGCGCCGGCCCTCCGTCCGCCTGGTCTGGGGGGAGGGCACCGTGACCGTGCACCGCGAGCACGGGGTGGGATACGAGTTCGACGCGGCGCGCCAGATGTTCTCCAAGGGCAACGTGGAGGAGCGGCTGCGCATGGGCCGGGCCGTGGGCAGGGGGGAGACGGTCGTGGACATGTTCGCGGGCATCGGCTACTTCTCGCTGCCCATGGCGGTCCTCGGCGCACCCCGCCGCGTGCACGCGTGCGAGATCGATCCGGAGGCGCACGGGTGGCTCGTGCGCAACGTGCGGCGCAACCACGTCGGGGGCGTCGTGGGGCCGCTGCTGGGCGACTGCCGCGAGGTCGCGCCCAGGGGCGTGGCAGACCGCGTCGTCATGGGCTACGTCGGGGGCACGGAGGCGTTCCTGCCGGTGGCGATGGAGGCCCTCGCACCCGGCGGGGGGGCCGTGCACCTGCACGACAAGTGGGTCGAGGAGGCCGTGCCGTCGCGGCCCCTGGCCTCCGTCGAGGCGGCCGCGGGCGCGGCCGGGAGGGTGGCGCGGCTGCTGGGATGGCGCGAGGTCAAGTCCTTCGCCCCGGGAGTGGTCCACGCGGTGCTGGACGTGGATGTCCGGTGAGGGCCTACTCGCGGCGCCTCCTCGAGGTCACCGCCGCGACGGCGGCCATCGCGGCCAGGGCCGCCATCGCGCACGCTGCGCCCAGGCCCGGGGATTCCTTGGTCGGGGCCTTCTCGATGACGACCGGTATCGTGTATGTCGTGATGCCGCCCCTGGCGTCCGTCACCTTGACGGTCACCGTGTAGGGACCCGCCAGCGTGTAGACGTGGCTGGGCTCGCGCTGGTTGCTCACCGGCGTGCCGTCGCCGAAGTCCCACTCGAAGGTCATCGCGTCTTTGTTGGCGTCGGTCACGTTGACCTTGAAGTAGACCTCCGCGTTGGGCCTGTAGACCGTCTGCCCCGGGACGGGGTTGTAGATGTAGCCCTCGACCGAGGGCGGGGCGTTGGCCTGGACGACGACGGTGAGCTCGAGCTTCGCCTTGCCGGACTCGGCGCCGATGGTGTGCTCCCCGGCCGTGCAGGTCCAGGGGAACGAGACCTCGCGCTCGCCGTCGATGTCCACGGAGACCGTGTCCGTGTAGACCTCGGCGCCGTCGATGAGGATGCTCACGTCGGCCGCGTTCGCGCGCGCCTCCCCGTCGTTGCCGACGGTGGCGATGATGCGCACCACGTCCTTCTCGACGGGCGCGTTGACGGTGGTCGCGATGTCCTTGATGAACAGGTGGGGGAGGTAGGGCCTGACGTCGAGCTTTATGGAGGCCGTGGCGACCGCGTCGAAGACGTCCGTCACCGTCAGGGTGATGGTGTGCATGCCCTCGCTGAGGCGTGCGTCGAAGTCGGAATCACCGCTCAGGTCCCCGTCGAGGTCCGACTCCCACTTGTACGTGAGCACGTCGTTCTCGGGGTCCGTGCTGTCGAGGCCGCTGAAGGGCACGTAGTCGGTGGGAGTGTATCGGGTGCCGTCCTTTGGCGCGTTGATGACCGCCTCCGGGGCGAGGTTCGTGACCGTCGGGCCGTCGAAGGCGCCAGCCGTTGGGTAGCGCACCTCGTGCTTGCCGTCCGAGAAGACGAAGTAGTACATGTGCGAGCCGATGGACAGCTTGTCGTCGAACCTGTACAGCACGCCGTACTTGAAGTTCGTGCCCGTGGGCATCATGAACTCCGGCTCGTCGTCGATGTAGAGCGTGGAGATGGTCGCCCGGTCGTCCTCGCCGTCGGTGTAGGTGACGGTGAAGGTGAACTCGGTCGCCCGCGTGCCCGTGGCGGGGGTGAAATGCTCGCCCGTGAGCGTGGGCGCGAAGTTCGGCGGGAGCACCTCTGGGCCGCGGGCCCAGTTGGGCGTCGCGGTGGCCGCGGGGAACCTCACGCTGTCGATGCCGTCGGAGAACGTGAAGAAGAACTTGTGCATGTCGCCGACGCCGAGGGTGGTCTCGTAGTAGAACGTCACCCAGTCGTTCCACGGCCCGTCTGTGGTGTCGGTGAGCATCGTGTGCCCGACCTCGTCGATGGTGATGGTCCTGACCGTCGGGACCTCGTTGTCAAGGTCGCGGTACATGACGTCGAACCGGAACATGGTCGTGGTGTCGCCCGAGAACGGGGCGTAGCTGTGCTCCATGAGCTCGGGTATCTTGTTCCTCTGCCGGACGATGACGGTCGTCGCGTTCCAGTCCACGTCCCCGATGGCCCAGTCCTCGCCGTCGGTGACGTTGAACCTGTAAGTGTAGCTGCCCGGGAGGAGCTTGCTGGTCCACGAGAGCCACTTGCCAACGGTCCACGGGTCCGAGCTCGGCACAACCGCAAGGTCGTGCTCGACCGCGGCCGCGGTGCCGTTGCGGACGAGGACCTTCTTGGCGCCGGGGCCCTTGTTCTTGGTGTCGTCCGGGTCGCGGTACCAGACCTTGAAGGTGACTTCGTCGTCCTCGGTGCACGTCAGGGGGGAGGCCTGGCCCTGCGAGACCACCGGGGGCGCGTTGGGCAGCACCGGCGCGTTGATGTAGGCCGCCTGCAGCACCTCTTTGCTGTTGTGCGACTGCACGAAGGCGATGACGCCGAGCTGGTCGAAGTCCTGGGCGTAGCTGGAGCCGTCGATGGTGTAGTGGAACCGCTTGACGTCGCCGGCCGTGGCCGTTATGGTCGTGCCGGCCGAGCCCTCGATCATCTCCTTGGCGACGAAGTCGTGGACGGTCTCGCCGTTGCCCCCGTTGTAGGGGCCGTAGTCATCCTCGAAGACGACCGTGTGGAGCTTGAGGTTGGCGAGCATCGGCGTCTGGACGCAGGTGATGTTGATCCATACGTCCCCCTTGCCGTCCGTGGGGCTGATGCCGCCCTCGACGGTCATGCGGAAGTCGGAGGCCTTGGCAGTGCGCTGGTTGTAGGCGTTGACGTAGGCGTTGTAGGTCCCTGTGCTCCCCCCGACCTCATCGAGGACGCCGTCGAAGTACGCGGTGGGGTATCCAGTCACGCCGTACCAACCGTCGCGCGTGGAGCCATCGGAGATCTCCAGGATGTCGCCGATGTGCCACGCGAGCATGACGACCTCGGTGCGCTCGTAGTTCGACTCCATCGTCCGCAGGGCCTGGGTCGCGAAGGGGCAGTAGCCGCACCACGCGCCCGTGAACAGCTCCGCGAGCACCACGCGCTTGGTCCCGGCCATCGGCGCGGGGTCGGCCGACGCCGCCGGGGCGACGACGGCGAGCGCGGAGAGCGTGAGCAGGAGCACTATCGCAACAGCCTTCAACCTTGCCATCTTTGAAACCTCCCAGTCCTGGTCAAGCAATGGTGCCAGGGTCTATTAACGCTTTTGCATCCTCTGGGTTTGGGACAAAATAGGTTGGCACACTCAGGCAGCGGCTCGAATGCGCGGTAGGACCTTCAGATCGATGAGGTAGATGAGATAGCACAGCCTCCGGACGTTGTGCACGACGTTCCTGAGGTACTCCTCTGTAAGGAGGC
>CAYGVT010000102.1:0-6449 GCA_964353355.1 uncultured Thermoplasmata archaeon | reverse complement strand
CTCGATGTCCCTCCCGAGGGATGACGCGTAGGCGTCCAGCACGTCGCGGATGCTCCCCCTCCTCTCATCGAACGAGTGGTAGAGGATGCTCTCCGGGTCCGCACCGCCCTTGATGAGCTCGTCGATCATCTGGTACATGAGCGTCGTCTTCCCGACCCTGCGCAGGCCGCCGATGGCCACGACCTGCCTGGACCGCATGTGGTCCCAGCACTGCTGGAAGACGTCCCGCCTGAAGTCCATCCTGAGCCCGGGCCTCACGGCGCCATCCCGCCACCAGGGGTTGAGGAGCGCGAGCGTTCTATCCATATTAGGGGATATGACAGACCGAATATGTATAACTTTCGGTCTGAATCCAGACCGAATATGTACAAACGTGCTCTTGAGGGGACGGACAAGAACGAATGGCATCCCCCCCTGGGACGCGAGGGAGGTAATAGGTTGGAGACGGCTGGGCAGGGCTGACTGCGTCCGCCCGGGGGCTCGTCCCCTGCACTTGATAGTCTACCATGATATCCCATCCGCCGGTGGCGAACGGACCGACGCGGGGAGCGCCCTGCCCGTGTCGGGACCGTGAGACCGGAGAATCCAGACAACGTCTTGCCGGGGTCGGAATCCCGTGCATGCGGCATGGCATGCGGCATGGCATGCGGCATGGCACGCGGCATGGCACGCGGCATGGCACGCTGCCGCTATTGCCATGCGAGATGAGCGCTAACCCGTGACCTCCGGGAGGATGGCCTCTGCAGCAGTCCTCACCTTCCTCGCGAGCTCGGACGCGTCCCTCGCCTCGGAGCGCGTGACGGGCTCCCACTCGCCGGGATACCTCGGTTCGACGGAGTAGCGGTTGAGGAGGCCCATCTACTCCTTGAGGACGTCTAGTCTCACGTCCGGAGGAACGGGGGAGAGCAGCTCGGGCAGGTCGTGCGACCGCGGGAACGGCACCGAGCGCCATGTGAGTACCGCCTTGAGAGGTCATGGATACAGGGGTCGGGAGCCTCCGCGACAGGGTCCTTCAGCATGGCGACCTCGTTCACGCTGCCAGGACAGGGCTTGGGATGGAATGGTATGGACGATCGAGCTCTCTTCCGACCGGCTCATGGTCGCTGGCATTGATGTATCATCGCGATATTTTATTTTATTCGCTATTAATAGGCTCATTTCATGTTGATATTCCATTATACACCAGGATAACGGGCCCTGCGGTACAGGGATGTGGGTGCCGGGGTACGGGTGCCCGGTTGTACGGGCGTGCGGGCGGCCATGCGGCGGCGGGGGACGGGGGAGGAGGGGGGCGGGCGTACGGGGGGGGCGGGGACGGCGCGCGGGCAAGGCCAAAAATGCACGTATCCCGGGATGGGCGCCGTGGGTCAGGACACCATCCGCCGGTGGGGAACGGATGCGCTCGTGGTGCGCCATCCGTGGGAGCGTCCGACCGATGGCCTGCGGTGGAAATGGCGCTTGCGTTCCTCTCCTCCTCATCCGTGTGCGCCATTGTCTCCGTGGGGTCGGACCTCAGCTGCCTGGATGATGGTTCCGCAACGTATTTGACATCACAATTCTCTTTGCATATGGCCGCATGATGCGCAAGCGTCTTCTCGGCGGTATCCTTCTCCTTGTCGGCGCGAGCATAGGCCTTGCTGCAGCATTGGATCTCCTGCTCACGGCCCTTGCCGATATAAGGAACGATACGGGAATGGGACTTGAGGGCCTTGGAGTTCTCATCGGTCTCCCCCTTGTCTTCATGAGCACCGCCGGGCTGGTCGGTGGCGTGCTCCCCCTCGTCGGGAGGGCATGGTTCTTCGTTGTCCTGGCGGGCGCGGCAGCGATACCGGGCGCGGCGCTCCCAGAGGCATTCCTTTACCCCATTGGCCCCTTCCTGGCCATTATCGCTGCCATCATACTGGCATCCTCGAGGAAGGAGTTCCATGGCCTCGATGGGAAGTCCGAACCGTGGCCATGAGCGCCCGGCGACTCCCGAATGAGGCTGACCGACCATTCCCCAGCTCGGCTGGGCAGGGGCGCGCCGGGAGGCGACCGTGCGGGTGGGCGCGGCGGGAGGGGGGCCGGCGACCGCTTGGGGTTCGCCCCCACCCTCTGACATTGCGTCGTGATACCCCACTTGATGGCGGGAATCGCAATGGCGCGAGTGCTGCCATCCATGCCGCATGATGATGCGGAACTTGTGGCACGCGCCATGGATCGCGTCCGGCGGTTCGTGGGGGGGACGCGACCGGCAGGGTGCCTGCGATGGACGTCGTCTCCAGCTTCCGAGAGACCCGCCCATCGGTCTTCCGTTGATGGCTGGATTGAAATCCACCTATAAATGTTACCGATTGCTGACCGTAAACTTTTGTCAAATGTTAGCGGTTACTAACCGTTAACTTTAATAAAACGTGCGCACATACCGATCACATGCGTGGCCTGGGCGCCGCCGAGCTGAGGGAGATACTGGAGGACCAACGGGAGGAGATGTCCCACCTACTGGCGGACGGGAAGGTCATCGACAGGGACGTCCCGACCCGGACGCTCCTGGGGCATCTGGCCGCCCCCAACATCCTGGCCATCCTTGGGATGCGCAGGTGCGGGAAGTCGATGCTGTCCCACCTCCTGCTGCGCGGACTGCCCTACGGGCATGTGAACTTCGACGACGAACGGCTCAGGTGGCTGCGCTCATCGGACCTGAACGACGTCCTCGGGGCCGTCCACAAGCTCTATGGGGCCACCGACTACATCCTCCTCGACGAGCCGCAGAACATCGAGGGATGGGAGCTCTTCGCCAACCGGCTGAGAAGGAGGGGGAGAGTGGTCATCACCGGCAGCAACGCGCACATGCTCGCCGGCGAACTGTCCACCCATCTCACGGGCAGGTACATCGACTTCACGCTCCACCCCTTCTCTTTCCGGGAATACCTGAGGTACAAGGGGGAGGGCATGGCAGGTGCGGCCGCCAGCGCCGGCACGACGGCCGGGAAGGCGCGTCTGCAGGAGCGGCTGGACGGCTACCTCGAGGCCGGCGGCCTGCCCGAGGCCTACGCGCTGGGCAAGCCCATCGTCCGCAGGACGTACGGGGACATCATCGAGAAGGACGTCGTGAGGCGGTTCCGCGTGAGGTACTCCGACACGCTGAGGGAGATGGCGAGGTACCTCGTGTCCCACTCCGGCAACGAGATGACGTACTCGAAGCTCAGGAAGGTGTTCTCCCTCAAGCGCGACGAGACCGCCAAGGCGTACGTGTCCCACCTCAGGGACAGTCACGTCCTGACGGTGCTGGAGCGGTACTCCCCGAAGCTGAAGGAGCAGTCCATCGCACCCAAGAAGGCCTACTGCGCCGACACGGGCGTCGTGGGCGTCATCGGCTTCAGGGAGACCCGTGGCGTCGGCAGTCTTTACGAGACGGCCGTGGCTATCGAGCTGCATCGGAGGCGGTCGTACCTCTCCGACGCGATGGAGCTCTACTACTGGAAGGACCACGGAGGCCACGAGGTGGACTTCGTCGTCAAGGAGGGCACCTCTGTCAGGGAGCTTATCCAGGTCGCCTACCTCCTCGACCCTGACGTGGTCAGGCGCGAGACGGATGCCCTCCTGCGGGCATCCGAAGCGCTCCGGTGCCGCCGGCTGACGGTCATCAACGACGACTACGAGGGCGAGGAGACCGTGACGCGGGGAGGGTTGCGCAGGACCGTGTCGTACGTGCCACTCTGGAAGTGGCTCCTCGGTGAACCTCATCCCGCGACGTCATACAGCACCCTTCCCTCCCGCACGGCCGGGTAGACGATGCCCCCCACGGCGTGCCTCTGCCGCTCGAACTCGGCGGGCGTCACGATGATGATGTCCTTGGGAAGGCCCACGCCCGCGAGCGCGGCGTCCATCCTGGCCGCCTGGCGCCGCCTGGAACCCCTGACCCGCATCACGACCAGGAGGTCGGCGTCCGAGTCCGGTGCCGCGTCGCCCCGGGCGCGGGAGCCGAAGAGGATGACCTTCTCGGGGTGGAACTCCTCCACGATGCGCCTGACCATCTCCCCGAGCTTGGCCTCCACGTCCCGCGCGACGAACATCGGGGCACCTGGTGCGTCGATTGTTGTGGACATTATATAAGGTCGGCGCAGCAGCGCGCGTCCTGACAGGGCTTTTCTTTGTATCTCACGCACCTCATTATTCATGAGAATTTGTATTCGCTCTCGGCTCGCTTGTCCTGGCCATTCCTCTAAAGGATGTGGCTCGTCGAGAACAGATACCGGTCGGACCTGGACGTGGCCTGACCATCGCCCATGCGCATCGCATCGAGGACCCTAGGAATACGCCAGGTAGACGCCTTCATCCCCACGGAATATCGCACGGTTTCTGACTTGTCCCTGTCCAGGATGGGCATGAGGTCATGGATACAGGGGTCGGGAGCCTCCGCGACAGGTTCCTCTGCATGGCGACCTTGTTCACGATGCCGGGATTGGGCTTGGAATGGAATGGTCCGGGACCATCGAGCTGACCTCCGACCTGTTCGAGGCCGCTGGCATTGGTGTATCATCGCAATATTATATTTTATTCGCTATTAATAGGCTCATTTCCTGTGGATATCCCATTATATACCAGGATAACGGGCCCGGTACAGGGATATGGGTGCCCCGGTACGGGTGCCCGGTTGTACGGGCGCGCGGGCGGCCATGCGGCGGCGGGGATGCTCTCCACCACATTCCCAAGCCCCCACATGCCTTCAGAAACCACATCCCCTGTTACGATCCTCCTTTGAGCCTGGCCTCGGAGGAGGGAGCATCGAGGAGCCACCGCCACACCGGGACATGCCTGACACCCGCCTCCACCCCATCCCTGGACCTCGTCAGGAGCATGGGCCTCCCCACCGGGGGAGGCATATGGGCAGCGAATGAGCGGAGGCCATCGTACTCCCTCTTGGGGACCTCGTCAGAGAAGCACACGTTGACGGGCTCGAGGGCTCCAGGTCTCCCGCCGAGGACGAAGTCCACCTCCCCCTTGTTCATCCAGTAGAGGGGCCGCAGCCCACGGCGCACCATCTCCATGCACACCACATTCTCGACGAGCCACCCGGTGTCCGGGGACGCCCTGCGCGCCACGGCATTCCTCAGCCCCGTGTCGACGCAGTAGTACTTCCTCGGGAGGACCCGCGTTGATGCAGGTTTGGTCTTGAACGTGAGCGGCTCTACCTTGAAGATGAGGTTCGCGTCCTCGAGGTAGCCAAGGTAGTCGACCACCGATTCGGTCGAGATGTTCGTCGAGCTCGCTAGCGCGGTGTCACGCTGGAGCGTCCCGATGTTCGAGAGCAGGTACGTTGCGAGCTTCGCCACCTTCTTGGGCCTGACGCCATGTCTGAACACGATGTCGCGATACAAGATGGCATCGTAGTACTCCCTTAAACGCAGTGACCCGGTGGCCTCGCCCTCGAGGACGCTCTTCGGGAACCCCCCCGTCTCGATGTACCGGCCGAGGTGGTACTGCGCCTTGTCGATGAGGGCATCGCCGGAGAGGGTCGTCGGGTCCACTCCCCTGAACCTCATGTACTCGCGGAACGACAGGGGATAGACGGGGACAGTGAGGGTCCTGCCGGTGAGCACACGTGCCAGCTCCCCTCGGACAATGGAGGAGGACGAGCCCGTGACGACGAACTTGACGCCGCGCCTCCTCTCGTACTCTGACCGCACCCACCGCTCCCAGCCAGTGGTCGTCTGGACCTCGTCGAGGAAGACATAGACGCGTCCCGAGGGGTTCTTATGCTGGCGGTAAGAGCTCATCACGTCGCCGACCGAGAGCCCCTCCGCGCGAGGGTCCTCGAAGTCCACGAGCAGAATGTTCCCCGGCGCCGTGCCCGCCTTGAGCAGCCCATCTATGATCTGGAAGAGTATCGTGGACTTGCCGGAACGTCGCACTCCCACGAGGGTGAGGACCTCCTCGGCGGCGAGCAAGGGGTCGAGCATCGTCCCCAGGTCCCTCGGAATCCTGGCGAGCTCAGGTGGGACGAGACCATCGGTCCACCACGGGTTGAGGTTCTCGAGCATGCGCACGGTGGCGTCCATGGATGCCTAATGGATTTGATGGTATATAAACATTCCAATTGAAATTGTAAAAACAAATGAGAAAATATCTATTGCGTTCTAGAACTATATATATGGTCGGAAGTGCCTGCAGACTGGATATCATGTTCAAGTCATACACTGGGCCCTTCCCATTCGACCATTCAACTCTTTAGCATTTTCACGAATCAGAGCGGTACCAATCCAAAAGTTCCGAAAATGAGGTCATGGATAAGGGATTTGGAGCCTCCGCGACAGGGTTCTTCAGCATGGCGACCTCGTTCCCACGGCCAGGATAGGGCTTGGAATGGAATGGTCCGGGACGATCGAGCTCTCTTCCGACCTGCTCGCGGCCGCTGGCATCGGTGTATCATCGCAATATTTTATTTTATTTACGATTAATAGGCTTAT
>CAYGVT010000101.1:0-16289 GCA_964353355.1 uncultured Thermoplasmata archaeon | reverse complement strand
CGATGTAGCTGTGGCCCGTGACCCAGCCGATGTCAGCCGTGCACCAGTAGGTCTCGTGGTCCTTCACGTCGAAGATGTACTTGGTCGAGATGTTCACGAACACGAGGTAGCCGCCCGTGGTGTGGAGGAGGCCCTTGGGCTTGCCGGTCGAGCCGGAGGTGTAGAGGACGAAAAGCGGGTCCTCGGCGTCCATATGCTCGGGCTCGCAGTCGGCCTTCGCGGCCTTCATCACGTCGTCCCACCAGAGGTCGCGGCCGGCCTTCATCGGGACCTGCAGGCCCGTCCTCTTGACGACGACGACGTTCTTCACGTAGTCGAGACCCTCGATGGCCTGGTCAGCTGCGGTCTTCAGCGGGATGGTCTTGCCACTGCGGTAGCTGCCGTCGGAGGTGATGAGCACCTTGGGGGTGGAGTCCATGCACCGGTCGCGGAGCGATTCGGCCGAGAACCCACCGAACACGATGCTGTGCACCGCGCCGATGCGGGCGCACGCGAGCATCGCCATCGGGAGCTCGGGGACCATCGGAAGGTAGATGGCGACCCTGTCGCCCTTCTTGACGCCGAGGGACTTGAGGACGTTGGCGAACTTGCCGACGTGCTCCAGCATCTGTCCGTAGGTGATCTTGCGCTCGTCGCCGGGCTCGCCGACCCAGAGGAGGGCGACTTTGTCCTTCCTGCCCGCCTTGACCTGCTTGTCGAGGCAGTTGTAGGCGACGTTGAGCTTGCCGCCCGCGAACCACTTCACGTCAGGGACCTTGCCGTCGTAGACCTTGTTCCACTTCTTGTACCACTCGAGGTTGCCGGCCATGTCGGCCCAGAAGCCCTCGGGGTCCTTCACGGACCTCTCCCAGAGCTTCTTGTACTCGGTCATGTCCTTGACGTAGGCCTTCTTGGACAGCTCCTTGGGCGGGGGGAAAACCCGCTTCTCCTGGAGCATGGATACGATTGTCTTCTCATCGCTCATCAACATCACCTCAGACCTCGACGCGACGCGACGTCACCGCCCCCGTCCGCGCCTGCTGGGAGGGCCTTGCGCGCTCCCATGGCACGTCCAGGGGCAGGGGGGAATACTGATTACCCTTTATGAAGCTTAGCATATGATTCCAGCGCCCCGCCAGGGGGTACCTGTACATCCCCCGCGGACATGTCCCGCGGACGTGTCCCGCGGACGCCCCGTCCGACGGCCCATAGGCCGTCGCCCGTCACCGGACGGGCAGCACCTTGTCGCCGTCGGGCATGACCACGACGCGCGCGTCGCGGCCCGCGTGGGCGAGGGCCATCTCGAGCCCCTCCTGCAGGCCGGGCGCGGCGGCGAGGCCGAGCACCTGCTCGACTTCATGCCGGGGCAGCCGCGTCACCAGGAAGACGCGCGCCCACTCGTTGTACTTGCGGATGTAGTAGGCCTTGTGGCCGCCGAGCTGGAACTGCGAAAGCACGCGCCGCTCGAGCTCCTGCAGCGACCGGTAGCTGTGCGCCCAGTCGTCGAACACCTTGTTGCCGTAGCCGTCGGGCGCCTCCAGCAGCGCCACGACCGCCCCGCCCCTGCGCACGACGCGCATCGCGCTGTCGACGGCCTTGAATCCCTGGTAGAGGTCGATGTCCTTGGGCGCGCCGCCCGCGGAGACGAGCACGACGTCGGCCGTTCGGTCCATGCGGACCTTGTAGGCCCCGTCCACCAGGGCGACGCCCGCGAGGTGGGCCGCCTCCAGGTCGCCCGCGAAGGCCCGCACGACCTGGCGGTCGGTGTTGCTCACGGTGTTGACGATGAACGAGCAGCACGCGAGGCGGGCGGCCTCGAGCATGTCCTCGTGCAGCGGGTTGCCCTCGAGCTGGCCCGTGGTCGAGCCCGGCTGCAGCATGAGCGCGTGGTTGCGCTGGATGCTGTCGGCGCCCGCGACGGCGGGCAGCACCGCCTTGCGCCCGCCCGAGTACCCCGCGAAGTAGTGGAACTCGACCTCGCCGGTCAGCACGCGCAGCTCGGCCTCGGCGACCGTGCGGTTGATGAGCACCTGGTTGCCGCGTGACGTCGTGCCGATGTCGACCAGGTCGCGCGCGCGGGCATCGTGGCTCTCGGTCGGGAGGCGCTCGAGCAGGTCGGCCCCGAGGATGGGCTCGGCCTCCTCCGGCCGCACGGCGCGGTGCGTGCCGCACCCGAACACGATGCGGACATCGCAGTCGCGCACACCCGCGCGGCCGAGCTCGTCGAGGATGGCGTGCACCATGGACCTGGTCGGGGTCTTGCGCGTGTGGTCGTTGACGACCACCGCCACGTGCATGCCCGGCGCTGCTAGCTTGTGCAGCGGCCGCGCGCCGATGGGCTCGCGCACGGCGCGGAGCACCTCCGCCGTGGGGTCGGGGTGCGCGGGCAGGTCCGATGCGACCGCCACCTCCCCCGCGTAGTTGCGATCGGGAAGCTCGGCGCGCTGAGCGCCCTTGCCGTACCTCAGGACAACCTCCATGGTCCCGTGGATTGAGAGGCCGTCGGCCCTTATGAGCCTTTGTAGCGCGACCTGGCCTGGAGGGCCAGGGCAGAGAGCCCCACCGCGGCCATGGCCGTCAGGGGGCCGGCCGCAATCCACACCGCGGCCGCGGCGATCGGGGCATCCGACCCATCGCCCCCCGCCTCCCCGCGCTCGCCATCCGCCCAGGGCAGGACGAGGGAGTATGGCAGTTCGTCGGCTCTCATCACGGCTGGTTCCGTCACGACCGTCCCCGAGTCGACCGGGACAGGGGCGACCGGTGGCTCGGGCGCGATGGGCGCCGCGACCTCGGGCCCGTCCAACGACCATCGGGTGTCACGGTCGGGGTCGCGCTTGGCCGGGGCGGTCGCCTTGGTCGGTGATATGGGGGCCGAGGGGTCCGACGGGACCGTGGCAGGGTCGGTCGAGTTCTGATCAGGGGGCGTCGTGCTCGGGGGAGGCTGTGGCGTGCCCTGGGTACCGTTGGACGCTTGGGGGACGTGCGGGACACCGTTGGAGGGCGGGTGGGCCCCATATGACGGACCGACCGAGCAGGAAGGGGTCGAACCGCTTCCCTGCCCGTTGCTCTGGCCATGGCCCTGGCCCTGACCCTGGCCCTGGCCCTGGCCCTGGCCCATACCGCCGCCATCACCACCGCCAGCGTTCGGAAGACCGTCCAACCCCGAGGGGTATTGTGCCTTGAGGTCATCGGGCAGCTCGAGGTAGAGCGAGGTGCGGTCGGTGACGAAGTGGAACTCCACGGCAAGGTCGATGGCCTCGCGCACAGACGCGTTGTCGGTGCCGTTCCACTTCATCCTGTCCTCGAGGGCCGCTATCCTCCCGTAGGCCCATGCCCTGGGCACCCAGGATTCGTAGGCGGGGACCGGGACGTCGAAAAAGTCCGTCCGGGAGTACTCGCCGCCCGGGCCACGACCATGGACGGTCGCGGCCAGCTGCGGGGTGCACAGCGCGTACCGGCCCGTCACGAGCACCTCGGTGCCTATGTAGTGCGCGCGGACCTTGGCCGGATAGACGTCCGTGACGTCGGGGCCATAGCTGAAGTTGAGCTCCGCGAGCAGCGGCGCGGAGAACGACGATACGAAGTCGTCGATGGTCTCGACCGTGTCGTCCGACTCCTTCACCCATAAGGAGCTTCCGTTGTTCTCGAGCGCGAGCTTCTCGAGGAACGTGCTGTCTGCGTCGGAGCCGAGGGCGATGCAGTAGATGGCCGCCCCCACATCGTTCTCCTTCCGCACATCATCCCTGAACGCGGACCGCTCGTAGAGGCCCGTGTTGGCCAGCCCATCCGAGAGGAGCACCATTATCGGCACGGGGTCCTCCGCGGCCTCGAAGATGCGCAGCGCCCTGACCACCGCGGAGTGTATGTCGGTGCACCCTCTGTCTTCAATCCCATCGATGAATTCCAGCACTGCCCCGACCTCCTCCTCCGAGGCCGGGAGAAGCTCGTCGCTGTAGCTGTCTACCTGGTCATCGAAGATGACCAGCGAGAACCGGTCGTCGGCGCCGAGCGATTGGTAGATGTGGCCCAGCGCCTCCTTGGACTGCTTCAGCTTGGTGCCGCCCATCGAGCCTGAGCGGTCCATGACGAAGATGAAGTCCTTGGGGAG
Organism: uncultured Thermoplasmata archaeon; assembly: GCA_964353355.1. Classification (GTDB taxonomy): domain Archaea; phylum Thermoplasmatota; class DTKX01; order DTKX01; genus CAYGVT01. The sequence goes on along the minus strand of CAYGVT010000101.1, from coordinate 12,202 downwards.
CCTCTCGGACGACACGGATGACGGGTCGGGCTCGAAGATGTGGACGAAGTAGCCGGTGCCGTTCCAGTCGCAGAAGTGCATCACGCCCTGGAACGGCGTCGGGCCCGTCCGCCACCCGACCGTGAGCAGCTCGTCCAGGGTGAGGTTCTCCGCCTCCATCCACGCGCTCACGTGCCTCCCTCCCGTCGTCGAGTTCTCCAGCATCCCCTCGTAGCCATCGGTGGCGACCCCGAGCACGTCGGTGGTGGCGTTCACCTCCAGGTCGAACTCGAAGTGCCCGACGGTCGTGGGGGATATGTCGACGCTCGGGTCCAGGGTGTACCAGTGCACGCAGTTGGCCTTGAGCAGCACCTGCTCGAACCGCAGCGCGAGCTCGAGGTGCTCGCCCGCGGCGAGGGAGACAGAGTAGGCGAAGACGTCATCGCCGCACGATGCCACGAGGCCCGCGGTCGTGCCCTCGTCCACGGATGCGTTGAACTTCTCCTGGGCCGTCTCCTTCTCCATGACGTCGGCGTAGTACGTCACGCCATCGACGCGCAGCGAGAAGTTGGAGATGAGCGAGGCCGGAGGCAGCTTGAACAGGTACGTGTGGTTCACGGGCGTGCTGGCGTTGTTCAGGAGGACGGTGGTGATGTCGGTCGAGGCGTACGGCCCCTCGACAACGGCACGGACCGAAATCGACACGACCTCCGGCGCCGCTGCGCCAGCATCGTCCCCATCGGCGATCGCCACGAGGGGTACCATCGCTTGTGCAAGGAGCCCCGCCAAGACCAGGATGCATGCTGAGCGCGACATTCTCACCATCGGAATATCCATTGTCGTCATTTCCAGGGCTAGCGCTCGCTAGCTGATTGCCAGGGACCATCGCCCCTCAGGGGATCCCTGGCGTCGGTTATCACCTGTCGACCGACCATTTATCCTTTATGGTTCACTCATCGAACGGTCGGCCTTCAGCCCCGTTCGCGGCGTAGCCGCGCCCCGCGAAGCAGTGCCGATATCGACACGAGGGCGAGGACCGCGAGCAGCCCCCATGGCTCAGGGATGCTCCTGTGCGGCGCCTCGTCCATGGCGACCGGCGCCAGGACCGCGATGACCGTCGCGACGGCGAGCAGCAGGCACACGCCCATGGTCCTCATGCCCTCGCGCATGTCAAACCCCATGAAGGCCCGGTCGACCAGGGTATTTGAAGCAGGGGGGTCGGGTTCTCCAGCGGCCCAACGGTCGTCCCGTGGTGGCGGCAGGTCGTGGACCGCGGCAGAAGTCTTTTATACGGCCCGGCCCTTCCACGTGCCTGACCCTAACCCCTGGTGGGGGCATGGGGTAGTCCGGTATCCTTACGGGCTCCAGTTACGTGGATGACGCTACAAGGGTATGCTGATGGCCAGCCGCCGATGATGAATGACTGGAGCGGCGACCGCAGATCCCTAGGGGGGTCGCTCCCCCCGACAAGGGGATACCCGTCGAGCTGGGTTCGAATCCCAGTGCCCCCACCTCCTTTAGTCCCAGGTCCACCGCCGCCTTGCCCGTGGGGGGGCGGGAGCGAGCACCGCACCGTCTGACATGCTGGCAATGCCCTACGTCGGCGGCTTGGCAGCCCGGAGGAGCACCCTGAAGACCGCCCCCCGTGCAGGCTCGCCCTTGACCCTGTCCTCGACCCAGACACGCCCGTCGTACCGCTGTGCGATGGCCTTGACGATGGTGAGGCCGAGGCCCCTTCCCTTGGCCGTGCGCGTACCGGACGATGGGCTCTCGAACAGCTCGACCTTGCGGCCGTCCGGGATGCCCGGGCCCGTGTCCGCGACCGAGAGCAGCCAGGCGTCCCTCCCATCGAGCTGGGCCGCCGCCACCCTCACCTCGATGCTGACGGAGTCGCCACGCGCGTGCTTGGCCGCATTCCCGAGCAGATTTTGCACCAATTGGTCGAGCAGGTCGTCCCCGTGCACCCATGCGCGGTCGGGCGCGTCGACCTCCACCTCGACCGCGCGGGCGGCGTCGGCGACCCTCGCGAGCCCGGCGCACCGGCGAACCACGTCGGCCAGGTCCACGCCCCTGAGGTCGGAGGGTCTGGCCTCGCGCTCGATGGACGAGAGCGTCTTGACCTTGGAGATGACCGCGGCCGAGGCCAGCACCTGGGACAGCGCTGCCTCCACGCGCTCGCGCCCGTCGGGCGCGAGCCGCCCCTCCTGCAGCAGCGCCTCGAGGGTCGCCTGCGCGGCCTGGTTGAGGTTCGAGATGTCGTGGCCCATGAGGTCCACGTAGAACTCGGCCTCCTTGCGGCGCCGCTCGGTCTCGACCGAGCTGCGCTCCACCTCGCGGAACAGCCGGGAGGTCTCGAGCGCGAGCCCGAGCTGCTCGCCCACCGCACGGAGGACCGCCATGTGCTCGTCGTCGAGCACGAACGGCTGCTTCGACGCCGCGAGCACGAAGCCCGTGAAGGTCCCATGCGTCTGCACGGGGACAGTGAGCGCGCAAGTGATGCCTGCCCCCTTGGCCATCGCGGCGAGGTCGGGGGGCAGCACGGCGACGTCCTCGATGACCGCCACGTGGTCCCGTGAGGGGAGGCCCCGCGAGCCCAGCCCGTCTGGGAACATGTGCAACCGCTCCACGAGCTCCTTGGGGAACCATAGCTGGCCGAGCGTCTCGAGCCGGCCGTCGTCGTTGCCGTCGACCACGTACAGTGCCAGCGCCTCCGCGCCCGTGAAGTCGGCTATCATGCTCAGGCTGCTCGCGATGACCTCGTCCAGGTTGAGGGTCGACGAGAGGTTCGAGATCAAGTTGTTGAGGATCTCGAGCTCGGTGTTGCGTCTGATGACCTGCTCCTCGCGGTGCTTCTCGGGCGTCATGTCGCGGATGAAGCAGACCACGTCGTGCGTCTCGGCGCCCTCGGCCGAGACGGGCACGGCGTTGAGGTTGTGGTACCTCCACTCGCCACCTCGTCCGCGGATGCGGTAATCGAACCCCTGGACGGACGAGCCCGCGTAGAGGTCGAGCAGCATCTGCACGACGCGCGGCTGGTCTATGGGGTGCAGCCTCTGGACGGCCTCTTGCGCGAAGAACTCGCCAGCGACGCCGAGCTCGGAGTCGCGGAATGCGTTGTTGGAGTAGCTGATGTGGCCAGCCGTGTCGAACACGCAGATGAGGTCGTGCGCGTTGTCGATGAGCCGTCTGATGCGCGCCTCGGACTCCTCCGCTCGCGCTATCTGCCTGCTCAGACGGACGAAGAGGAGCACGTTGAGCAGCGCGAGCGAGGCCTGGTTCGCGAGCGTGAAGACCACGCCCATCTCCTCCGGGTCGACCTCGGTCTGCGTCGAGGAGACGCCCATGATGCCCAGGGGGGTGATGCCGGTCTTCCTGTCTCCGACGTAGAGCGGGACCGTGATGCCCAGGTTCATGCGCGTGGTGCGGCGTATGATCTCCAGGATGCCGGGGTTGAGCCCCGTGAGGGTCACGAGCGTGTCGACGATGTCCTCGCGCGTGCGGTGGTAGATGACCTCGCCCTCCGTGAGGGCCTTCTCGTAGGCGGGATGGTCATTGAGGGGCAGCCGTATCTTGGGGAAGGAGTAGCGCGCGAGACGCGTGCCAATCTCGATCGTCCGGCGGTGCCCCGAGAGGTGCAGCCCTCGCAGCATCCGCCCGTCCTCGTCGAGGAGGAGGACGAAGGCGTTCCTGAAGCTCGTGAGCGTGGAGACGGCCTCCGTCAGTATCCGACAGATCGCCTCCATGTCGCGCTCGGAGCGCATGCGCGAGCTGAAGTCATGCACGAGCCGCTGCAGCTCGAGCCTCTTCTCGAGCCGCCGGCGCTCCTCCTCCACGGTCCTGAACCGCTCATCTTCCGAGCGCTTCGATTGGACCTGCTGCTCGTCCGCTTGGCTCTGCGGCGTCGGCGGTTCCTCGTCCTTGGGTCCGCGCACTGTGCTGCCTCGGAATCGGGCGGGCAGGCCGGGGCTTCGGGCCGCCCCCTGGTTGACATTGTGCCATCAAGTGTTAAACCTTTCGAGCGTGGACGCTGCGAAGGCTTAATCTACGGTCGAGGCACTACTCGGTTCCATGGTGGTCCTGGACCCGATGCGGCTGTTCACCGTCCAGGCAACCTCGGCCCTGGTCGAGGCCATAATGGCGCTGTCGGAGGAGAGCTGGCACGACATCGTCGCCGAGGCGGGGCACGGGACGGTCCGCGTCCGCGCGGCCGGGAAGGAGGCCGAGGTGCAGCTCGAGGCACCGCCCCCGGGCATGGGCGACATCGCGTTCCCGTGCTTCCAGCTCTCACGCTTCTTCGGCGCGCCGCCGAACAACGTGGCGTTCCAGATATTCCCCCACGTTCGCGTCCCGCCGGACTTCGAGCCGCCCGTCCTCGCGGGCCCCTACATCAACCTGGCCGTCCGGGACGCCAGGCTGGTCGAGGAGACGCTGCGGTCCGCCCTGTCGGCCGGGCCGCGGTACGGCTCCCTCCCGCCCAAGGGGGTAAGGGTCGTGCTCGAGCACACGTCCGCCAATGCGACGGGCCCCCTGCACGTCGGGCGTGCCCGGAACCCCATCATCGGCGACGCGCTCGCGCGGCTGTTGAGGCTCGCCGGCTACGACGTCCGGACCCAGTACTACCTCAACGACATGGGACGCCAGGCGGTCCTGGTCCACTACGGCGTGCGCCGCTTGGCGGGGAGGGTCGCGGCAGGCACGGAGGCGCCACGCGACAAGTACGACCATCGCGCGGTGGGGCTCTACCAGGCGGCCAACGCCGCCGCGGAGACGGACCCCGCGGTCGACGCCGAGGTGCAGTCCACCATGGCCGCCATCGAGCATGGCGACCGCGCCCTGCTGGAGGACGTGCACACGGTCGCGATGGAGGTGCTCGCCGGCATAAGGCAGTCCCTCGAGCGGCTCGGCATAGCTCACGACGAGGTCGTCGAGGAGAGCAGGTTCGTGCTCGACGGCTCGGTCAAATCCGTGGTCGAACGGCTGCTCGCCTCCGAGCACCGCGTCGACGAGGAGGACGGGGCGGCCGCGCTCGAGCTCGAGAGCTTCGGCATACACGGGCGCAGCACGCGGTTCGTCTTCCTGCGCAAGGACGGCACCACGCTCTACACCACGCGCGACCTCGCCTACCACCTCTGGAAGTCGCGCCTCGCGGACCTCCTCGTGAACGTCCTGGGCGAGGACCACAAGCTCGAGTCGAGGCAGCTCGAGATAGCGCTGCAGCTCATGGGCTCCAAGGCCAGGGTCGAGCCCGTCTTCTACGCGTTCGTGTCACTGCCCGAGGGGAAGATGAGCACGCGCAGCGGCAGGACGGTCTTCCTGGACGACCTGATGGACGAGGCGGTCTCGAGGGCGCGCGAGGACACCCGCGCGCGCAGGCCGGAGCTCGACCCCTCGACGGTCGAGGCCATCGCCCAGGCGGTCGGCCTCGGGGCGGTGCGATACAACATCCTGCGTGTCCAGCCCGAGAAGGCGCTCGTGTTCAAGTGGGAGGACGCGCTGAGCTTCGAGGGCGCCTCCGCGCCCTTCGTCCAGTACTCCTACACGAGGGCATGCTCCATCCTGAGGAAGGCGGCCGAGGAGGGCGCGGCGCTCGACCCCGGCATGGACGCCACGGCGGCCGCGGTGGCGCTCACGCAGCCGGGCGAGCTCGCGCTGGCCCGGTGGGTGGCGCGATGGCCAGGTGTGGTCGAGGAGTGCGCGGAGGACCGCAAGGCCCATCCGGTGGCGGCGTACGCAGAGGGCCTGGCCTCCACCTTCAACGCGTTCTACAGGGACGTGCCGGTGCTGCAGGGCGGGGACGCGCGCGCGGCGCGGCTGCTGCTCGTGGAATCCTCCCGCATCGCGCTCGGGGCCACGCTCGCGACACTCGGCGTCGCGACCCTGCAGCAGATGTGATGGCCGGACGCGCGCGCGGCGCTGTCGCCGGACGAGGGTGCTGCCCGCCTCGCATGCGCGCGCGAGCATTATCATGGACGAAATGGGCTTGGCAAGGCTTAAATAGGGCCCATCCCTCTCAAAGTCAGGCGTTCCCAGTCAGTCCAATCGGGGCCTGGGGCCGGGGACGTGGCCCTTGTTTGGACGGATGTGGGTGGTGGCGGTGGCATGGTCAAGAAGATGAGGCGCCTTGTGCGGAGGCCAGGCGAGGGCCCTGCCGAGGAGCTCTATCAGGACGAGCCATCGCCGACGGAGCCGGACGGGAACGGCGAGGAGCCCGATGGTGGCATGCCCCCCGCGGACATGGGCGGTGCGGACGCCACCCCAGGCCAGGAGGAAGGAGAGCCCGTGGAGGCGCCCCGGCCCCCACCCGAGACAGAGCTCCCTGAGATGCCAGAGGAGCTGGCATCCCCCGGGTCAGAGGTCGCCACGCCAACGGCCACCGTCCTTGTCGAGTCCACCCCAGCGCCCGTCCAGAGCGGACCACCCCTGGCCGAGGCATCGGTCTCCGAGAGGCTCGACGTGCTGCAGCGTGAGCTGCAGGCGAGATCTGCGATGCCCACCGCACCCGAGCTCATCAACCCCGACGTCCTGGAGACGCTCACTAGGCTGTCCGGGCTCGCCAAGGAGCTTAACCACGGCCACCAGAGGCTCCTCGACAGCCGCGACGAGCTGCAGAGGAGGAGCGAGGACCTGCGCGCCCTCCACGCGGAGCTGCGCGAGGCCGCGCGGAGGCTCAAGGAGGAGAGGACCGAGCTCGAGACCCAGGCCATCGAGCTGGGGAAGCAGCGCGATAGGCTGATGCGCAAGAAGCAGCACGCGGAGGAGTACGCGGCGCAACTGGACAGGCTCGAGCTCGAGCTCGGCCGCACAAGGGAGGAGCTGGAGGCCAAGCACGCGGTCCACGCCGAGAAGGTGGAGCAGCTCGAGAACGCCATCCGCAAGCGCGAGGAGGACCTCAACGTCTTCGAGAAGGACGTCACGCAGAGGCAGAAGCGGCTCAAGGTCGACATCGAACGGCTCGAGGCCGATAGCGACCAGGCGCGGAAGGCAAGGACGGCGCTCGACGGCGAGGCGGCCGCGTTCGTCTCGGACCGCGCGGCGCTGGATTCACAGCTCCAGCAGTGTGCCGACGACCTCGCCACGCTCAGCGATCGCAGGGCCGAGCTCGAGAAGGGCATGGAGGAGCTCGGGGCGAGGCGGAGGGAGAGGGAGGACATATCGGCTCGCCTGGAGATCGAGGACGCACGTCTCGGGGACGAGGAGCGGCAGCTCAAGCGGCGCACCGATGACCTCCGGATACGTCTGGAGGCCATCGGGGCCGACGAGGCCCACCTCAAGCAGACCGAGGCGGACTTCGAGAGGCGCGCGCAGGAGCTCGCGGTGGAATCCGACCGGATCGACAGGAAGAGGCAGGAGCTCGAGGAGTCACAGACCGCGCTCGAGGCGACCCGCAGGACCATCAGGGACGCCTCGAAGAAGAACCTGGCTGACCAGGAGAGGATCAGCGCCGAGCGGGAGAGGCACGCGCAGGAGGTCGTCGAGATCGCGGCCGAGCGCGACCGGCTCGTGGCGGCGGAGACGGCCATCAAGGAGCGCGAGGGCGAGCTGCAGCAGCGCACCACGGAGCTCGACGACCGCGCGGCCGAGCTCATGGACTTCGACAAGCGCATGAGGGCGCGCGAGGAGGAGCTCAGGACAATCGAGCTCGAGCTCGCGGGCAGGAGGACGTCCGTCGAGAGCGCGGAGGTCGCGCTCTCGAACAGGATGGCGGACCACGAGGAGGCCGCCGGCCGGCTCAGGGGCGACATGGGGGCGCTCGAGCAGCGCGGGGAGCAGGTCGCGACGCTCCAGGCCGAGCTCGAGGCCAGGGGGGAGGCCATCGAGGTTCGCGAGCGTGCCGTCGAAGGGCGCGAGCAGGAGCTCGCGCGCGCGCAGGCCGAGGCCGCCTCGTCCCTGGAGACCCTCGCACAGCGCGAGTCCGCGCTGGCGGCGAGGGAGGCGACCGTCGAGGAGCTCGACGGGCGTCTGGGGAGGCTCCAGGAGGAGCTAACCGCGAGGGAGACGGCCGTGGCCTCCGCGACAATGGAGAGCGCCCAGAGGCTGGCAGAGGCAGAGGCGATCGAGCTCGAGCTCGGGGCGCGGAAGGGGGCCGTCGAGACGATGGAGCGCGAGCTGCACGAGCGCAAGGTGAGGCTGGAGACCGCCGAGACGGGCTTCACGGACCGCGAGCGCTCCGTGAGGGAGTCCGAGGCGCAGTTCAAGGAGTGGGAGGCCTCGCTCGCGAGGAGGGAGTCGGAGCTCATCGAGGCCAAGGGCGCGGTCGAGTCACGCAACCAGGACCTTGACGCGCGCGAGGAGGCGGTGCGGGCCGAGCGCACGGCCATCGAGGACAGGACGACCACGATGCTGGCTAAGGAGGCGGCAGTCGCCGACCGGGAGAGAGAGCTCGTCGAGCGCGAGACGGAGCTGGAGCGTACGACCGTCCAGCTCGCGAACCTCGAGCTGCACCTGCAGAAGGTCGAATCCGATATCAGGGACTGTCCCTTCTGCGACGTGAAGGACAACTTCGTGCGGACGGACGTGCTCATCGCGGAGGCCGAGTCGATGGACGCGGATGTCACCGAGGCCAGGAAGCTTCGCAGACGCGCGGCCGAGAAGCTCGACGAGGGCGACCTGGAGGGCGCCGCCAAGGAGGCGATGGCGGCGCAGAGGTCCGCGAGGGAGGCCCGAGCCAGCTTCCTGCGCGCAGGGCTCCGGTTCCTGCTCTCGTCGGTGCGCAAGAACCTGGATGCCCTCCACGAGGAGGGCGTGGTCATCACGGCCGCGCAGCGGGTGCTCGAGATGGCGAGGGACGCCTCGCTTGATGGCGACTTCGAGCGCGCCGAGCAGCTCGCGCGCGAGGCCGAGGAGATCGGGCGCAAGCTACAGGCCGAGAGCGAGGGCTATGCTGGGAGGCGGGGAGACGTGGCCTTGCTCCTCGCGCAATCAGGCTCCGCCCCCGAACGCGTGGAGGAGCTCCTCAGTGCGGCCGACGCCCAGGCCGCGAACGGCGAGTACCGCAGGGCGATGGGCACCTTGGAGCAGCTCGTCGCCATCGAGTCGGGTGGTGAGGTGGACTCGTCCCTGCCCGCAGGGACCCCGTACACCGAGGTGCCGCGCCCCAAGGTCACGAAGGTCAAGGTGACGACCAAGAAGACCGCGAAGGCCCGCGTCGCACAGGCTACCGCGACCGCGGGGCCTGCCCCCTCCACCGCACCCGCCGCACCCGATGCACCACAGGCCGCAGAACCGGAACCGGCGCAGGAGGGGCCCACACCCGCCCCCGTCCAGTCCCAGGCGCCCCCAGAGCGCGCGGTGGCGTCGCCACCGGTCCACACCTGCCCGAACTGCGGTGCGCCTCTCGTGGTCAAGACGTCCATCCGCCCCACCATCGTCCGGTGCGCCGGATGCCAGGCCACCGTGACCCTCAAGTAGGCCCTGTCCGGCCGTCGACCCACCGCGCGGCGAAACCATTTTTAAGAGGGGGCGCCATGGCCGCATCCAGGTGAGTGCATGCCCCTATCCAACATCGAACTGACCTCCATCGAGGGCAAGCGGTTCGTCAAGCGCGACGAGCCCATACATCAGCTGAGCATCAACTCCAACAGCTCCGTCACGCGGGTCGCGCAGATCGCCGATGACCAGGCCGAGGTGGAGTTCAGGTACACCGTGAACTACATCGGCGTGGGCTTCATCAAGATAGAGGGGCGCCTCCTCTTCAAGGGCGACGCGCCGTCGCTCGTCGCGGACTGGACCTCGAAGCGCAACATGCCCGACAGCGTCGCGCAGGAGCTGCACAACGCCATCATGGGCACTTGCATCCCGGAGAGCGTAGTCATCGCACGGGACCTCAACTTGATGGCGCCCATCCCTCTGCCGAAGATCGACATCAAGCGCGCCAAGAGCAAGGCCGACGCCGACATCGGCGGGATGGAGGTGGCGTGAGGCCGCCCGGGCCCACGCCATGGAGCGCGTATCATTGTTCATGCCGACGTCTGCGACCTTCGATCCCCCGCGGGGCGGTCGCGGAGACGTGAGGGATATGGGAAAAGCTCGGTCCGATGGCGAGGCCGTGGACTACAAGGCAAAGTACAAAAAGGAGGGTGAACGCCTCACCAAGCTCTGGGAGGCCTACCACCTGCAGGAAAAGGAGCTGTGGGAGGCCCAACAGCGGGCCGGGAGGCTCCAGAAGGCCCTCATGGAGAAGGACCTGGCCGCGGGTGACCTCCGTGATGACCTGTCCTCGCGCGACACGGAGAGGAAACGGCTCCAGCTCGAGGTCAGTGACATGCAGGAGCGCATCGCGCTCCTCGAGGGGACCATCACCGAGCAGGGGCAGGTCATCCACCGCCTGAGGGCGGTCCTCGCGGAGCATGGAGTGCCCGAGCCCTAGGTCGGACCCGCAGGGGGGTCGCACCTCCATCCCATGGCGAGGCCCATCGTGGGTGCTGGCCAAGGCACGACAAACACGAAGACCATTCCCCATTATCGGAAGTCGCCGTCTATCTGCGATCCAAGCGGCCCCATTCGACACTTCTCGTCAGGCCGCGGTCGCGCGTCTCGATTGCCATCTATGCGCACGCTCCGCGGCACCCTCTCCACCCCGCACTCGTGGCCACAACACGAGGTACAAAATAAGTCGGCCCACCTCGATCCGCAGCCGGATCGCGGGTCACAGCGGGTGGGCATTGGTACCGCTGAGCGGTGGCCTCGTTCAATGGGGCATGAGGCCGCCCTCGAACCGCCCGCAGCCCTCCTCTGGGCCCTTCCCGCCCGTTGCGCCCTGATGCGCATCGTCCAATCCCATGCCATCCGCCCCCCTTCGTGACCTGCCTGCCCCGTTCGGGGCCCGGCCGGGCACGGCCCGGCACCGCCCAGATTCCCCTTCACCTCCCCCGCTGCAGATCTGTTCGCTCCTGGGGCGGGTAGCGTGCGACCTCCGGCCGGGCGAAAACAGAGCAAAGGACAGGCAAGAATTGCCGATGAGGACGCCCTGTTGCTGGGCAACCTCCCTCTCCACAGGCATCAGGCCACGCGGGGGGGGGAGAGGGGCCAGGGATGCGACGATTGGCCCCCGCGTCGCCCGGTTGGCGTCGGTACCGTGTCAATCGCCGGTGGGCGCCGTCGGCCCGATGCGGGGGATCATCCGATCTTGCGGCCACACACGGAGCAGAACACAGCGCCCTGCGGCAGCCGGTTGCCGCATCCCGAGCAGAAGTACGCCTGCGGCAGACCCACGGGCGCGCCCGTCACCATGCCAGCGGCCGATGTGGCGGGAGGCGGCGCTGTAGCGGGCGGCGGTCCCGCAAGCATCACCGGCTGTCCGGTCCCCACCATCTTGGGGCGCTGCTGATAGGGCGTGGGGGGAGTGGCGCCGGTCCTCTCCATCGCCGAGAGGTATTTCTTCCGCCCGGCCTTGAACTCGGCATTGCCCATACCCCAGGAGAACGGTAAAACCATGCTAGGGAAGATAAGGCAGACACCTACGAGAACCAGCCAGATTACACCGGATGCCAGGAAGATGGCCATGAGTACCCAGCATATGATGGCCGCGTATATGAATTTCATCGCCGGATTCTTCCCATCGTAACCCTTCTGATGGGCGATCCTGATGTAGCAGTCTGGGCAGAAGAAGCCGTAGTCGATCTCTATCGCCCTGTCGATGCTGGAGGCGGCCATGACCCTCGAGGCGACCTTCTCCTCGATCGAGCACTGGTAGCACATTGGCTTTCCACAGCCATGGCAGTCATGCGTCGATGGGATCTCTGGATGTAAGTAGCACGTCATTTTCTCCCTCCTTTCCCCCGCTTGGTCCTCCTGTGCCCCCGACCAATCCGTGGGCCCCTCGATGCGAGGCGCGCCAAGGGGCCGACGGGCACCCTGCCCCTCGATGGCGACCCCACGCGCGACAGGCCCCCACACACATCCGCAGGCTAGCGGATCGGTTTGACCCGGTGCCGTGCGAGGTCATCCCATCCCTGCGACGGCTCTGGCGCATCGCTCGGTGTGAAGCGGTTCTCTGGGTATTTAAGCGCTGTCCTCGGCGCTCCATGGGGTCATATTCACCGACCCTTCCATCACGACGCCGGCCGCCCTCGCATTGCCCAGCCTAGTGTCTTGACAATTTAATTCCGTTACGTTTATAAGGTCGAATACCAATTACGTTCCTATGGAGAGAATCTCGCTTCCTCCGGAGGAAAGGGCGTTTCTCGAGCGGTTCGTCGGCACGGGAACCAAGAAGGCGAGGACG
>CAYGVT010000100.1:0-49942 GCA_964353355.1 uncultured Thermoplasmata archaeon | reverse complement strand
GCGTTGGGGATGCCGAGGCCGGAATCGGGGTCGGTGAGGGTGCACGAGAGCGTGGCCGAGCCGCCGTAGACGCCCTCGGTGTCGCCGTCGAAGACCAGGGAGGTGCCCTCGGGCAGCAGGTCGAGCGTTCCGGTGCCGTAGCCCAGGGCGTAGTAGTCGTCGCCATCGTACGTGAGGCGCATGTCGTACACGCCCGCGGGCGCGGGCGGGGCGTTGAAGGTGACCTCGCCGTCGCTCTGCGAGGTCGGGGAGAACGTAGCGTCCAGCGCGCGCCAGGTGGCGCCATCGAGGTACTCGAGGGAGAGGCCGGAGCCATCGACCGGCACCAGCTCGCCGTCGTCGTCCAGGATGACGTAGCTGACCGTCGTCGCGTCCGTGCACTGCACGCGCGCATCCTCGACCGCTGGGACCGGCGTCTCCTTGAGGAGGTACATCCAGGCGTTGCCCACGGAGGCGTTGTACTTGAGCGTGCCCTCGTAGATGGCCCTCAGCTGGTAAGTGGCCGGCACACGGTCCGGCGTCGCGAACGTCGCCGAGGCGGAGCCGTCCGAGAGCGGCAGCCTCGCGCCGAGCAGGTCGTGCCATGCGCCGTCCGCGAGGTACTCGATGGTGACCTCGGTGCTGGGGCCAGTGACGGGCCTGCCGCGCTCGTCGAGGAGCGAGACGGACACGCTTCCATCGTCAGTGTACACCGCGGTTGCGTTGCCGAGCACGAGAGTGGTCATCAGGAATCCTGCCACCAGCACGACGGTCCGGTTCAATGTCAGGGACGAGTTGCTCAAGCACACCACTCCTATGGTCAAGTTGAACACGCCCTCCACCGAGGGCTGGACGACCAGCAGGACGGTCCTGTCCATCAGGCCGCCCAGGTGGAAGTCGGTCTCGGTGAAGTACCATGAGATGCCAGCGGGCACGCCATAGAGCTCCAGGTGCACGTCCTGGTCGATGTTGCCCGTGTTGGAGACGGTGACGTTGTAGACGGCGCCCGGGCCGGTGAGGTTCACCTTGAGCACGGGGGGCATCGCCGTGGCGTCGAGCGCGTGCCTCTCGAGGATGACCAGGCGGGTCCAGCCCATGCCCCATATCGTCGGCTCGGGACGGGGGATCGCGCGCACGCCGACGTGGTACAGGCCGGCCGGGTACCGTGAGGTCACGCTGCCGGGGACGGTGAGGGTGACGGTCACGTTCTCACCGGGGTCGAGCGTCACGTTGCCGAGCGAGATTGTCGCATTCAGGATGGTGGGCACGAGGTCGAAGGTCGTCCTCAGGAGGCCCGTGTTGTTGACGCGGACGGTGTACACCACGCTCTCGTTGGGCATGGCCGTGCGCTCGCCGGGGTCGATGTCCACGTGCGCGCCGTACGCGGTGACATTGATGACGATGACGACCTCCGATGTCACGTAGTTGTTCGTGACCGAGCGGACGCGAACGCGCAGCTCGTAGCGGCCGGGCGTGGTGCCCGGCGGGGGCGTGATGTCCAGTGGCATGTCTACCGCGTTGAGATTGCCGGGGTCGACCTCGAAGGCCCACGCCGGCATGACCGTGGCGGTCCACCGCCGCAACGGCTGCTGGGCGCACTCCGCGTCCCCGACGACCACGGTCGGCTCGGGGACCTCCGGGACCCCCGTGGTGGCGTTGAAGGTGTAGTCCACGAGCTCCTCGTAGCCGTTCCATCCCACCGAGCCGTAGTGCTCGAGGTGCTCCCAGGTCCCCGTCTTGCAGCGCCAGATGTCGAGCTGGAGGTGATAGTGCCACGAGTAGTGCCTGTACCCGACGACGATGTAGAAGTTGGTGGGCGCCGTGTGCGTGTACTTGACCGTCTTCGAGTAGAAGTACTGGGCGGCCATCTCCCTCAGGCCCACCTCGTTCTCCACCTCCCCCTGGTACGCGACGAACATGGTCGGCCAGTCACCGAGCGAGTGCTCGAGCGACGTGAGGGTCGCGAAGACGGCGTCGCCCTTGTCAAGGACGAGGTGCGTGAGGCCGTACGACATGGCCTCGTTCGTGGAGGCGGCGACGGCGAGGTAGTAGTTTTGGGTGGTCGTGCTCCTCGAGCCGATGGACTGGGTGGAGTTGTACCACTTGGTCGTGCCCGTGGACGGGTCGGTGACCGCCATCGCGAGGCGGTACGACCAGCTCTCCTGGGACGTCGTGACGCGCAGCGTCCAGTTGCCGGCCTTCTCGGGTATGTACCGCAGCCGGTGCACGGACCACTGGTCCGAGCTCTTGACGAGCGATGCGGCGGTGCGGCCGTCCGGGAACATGAGGGTCACGTAGCAGAACGTGGAGGCCGACCTGTACGCCCCGCCTTGCATGTAGATGTCCACGAGCGTGCCCTGGAGGGCCGGGGCGGTATCGCCGGGCTCGTACTTCTGGTCCAGGTCGCTCCCCGCGACGTCGATGTAGTAGTAGCGCCACGTCGCGTCCGCGGAGGCGAGGCAGCCCCAGTGCGTGTAAGTCGTGCTGCCCGAGGCCGTCGACAGCGTGACCTCGACGAGCACGTGCGCCCAGTCGCTGTCGATGCGGAACGCCATCGTCCACCGGCCGTCGAACAGGAGCCCCGCGGACTCGGTGACGCCGGACGCGAAGTTGGCGGCAGTGTCGACACGCTCCTCGATGATGAAGCCCTGGTCGTCGAGCAGACGCATGTCGATGAGCTGGTTGTTGTACCGTTCCTTCATGGTCAGCCGCACCGTCACCGTGTCCCCTGTGGTCGCGGCGAGGACGCGGTTGTACCCGAACGGCCGCGGCGTTGGCGCAGAGACCGAGAACAGGTAGTCCTTGCTGCCGGGCGCCACGCGGATCCCGACGCCTGCCGTGGCCCAGAGCTGCCGTGGCATGCCAGTCGCGTCGTCGGTCCAGAAGACCGTGAGGGAGTACTGCCACCAGTAGGCATTGGTCGACAGCCTGATGCGCCACGTGCCGCCCTCGTCGAGGAGGAAGGCCAGTGTCCTCATGGTGTTGAAGTCGTCCGACCCGCTGTAGTAGCGCCTCATGACGACGGCACCCGTCGAGTTCAGGATGTAGACGCTGGCCCAGTTGTCGTAGCCGATGTCCAGGGACTGGAGCGTGAGGTTCAGCCACGTGCCGCCCCTGGCGGACAGCACGACGCCTGGCCTGAGGTACTCGCCCGTGACGGAGGGCACCTGGACGGTGTAGCTCCTCACGTTGGATGTGCCGCCCGTGACCCAGGAGCCGGTGGTGCCGCGGTGCCAGTAAGACATGCGCAGATGGGACGTCGGGTCGGTGACCTCGACCGTGAGGTTGTACTCGAGGCGTCCGTGCTCGTACCACACGCGCACCGTCCAGTTGCCGGACGCGTCCGCGATGACCTTGATGGTGCGTGTGCCGAAGCCGCTGGCATCGTTGTGGTACCTCGCCGTGACGACGTTGCCGTCGGGGTCGACCACCGACAGGTAGACATCGTTGCCGGAGTTGGTCCACGTGAGGCTCTGGAGCGACACGTTGAGATATGTGCCTCCCTCGGCCTGGATGGCCGTCGCAGGGTTCAGGTAGATGCCCGCGGCCGCGGGCACGACAAGGCTGTAGTCGCGCCCGGCCCAGGGTCCGGTGCCCACCTTGTGCCTGTAGGTGAGCGTTCGGGCCGTGCCCGTGCCCGGGTCGACGGCCGTGAACCTCGCCTCGTAGTCGAAGGAGCTGTGGGCGTAGGACATGACGAGGTGCCACGTCCCGTTGAGGTCTACATAGTAATCGAACACCTGGGTGCCGACGGAGCTGGCGGCCAGGACGAAGCCGTGCTGGGATTCGCCGGCGGGGTCCTTGAGGAGGCATGTCACGGTGGAGCCGCCGTCCGTGAAGGTCAGGGTCTTGATCTCGACATGCAGCCATGTGCCCCGCTTCACCTGGAAGGTCTGGTCCGTGGGACCGGTGAAGCCACCGTTGAGGGCGCGCGTGTTGTTGGTCTCGTCGGTCTCCTGGACCTGGTCGAGGTAGTCCACGACGGACATCAGGCCCGACCTGGAGCTCAGGGCGACGAGCGCGATGCTGACGTTCACGTTCGCCCCCTTCGCGAGCCCCTGCACAATCTTCCAGCCCAGGATCGTCGTCCCGTTGAGGACGGCGACCTGGAAGGAGCTCGTGACATCCTTCGTGCCGTTGTTGTAGACCCGGATGGTCACGTTGACGAGCTTTCCGTCGGGGGCGCTCGCCGGCACGACGGAGGCGGTGCCCGCGACCAGGTCCGGGCCGGTGACCGACGGGAGCGTGAGCGAGCGGGTATTGTCGGACTCGTCCGACTCGACCACGCCGCCGCCGCTGTCCACGCGCACGCTCGCGGTGTGCCGGCCGGGCCTCGCGCGCCATACGGCCGTGACGTTCACCGAGGCGGACGCGGACAGGTTGGAGACCTGCTTCGTGGCCAGGTACGCGCCGTCGATGTAGAACGTGACCTGGAACGGGAGGCTCACGTTCGAGCTGCCCTCGTTCTTGACGGTCGCGTTGAGCTGCACGAGCTCGCCCTCGGAGGGCGAGGACCGGTTGGCGGCCATCGATGTGGGCGAGAGGTCCGCCGTGGCCTTGGGCAATGTCGCGTTGGCCCCGCGCGTCCAGTAGACCGTCTCGTTGAGCATCTTCTTGCCATCCGCGGTCAGCACCGAGGGGTCGTAGCTGAAGATGGCGCCGCGGCCGCCGAGCGAGGACGTGCGGTAGATGCAGGTGTGGTAGCTCGCGGAGTAGGTGTTGCGCCCGATTGTGGTCCATCCCGTTGGCGGCACGTTGTTAGTGATGTAATAGGCGGGCCCGGAGCTCATCACGGTCTTGCTCGTGGTCGCGGTGTAGTTCGAGAGGAAGGCGGTCGAGGTGATGACGTAGGCGTTGCGGATGGGGGCGTAGTCCCAGGATGACCATGAGCCCGCGAACCGGCCCGCGCCGTGCACCATGAGCACGCCCTTCCCGAGCGTGTCGATGAGCTGGTCGACCAAGTACTGTGCGGGCGTCCAGTCGCAGAACGCGATGAGCGCGGCGTTCCTGAAATCGGTCCTGGACGCGTTGATATAGCTCACGTACTGCACCGTGTGGCCGAGCGCGGTGAGGTTGGCGGCGAGGGCGGTCTCCCTCGTCGACCTGCCCGCGCCCGTCTCGTCGAGCTCGTTGAGCACGAGCACGGCGCGGCCCAGCGTCACGTTCCTCATCGGGAGGGACCGGCCCTCGACCCAGCTCACCATGTTCGCGAACAGGCTCTTGCCTGAGTCCGTGAGGTACCTCGGGTCGAACGCCAGCGCCGCCAGCCTGCCGCCGGACGTCGCGTGCTCCTTGTGGAAGCCCGTCCAGTAGTGCGTGTAGTAGCCGTAGCCGTCGCGCGTCAGGTCCGACGGGTGGCCGCCGGTGAGGGAGATCACCGAGCCGGTGCTCTGCATCTGGAGGTACGAGCCCTGGTACTGACCGTTGAAGCCGGTGGCGCTCGTTGCGGTGTAGTACCTCGGATACCAGTCGTTCCACCAGTTCCAGCTCCCGCCCGCCGCCTGACCGCCTGAGTAGATGAGGCCGATGCGCGTGCCCGCGTCGTAATGAGCCTTGACCACCTTGATGCTCATGCGGTACTCCGTGATGTAGACCCCCGCGGCCCGGGAGACGTTCACGCGGCCAAGGCGGCCCCAGTACACGTACTGAACGAGGCAGCCGCTCGCGCGCAGCTGCGCGTCGGCCGCGGACTCGATGGTGTTCAGCGTGGCCCCGGTCTCGTCGGAGGACTCTATCACCAGCACCGAAGCCCCGGGGCGCACCTGCGCCCGGTCCGGGACACCGTCGAGGCAGTATTCGATGGCGCTGCACAGCAACTGGATGCCGTAGGCGTTGAGGCAGAGCGGGTCGTAGGTGAACATGGCGCCATAGCCGCGCGAGGTCGAGTTCGCCCTGGAGTAGGCCACCCGGTACGCCGACGACTGCTGTGTGTAGCCGTTGAGGGTCCAGCCAGTCGGGACCATGTTGTTCACGATGCACACGGTGCTGTCGGCGTCGTACATGTAACCGCCGTAGTCGTCGTATCCCGTGAGGAACCCCCCGCCGGGGCTCACGATGAGGTACCTGTAGTTGTAGTACGTATCGGTGAAGTAGTTGGCGCCCGACGCCACCGCGGCGGTGTAGGTGAGCAGGACGCCCTTGCCCCCGTCGATCATGGAGGTTATGGTGTCGGTGCCGAATGGCACCGCCTCGGTGGCCGCCACCATCCTCGAGGCGGAGAGGTCGAGCCTCCTCGCCTCGAGGAAGGGCATGAACTCGCAGGTGAGCCCCTCCACGGCCAGGAGCTCGGCGAGCCGCATCTCGCGCATGCTGGGGGACTTGGTCGAGTTGGCGGGCGAGGACGTGAGGACCACAACGTCGGCAGATGCATGGATGCTGCCCATGGTCAGGCCGCGCGCGGAGCGGAACAGGCGCTCGTAGAGCGTGTCAGCCCGCAGGCTCGCCGGGTCGTAGGTGAGCACGCACATGCGCTGGCCCCCCGCGCCGGACTTGTAGAACGCGGAGCCGTAGTTGTTGTTGTTCCGGCCGATGCGGGTGAAGCCGGACGGCGTTCCCGTGTACGCATAGGCGACCCCGGTGTCCTGCCCGTAGAAGGAGTAGCCCGACATGCCGGTGAGGAAGGCCGTGGCGCTCTCGACGATGAACCACCGCCCATCGTTCGAGTCCCACGAGTACAGGCCCTGGTACATGGCGGTCGAGGTGTATAACAGGACCGTGCCGATGCCGGCCGCGAGCGCGGCGTCGAGCTCGGGCGCCCATGAGCGGTAGCCGGTGATGGACTCGACCACGACGATGAGCGATGCCGCCGAGTAGTTGACGGTCCTGAGGTCCCTATGGAACACGTATGTCACGGTGTAGCCCTGGCGAATGAGCTCGTCGCTCACGGGCCTCTCGCGCACCGTGAGCGTGGGCGTCCTCCAGTCGGACGAGCTGATGATGAGGAGCGCTCCCCCAGCGGGGACCGACCTCTGAGCGGGCAGGCCCCTCCCGCACGAGTAGTTGAAGAGCCGCTCGAGGAAGTACACGCCGTTGGCGTTGAGCCCGGACGGGTCGTACCCCATGAAGAACTCCCACTTTCCCCCGGGGCCGGCCTTCTGCATCCAGTTGCGGTAGTTGTCGTAGTTGCACCAGCCGAGCGCGGTCCACCCCGAGAGGATGGTGCTGTACTGGGCGTACGTGTAGGCGGAGTCGGTCGCGTAGAAGCTGAGGCCCGGGTGGTCGCGGAACACCGTGGTCGTGTTCTGCACTCGCGTAAGCCGGCCGGTCGTGCCGCTGTCGCCCCACCAGCTGCCTCCGTAGGTCGCAGCGGCGCTGTAGAGCAGCACGACCCCGACGCCCTGCGAGAGGGCCCGGTCGTAGAGCTTGTACGCGGGCGAGTTGGTGTCGAGCTGGTGCGTCGCAGTGACGAGGAGCGCCTGCGAGACGTTCGTGCGCGTCATGTTGCGCTGCGGCAGGTAGTAGAGGGTATGGCCCCAGGACCTGAGGAGGTTCGCGAGGGCGGCCTCCTGGGTTGTGAGCGTGGGGCTCGAGCCGCCCGTCCCGCCGGAGATGACGAGCACCGTGCGCCCTGACGGGACGCTCTCGTTTGCCGGCGTGGCCGCGCCCGTCGCGTTCTCGAGCATGCGCCAGAGCAGGAACTCGCCGTCCGTCGTGTAGTAGAGCGGGTCCTGCGTGAGCGCGAAAGAGCGCTTCCCGCCGGCCTCGACGCCGAACGCCGTGTGCTCGCCGGTGCCATAGGCGTTGTACCCCAGGAGGGTCCAGCCGGTCGGGGTGCCCGTCGTTCGCGCGCCGCCGCCTGTGTTCTGGCAGTAGAACCTCACGCCCTCGTAGTACTTGAGGAACCAGGTTGCGTTGAAGACGTAGGTGTAGTAGTAGTTGCTCGCGGTGCCGACGTACCATCCCGAGTCGTACTGAGTGCGCAGAGCCTCGTAGAGGTATATGATGGGCGTCCCGGCGCCGAAGATACGGTCGTAGTGGTAGTCGAGCGAGCCCCATGCGGTGTACCACTCGGTGGTCACCAGCGCCTTGGCAGGGGTCGCGTTGAGGAGGGCGATGTCGCGGACCATCACGGTCTGGACCGAGTAGCCCCACGAGGTCAGGATGGAGAGGGTGCGCGCTTCGCGGGAGTCGGGCGTCCCCGCGTCCGAGCCCACGAGCAGCAGCACCTTGCCGGAGGCCGCCATGATGTTGCCCATCACGGGCTCCCCCGAGGTCCAGTTCAGGACCTCCCTCAGCACGAGCGTCCCGCGCGCGTTGAGGTACCGAATGTCGTACGGGAAGGTGATGGCCCTCCCGCCCGCTGTCGCGTTGACCATCTTGATGACGGTGTAGTAGGTGCCCTCGGTGTTGAGCGCGACGACGGTCCAGCCGGATGGCACCGCGGAGACCCTGCCCGCGCTCCCCGAGCCCTGGATGACGGGCGCGAGCTTGTACATCGCCCTGAGCGGGGCCTGGTCATACGCGACCGAGAGCGAGAGGTATGCCGAGGACGTGGAGGTCGACCAGCCCGTGCTCGCTACGATCCTCATCGCGTCCTCGAGCAGCAGCACGCCCGTGCCGTTCTCGATGAGGCGCGTGACGGTCGTGGTCGCGATGCGGCCGTTGTCGCACGTGACGACCAGGTCGTACATGGTCAGGTTGGACGGCGTCGCCCTGGCGTCGTCGATCAGCGAGATGCGGAAGTACATGCCGTTAAGGACACTGAGCACGCCCTGCTCCTCGGCCGTCAGCGCGGCCGGGTCGGCCACGACGAGGGCGATGGCCGATGGGCCGGTGCGGTCGCGCCACACCGTGACGAGACCGTGGTCGTCCGTGGCCGTGATGACGAAGTAGACGAGGTCGGTCGCGGACGCGCTCAGGTTGTAGCGGTAGGTGGGCGAGGAGTGCGTCATGTCGACGGTCGTCCAGGTCGCCCCGCCGTCCGTCGAGTAGCTGAGCTTGACGGACGCGAGCGTGCCGTTGTCGGTCACGTTCACGGCGAACCTGAAGGCTCCCGACGCGTAGGCCTTGGAGAGGGCCGCGAACGCTGGCGGCGTGTCCACGATGTAGCTCCTCGTGGTCGAGGTCCTCGAGTTGTTGGCCAGGTCGCGCGCGACGACGCGGTACGTGACGGTGGTCGCGGAGCCGGTCGCCGGCACGGTCGCCTTGAACTCCGCGGACGTTAGGCTGCCCGCGATGCGCGTCGTGGGGATGGACGCCCACGCGCCGCCCGTGACGTTCCATTCGAGGGCGACGCCCCCGATCGAGACGCCGTCGGTGACGTTGCACCACACATCCACGGTATCCTGGACCCGCACGTAGCTCGGGGGCGAGGAGACCGAGGGGATGCTCGGCGCCGTGCCATCGGCGGTGTAGGTGCGGACCATTGATGTGCGCTTCATCCCTGCGCCGTCCGTGGCCTCGATGTAATAGCGCACGATGGCCTCCGAACCGGGCGCGGAGACGACGGCGGACCAGGTCGTGGGGGAGCCCATCGTGATGAGGGCATGGGGCTGGTCCGTGCCCGTGGAGGTGGAGCCGAAGGACGCCGAGGCCTTCGCGGGCCGGTGCTGCGTGGGCTCGAACACGTAGACCACGCCGTTGTCGCAGCCTCCCACGGCCTCGAGGCGACCGTCGCCATCGACGTCCGCGAACCGGCCAGGACCGCTCCACTGGTTCGGCAGGGTCTCGGAGGCCCAGTCGACGACCAGGCCGCCCGCGGCGCCAGACCACTCGAGCGTCTGGACCCTCGTCCCGCCCGGGAGACCACCGGTCACGCGGTGGCCGACCAGGACCTCGGGGCGGCCGTCGCCATCCCAGTCCGCGATGTCGCCGACGCGGACCATCGTCCCGAACGGACCCCACGTTGCCGTGGGCTCGTACCAGTCGGTGCCGAGTGCCCTCAGGACCACGACGCCATCGAGACCGCTGCCGTAGAGGTTCTGCGCGGAGGTGACGAGGTCGAGCATGCCGTCCCCGTCTATGTCGCCGAGCTCGAACGAATTGAGCGTGTCCCCGATGATGGGCGACAAGTACTCCTGCACGAGGGCGGAGCCGGACCAGGAATATACCCGCGCGCGTGCATTGGATGAGACGTCCGTGACGATGACCTCGTACTCGCCATCACCGTCCCAGTCGACGACGGCCATGTCATCGAACCTGGGGATGCCGGTCAGCGTCTGCACATCCTTCAGGGCGCGGCCGTCCCACTCCGACAGCACCATGGTGCTGCCGCCCTCGGCGCGCACGACCTCGAGCGCCCCGTCGCCGTCGACATCCCCGAGCGCGAGCGCGGTGACGTAGCCTTCGGACGCCGAGGCGAAGCTGTGCACGAGGCTGTACGTGCCCGAGGAGCCGTCGTAACGGTACACAAGGAGGGTCATTGAGTTGCCGGATTGCTTGTCGGCGATGACCAGCTCGACGAGGCCGTCGCCATCGATGTCGCCTGTCGCCAGGGCCTTGAGGGTGTTGCTGCCTATATTGACCGACCAGTCGGTCGCCATGGAGGAACCGTTCAGCACGGCGACCTTGCCGTTGGAGAGGATGGAGACCACGATCTCGCAGATGCCGTCCCCGTCCATGTCGGAGCCGAGGTCCTTCCCGAGGGCCATGTCCGTCGAGCTCCACGTGCTCCCGTCGAGGCTGTAGTACAGCTTGGCGGACGCGACGTCCGAGGTGTCCTCGATGGCCGCGATGACCCTGACCGAAGTGCCCGTGCCAGCGTAGAACGGCTGCGCGCGCATCGACACGGTCACTGGCCCCGAGCCGTCGCGGTAGACGGACCACGGTGCGCTCCCTGCCGGGCCGGTACCTGACCGTGCTGACACGAGCAAGTCGAGGTAGCCCGCGGGCGCGGTGGGCGCGGCGGGCACGGTGCCGCGGTAGTGGCCGGCCGATTGTCTGCTCATGGTGGCGGTCGACCACCCGGTGAACATGTCGGCGTCGCCCGCGCGCCACCTGAGCTCGACCGAGGGGTCGGAGGATACGCCCATCAGCTCGACCGAGAGCAGCGCGGGCCCTGCCATGCCCGTCGGGTCCGAGATCTCCGCGCGCCACTGCACGTAGCGCGCCATGGGCTGGCCGGGGAAGGCCGCTAGCGCGACGGGCTGACCCGCTGGTGCCGGCGTGGACCACACCGCCGTCCAGGTCGACCATGAGGAGTTGTCCGCCGACGTGCGGACCTCGAGCTTGAGGCCGCATCCCTCGGGCGTGGCGTGCATCGCGCGCACGTAGCGCCAGGACGTGGGCGCGCCCGTGTCCCGTACGGGCGACGTCATCGTCCCGACCCTCACATCCGGCCAGGCGGGGGCTGAGAGCGCGTAGACGACCGCCGTCGAGATGGTGGTGGTGGAGACCTCCGTGAGGACGGGCGCGCCAGAGGCCATGCCATCGTTCCGGAGCACCTTGATGGCCTTGCTCGACGATTCAACGAGGACGACGTCGAGGTCGCCGTCCGCGTCGTAGTCGAGGAGCGAGATGCCGCCCTGGTAGCTGAGGTCGCGGCTGTAGCCGACGCGCGTGAAGTTGGTCCCGTCGCCATCGCCGGAGAGCATCCACAGCTCGCCGCTGTACATCGAGGCGAGCAGGTCCATCGTCCCGTCGCCATCGAGGTCCGCGGGGGCCATCCAGGCCATGGTCTGGCTGGACCCGGGCTGGGGCACGGTCGCGTCCCTCATCGTGAACGTGCCGTCCCCCTTGCCGAGAAGGGCGCGCATCTTGGCGTCGGTGCCGGTCAGCACCATGATGAAGTCCATGTGGCCATCGCCGTCGAGGTCGGAGGCCGTCCCGCCCACTACGCTGTTCGGGAGCCCCGACACGACCGTGATGGCTGCGGAGAACGTCCCGTCACCATTGCCCTTGACGAGGGACACCTGGGTCCACTGGAGGGCGCCCATGATGTCCAGGTGGCCGTCCTCGTTGAAGTCCCCTGGTGCGAGGACGTAGCTGTACCTGGTGGTCGCGCCCATGTACGCAGCGGTCTTGACGGGCGCCGCGAACGTGCCGTCAGCATTGCGCCTGATGAGGTAGAGGTAGCCGTCCGACGTGTAGACGCAGACGATGTCGAGGTCGCCGTCCTCGTCGAAGTCACCGACCGCGAGCCCCCGCTGCGAGCCCGAGGCCGTGGCCACCTTCGTCTTGTTGCTCAGTGTGCCGTCGGAGGCGACCTGGATGACGTAGATGTTCCCGGATTCGTCCCCCGCGGCCATGAACCGGCCGGTGGTGAGCCTGTCCTTGAGCGCGAGCCTGTCGTGGTCCGCGGCCTCCCGGGCCGTCAGGTTGGTGAGCGTGCCCGAGCCCCACTCCGCGGCCGTGTCGTCCCTGACGACGGTGTCGAGCACCTCGGCGTCCACGGTGGTCCCGTCCGAGGCGGATGGGTGCGCGGGCGATGTCGTGACGTTGAGCACGACGGGCGGCTCGACGAGTTCGAGCGTCCTCACGGTCCCTGTAGCCGAGTTGCCCGCCCCGTCCGTCGCGTCGACGCGGTAGCTGAGCTGGCCGACGCGGCCGACCACGGGGATGACCCCGGTCAACAGGCCATGGTGCCTGATGAGGTCCACCTTGAAACCCCAGCTCGAGAGGGATGCGTCAGTCCTGAGGCGTATGTAGCAAGTGTCTCCGTAGACAGGCGAGGTCCAGAGGTCAGTGGCATCTCCGGTGAGCAGCTGGACCCTCAGGCCCTGGGCGTCGAGCACCTCGAGGAAGTCGTAACCGTCCTCCGTCGACATCTCGGCGATGTGGAGCTGCAGCGCCACCGCCCCCGGATGCCTGAAGGCGAACACGGTGTCCGTGTTGTCCGCGACGGGGTGGGTCGTCTCGGTGGGCGACGCCGCCGTGGAGTACTGCCCCGCATTGGTGAGCCTGTTGCGCTGGAAGTACTCGAGGATGTTCTGGATGTGCCACGTGCCCACCTCCTGATTCGTTGAAGTGCCGAACCGCAGCGAGTCGAGGACGATGACGCCCTTGCCGTGGTGGCGCACCATGGTGACCGCCCTGTTGTAGACGTCGGACGGATGCGCGCGCACGATGTGGTAGAGCGACGGCGTCGTCATCGTCCAGTAGCCGTAGATGGACGTCTCGCCCCAGCCGGTCGAGTGGTCGGGCCACGGATAGGAGACAAGCGGGTGGTCCGGGTCGACCACGTCGTACGTGGTGCTTGTGAGGGTCGCGTAGTTCGCGCCGAGGACGCCCGTCATGGCTGCCCCCGGCATCCCGACGAGGAGGTTCCCGCCCCGTTCGACCCACTCGAGGAGCCTGGTCTGGAACTCGGGGAGGTCCAGGCCGAACTGGCCCTGCGTGATTGACGTGATGAGCACCACGTCGTAGTCCGACAGGGTCCTGAGGACGGTGCTCGCGAAGGGCGAGCCGGCGTCGACTATCTTGTACGACCACTCGGGGGTCTGCTGCTGCAGGTACACCGACGACGAGTCCCTCAGCCACAGCGCCCGTCTCGGTGCGATGGCCTCGATGCTGGAGGTCATCGGGACCTCCTCCCAATCGCCGCCTGGGGCCTTGTAGTCAAGGGTCGCCTCGGAGAGGCTGTAACCATCGACCGGGTCGGCCACGATGGCCACGTCGGAGCCGGCGTTCGCCTCGGCCGGGGGCGACGGCACGGAGGGGATGGGCGCGGTGCCGTCGACGAGTATCTGCTGGACCGGGGTGGCGTGCATGATGCCCGCGTAGTCGCGGTAGGTGAGCTGCAGCTCGAGGGGCGACTCGAAGCCAAGCGCGTCTATCGTCGCGCGGTTCTGCAGAGTCACGTTGTCGATGTGGATGGTGAGCGGTAGCGCGTTGTAGTAGCCGTGGTAGAAGAAGTAGGGCCTCACCGGTCCCAGCACCATGTTCTGGAATTTGCACGCGAGCTCGTTCTCCACGTAGACCTCAAGGGTCTGGTACCCCGCGTCGTACCTCACCGTCCAGCGGTGGAACCGGACGTCCTCGGAGCGCGTGAAGGAGGCGGTGATGGCGGGATTCCAGGACACGCTGCCGCGGTTCGAGTAGACCTTGTAGCCCCTGTCGTCGGAGGTCGCGTAGATCTGGACGACCTCCTTGCTGGTGCCCTCCATGAAGTCCGTCTCGAGCTCGAAGTAGAACCTTCTGGACGAGCCCGCCACCATCCCCCTCGCCAGCAGGACGTCGAAGGACAGCTCGAAGCTGCCCTCGAGCTTGCGGTCGAGGTAGAACCCGGTGGTGTACCAGCCCGACCTCGTCGTGGTGCCGTTGATGACGGCGCATCCACCGACCTTGGACACGGTCAGGCCGGCGTCGCCGCCGGATATTATGCTCCAGTTGTCGTCATCGAGCGAGCCGTCGGTCGAGAAGTCGTCGATGACGGGCCGCGTCATCGCCTTGGACTGCCAGATGGAGCCGTCCGTGCTGTAGTGGACCTTGACGTCGTAGACGGGGCCTGTGCCCATCGGGAGGTACTCGAGGGCGATGTCGTCGCCGGGGCCTGGTGTGTCGGGCGTCAGCGTCAGGTCAGGGATGACGCCCCTCCCGCCGCGCATGGGCTCGAGGAGGGATTGGTTGTACTTCACGTCCGTCAGGTCGAAGTTGAGCGCGTACCACCTCACCTGGTTGGCGAGGAACTCGCCAGGGACTGTGAAGTTGATGAGCACGACAGCGGCCTCGCGCGGGTCGAAGCCGTCGCCCTTGGTGAGGTTGAGCGGCACGTCGCGTATGTACTGGCCCGCAGCGTCGTACTCGACGAGCCTCACACGGCTCACGTTGACGTTGCCCACCGCGCCCGCCTCGATGAGCTTCCGGGTGAGGTTGAGCTCGAGCTCGATGAGCTCGTCCTGCCGGTCGTAGAAGCCGGCGTAGACCGTGACGGGCACGCGGAAGCGGTAGTCGGACGCGCGCCAGGCGAGGTTGGGGTTGAGGGGGTGCTGCGAGCCGCCGGGGAGCCACCACGCCTCGACCTCGAGCACGTACCGGTCGGTGAGGATGCCCGTGTTGGTGATGGTGGCGAGGTACCGGCTGGGCACGCCCTGGCCGCCCTGCTGGATGCCAGGCTCGACCTCCAGGTCGACCGAGAGCGCCTCGGACACGGTCAGGTTGGCCGACGCCAGGTAGATGGACGTCGCGAGGCTCGCGGACTGGGAGATGACCGTCACGGTGTAGTCGCCGAGGGGCGCGTTGAGCGGTGGCGTGACGCGCATGCCCACGACCTTGGTCGTGCGCGACGGCACGTAGACCGCGACCTGGTCGAACGTGACCCAGGATTCGGGCACGCCCTCGACGCGCAGGTTGACGGTGTCGCGGCCGCCCTTGTTCTCGAGCAGCACGTTGTACTCGCCCGTCGAGCCGCGCGGGACGGCCATGTTGCGGGGGGTCAGGTCGACGAGCACGCGCTTGAAGATCTTGGCGGACGAGTACTCGCCGATGTTGTACTCCAGGCACAGCAGCGCCAGCGGGGTGGCCATGTCCCTCGGCTCCGAGTACCAGCTGCCGGCCGCCTCCTGGTGCGACAGCAGCCACTCCGAGAGGTCGTCGAACCATGGCGTGGGCATCTGCGCGGCGTGGAAGCACCGCGTGTGGTAGATGTAGGCGTAGTAGAGCCAGGAGGAGGAGAACGTGGCGTGGGCGCTCAGCCACCCCAGGCCCGCGCGCACGCGGATGTCGCTGGGCGGGACGCCCGCGAGCAGCAGCCCGAGGGTGCCCGACCCGGTCATCTCGCGGTAGGAGCTGCCGCCCGGCGTGTAGCCGTAGCCGCCGTCCGCGTTCTGGTACTTCGTGAGGTAGTCCTCGCACCAGGCCCAGGCCTGCTCGGGCAGGTCCCACTCGACCGTCCCGAGGCCCATCATCACCCAGCCCGCGACCGAGAGGTCCACGTCCGTGGAGTCGTAGCTGTACCTCCACATGTGGTTGTTGTTGTACACGCGCTGGTAGCCAACGAGCGCGTTCGCGGTCGTGTTGATGAGCGTCTCGTACTTCTCGTCGTGCGCCTCGCACAGCGCGATGAGGGCCATCGAGGTCTCGTACATCTCAGATATGCTGTAGATGGTGCGCCGCTGCCAGTTGACGTTCTCCACGATGTAGTCGAGAGCCATCTTGACGGACGGGTCCGATGGGGGCACGCCATGGTTCATCATCGACCAGGCGCAGAGGGCAGTGATGCCGACGGATACTGTTATATCGAATCCATCGCCATAGCTCCAGGAGCCGTCCCAGTTCTGCGAGCGCCTGAGGTAGGCGATTCCCCGCTCGATGGCGGCCTTGATGGAGGCCTGGTTGATCCTCGACACGCCCAGGTGCACGGTGACGACCAGGATGCCGGGCTTGGTGACCTGGGCCACCGCCTCTTCGGGGGTCGCGGAGACGTTGAACCTCATGAGGCCCGCGGCCGTGCCCGATGGCGCCGAGCAGTTGAAGTTGAGCACGCGCGTCTCGTTGGCCTTAAGCGAGTAGGAATAGGTCGGTAGGTCCAGCCAGGCGGTCGAGAGGCCGGAGAACGAGAGCGTCACGTTGTTCACGGCCGTCGCGAGGTTGTGGATAGTAATCCGGTAGGGCGTCTTGGCGCCGGCGACGACGATGTTCGCGGGCGGGAAGAGCGTGAGCGACACCCCGCTCAGGTCGATGAGCCTGTACACCTCCCTCAGCAGCGTGAGGTTCTCGGCCAGGGCCAGCAGGTCGGCGGCAAGCGCGTAGCCCGTGTGCGCGGGGATGGCGGTGGACAGGTCGAACAGCCCGCCCGCCAGTGCGGGATAGGCCGTGGCCACGCCGGTGAAGTTGCCCAACAGCTTGGTGCGGAGCGTCGCGAGATGGGTTCCCAGCAGGTTGCGGTTGGTCTTGGACTGGTCGTCGAAGTCGCCCGCGTCGACCCAGCCTGCGAGCAGGCGGCCGATGTAGCGCTCGATCTGGAGCGTCTCGTCGTAAACGTCGTAGTTGCCGACGCTCTCAGACGAGCGCGAGGCGTTGTAGGCAGCGATGTCGGCCTGCCTGCCCGCGGCTATGAGCTCCTCGCGCTCCTCGGCGATGGGCGGCAGGGCGGGGCGGATGGCGCGCAGCGCCTCCGTGGCGTTCACGATGTGGCCCACGAGCGCCCACCCTGTGGCCGGGCCTGCGCCCGAGCCAGCGTTCCTGAGCACGACGCCCTGGGCCTTGATGGTCGGGTAGCTCGCGTAGTTGGACGCCACCAACGAGCCCGAGGCCTCCATCACGTCCGAGAGGTAGCCCTTGAGGGCCTCCTCGTGCGGGCTGGCCCGGTACGCCATGGCCACGTCCCTGAGCGTCAGCAGCGCCGCCTCGGTCTCGAACTCGTAAGTCATCCTCACGAAGGCCGCGGTGGCGTTGGCCTCCTGCGCGAGCTCCAGCAGCCTGTCGCGGAGCGTGGGCATCCACACCGAGATCGGGCGGAGGATGTCGTTGAGGTCCTGGAGGGCGGCCGTGAGGTTCGCGTAGATGGGCAGGTAATTGGAAGGGTCGCTCGTGGCCATGAGCGCGGACCGGGCGCTCGTGATGGCGGCCGAGACGCTGGAGTTGATGGCCTCCGTCTCCGCCGCGACCGTCAGCAGGTCGGCGAGGACGTACGGCTTGAGCGTCGTGTTCGTGTCGTCCAGCAGGAAGGGGACGAGGTGCGTCAGGAGGTCCGCGAGCGCGGCGGCCGCGTCGGGGTGGTAGGCGAGCTCGGCGAGTCGCGCGGCCTCTGCAGCCGCGTTCGCCAGCGCGACCTTCTCGGCGGCGAGCACCAGGACGGACACCGACACGGTGTCGGTCCGGTTCCCGTCGCCCCTGGAGGTGACGGTGACGTTCACGGAGTACGTGCTACCGACGGTGCCCCCGGACGCCTGGATGGTCAGCTCCTGCCATGCGACCGTTCCCAAGGGCAACGACATGGACGAGGAGAGCGTGACGGTCCATCCGGCGGGCGCCGTGTAGGTGACGTCAACCGTGTCGTTGACGTTCGCGAGCGAGGACACGAGGAGGCGGAGCGTGACGTTGCCCGAGGGCGCGAGGTAGACCTCGGGCCTGTCGGCGTAGGCGTCGAGCCCGTAGAGCTCGGGCATGGTGAAGTCCACCCCGAGCACGGTCGTGGTCGTCGGGTCGTTCCTCGAGGCGATGACGAGGGTGAAGCTGAGGGGCCCCGGCGCGTAGGTCGGGCTGTCCGGGTGCACGAGGAGCGTCACGTTGCCGCGCGCGTCGCGCGCGAGGGAGAGCCCCGTGGAGTCGAGCGAGAACCAGCTCGTGGGCAATCCGGTGGCCGTGAAGGTGAACTCGTCCGACTTTATGCCCCCGTTCTGGAGCCCTATGTCGTAGCTCGAGCCTGGGTAGTCGGGCGTCTCGTCGCCCACGGTGACGTTCACCGCGCCCGCGTAGGGGCGGTCGATCGTCATCGTGGCATTGGCCGAGACGACGTTGGAGGACTTGATGATGGGGAACGCGCTCACGGTGAACGTGTGGGCCCCGGCGCCCCACGCGCCGTCCGACTGCGTCAGCTTGAGCGTCACGTTCCTGGCCTGGCCCACGGGTATGACGACCGCGGTCGGCGTCCACACGCCCCACCCCGGCGGGGACGTGGAGGCGAAGGCCACGATGGCCGTCTCGCTGCCCGAGTTGGTGACGTTCACGTTGTAGGTCGCGACCGTGCGCGACTCGGAGTAGACGGGCCCGGTCACGGTCAGGCTTGAGATGGTGGGGTTGGGGAAGGTGAGCTTGACATCGAGCGTCTTGATGACCGTCGACGTCTCACGGTCAGTGACGTTCACATGGACGGTCTGCTCCCCGCTGGGCCAGGAGGCGTCGAGCGGGGGCGCGATGTACAGGCTGCTCGAGTACACCCTCCCCGGCACGGCGGTGAGGTTCTGGCGGTTGAGCACCAGCCAGTCCGTGTGGGTGTAGTCGCACTCGAGCATGAGCTCCCTGGCGACGTTGCCCTGGTTCTCGATGGTGATGGTGTGGTCGGAGTAGTCGGCGGAGGTGACGCCGTAGACGAGGAGGTCGTACCTGGGCACCGTGACCTCGATGATGGCCTCGTCGTAGAGGGACGCCA
Source organism: uncultured Thermoplasmata archaeon (assembly GCA_964353355.1). Taxonomy (GTDB): domain Archaea; phylum Thermoplasmatota; class DTKX01; order DTKX01; genus CAYGVT01. The sequence goes on along the minus strand of CAYGVT010000100.1, from coordinate 30,996 downwards.
CCGTCCTGGAGCGCGCGCTCAGTGTGACCCAGTACGTGCCCGGGGCCGTGCCCGGCATCGGAACGACGGAGATGCTGCCGTCCGAGTGGACGTCCACGCCCCAGCTCTCCTCGGCGATGATGTCCGCGAGGCTGGTGCTGCCCAGCTGCGAGGGTGGCACCTGGCTCTCGTTGAGCGTGCCCCACGGCACCGTCGCCCTGAGGACGTAACTGTCGTCCGCGTTGCTGTGCACCGAGGCCCTGAGGTCGAACGACTGGTGCGGGCCCGCGAGGGAGACCGAGGTGCGGTTCACACCCAGGTACATCACGCGCTGGACGGTGCCGGTCACGACGGCTTTGTCATGCGAGGAGTTGTGGGGGGTGACGACGACATTGCCGCGGAAGTCGGTGAATGAGATGGAACCGCCGTCTCCGACCGCGGAGCCGCCCAGCGTCAGGCTGCCCGTGTGCCCGCCCAGTGTCAGGTTGGAGCCGGAGGACGAGACCAGGACGCTTTGGCCGTGGTGGCCGAAGCCCGCCGCGCCGTCGCCCTTCAAGGTGGCGGCGGTGCAGATGATGGTGCACCGCCCGCGGTACGAGGTCGCGCCGACGAGCAGGTCGGCGTCGAGCAGCAGGACGGTGAGCGAGCCCGAGGAGGCGGTGGCCGTGCCCGCGTAGGGCGATAGGTGGGCGGTGGCCGCGACCCCCGGGGCCGGGGTCGCGTGCACGCCGACGACGCCCTTGCCGGTGAAGTTGTAGCTCGCCGCGCCGTCGATCGTCCCCCAGGGCGAGACCGCCGTGACGTCCAGCGCGCCGGTCCCGACGAGCGAGCCCGTCGCGTCGTAGACCGTCGCCGAGGGGCTGTCGAGCTCCTCGTAGGTGAAGGAGTGGTCCACCGCGGACGCCCAGTCGCCGGCGACGCCCGTCGAGCCCACCATCGAGAGGTGGCTCGTGTAGACGGTGCCGAGAAGCGATGTGCCGGACAGGTCGGCGGTCGCGGTGACATTCGCGGTCGTGTTGTGCGGCAGCTCCCGCCGGCCGACCGGGTCGGCGGGGCCGAAGCCCATCGCGATGACGAGGTTCTGGAACTGCTTGAGGTAGGCGCTCATGTACGCGCCGAGGACGAGGCCCACGCCCATCTTGAAGATGCCGAGGCAGATGCCCACCCCCATCGCCACCCCGCCCAGGATCTCGGTGGCGAGGCTCGACATCTCGCCCGAGACCTTCTGGGCGATGTCGCAGACCACCGACAGCCCGGCCTGGATCTGGCTCGTGATGTCGACTATGGGATTCCCCGCCAGGACGACCGCCTGCCCGTGGTTGTTGGCGAACAGGACCTTGAACTCGGTATGGAAGTAGTTCGACATGCCCGCGTAGACGATGTCGGTCCCGAAGGCCTTCGCGAGGTTCTGGATGGTGCCCGCGAGGCCTGGCGCCGAGCCCGCGATGTCCGCGATGCCGCTGGCGACGAGCTCGAGGGAGTACATAAGGCTCAGGTAGGCCGCTGCTATGAAATCGGACGTCTTCTTGCGCGTCTCGTTGTAGGCCGCCTTGAACTGCTCCTTGGTCCCGTAGCTGACCCCCGCGACCCAGTCGATGACCGCGATGACGGCGTCACCGAACTTGTTCATGGCGTCGCCGAAGAGCTCCACCGACCCCCCGACGGCCATGTAGGTGCTCGCCATCGAGCTCAGGATGCCGATGATGGCGATGCAGCACATGCAGCTGCACAGGCTGAAGTGCAGCCCGTTCTCGCCCACCGAGTAGACCTTGCCCGTCAGGGGGTCCTGCTCCCACCACGCGATGCGGGGCTTGCCCGCGATGGTCACGTTGCCGCTGGGGACGACCACGGTCCTGCCGGCGTTGAGCGCGCTTTTGATGCGCTTCTTCGCCTCGCTCGAGATGGCGAGCCGGCCCACCATGAAGTCCCATTCCTTGGTCAGGTAGACGACCGGTATGCCCTCCTTGTCGGCCTGCTTGAGGATGGCGTTCAGGCTGATGACCGTCTGGTTGGGGGCATAGGCCTCCATCAGCTCCGCCTCGGCGTCGGTGTCGGTCACGCCCTTCTGCTCCTGGTACTTCCAGGGCATGTGGATGGAGGTGCCGGGCTTCGCGATGGCGCGGATGTCGTTGTACCTCCAGTCAAGGATGAAGTAGAACTCGGGCGACTTCACCTCGAACGAGGCGATGAGGACCCTGGGCTCGACGAAGTAGCTCTTGATGCCGAGCACGTCCTGGGAGAGCAGGTCCCTCATGTCGGAGATGTGCGCGAGCTCCAGCGCGGCGAGGTGCAGCAGGTCGAGGTGCTTCCGGTTGATGGCCTTCTTGAGCGCCGCCTTCTCGGCCGGCGTCGAGTTGTGCTTGGCCGATTCGTTGTAGGCGGCGTAGGTCTCCTGGAACCGCTCGAGCTGGTTTGTGATGGCCGTGTAGGGGACGCGGGAGGGGGCGATGAGGAGGGAGTATATCTCGACGCCGCTGATGGGCGGCTTGCGGACCATCATCGGCTCGTCGAGGTAGCATGAGTCGTCCGCGCGGCGGTACTGGTAGCCCAACTTGTCGAAGATGTTGCGGCTGACCGTGGTCTTCGTGCCGTCGGGCGACGTGAGCTCGATGTCGAGCCACTCCGCTATGAACTCGTTGGACAGCAGCTGGTATGCATCTGTGGGGTACAGCTCCTCCATGTAGGTCTTGCCGTAGGTCGTCTCGTTGGCGATGATGAGCTTGTCCTGGTAGGTGGTGGACTCCGAGTAGTAGGGGTTCCAGCCGCCGAACGGCAGCCGCTCGGGCCCGTTGCCCTTCTTGGTCACCTCGTGGGTGAAGTAGGAGTTCTGACCGACCAGCTTCGCGGTCGGGTAGACCTCGTTGAACACGGTCATCATGTTGAGCCTGCCCTCGGCGGCGGCGAACAGCTCCCACTCCTCGACGCGGACCTTGACCCTCACGTGATGGCGCCAGTACTCCGGCGTCTCGGAGAACCTGTCCGTGGGCGAGGCGAAGTTCTCGCCGACGGTCGCGCCCGGGAAGCTGGGGTCTAGCGCCCTCCACTGGTCCTGCCCGAAATAGTACTCGACCCAGGTGTGGTTCTTGGCCTCGGCGAGCAGCGACGCGTCGTTAGTGGGGTCGGCGAGCGGCTCCCCCGGCGTGTAATGGCCTATGATGGTCTCGCCCGAAACGAACATCGAGCCCACCAGGATGCGGGCGTCGTCGTTGTCTAGGGTCCCGGTCACGTAGCGGCAGGGGATGCCGGCCCCGCGCAGCAGGGCGACGAGGAGGTTGGACTTGTCGACCGAGTTGCCGGCCATGCCCCAGAGCGTGCCGCGCGCGCCACGGAGCGAGCCCCGGTAGGTCTCGTACTGGATGAAGTCGCGGACGTACTCGTAGATGCCCGCGACGGAGCCGCCGATGGCGATGCCCGTGTTCTTCACGTAAAGGTCGTCCTTGTTCGCGTCGACGGTGGATTTGAGGTACTCGGAGAGCCACTTGTTGACGAACCGCAGCGGCGGCGAGTGGGCGTAGACCGCCCGGGCGCCGCGGTGGCCGTAGACGCGCAGCCCCGTGTCCGCGTCGGTGAAGTTGGCCGCCGCGGTGGTGACGCGGAGCTCGAGATGCAACGTGAAGGTGCCGGTCACCGGCAGGTCGCCGACGGGCCACAGCAGGTGGTCGCCGCTCGCGCTCGGGGGGATGGAGGCGTTGACCAGCGTGACGTTGTCGGTCAGGCGCTGCTCGAGCACGACGCCCCGGATGGAGCCGCCGTAGGCGTTGACGACGAAGAGGTCGACCGACACGTTCGTGGTCGTGTTCTCGTCGAGTATCCAGGTGCTCGCGACCTTCGACACCGCCAGCGCCGGGTCGTACTCGTGGCCCAGGACCACTGGCGCGCCCTCGGGGGGCTCGATCGGCGTCCATTCCTCGGCGGGGCCCCCGCCCTCGCCGAGCGGCGACCCTAGCGGCCAGCGGCCATCATCGACGGCCGCGAACAGGCTGGAGCTGATGGTGCTGCCCAGCATGAGGACGGTCGTGAATACGGCGAATGCCCTCAGCGCGCCTTGAGAAAGCGCTCCCTCTGGTTGTGCCAACGTATCCCCCCGGTGGCGGACACTATCTGCTGCTGCGCCCCTCCCTATCAGGGTTCAAATATCCACAGTGCGGACATTGGAGAGGCGCCATTAGAAGGCCCTCACGATTTTTATACCTTTACCCAGGGGCCAGGGATATTTAAGGGGGGGTCTCGATAAAAAGCCGGTGGAAGGCCAGTATGACCTCGGACCGTGGCCAGGCGGTCGAAGGCCGATCCCCCTCGATGCCCACATTCGCCCACCCCCCGGAGCATCCCTTATCAGCCTCCACGACCATCGTCCCCTGGAGAGGGCCTTGGGCGCGACGGCGCACCCGTTCGACGACCCGTCCGTGGTGAGGCGGGTCGGCCAGCAGGACAGGTCGAGCCAGTGCATCCTCTGCCGCGGCTCCCGCATGCTGTGCGGTAAGGCCAGGTGCCCCATACTGGCCCGCGTCTACGCCCACGTGCGCAGCTCGCCCCTGCTCGACGCGGCCTCCCTGAGCGGCTGCTCGCCGCCCAGCATCTTCGTGGGCCGCGTTGGCTACCCCAGGGTCGACATCGGCCCCATGCTCCCGCCCAGGTTCGGCGACACCCACCTGCTGGACACGCCGGAGGAGTGGGTGGGCCAGTCCATCGAGTCCATCATCGCGATGAGGCAGGAGCTCGTGCGGGGGCGCCACCCGGTGCGCGTGGACCAGCCCGACGCGCCCGACCGCCTGCTCCAGCTCACGAGGGAGCTCGCCCTCGGCAGGGGCTGCCCCCGCGTCGACGCGACGTTCGGGCGCAAGATCGCGGGCCGCATCGAGCTCAGCTCCGAGGTCCAGCCCATGGGCCCCTCGGCCCCGCTCCGGACGTTCGAGGTCGAGAACTTCCCGCTCGACCGCGACCTCGAGCGCGCCTTCGAGGACACCGACCTCCTGGCGAGGGATGCCATCCTCGAGCTCTACGACAGGGGGGCGTACCTGTCGCGCATCCAGCGCGCCCTGTCCGCCGGGACGCTCGGGGACGGCCACCGCCGCCGGCTCGTCCCGACTCGGTGGAGCATCACCGCCGTCGACAGCGCCATCGGGGAGTCGCTGATGGAGCGGACGCGCGTCGCCCCCACCATCGACGAGTTCCGCGTCTACGAGACCGTGAGGCTCGACAACCGGTGGATAATCCTCATGATGCCCACCGAGTGGTGCTACGAGCTCATCGAGGCCTGGTACCCCGACACGCTCTGGAACCCCAGCCGCAGCACCATCGAGATATTCGGCGACTACGAGTTCCACGACGGGCGCACGACCTACGCGCGCATCGGCGGCTGTTACTACGCTGCACGGCTCGCTGTCAACGAGCTGCTGACCCATGAGGGGAGGCAAGCCGGCGTGGTCGTCCTGCGAGAGGCGCATCCCGGCTACATCCTGCCGGTGGGCGTCTGGAACGTGAGGGAGCACGTGCGCGAGGCGCTCCGGCGGCCCCCCTTCATGTACGACTCTCTGGGCGCGGCCCTCAGGCACGTCGAGCGCCTCATGGACATCCCGCTCAAGAGATGGATCGGCGTCTCCGGCGTGCTCAAGGACAGGCTCTACCAGCGCCGTCTGGAGGACTTCGCGTGAGGGCCACGGGGACGTCCCCGGGCGAGGAGGGGGTGGAGGCGCCCGGGGCGCAGGACATGCCCCTCGAGGCGTTCGCGGGCCGCGCGACGGCGACGGCCGCGCAGGGCCCGTCACCCCGCGTGAGGGCGGTGGACGTCAAGTCCGCGCTGTCCCCCTCGGGCCTCCCGGGCCTCAGGTGGTCGCTCAACCCCTACCGCGGCTGCGCGCACGGCTGCGCCTACTGCTACGCCCCCTCGGTGCTACGCATCGAGCGCGGGGCGTTCGCCGCGGCGGTCGAGGTCAGGAGGAACATCGGGACGGTCCTGGCCAAGGAGCTGCGGACGAAGGAGAGGGGCGTGGTCGGCCTCGCGACCGTGACCGACCCATACCAGCCCCTCGAGGCCCGGTTCCAGCTCTCGCGCATGTGCCTCGAGCAGCTCGCGCAGCACGCATGGCCCGTGTCGGTGCTCACCAAGAGCGACCTGGTCGCGCGGGACCTGGACGTGCTGTCCCGGATGGAGGGGGCCGAGGTGGGCTTCACGGTCACCACGCTCGACGAGCATCTCCGGCGCCTCCTCGAGCCTTGCGCGCCGCCGGTGCCGAGACGACTCGCGGGGATGCGGCTGGTTGCGGAGTCGGGTGTGAGGACCTACGCCTTCATCGGGCCCATCTACCCGACCTCGTCGCCGCAGGAGGTGCGTGCGCTGGTGAGGGCGGTGCACGCGGCGGGCGCGTCCTCGGTCATGGTCGACCGCCTAAACCTGCGGCCGGGCGTGTGGACGTCGGTCGAGCGCGCGCTCGCGGCCGACCAGCCGATGCAGTCCCTCGCCAGGAGGAGGCTCTTCCCAAGGCAGGGCGACGAGGACCCCTACAAGGGGGCGTTCGAGGCAGCGAGGGACGAGGCCGGGGCGCTCGGGCTCGGATTCAGCCTCGCGTTCTGATGGGACGATGGCCCTTGGGGAGGCGCGGAGGCTCGAGCCGTTCTGACAAGGCGCGACCCTCCTTTCGCAATCGATTATCGTCCGACGGCCTAGGATGACCTACTGGTCCGTCTCATCGAGTCATATCCATCAGGGACGTCGAGGGGCACCGAGCGATCCACGGTTCAGCGACCCTGCTCTGAAGGCACCACACAGTCTGTGATGGGCCTCATCTACGGCCGGGCCTGATCGCGACGCGAGATGGCCTATCTCCTCTCGTACTTCGCCTTAAGATCCATGTACGTCTGCTCGGAGATCTTCCCCTCGAGCAGGGCCTCCTCCAGCTTATCGAGGCGTTTCCGTCGGTCGTCGGCCGGACTGGGCGCTGGCACCTCCGCCTCAGGCTCCTTGGACTCGCGCAGGAACTGACCGACATTGGTCCTGTCGGCGTTGTACCACCTCCCCTTGATTAGGACCTGCTCGGTCCCATCGGGCGCCACGCGTTTCTCGGCTGCGACGATGGCCCTCGATAGCTCCGTCATGTCCCAGCCCCATAGCGAGGTGGGCAGCCCCTGCGGAAGCTGTGTGAGGGCCCGCATCACCTCGCGATGCTCGCGGGCCTGCGCGGCCTCCCCGGCCTCCATTCCCGGGATCCCGATGGCAGATTGCGGGGGCACGTACTGCGCCTGGGACGGTGGCATGGACGGGGCGATGGACGGTGGAGGGGGCGGCTGGTAGGTCGGAGGGGGTGGCGGGTGGACGTACGTCGGTGGCGCCATGCCTGGCGATGGCGAAGATGGCGATGGGCGCCAGACCATCGTGCTGGAGGTTACCTCCTCAAGGGCATATCCGCCGACGTGCGGCAGCACCCCCGCAGCAGGCGGTGGCGCCACTGACATGGCAGGGGTAGTTTGACCCGCCGCTTCCGGGGCGCTCGCGACCGGCGCGGACGTCGGCTCCTCCCTCCTGCGCCTGGCGCCTATCAGGTAGACATCGAGGACCACTATGACGACGACGAGGACCACGACGATGAGCAATATCGTGCCCGAGCTCCCGCCGACAGAGGTGTCATCGTCCTCCCCATCCACTGGCGGGGTAACGATCGCCTCGACGTCGATGAGGATCGAGGTCGACTTGGCGTACTCCGAGTCCCGGACAGTGAGGGTGACCGTGTGGTTGCCCGGGGCGATGCCCCTCAGCGTGAGGCCGATGCCGTATCCCAGTATGCCGGAGATGTCGGAGCTCCACGTGAAGTTGAGCGCCTGGCCATGCCTGGCGTCCGGGTCGTTGCATGATCCCAGCAGGGAGATGGTCTGGTCCTCCTTGAAGAGGCTACCGGTGGACGGTGAGAGGATTCGTGGCTCGTCCATCGGATCGTTGACGTTCTCGACCGTGATGATGAGCGCGAGGGATGTGGCCACGTCCGGACGGGCGACCTCCCACACCGACACGTTCAGCCGATAGACGCCCACGTCGCTGTTGTCGGGAGCGAACGTGAGCCTCCCGGTGCGAATATCTATCTCGAAATCGACCAGGTCGCAGCTGAACCGGAGCTCGCTGTCCTCGACGTCGAAGGCATCGATGAGGACGTCCAGAGTCTGGTCCTCGAGGACGGTGAGCCTGACGGGCTGGCCGACGATGGGCTGGCCATCGATGGAGGCGAACCGGGGAGCGTCGTTGACGGCCATGACGGTGACGCTGACGCTCTGCATTGCCTCGAGCATCCCATCGGACCCGATGAAGCTGATATCCTCGAATCCGTTCCAGTCCCACTCCGGACGCACCGACACGCGACCGGTGGAGAAGTCGATGTCCACCGTCAGATGTTCCGGGGTGGCACCCAGCCGCCACAGTATGTCGTCCCCATCGCTGTCGGTGAAGGCGTTGGCGAGGTTGAGGGTGGTAGAATCGGATATGTCCTCCTCGAGCGTCAATGGCGGCAGGATGGAGTTGATGCGTGGCGCCGAGTTCTGGATGACGGTCCAGGCCCTGCCGGGTGAGCTCTCATCGAGGCCATCGTATCCGCGCACCTCCACGCTCCAGTTCTGGCCCTTCGTGGTGAGGGATGGCTCGACTGAGTCGGTTGTGAGCTTGTCCATGGGCATGCCATCCATGTACCACCGGTACTTGTAGCCTATCTGGATGCTCTCGATGTCGTGGGAGGATTCCACGACCTCGGCCCTGAGCATCGAATCGGTGGTGGGCTGCCCTGGCGAGATGCGGACGACAGGGGCGCTCGGCAGGTTGTTGAGGACCTGCACAAGAGAGGGGAACTCGACGGGCGTCGAGGCTATCCCGTCCAGGTCTACGACGATGACTTTGATATCGTACCAGCCGGGGTCAGTATCGAGCCGTGGCGCGAACGTCGCCCTCCACGCGCCGTCGCGGAAGGCGGGTTCGCTCGCCAGGTACGTCGACCACTGGCCGCCCGGCAGGCGGTGTTCCAGCTGGACCCGGAGGTCCTCCGGCACGTCGAACTCGTCGGTCACGTTGACGACCAGCTCGACGGAGCATCCACGATTGACCTGCGTAGCGCTCACGTCGAGGCCAAGCACCTGGGGCGGCAGGTATGTGCGCTTGGTCCAGTTGAGCTTGATGTTGTCGAGCGAGAAGTCATCGGAGGAATCGAGCCCAGAGACGACTATGGCAACGCGCACGGTGGGGTGCTCCCTGAACCTGAACAGCCCAGCGACCCTCCATTCGTTCAGACCTGGTCGGACCTCCGTTTCGGCGAGGACGCTCCACGTCATGGCGTCCAGCACCCTCACCTTCGCATCGTGCGCTACGCCGACCGAGGCCATGTAGCTCAGGGTGTTATAGCCACCCGTGTCGGAGGCGTCCTCGGGCGAGATCGCCTCGGACAGGTAACCGCCGACGCCACGCGGGAGGGGCACGACGACTACGGCGGTCGCTCCCATCGTCGCCACACGGATGTCGCTGCTGGCGGGATAGCCAGAGGTGCCGCCTGTATAGATGACCGATGGCTGGGAGCGGCTGGTTGCGTTACGCTCGCACGCGAATATGAGGTCCAGCCATCCGGTCCCATCGAAGTCCGCGATCGCGACCGAGGATGCGCCCGTCGTCGGCAGTCGGATGTCCGGGGTGGGTCCGAAGGACCCACCTCCATGGTTGAGGTACACGTAAGAATCGACGCCGTAATTGCGTGCGTTGTCGATGTGGTTAGCGAACACGATATCGATGTCGGAGTCGCGGTCCAGGTCCGCGGCCCTGACGTCCGCCGCCCCTACCGTCGGGAGCGCAGTTGGTGTCGGGTTGAAGCCACCGCTTGGCCTGCCCCAGTAGATGAAGCTCGAGATCTCGACGGTGCCCGTCGAGAAGTTGTTCGCGAACAGTATGTCGGCTCGCCCATTCATGTCCAGGTCAGCAACGGCGACGGAGCATGCGCTCTGCGTCGGCAACCGGTGGCTGGGCGTCGCTCCCGTGAAACCGGAGGCGCCCTGGAGGAAGACCATGCTGTCACACGAGCTCGATGCGGCCCTCCCGCAGGCGAACACGAGGTCGAGCCTGCCGTCCCCATCGACGTCTGCCGCCTCGACATCCGTCGCCCCCGTTGTGGAGAAGGTCAAATCCGCGGTCGCGTTGAAGCCCGACGCCGAGCCCCAGAAGAGGACGCTGGGATGCGAGTAGGTCGAGCCGTCCGTCTCCTGGGCGAAGACGACGTCCGCGAGCCCGTCAAGGTTGAGGTCCCTGAGGAGGACCTCTCTCGCCCCGACCGTGGTGAACTCGTGGTCCGGTTCCAATCCCCAGCCAGTGGCCGAGCCCAGGAACATCGGGCTCACGGTCGTGTACGAGCCGCTGGTCTGGGGGACGGCGAAGACCAGGTCCATGAACCCGTTCCCGTCGATGTCCATCGCGTCCACGCCGGACGCGCCCATGGCCCCCAGCCCCATCGGCGGGTTCGACAGGTAATCGAGCCCACCGGAATCGGTGACGCTGAGGCCTGGTGCGGCCAGGCCCTCATCGTCCCTCAGGCTGGCGAAGACGAGGGCTGGACCGAGGGTACCGCTGGACGGGCGCGTTAGCGCGCCCTCGGCCATGGACAGGCCGAGCATGCGCTCGATCTTCGCCGCCCCGTAGAACCTCTCCATCCAGCTCATCCGGTCGATCCATGCGACCGTGAGCCGGTCCACCCTCGGGGTTGTGGTGTTGAGCTCGCTCGAGAGGTCGAGCCTGACATGGATCGTGGTCTGCACGATGGACGAAATGTCGACGTTCGTCCCGGTCAGGTTGGAGAAGCCAGGGATCTCCCTCAATGACGAGTCCAGAATGGCAATGCGCATGGTCGTGTTGCGCTCCAGCCTCGCATCGAGGTCGAGCATGTCCCACTTCTTGCCAGGGGGCTGCACGATGGGCTTCGTGATGATGTGGCCCGTATAGTTCCTCGCGGTCGCCTTGGGCGGGATTGCCACGACCATGTCGATCGGGCTCCCGATGTTGCTGAGGTGGACAATGCGTGTCAGGGTCCAGTCGGAGGAGCCCGTGTAGACCTCGAAGTAGTTCTGAAGCCCTGTCACGATGTCGTCGTACCCGTCCTTGTTGACGTCCACGACCTTCAACGCCCAGCTGGTGGATGAGACCAACAGGTCATGGCGGTTGCCGTCCCCCCATCCGCTCGCCGTGCCCTCGAAGATGTTGATGTATTGGCTTGAGAGGAAGACAAGGTCCTTCAGCTTGTCACCGTTCACGTCCCCTACGGCGCACCTGTATCCATAGCCGCTCGAGGGGGTGAGCGAGTAGTCCGCGATCGTGTCCGGCCCATCTGGCCCGCCCAGGAAGACCCTTTGTTGGTTCTGACCTGCGCAGACGATGTCCGCGCACCCATCGAGGTCGATGTCGTCCACATCGAGACTGTAGATCTCACCCACGTTGATGGTGACGTCGACGGTACTGTCAGGGCCGTCGCTGCCGCCGAGATAGCACCTGAGCTCGTAGTAGGACCCATCGTAGGACGCGTACACGACGTCCTCGTACCCATCGCCGTCGAGGTCCCCGATCCTGACATAGATGGACGCTGGGAACCATAGGTCGGGCGCGGAGGGGAAGTCCCCGAAACCGTCCGCCAGGTAGACCGCCGACGATTTGCCAGAGCCGTACCCTGACAGGGCGATGTCGGGCCAGCCATCCCCATTCAGGTCGCCCGTGTCGACATCGACGCAGTATGAGAGCGGGAGCTTGGTGCACCCCGTGGACGAGAGCGTCCCAGCGCTGGTCCCCCACCATATCTCGGGGGAGTACGCCGTATCGGCATAGTTGGCCTGCACCATGTCGACGTAGCCGTCCCCATCGATGTCGTCGAAGGCCGCCTTGTACGTGTAGTTGTTCACGACACTAGTTCCGGTAGCGTACGTCGTCCTTTCGGCGTTCGCGTAGAAGGCATAGAAGTTGTTGGTCATGCTCTGGGGCAGGAACACGACCGTGGGGTACATGGGGTAGTCGGTAGCCCCTCTCCGGGTGCCCCTGAACGCGAAATCGAGCGAGGCCTGGCTGTAGTCGAGCCTGATGCCCTTGGACTCGAGCATCTTGCCCTGCCCCATGAAGTCATCCATCCACTCATCCATGCCGATGAAGAAGAGCGACCAGCTTAGGAGCCTCGGCATGTCCTCACCGACCGTGTGCATGTCGACTTGGATGCGCACGCGTGGGGTCTTGTCGGGGTCGACCTCGTTTATGGAGGGCTCTGTGGAGAGCATCCTCACGCACCCATCGATGGTGGCGTTCGCGAAGCCGACGACCGTCGATTCCTTCGATGCGTCGAGGAGCGAGACCTCTATGTAGCTGTCGCCAGGGAGCAGTGCCTCCACCTTGATGAAGTCATAGCGGTAGCCGACGGGGCACGTGATGATGGACGATGCGACCCATCCATCGGACTTGCCCGGCTGCAGGCGTACCTCCCCGTCCGTCACCTCGACGCCGGCGAGGCCCGTCGGCAGGACATAGACGTGGCTGAGGTCATCGAAGAGGTCGACCCAGAAGGGGTAGCGTTGTGCGAGCGGTTGCATCTCCCATCCAGAAGGGGGGCCGTCCGCGCCTGCCGCGACAAGCGGGAGGCACTGGGCGAGGGTGAGCGTGAGCATGGCCAAGGTCACCAGCGTCCTCGCATGCTCGCACGAAGGTTTCATGCGGTGCCACGATCCGTACTGCACTGTCGCCATCATCTGACCCCCTTCCCTCTCCGTGCTTGACCAGGCACCGTCTGATGCCCAGAATCCGGCAGCTCGGTCAAGTCAGCGGAGCGCCTCGGCGCGACCGGGGCCTGCTGCACGCGCTTATGCTGCGCGACCGGGCTGGGTGTCGGGGGTGCCCTCGCCTCCCGCATGAAGGTCCCGAGGTCCTTTCGGTCCGCGTAGTACCATCGGCCCGTGATGCTGACGATCGACCGGCCATCCTCGCTGGTGCGCTTTTCGCCGACCACCGCGGCCCTGGCGAGCTCGGTCAGGTCCCAGGCGGACAGGGTGGCTGGCAGTCCGTTGGGAAGCTGGGTCAGGGTTTTCATGATCTCCTTGACCTCAGCCGAGGCCCTCTCATCGGCGGTCTGTCCCGGGTAGGTGGAGCCATCGGTCGTGTCCTCGATCCATGCGGGCTCGGCCTCCACGGGGGTGACCGCGGGGGTAACCGTCCTTTGTCCCTCCAGCTGCGTGATCGCCAGGCCAAGGTTCCTATCGAGCTTCCTGAGCCTCTCCCGCTCGTCCGACGACAGCGTGCGCTTGCCAGTGCTGCCCGCCCCCGCTTCCAGTATGATCGGTTCCTCCTCGCACGGTGCCGCTCCCGAGGGCGACTCCCTGTCGCGCCTCCGGCCTACGGCCAGCAGACCAGCGGTCACGATCAGGAGCACGATGAGGACCAACACCATGGACAGGAGCATGGGGGACGACGCGATGGACCACTCGGTACCGTCCCCCTGGTGCTTGGGCTCGGGGAGGACGGTCAGGTCGATGTAGGCCGTGCTGCTAAGCTCCCCGTCGAATGCCGTCACCGTGATGTGGTGCGACCCCGGGGGCAGGGCGTCAGTGATGAACGTGAAGCCGCTGCCGCTCCTCAGGGACATGAGCTCGCCCGACATGTTGGACCGCCACGTCACGGTGATGATCTGGCCGCGTGGCTCATCAGGGTCGCGTACATCGACGGAGAACGTCAAGTTGGTGCCGTGCTCGACCACCGTCATGTTCGCTGGGCTCAGCACGAATATCTGGCCCGGGGGGTCGTTGACGTCCCTCACGGAGACGAACAGCTCGGTGTCCGTCAGCCCACCATCCCTGTCGTCGACGAGGAGCACGCATCGGTGTTCGCCCAGGTCCTCCGGCCCCGCAACGATGCGCAGCGTGCCATTCTGGAAGATGGTGATGCCCTCCCATACGGATTCGAGAGTGTACAGCAGGGCGGCGCTCTCTTCGTCCGAGGCGTGTATCGTCCACCAGGTCACGGTCCTCTCATCGACCAAGATCCTGAACGGTGCCTGGATCCCACCGATGTCCGAGATCCGGGGGATGTCGTTCACTCCTTTGACGATGACCAGCACGCTAGCCGAATCGGTGCCGCCCGCGAGGTCGTCCACCCCCACGACGATGCTCCGCTCACCGATGTCGCCCGCCGTCACGATGATGTGGATGGTCCCGTTCGTCAATATCTCTGCAGCCGACCATGCGGGCTCGAGCCAGTGTCTGAACATGGTGCTGTCCTCGTCGGAGACGGCCACCTCCGCCCACACCTCGGTGTCCTCGTCGAGCGTGATGATGAAGGGCGCGGCACGGCCCCCGATGGCCGATATCGAGGGGGGGTCGTTCACGTTCGTCACGACGACACGGAGCTCGACCCGGCACGTCCCACCGTCCATGTCGTCTATGACGAGGTGGACGAGGTGCTCCCCGATGTCTGCGCTCGTGGCCACGAAGCGCATCGAGGCGTTCTGGTAGACCGTCGCCCCACTCCAGCCCGGCTCCATCGAGTACCTGAACGTCTGGCTGTCCTCATCCTGGGCTCTGATGCCGATCCACCTCACGATGTCCTCCGGCATCGAGACCACATAGGGCGGGAGGAGGTCGTCCAGGCCAGCGAGCGATGGAGGGTCGTTGGCAGGCTCCACGTGCGCGAGGAAGCTCCCCGCAGTGACCTCGTCCCCGTCCCTCACCTTGAACTGGACCCGGTGGTCAGGTACTGGCGTCACATAGAGGAACGTGAGATGGAGCCCCGAGACCCCCACGCATGTGGCATGCTCGCACTCGAGGGCGAGGGAGCTGGATGGCGTGTCCTCATCGCTGAGGTATGGCTCCAAGTCGACATCCATCGGGGAATCCTCCCGGAAGACCATGGTGGGGATGTTGCTCACCCTTGGCGGGTCGTTCGAGGGTACGACGTGCACGAGGAGCCTACCAGTGACGGCCGAGCAGATGTCGCTCACCTCGACCGTGACGTAGTGGTCGGGGACCGGGCTCGGGAACATGAAGTGCAGCTGCTGGCCGACGACAGTGCAGTTGTCACCGGTCGCGATTACCCTGAGCTGGTACACTGGCGTGTCGACGTCACTGATGTAGGGCGTCAGGTCGAAGACGGAGAGCACGTCCTCGGTCGCGTTGAAGGTCGGCAGGGCCTGGATGCTCGGCGGGTCGTCTACGGGGTAGATAATGAACCGGAGGAGGATGGGCGCGCTCAGCGCCCCGTCGGTGACGTTCGCCCAGACCTCGTTGGACGTGATACCCTCGGGGAACGCCGCCGTGATCTCGAGGTCGTGCGCGGTCAGGTACGGCGAATCGAGTATAAGGCGGAGGTCCTCGATCGGATTATCGACGTCCCAAACCTGTGGCGACAGGTCGAACGTCTTGGGCACCTCCTCGACCATGAACAGGTCCACGGAGGAGTTGGAGCAGGGTGGGTCGTTGACCGGCATCACGGTGAAGTTGACGACCGCCGACGACCAGCTGAACTGGTCCGAGACGTTGACCCGCACGGAGGCGCTCGTGACCCCGTTCGGGAAGGTGAACGTAACGTCCATCCCCGAGACCTTCTTGACGAAGGACGAGGAGGACACCAGAGACAGGGCCGACAGTGGAGAGTCTCCCTCCGTGATGTTGGCGGAGAAGTTGTAGACGAACGGCACGTCCTCTACCGCCATCATCAACGGCAGGCGCCCCCACCTGGGCGCGAGGGGGTCGGCGATCTGCAGCACGAACCCGTCTGCCGAACCAGAGTTGAACGAGGTGTCGTACGTCCCTGTCGTCGTTGGGAAATCGGAGTACGTGGTATGGCCCACGACGTACGTGATGTTCCTGGTCGGACTGACCTTGACGTCCCATGCCTTGTCCTCGGAGGACGAGCCGAACATCGAGCCGTACTTGAGCGAGCCCAGGGTCGAGTTGAACCTGGCGACGTACACGTCGTAGTCGCCGTTGTTGGTGGAATCGTACGCGTCCGACGTCGTCGGGGTGCTCCTCGAGGTGAAGCCCGCCACGACGATGTCGCCGTTCGCGGCGATGTCCAAGCCGTAGGCGTAGTCGTAGCGGGACGTCCCGAAGAAGGTGGAGCACTCGAGGGAGGCGCCGGTCGCGTTGAGCCTGAACACCACGGTGTCGGAGTAGCCGTTGTGGGACGAGTCGTAGGCGCCAGACACCATCGGGAAATACGTGCTCTCGGTCATCCCCACAACGTTGGCCCGCCCATCGTCGTCGACGGCGAGGTCGAACGCATAGTCGTTGGACGACGAGCCGACATACGTCGAGTACACGAGGCTTGCCCATGTCTTATTGAGCTTGAGCACATACATGTCTAGGTACGAGTTGAACGAAGTGTCGTACGCGCCCGTGGTTGTGGGGAAGCCGCTACCTTCTGTATAGCCAGCGACGTAGACAAGGTCATCCGGGCCAACGTCCACAGCGTAGCCGCAATCGGTGCCAGACCCGCCCACAAACGTCGAGTAGACCAGCCCTGACCCATTAGCGCTCAGCATGGTGACGAAGGCGTCGCACCCGCCGTTGAACGAGGTATCGTAGGCCCCGGTGGTCGTCGGGAAACTCCCCCACGTGTAACCCGAGACGATTGCGTTCCCATCCGAGTTGACGCACAGGTCGATGGGGTGGTCGTTCGACGTGCTGCCCAGATATGTGCTGTAGACGAGCGAGTCCCCTGTGGTCGACAGCTTCAGAGCGAACCCGTCGTAGCCGCTCGAGAAGGAGGTGTCGTATGCGCCAGACGTGGTCGGGAAATCCGAGCTCATCGTGTGCCCCGTGACGTAGACCGCACCGCTGTCATCGACCCAGATGCCACCGTACCCGGCATACGGGTACGGAGAGGAGCCGTAGGGGGAGTTGTCATTGCCGCTCCCTCCGATGAAGGTGCTGTAGAGCAGCTTGGAGCCGTTCATAGCCAGCTTGCTCACGAAGACATCATAGCCTCCGTTGGAGCTGTTGTCGTAAGCTCCGGTGGTCGTCGGGAAGCCGCTGCTGGCCGTCGTCCCGAGCAGGAAGAGGTTCCCGGCCCCATCGATGAAGCAGGCCTCCACCCGGTCGTCCGAGGAGCTCCCCAGGAACGTGGAGAAGACGAGACGGGGATCGATGACGAGCGGTATGCTCGGGTCGTAGCAGCCGATGTCGAAGCCGACGGTCGCGGCCGTCAACAGGACGAACGCGCTGTCGACCTCGGTCCGGACCCCATCGCTTTCCTGGAAGGATGTCGGTCGCTCGTCGCGGACGCTCCCGGCCGTGGTCATGAGGACGAGGTCGCCGGAGCGGGGGTCGATTGAGACCGGTTCCGCGCCGCGGAAGGAGAATCGTATGGAGGCAGGGTCCCCCCCTGGCGCGACGATGATGTCGTACTTCAGCCTCCCGCCCTCGAGGCGGTAGACGAGGTCTATGCCGTCCCAAAGCCCTTGATAGAGGACCTCCGTGAAGCCCCTGGCCCCAGCCACCCACCTCGACGGGTCATTGCCCAGGAAGAAGCTGTGCGTCGTGCCAGAGGGGTCCGCCCCCACGGGCGCCACGGGGCTGGCACCCACGAAGCAGACGTCGTACAAGCAGAGCGTGGACCCGCCTCGAGCGTCGTTCACCGTCAGCACGACGTGCGCTCGCCCCACGTGGAACGAGACGAACATCCCGCTGCCCTGTAGGTACAGGAGACCGCCGTCATCCCTAGCCTGGCCGAGGTTCTCGATGAATTGTGCCCCCGGCATGGCATTGATGTAGGTGCTTGCATCAATTTCATCATCGTCCAAGGAGTCGACGGTGGCGTCGATCGGCCTTGGTGCATCCACCCATCCGATGCTCATCAGGGCGGTAGATATCAGTATCAGTGCGACCACTAGTCCTGAAACTTTGGTGAAGCGCACACAATCGCCTCTGGTCAGCGCGACAATAGTCAATACTGGCTAATAATCTTATCGAAACCCTGGCCAAGGCATGTGCGAGCGGGTCGGGGCGATAGCCATGCCATGTGGATGGGATTTCTGGCTGCCGAATCGGCCCTCGGCCCTCCTTGTGCGAGGGGTTCCCGTACAAGGCCGGCCATCTCCTCTACCTTGCCCCATCTCGAGGTCGAGATGGGTTGGCCCGAAGGTCCGGCCCATGAACAGGACGTCCTCCAGCGCCTCGCGGCCATCGCTTGGCGATCGATGTCGGTAGCGGCCTGTTGGAAGACGGGTGCCTTCCACCTTCGACGGCACTCCCGTTGCGCAGGGGATGGAACGGAATGCGGGTTGCCAAGGGCCCGTGCCATGTGGGCGACGGCACCTGCGATGGACTATTGGACAGGAGATGCACGTTTGGTCACAATGGCCGTGTGGCCGAGTCACGGCCATAGCCGTTGCGGTTACGATGCCCGCAGATAGGCCGACCTCGTGCCCATCTTCGACCGTCCCTCAGGCCCTCCATGTCCCCGGACGGGCTCTGCGATCGCGATGGACGCGGGTGCGAGTCCCACCCCCCACAATCGATATCCTTATGGCACCCACACCCCAATGCGGGTCCGATGAGCGGGAAATGCCTGGCCCGGGGACCGGTGCCGAGTCGTCTCTTGTTCGCCCTGCTCCTGCTGACCTCGCTCGCCATCCTCTCCGCGCTCGCATCCGCGGACAACTCCCCGCCCACCATCGAGATCACCGACCCTCGCCCTGGCGCAGCCCTCGGCGCGGAGGTCCAGGTCAAGGGCCTCGCGCGTGACGTGGACGGGTTCAACAACATGAGCCACGTGGAGATTAGGTGGGACGAGTTCGCGTGGTTCAAGGTGTCGTCGACCCCTGGCAACATGGGCTTCCAGCTCTCGTTCGGCGAGATCGTGGGCCTCGCCACCTTCCTGCCGGGGCCGCACTACCTCCTCGCGCGGGCGTTCGACGGCGTCGACTACAGCGCGGAGGCGAACGTGAGCGTCAGCTTCCGCGACATACCGGACCTCGTCGTGTTCCCGGCCGACATCCGCCTCTCCCCCGAGGATGCGAGGGGGGGCGAGCGCATCACGCTCGTCGTGGTCGTGCGCAACCAGGGCGGCGAGGACGCGACGGATGTGACCGTGCGGGCAGCGTGGGAGGGCACCGCCCTGGGGGACGTGCGGCTGGGGGTGGTGCCGGCGAGGGGCCAGGCGACCGCGAGGTTGAGGTGCACGCTGCAGGAGGGGACCTCCAACATCACCGTGCACGTCGAGGCCGGGGCCTCCAACGAGGAGCGCAGCCTCTCCAACAACGACGCATCGGCCGTCTTCGAGCTCGAAGAGGGCTCGCTCGCGCGCGCCACCACCTGGCTCTTCCTCACGATCGGCACGCTCGCCGCGGCCGCCATCCTTGTCGGGGCCTACGCGAGGTCGCGGCGCGGGCCCTAGTGCCCCGGTTCGCAAGCATTAAGAGCACCGATGCCACTCCCAGGGCCCGGTCTGGTGGGTCATCGATGGTGAAGGCCACTCCCCTCGGCATGTCGGTTGCGGCGCTCCTCGTCCTGCTCATGCTCGCAACGAGCATCGTCCCCTTCCCCCCCGTCGCGGATGCCGCGGACGCCGTGCCCTCCACGCCCTGGAGGGGCTCGGCGAGGGTGGACGACGGGCCCTCCTCCGTGCGCGACATCACGGGCCTCGAGCTCGCCAGGGGCGCTGGCGACGAGCTCTACGCCGCCTGGATAGAGGACCGTGAGAGTGGCACGGACTGCTTCGTCGCGGCCTCCCCCGACGGCGGGGTCACATGGTCGCCCGACGTGCGCGCCAACCCCATCGCGAACCCCGCGCGCCCGTGGAACGACACATGCGACGTCGAGGCCGACGCCGATGGCCACGTGTGGGCCACCTTCACCGACCGCGTGTCCGCGGGATGGCGCGTCAAGCTCACCAGGTCCGACAACAGGGGACAGTCGTTCAGGACGCCCTCCGAGGTCTACCCGTCGGGCGACGACACGGAGGTGCAGGAGTACCCCGCGCTCGCGCGCGCCCCGCAGGGGGCGGTGAGCGTGCTCTTCCTGCGCCGGACCCCCACCGAATCGCGGCTGCTGGTCTCCACCGCCTCCGACGGGCTCAACCCGGCGCAGCCCAGGCAGCTGGAGCCCAACGCCCCCGCGACCGAGCAGCACGGGCGCGGCGACATCGCGACCATGCTCGACGGCACGCTCGTGGTCGTCTGGGGCTACAAGACCCCTGGGCACGCGGGCATCAAGCTCGCCACCAAGGCGCCCGCGGCCACCGACTTCACCATCCAGGCCATATACGAGCTCGATGAGGCCTCCCCACGGGACCTCGTGCCACGCATCGCCGTCTCGGACCGGGGCGTGCTGGCCGTCGCGTTCTCCAAGGGCGACGTCGAGGGCCTTCTCCAAATGCGCTCCATGGACCGGGGCGCGACCTTCTCGGAGCCCGCGCGGGTCTGGATCGACCCCGAGAGCGCGACGCAGGCGGACCCGTCCATGTGGTTCGACTCGCTCGGCAACACGCACATCCTCCTCACCCGCGAGCTCACGACCCCGAGGGTCCTGCACAGCTACACCGCGGACGGCTCCTCCTTCACGCCCCCGGTCGAGGTAGGCGCGGACTGGGACGTGGAGGTGGACGGCGCGCGCGGCGCCGAGGGCAACGGCGCCATCGCGGCCCTGCCCGACGGCACCCTCGCCGCGGTCTACACGGCCGTGCGCAACGCCACCTTCGGAGTGCGCGCCTCGAGATGGGCGAACATCGCACCGGCGGTGGAGATCAAGGTACCGGGCAACGGGACCTACATCAGGGGCCTGGTCACGGTGCAGGGGAGCGCAGCGGACCCGGGCGGCATCTCGGGCATAGCCCATGTGTTCGTCAAGATGGGCGCGCTCGGTCCCATCGAGATGCCTGGCACGACGGCGTGGTCGCACGACTTCGACTCGACGCTCCTTCCGGATGGCCCGGTGGAGGTCACCGCATGGGCCGTCGACGGGTTCTTGAAGGGCGACGAGGACGGCATTTCCCTGCACATCGACAACAACCTCCCGCCCGAGCTGGACATGCTTCTCCCCGGGGACATGTCCCTCCACCGTGGCACGGTCAGGCTCAAGGGGGTCGCGCACGACGACAGGGGCTTCCGCGAGGACTGGAGGGCGCAGTGGAGGCTGGGGGACGACAACTGGACGGACCTCCCCCAGGTCGCGCTGCCGGACCCGCGCAACGCCACCATAGAAAGCCCGCTCGACCTGTCGCAGCTCATGAACGGCCAGTACATCCTGAGCGTCCGCGTGACGGACGGCGAGAAGTGGTCCGAGGTGTGGACCGCGAACATCCGGCTCGAGAACAGGCCTGACCTCTGGCTCAACCTGACGCGGGTGGGAATCGTGCCCCCGCGACCGAAGGCCGGGGACGAGATACAGGTCACGGCCTACGTGGAGAACAAAGGCGCCGTCGCGGCGCCCAAGAGCGGCGTCGAGTTCAAGATAGGCCCCAAGACGCTCTCCTACATCCAGTCCCCGAACGTCCCGGCGGGCGGGGAGGAGCCCATCATCTTCTTCTGGAACGCCACCGAGGGCAACTTCTCGTTCACCATCACCATCGACCCACGCACCTTCATAGAGGAGGCGGACGAATCCAACAACGGCGTGTCCTTCGCAATCTACGTCGCAGAGGGCGAGGGCGAGGAGGAGGGGCTGCCGGCGAACGTCATCATCATCGCGCTCGTCTTCCTCGTCGTGGCCGTCCTTGCCGCGATGCTCCTCTCGAGGCGCAAGCGGAGGTCCACCGGGGCGCCCGCCGGTGCCGAGGGGACCGAGGGCGCGGGGCAGGATGCGTACGGGCAGGGCCCGCCATCCCAACCAGCCGATGGCGGCGACGCGCCTGCGCAGGGCAGCGGCGAGGGCGGCTGACGGCGCCGCGCCCCTAGAACGGGCCAGGCCGACATCGTCAGCGCACCTGGCCGAAGCCGTTTTATACGCCCACACCGATTTGAACTGGCGATCCGTGACCGTTCCAGGGGTTGATATCGTTTGAAGCGGGCAGTCGCATCCATTCTCCTCGTCGTGCTCGTCGTGCCCACCATCCTCTCAGCCCTCCCACAGGCGACGACGGGCCCGGGCGATGACCGCGGCCCGGCGAGCGAGGCCGCAGTGCCGGTCGCCGACGCGAGCGCCAATCGGCCCTTCTCGGACCTCGGGGGCGACAGCGAGCCCGTGACCTTCGAGGACGCGTCCGACGACGCGGGCCTCGCAGGCGCGTCCGGCAACTTCTATGACTGGGGCGACTACAACGACGACGGCTACCAGGACCTGCTCGTGGACGGTCGCCGCCTCTACCAGAACCTCGGGCCTCCCGAATGGCGGTTCGAGGACGTCACGGCGCGCGCCGGCCTCGCGTCGCTGCCTGGCGTCAACACCGGCATCTGGGGCGACTACGACAACGACGGGGACCTCGACCTCTACCTCGCGGGCGGAGGGTGGAGCACCTCGACGCCGACGCGCACCGACTACCTCATGCGCAACAACGGGGCGCCCGACTGGGACTTCACCGACGTGACCCAGGCCGCGGGGGGGGTCGTCGACGCCTACCCGTCCGTCGCGGCCGCGTGGGGCGACGTGGACGGCGACGGGGACCTCGACCTCTACGTGGCGAACTACGAGAACGCCGAGATGACCGCGTACTGGCCGGACACGCTCTGGGTGAACGATGGCGACGGCACCTTCACGGACGCCTCGGCGAGCTCCGGCATCCGCGCCGCGACCGAGCCCGGCCGGTCGATAGGGTTCTGCGACTACGACGAGGACGGGGACATGGACATCCACGTCGGCAACTACCGCATCCGCCCCAACTTCCTGTGGCGCAACGACGGGACGGGCCGCTTCACGAACGCCGCGCAGCAGGCGGGCGTGACCGGGGACGCGAACTACTACCAGGGCTACGGACCCTACTACGGCCACACCATCGGCGCGGCCTGGGCGGACTGGAACAACGACGGCCTGTTCGACCTGTGGGAGGCCAACCTCGTTCACAAGTACGTGGGCGGGGGTGACATCCGCGGCTACATCTGCGACGACAGCAAGTTCTACCGCGCCAAGGGCGCGCCCGGCTGGGACTTCGAGGACGCGAGGCCATCCACCGGCATTGCGTACAAGCCCGTGGGCGGCCTCGGCACCTACATCGGCGACGAGCTCCTGTCGGGCATCGCGTGGGCCGACGTGGACAACGACGGGGACCTGGACGTGTACATGCCGCAGGTCTACGGCGACCTCTCGTACGCCTACTCATACCTCTACATCAACAACGGCGACGGCACCTTCCAGGACATGGGCGACATCTACGGGACGCGTGTGTGGGACACCTACGGCTCGGCGTGGGCGGACTACGACGAGGACGGCGACCTCGACCTGGTGACTGGCGGCAAGACCCCGTTCGGCGGCGCCTACCACACCCACCTCTTCCGCAGCTCGGGCAACGCGAACGCCTGGCTCAGGCTGAGGCTGGAGGGCAGGGGCTCGAACCGCGACGCCCTGGGCGCGAAGGTGACGGCCATCGTCGGGAACACCACCATGACGCGCCAGGTGGAGGGTAGCACCAGCTCGCACGGGCAGATGAACGACCTGCCCGTAGAGTTCGGCCTCGGCAGGGCAGCCATGGTCGACACGCTGAGGGTGCGGTTCCCGTCAGGCGTGGAGGTCGTCCTCCTGGACGTCGCGGCCAACCAGACCCTCGCGGTCAAGGAGCCCGTCCAGCTCCCGGTGCCCTCGATCGCCGTCACCAACGCCGCGCCCTACGAGGACGAGCTCGTCACGGTCTCGACCCCGGGCGCCGCCACCGCCGCCGCCGCTGCCGAATCGTCGAGGGACATGGTGGGCTACGTCTGGGACACGGACGGGGACTGGGTCTTTGAGACCCGCACGGGGCCGTCAGTGCTCGACGTATCATGGCCGACGGCAGGGCAGCGCGACGTCCGCGTGGGCGCGCGGCGCGAGTACGACGGCCTCATCTTCTACGCCGTCTCACGGCCAGTGACGGTCATGGTCATGAACGCGGCGCCCGTCGCCGAGGCCGGTCCCGCGCTCACCATCGCGGAGGACGAGGTCGGGCGCCTCGACGGCACTAGGTCGAACGACACGCCGTCCGACAGGGCGCGCCTCGAGTACGAGTGGTCGGTCGACGGGACCAGCATGGGCTGGGGCACGGACCCCAACGCGACGGTGTCATGGCCCGAGGCCGGCCCCCACGTCGCCGAGCTCCGCGTCAGGGACGACGACGGGCTCGTGGGCCAGGACGCGGTGGACATCACCGTCGTGAACCTTGCGCCTGTCGTCCACGCGCCGGCCGACATGTTCGCGTACGAGGACCAGGAGGTCACGCTGCGCGCGAACGCCACCGACACCCCGTCCGACCAGGCCGGGCTCTCGTACAGGTTCGACCCCGGCGACGGGCGCGTGAGCGGCTGGCTTGGAAAGCCCGAGCACGCGCACACGTACAGGAGCGCAGGCCTGAGGCACGGCACCGTCGAGGCGAGGGACGGCGACGGGGCGGTGGGCATCGGCGCCTTCAACGTCACCGTGGTGAACGTGCACCCCACGGCCACCGTCTCGGTCACGCCGCGCGCGCTCAAGGAGGGGCAGGCGATGACGGTCCAGGGCTCGGTCGATGACACGGCATCGGACGTCGACGGGCTGCAGTGGAGGCTCGACCTCGGGGACGGGAACCTCACCGAATGGAAGCATCGCCCCGTCCAGAAGGTCACGCACTCGTACGACAGGGCCGGGACCTACACGGTCACGCTCTGGGCCATCGACGACGACGGGGACACGGCGTCCTCGGAGCAGCAGGTGGTCGTGGCCAACGTCGTGCCCCAGGTCGAGCTCACAAGCTCGACCGTGACCTTGAGGGAGGACGGGGCGGTCCGCCTCAGCGCCCTCGCGACGGACACGGACTACGACCTCGCGACGGTCACGTTCACGTGGGACCTCGGGGACGGCGCCGTGCTCGGTCCCGGCGATGTCGCCGAGGTCGTGCACGCCTACCCGCGGAGGGGCACCTACCAGGTATCCGTCACGGTCCGCGACGACGACGGCGCGGAGGCGGGGGCGACCGTCACGGTCAAGGTGGAGAACGTCGCACCCGAGGCAGCGGCCATCGCGGCCCCGGGCTCGGTCCTGGAGGACGCGACGGTAACGCTGGACGCCTCGGGGAGCACGGACACCCCGAGCGACGTCGCGAACCTGACCTACGAGTGGGACCTCGGGGGGAACCGTCGCGTGCCTGGCCGGACCGTGGACGTGACGTGGCCGGACTCGGGCCGTCACACGGTCACCCTCCTCGTCACGGACGACGACGGCGCGGTCTCGGAGACCTACGTGCAGGTCGAGGTGCGCAACAGGGCCCCCTCCGTGCTCGCCTCGGTCGACCGGACCGAGGCGCGCATAGGGGGGGAGTTCAGGTTCACTGCCTACGGCCTCGACGACACGCCGTCGGACCTGCGCAACCTGTCGGTCCTGTGGGAGCTCGGCGACGGCGCCATCCTGACCGGCACGGGCGTCGTGCACGCCTACGACGAGGCCGGCGAATACCTGGTGAAGGTCACGGTCCGCGACGACGACGGCGTCTCATACGAGCAGTACGTGGCCGTGAGGGTGACCGAGGAGGAATCGATGCTCTCGAGCCCGCAGGTGAGGTACGGAATCATCATCATCATCGTCGTGGTCGTGGTCGTCGTCGCCGTACTGCTGATTAGGAGGCGTGGCAGGGAGCAGCCCACGTTGGAGGGCCTGCTCACGTCCCAGGTGGAAGCAACCCGTCCTGGGGGTCCACCACAGGGCTGACGACGGTCCCGTTCCGCAGGGCCTCCGCGCAGCCGAGGGGCCCGCCCACCCCAACGCATATTAACGATAGGGGCAATTGACTCGGACGCAACGGTATCGGCACAACGGAGGTATTGGACATGGACTGGGGCATGCAGAACAGGCTCGCGCGCATCATCAGGCCCCCAACGGGCAGGTCGGTCATGCTGGCGGTCGACCACGGCTACTTCCAGGGCCCCACGCACGGGCTCGAGAACCCGCGCGCTGCCATAACGCCGCTGCTGCCCTACGCGGACGCGGTCATGCTCACCAGGGGCGTGCTGCGCTCCTCCATCGACCCCAAGCACGACACGCCCGTCGTGCTGCGCGTGTCGGGCGGGACGAGCATGGTGGGCGAGGCGCTCAGCAACGAGACAATCACCACCGCCTTCGCGGACGCGGTCCGGCTCAACGTCGCAGGCGTGGCCCTGTCGGTCTTCGTGGGCTCGCCCCACGAGCACCAGACGCTCGCGAACCTGTCCAGGCTCGTCGACGAGGGCGAGGGCTACGGCATCCCCGTGCTGGCGGTGACGGCCGTGGGCAGGGACATGGTGCGCGACGCGCGCTACCTGAGCCTCGCAAGCCGCATCGCGGCCGAGCTCGGCGCCCACGTGGTCAAGACCTACTACTGCGAGGACTTCCACAAGGTCGTCGAGGGCTGCCCCGTGCCCATCGTCATCGCGGGCGGGAAGAGGTGCGAGACAGAGCTAGACGCGCTCAAGATGACCGAGGCTGCCATCCACGACGGCGCTGTGGGCGTCGACATGGGCCGCAACATCTGGCAGTCCCCGTGGCCGGTCCCCATGATACGCGCCGTGCGCGCCATCGTGCACGAGGGTCACACGGTCAAGGAGGCGCACGACCTGTTCAACGAGCTGCGCGCGGAGAAGCCTAAGCAGGCCAAGCGCGCCAGGAAGTGAGCCCGGGGGGCCGCACCGTGCGCGTCGGGGTGTACCGCAGCAACAGGGACGTGCGCGTCGAGGAGCGGCCCGTGCCCAAGGTCGGCCCCGGCGAACTGCTCGTCAAGGTATGGGCGAGCGGCATCTGCGGCTCGGACGTCATGGAGTGGTACCGCGCGAGGCGCGCGCCCTGCGTGCTCGGGCACGAGATCGGGGCCGAGGTCGTGGAGGTGGGCAGGGGCACCACCGAGTTCGTCGTGGGCGACCGCGTGTTCGTCTCCCACCACGTGCCCTGCGGGAGGTGCCACTACTGCCTGCGGGACCACGAGACCGTGTGCGACCAGCTGAGGTCGACCAACTACGACCCCGGGGGCTTCGCCGAGTTCGTCCGGGTGCCCGCCGTGAACCTCGCCGAGGGCGTGTTCAGGCTGCCGGACGTGGTCACGTACGAGGACGCGGTCTTCATCGAGCCCCTGGGGTGCGCCTACCGCGGCCAGAGGCGCGTGGGGGTCGGCGACGGCGACGTCGTGGCCGTGCTGGGTGCGGGCCTCACCGGCCTCATCCACATCAGGCTCGCGCGGGCGCTCGGGGCGGTTCGCGTCATCGCCACCGACGTGCTGCCCGCGAGGCGAGAGGCCGCGCTGCGATCGGGCGCGACGGCGGCGCTCGACGCGCGCGGCGACGTCCCCGCGCTCATCAGGGAGCACAACGAGGGCCGCCTCGCGGACGTGGTCATAGTGGCTACGGGCGCCCCGCCCGCGCTCAGTCAGGCCTTCGAGTGCGTCGACCGGGGCGGCTCCGTCCTGTTCTTCGCGCCCACGGAGCCCGGGTACGAGCTCCCGATGCCGTTCAACCGCGTCTGGGGCGACGAGGTCACCGTCCACACGTCCTACGGGGCGGCCCCGCGGGACATCGAGGACGCCATAGGGCTCCTGAGGTCGGGGAAGGTCAAGGTCGCGGACATGGTGACGCACCGCCTCCCCCTCGACCGCATCCAGGAGGGCTTCCGCCTCGTGGCGGAGCCGGTGGACTCGCTCAAGGTCATCATCGAGCCCCAGAGATGAGGCTCATCGACAATCGCGGATGGAAGTGACAGGGGAATCAGGGGGAAGGGGAAATGATGGAGCTCCTCGGCAACTGTGGGCTCGTGTGCACCGAATGCCCCGCCCACAGGGCGACGCAGGGCGATGACATGGTGCTCCTGAGGAGGACGGCCAAGGAGTGGTCCAAGGCCTTCCACCTGGAGCTCAGGCCCGAGGACATCCTGTGCGATGGCTGTACATCGTCGGGCCGTCACTCGGGCTACTGTGCCCAGTGCGGCATCAGGGCATGCGCCGGTGGCCGCGGCGTCGAGACCTGCGCCGAGTGCGAGGACTACGCGTGCGAGAAGCTCATTGGTTTCCTGAAGCACGCGCCTGAGGCCAAGCGGAAGCTCGAGCAGCTGCGCAATCCACCGAGGAAGGCCTCGACCTCGAAGCGCCCGGGCACCAAGAAGAGGGCGGCCGGCTGAGCCGGCCCGCCGTGGTCTGGGGGGCTAGGTGGACCCGGTGGGATTTGAACCCACGGCCTTCCGCTTGCAAAGCGGACGATCTTCCGGTCTGATCTACGGGCCCGCGATGGCCGCAAAGAGGCTGGGGCCATATAAACGCTTTCAGTCGATGTCGAACCTGATGCCCTGCGCGAGGGGCAGCTCCTTGCCCCAGTTGACGGTGCAGGTCTGCCGCCTCATGTACTGCTTCCACGAGTCCGAGCCGGCCTCGCGACCGCCGCCCGTGTCCTTCTCGCCGCCGAACGCCCCGCCTATCTCGGCGCCAGAGGTGCCGATGTTGACGTTGGCGATGCCGCAGTCCGAGCCCTCGTGTGAGAGCCACCGCTCGGCTGCGCGCAGGTCGAGGGTGAACATCGAGGAGCTCAGGCCCTGCGGGACCATGTTGTTCACGCGGATGGCCTCCTCGACGGATTCCACCTCGTGGATGTAGAGGATGGGCGCGAACGTCTCTCGCTGCACGATGGGCGCGTCCGCGCGTATGGCGACGATGGTGGGCTCGACGTAGTAGCCCGGCCCCTTGAGCGCCTTGCCGCCGCAGAGCACCTTGCCGCCCTGCGCCTTGGCCTGCTCGAGCGCGGCCATCATGTCGTCGATGGCTCCCTTGAGGACCAGCGGGCCCATGAGCGTGCCCTCCTTCAGGGGGTCGCCGATCCTGACCTGCCCGTAGGCCCTGACCAGCCTCTCGATGAACTGCCTCGCGGCCTGGCGCTGCACGACGACGCGGCGGGTCGATGTGCACCGCTGGCCCGCGGTGCCCACCGCGCCGAACAGGACCGCGCGGACCGCGAGGTCGAGGTCGGCGGTCGCGTCGACGACGATGGCGTTGTTGCCGCCGAGCTCGAGGATGGTGCGGCCGAGGCGCCTGCCGACGACCTCGGCGACGCGCTGGCCCATTGTCGTCGAGCCCGTTGCGGACACGAGCCTCACGCGCGGGTCCGCGAGCAGGCCCTCGCCGACCTCCTTGCCCGGCCCGACAACGTACGAGAGGATGCCCTCCAGGCCGAACCTCTTCATCACATCGTTGCAGATGTGCTGGACGGCCACCGCGCACAGCGGGGTGTCCGACGAGGGCTTCCACACGACCGTGTCTCCGCACACGGCGGCGATGGCCGAGTTCCACGACCACACGGCCACGGGGAAGTTGAACGCCGAGATGACGCCGACGACGCCCAGCGGGTGCCACTGCTCGTACATGCGGTGGCGGGGCCGCTCGGAGTGCATCGTGAGGCCGTAGAGCTGCCTCGAGAGGCCCACGGCGAAGTCGCAGATGTCCACCATCTCCTGGACCTCGCCCATGCCCTCCTGGAGGCACTTGCCCATCTCGAGCGTGACGAGCCTGCCCAGGGGCTCCTTCTTCCTGCGCAGCTCCTCGCCGAGGGCGCGCACGACCTCGCCACGCTTGGGTGCGGGCACCATTCGCCACTTGAGGAAGGCCTCGTGCGCCTTGCCGACGATGAGGTCCAGGTCCATGGCGGTCGCCATCCTGACCCTGGCGATCTCCTCCCCGTCGATGGGGGAGACCGACTTGATGGTCCTTCCCGTGGGGTCGTCGATCCAGCCGTCCGGCCCCCAGCAGCCCGCGGGGTTGACGGCCTCGATGCCAAGCTCCTCCAGGAAACCGTGCTCCATTGTACCAACCTCGGGCGCAGGCCGTATGACCGAGGGGGGATATTGCCTTTGCCGCGTCTTCCTGTACGCCGACATGGCCGAAAAGAGCGGATGGTCCCGATGGCCTCGTCGCCATCGCTTGGGCACCGTGCGCGAGATCCCCGTCGATGACCTCAACGGTGCCCTGCCTTGGGCATCCCTAGCCCATCAAGGGA
The DNA here is from genome assembly GCA_964353355.1 of uncultured Thermoplasmata archaeon. GTDB lineage: Archaea > Thermoplasmatota > DTKX01 > DTKX01 > CAYGVT01. Next base: position 958 of record CAYGVT010000100.1, on the reverse strand, counting down.
GCTTCGCCTGCGCCCATCCGTACGCGGCGGACCTCAACACTACGGAGGGTCTTTCGGTCCCTCGCCCACCTTGCTTCCGGCTGCTGAGACGAATTTCTCTATCCACGCAACCCCTGTAGGGTTGGACCTAAGACCTGGTCGTGCAAGGACAATGAAGGACCATCAGAAGCATCTAGGGTAGCTCCTGGGCGCCTTCGCCCTTGTCTTCATGGGCTGCGGGAGCGTCGTGACCGTCGGCTTCGACAGTTGCATTGGTGAACACGGGATAGGTACACTCGGGATTGCGATGGCGTCCGGGCTGACGGTACCGGCGATGGTGTGCACCATCGGCGGCAAATCTGTTTTCCACATCAGTCCCGCCATCACGGTGGCGATGCCCGTCGACGGCAAGGTCAAGGTCAAGGATGCCTGGATTCACATCCTGGCCCAGTGCGTAGGCGCGGTCAAGGGTGCCGGTCTGCCGCTCGTCGTTGCCTCAGGTATCGACTTCTACGATATCGACGTGAACGGCCTCCCGGAGCTGGGGTCGCTGTAGCCATAGTCGTTCTGCAACAATGTGATGGGGAGATGGTGGAGCGTGAATCGTTGGTGGCCGTCATGCCCTTCTTTGGAACGCGTGGTCGGAGCCATCGTCGTAAATGGTCAGCCGTCTGAAGCATCCTGGTTCCACATTCGGAATTCAGACCGAAAGATTTATCTACATAGGATATCCTATGGATATCCCATGAAGCACAAACCCATGAAGACCGCCTCCGAGCTCACCCTCCGGAACATACTCGGCTTCTACATCCGAAAGGTCACACCTTTCGGCAACTCGGCCAAGGTCGACTGCCCAAAGGAACATCTCGGCCGGACCGTATACCTCGTCGTGGTGGACGAATGACACAGCCACCGAAGCGCGAACGCCTCGGCAAGGACGAGGTCGAACGCCTCCGACGCGAGAACGAGCAGCTGAAAC
>CAYGVT010000099.1:0-4073 GCA_964353355.1 uncultured Thermoplasmata archaeon | reverse complement strand
AACGCCGGTCCCAATAGCCTTTTCTATACTCATCCGTATATACTGCATCCATGTCGTGCATCCCTGGGGGTGCCCGGCGATGCCGGGCCTCCCCGGGGCCAATATATTATTTTCCTGGTACGAATCTTTTTCGGTACTTTTGGATTGGTACCGCTCTGTTTCGTGAATATGCTTAAAAGGTAAATGGCCGAATTGGAAGGGCCCATGAGGGATGTCCGGGTGCTGGCGGGCCGTTCCATTAGGCCATCCGAAACGGAAGTGGCGTCCAAACCGACGCATGCGCAGTCCTCCAGCACCCTGCTCGCCCAATCCCATCCGATCCCTCCAGCACCATCCATCCCCCCAATCCCGTCCAACTGCGGCATCCCCCACAGCACCTGGCGGGGTCGGCAGTGCGACCTCCAAAACCCTAATGAACTGGCCTCGCCCATGTGAATGCATTGGAGGTCATTCGATGCGGCTGTGGAGCGACGACTTCAAGAATGGCGATGCCATCCCCAAGCTCTTCACTTGCGACGACAAGGACGTCTCCCCTCACCTTGCATGGGACGGTGTGCCGCCCGAGGCCAAGAGCCTTGCAATCATCCTCGACGACCCGGACGCACCCTCGGGCCTGTGGGTGCACTGGATGGTGTGCGACATCCCCCCGACCGTGAGGTCGATCGCGCGCGGCACCGTGCCCGCGGGCGCGCGGCAGGTCGCGAACGACTTCCGCAAGCCCAACTACGGGGGCCCCTGCCCTCCGTCGGGCACCCACAGGTACTATCACAGGCTCCACGCCCTCGACGTCCCCAGGCTCGAGGGCGCCTCCGACAAGCGCGCGTTCTACCAGCTCGTCGAGCGCCACAAGGTGGCCGAGGCGGTGCTGCTCGGGACCTACAGGCGCAGCAGGTGGTAGCCCCCATGCCACGGTCGCTCCCCCTCGCATCCTTGGAGCTCGCATCGCTCTGTGCCCTCGTCACCGTCGCGGCGCTCCTCATCGTGCCCACCCAGGCGCAGGCGGACGTTCCACCGAGCCCTCTCCTCTTCTCCACGTTCCTGGGCGGGTTCGGCGCGGACTGGCCCCACGCGGTCGACGTCGGCGCGGACGGTCGCGTCTACGTCGCGGGATACACGGGCTCCACCAACTTCCCGACCACGTCGGGCGCGTACCGGCGCACGCTCGCGGGCGGCTTCGACGTATACGTGGCCTGCATCTCCGAGGACGGCTCGACGCTCGAGTGGGCGACGCTCCTCGGGGGCAAGGACGAGGAGATGCCATGGGACATCGCGGTCGACGCCCTCGGCCGCGCCTGGGTCGTCGGCCACACCGAATCGTCCGACTTCCCGACGTCGTGGGGCGCCCCCTCGACGACGCTCTCGGGCACCCGCGACGCGTTCGTAATGCGGCTCTCCGCCGACGGCTCGACCGTCGAGTTCTCGACGTTCCTGGGCGGGGAGGCATGGGAGAGGGCGACCGCGGTCGCGCTCGCCTCACCGGAGGACGTCTGGGTCGCCGGCGAGACGAATTCGAGCTTCTTCCCGACCACGTCGGGCGCGTACGACCGGACGCTCGGAGGCGTGAGGGACGCGTTCGTCGCGCACATCGACCACGGCGCGTTCGCCTCCGCCACGCTCCTGGGCGGTAGCGATGAGGAGCAGGAGCCCGCTGTCGCCGTCGACACGGATGGCCGTCCGTGCGTCGTGCTCTCGACGTCGTCGCCGGACATCAGCCCGAGGGGGGGCTACGACGCCACGCACAACGGCGCGCGCGACGCCTACCTCGCGCGGCTCTCCACAGACCTAGCGACGGTCGATCTCGGCACGTTCGTGGGCGGGCTCGGCTCTGACGTGCCCAGGTCGCTCGTGTTCGGGCCGAGCGGGGAGTGGCTCGTCGCGGGCTACACGTTCTCGCCGGACCTGCCGACGACGGCGGGCGCGTTCGGCCAGTACTTCTGGGGAGTCGCGGACGGCATGGTCATCTCGCTCTCGGCGGACCTGGTCTCGCTCGAGCTCTGCACGTACATCGGCGGGTCCAACTTCGACGTCGCGCGCGCGGCCTACCTCGGCGAGGACGGGCACATCGTGGTCGCGGGCTACACCAACTCGACGGACTTCCCCACGACGTCGGACGCGTTCGACTCCATAAAGACGATCGACGATCACGACATGTTCCTTATGGAGGCCGCTCCAGGGGGTGCGAATGTCTCCTACTCCACCTACATCGGCGGCTTCAAAGGCGATTACGCGATGGACATGTCGCCAGACCGCTACGGCGTACCGGTCATCATCGCCTACTCGCACTCGGCCGACTTCCCGATGGGCCGCGCGGCGTTCGACCGTGCCTTCAACGGCGACGGCGACGCGGTGGTGCTCAAGTTCTCCCGCGATGTCGAGGGCCCCTGGCTCTACCTGCCTGGGCCGGACTTCACAAGGCCGGTGACAGGCCTGCAGTGCTCGCTGGGCGTCACCGCCTTGGACGCGAGCGGCATCGATGGAGTCTGGGCCGAGTACTGGTTCGACCAAGGCGAGGTGATGATGGTCGAGCTGCACCGCATTTCGTCCCCCGACGGCTGGCCGGGCTTCGCGGCCGATGTCGAGGTCCCCGCCAATGCAATCAAGCTCCATATCTTCTACTACGCCAGGGACGGCGTGGGGCTCGAGAACTCGACCGGGGATGTCACGCTCGATGTGCGCGACGGCATCCTCCCGTGGCTTGTGGAGGACCGCACGCAGGCCATCACCACGACGGGGGGCGAGGTCGTCTTCTTGGTCCGGCTCGCGGACAACATCGGCCTGGGCGCCGTGAACCTCGAGCACAGGCAGGGTGCGATGTCCCCGAGAAACGTGACCATGGCCGAGGACCCAGGGAGGCCGGGAAACTACACGGTGGCGGTCACCGCGTCGAACACCACGCTGGAGCCTCTGACCTACAGGTTCGTCTTCCAGGACCTTGCGGACCAGTGGAACCGGACCGCCTTCAGGGGCATCGAGGTAAAGGACGACGACGCGCCCGTGCTGGAGACCCTATCGGGCCCCGCCTACGTGGAGCCCTCCGCCGACGTCCGCATCACCGTGGACGTCCACGACAACATCGGCGTCGTCTCGGCCCTCGCCCGCTACACTTTCGACGGCGTCAACTTCGTCGACCAGCCCTACGAGCCCGTCACCGAGGATACGATCGTGCTCGAGCTCGAGGTGCCCGAGGAGGAGCGCCTGGACCTGTTCGTCGAGTTCCTCGCCCTCGACGCGGCCGGCAACGAGGGCCGCGCGACGCTGCAGCTGCCCAACGAGGACCACACGCCGCCCGAGCTCGAGCTCGTCTCCGTCGTCAACAGGACGACGACGGGCGGCCAGGTGACGCTGAGCATCGCCGCCTACGACGAGTGGGGCATCGGGATGCTCTGGGTCAGGTGGTGGTTCGACGAGGGCTTGCAGCAGCTCCATGAGTCTCCCGGGACGACGGAGCTCGAGTGGACCATAGACGTTCCCTTGGACAGCGTCGCGCCACTGCATTACATGTTCGGGGCCCGCGACCGCAGCGCGCTGCAGGTCGAGACCCCGGTGTTCGACGTCGAGGTCGTCGACGACAGGGCGCCCATCGCGAACGCGGGCGCGGACGTCAAGGCCGAGGCGGGCGAGCCCGCAGTCGTGGGGTCGGAGGGCTCGTCCGACAACATCGGCATCGTGCGGTTCGAGTGGCTCTTCGAGGACGAGACCGAGGAGCGACCGAGGGTCGTCCTGGGGCCTCTCCTGAACGTGACCTTCACGAAGGCCGGCGACCACAAGGTGCGGCTGACGGTCTACGACGCGGCCAACAACTCAGCGGTCGACTGGGTGACCATCACCGTGGAGGCGGATGGGACGGATGGAGGCATCCCGGGCGCGGTACTGTACGCGGCGGTGGGCATCGTCGTCGTGGTGGTCCTCGCGGTCCTCTTCATCGTGCTCAAGGGCCGGAAGGGGAAAGGGTCTTAACGGCCCCGGGCGCTTCCGTCCCCATGGCCGCTAGGAAGGGTTCCCGGAAAGCCAGAGGGAAGCGACCGCTCAGGTTCAGGGACCTGCTCGATGTCGACCGCGTTTCAGCGCCCGCG
>CAYGVT010000098.1:0-2404 GCA_964353355.1 uncultured Thermoplasmata archaeon | reverse complement strand
TCCTCGCGGTTCCTGAGGAACGCCCTCAGGATGACCACGACGTCGTCCGCGTTCGACCTCGAGAGGACGCTGTCGAGCATGAACACGATGTCCGACCTGCCCGTGACCGTCTGCTCCTCCATCGCACCGCCGTTCCTGGAGGCGTCCTGCGCCCGGGGACCGGGCGTCGCGCGCACCTCACGCCCGTGCCAACGGTGGTGGGGGGAGATAAATCCTGCACAGCGCGAACGTGGGATGGAGGGCGCGAGCCTGCCCGCCCGGACCCGCTTGGGCGAGAGGGGGTCCCGGGGCAGCAACTTATATGAGCCACCGAGCGCGCTTCCCTCACCTCCAGGGGGATGATGGCATGCCGGCGCCTATGTCGACGGGCGTGTGCCTCAAGTGCGGGAGGACGATGGGCAGGGCGTCGATGGCCAGGCACGTGGAGGCGCACCTGACGGAGGGGGCCGGGCCGGCCGCGAGGGGCACGCGGCGGCGCAAGACCCCCCCGAACGGGTTCCACATCTCCGTCGACTGCCCCGACGCGCCCGTGTTCTGGCTCCACCTGGACGCGCCCGCGAGGGCGACGCTCGCCGACCTGGACACGTGCCTGAGGCGCACGTGGCTCGAGTGCTGCGGCCACATGAGCGCGTTCGAGATACGGGGTGTCCGTTACGAGACCGAGCCGTGGGAGTCCTACCTCCCCGTCAAGGGCATGGAGGTCGCGCTCGGCGAGGTCCTTGCCCCGGGCCTCGCGTTCACGCACGAGTACGACTTCGGGACGCCGACCGTGCTGCGGCTCAGGGTCGTGTCGATGCGCACCTCCGGGCGCCGCAGGCGCGGGGGATGGGGGAACATCGAACCGCTCGCGAGGAACGAGGCGCCGAGGCCGGCGTGCTCCATGTGCGGCGCCGACGCCACTGGGGTCTGCGCGCAATGTGCGTTGGGCGGGGACGCGTGGTTTTGCGACGGGTGCGCGGTCGTCCACGAGTGCGGGGAGGAGATGCTGCTGCCGCTCGTCAACTCGCCGCGGTGCGGGGTGTGCGGGTACACGGGGGAGATGGAGGGATAGGGGGACCTGGCCATGGAGGGCGGGATGTGGAGGGGCATCGAGCGCAGGGCGAGGGAGGCGCTCGCGCAGGAGGACCCGGGGGAGAGGGCACGGGCGCTCATCGCGCTGCTGAGGCGCGCTGACGAGGACTGGACCTGGGACGAGGACCCGCACGCGGGATGGAGCAGGCGCGCGGACGCGTTCGCGCCCGTCATGGAGGCGCTCGCGTCGGCCGGGCCGGAGGCCGTCGACGCCATCCTCGCGACGGGCGCGCCGCCCGGCACCTGGTACGCGGGCGCGGCGGCCATGGCCCTCGACCGTCTGCACGGGCGGGGTGCGGCGGCCGCCCGCGAGCAGGACGCGCTCGAGTGGCTGATGCGCAACGCCGCGGACCAGGACGACGCCTACATGGACGCGGCGGCCTCCATCGTGGACCGGATGGGCGCGAGGTCGGTCGAGGTCCTCTCGAGGTACGTCTCGACCGTCGAGGATGCCACGCTCGCGATGCCCGTCGGCTTCGCGTTCCTCGAGGGCGCCGACCCGGCATGGGCGGCGCCCGCGGCCGAGGCGATGCTCCGGCGGCTTGCGGAGGAGGGCGCGGGCCTTGACCGCGTCCTCGGCCCGGCGACCGCGCTCTTCTGCCTGCGCGGCCCGGAGGCCGTCCCCGCCGCCCTCGGAGCCCTGGAGCGTGCGACAGGCGTGCACGGCGCTGACGCCGCAGCTCCACTCGGGAGGGCGCAGGAGCTCCTGGACGGCCTGGGGGGCGGGGCCCTCGGCGACGGCACGGGCGACGATGACCTCGAGGACGGCGGGGATCCGTTCGGTGCGTGGACCTTCCTCGCCCGTCCCGGGGCGAGGCCCCTCCCATGCGCGGGTCCGGACGGCGGCTGCGGGCCGGGATGCCCCCTCGCGGACCCCTTCATCGGGCCGGAGGACGTCGGGGCGGTCCCGAGGTTCCTCCTCGAGCGCGCGTGCGAGGGGCTCGGGCTCGGGACGGGGGGGCCCAAGCGCGAGCTCGCCGCGAGGCTGTGGGAGCACCACGAGCGGCGGTCCGACCCGGGGCTGGACCGCGAGACCGAGGCGGCGCTCGTGGAGATGGCCGCGCGCGCCCTGAGGGAGGTGCGCGACGACCTCGGGGTGGGGGCGAGCCCGACCCGGGAGGAGATCGCGGAGGACCTGGACCGGTTCCTCACGTGCGGGCCGACCGACGGGTCGGAGCCCTTCTCGAGGCGCGAGCTCGACGGCATGACCCTCGACGAGCTGAGGACCGTGTGCGAGGACATGGGCCTGCCCGCGAAGGGCAAGAGGGCCGCGCTGGTCGCGCGGGTGCTCGGGGCCCAGGACGGGCGGCGCGGGCGATGAGGGGCCCGTCCA
>CAYGVT010000097.1:0-24686 GCA_964353355.1 uncultured Thermoplasmata archaeon | reverse complement strand
GAACCTCACCGGGAGCTGGACGTTGGTGGACGGGTCGGTTATGTTTATCTCTATCTGGCGGTCGATGCTTCCGGCGAAATCCTTGTAGGTGCCGTTGTCGGTGACACGGGCGGCGGCTATCCGGACCAGCTCGTCCCGGTGCGCCTCGAGGTTGGACGTCAGGAGGTTTATCTGGTAGACAGTATAGTCCGAGTGCGCCGGTATCTTCAGGGAGGAGCGGACCACCATGTCGTAGCCGGTGTTGTTCTTGTCCTGCTCCGAGCCGTCTATGTAGCCGTTGTGATTGTAATCGTAGCCGTCGTTGTCGGGGTCCTCGTAGGCATCTGTGGGGTCGACCGGGTTGATGATGCGCTGCTCGGTCAGGGGGTCCTTCGCGTTCCATTGAACCTCCCACAGGTCCGACATGCCGTCGCCGTCGGAGTCGGCCAGGTATATGTTCGTGCCGTAGTCGTAGTTCTCCTCGATGTCCGGCAGCCCGTCGTTGTCGTTGTCGTCCTTTGGCACCTCTGGATTGAGGCGAGCGCTCTCCCAAAGGATGGACTGCTTTACCTCGTACGTCGAGCTCTGCGTGGAGAGGCCGACGGAGAACAGGATCACCAGTATCATGACGAACGCGGTGAGGAATATGGCGACCCGCTCGTAGCTGATACCCTTCTTGCCGAACAAACTTGCCATTCGTTTTCCCCCGAGTGCGAGGTTCCCTGACGATGCGGTGGACGAGCCCCACGCCCCTGGCGGTCACGGAGGGGTGGCCCATGGCCTTCCGGGGTAGGTCCGCCTGGTTGCAGGGACCATATCTCCCCAGGTCGGCCTTGAGCATCCCCAGTTATTCCGATTCCCTAGCGGGGGCGCTGGCCCACTCGGTGGAGGATAAAGATTCGCATATTTATGTTTTGCCATTTGGTTGATTCGTGGGTCGGCTCCTGGCTCGTGCAGGCCAGGGCTCGCGGGCATCAGGACCGGGGGGGCTTGGAAACCCCCCCCGCCGTCCCCGGACCGCCCTTCTCCCCGGGGCTCTCGCCCGACCCACTGGCCTGCTCGACCCTAGGTGGTTGGCCGGCTCCGCCGGCCCTGACCTCCTCTACGGCCTTGGCGCCCTGCGGCCCTTCCCCCATCCTCTTTGAGAGCTCCTTCCAGGACGCGGAGGCACGCCAGACGGCGGTCGAATGCCCGCCGACGGCGAACCACACCATGAGCACCTCGAGCACGGTCACGCCGTGGCTCCCCCCCCACACGTCGACGGTCAACAGCTCCGGTCGGCCAGCTACGAGCTGCCAGACCCACTGGACCACGGACGCGAGGACGAGCAGGACGAGCCTGTCGGCCCTGCCCAGGATGCCACCATAGTTGCGCGGGAGCCCCATCGCCTGGGCCTGCGTCCCCATGTAGGATGTGAGGATGACCCCCAGCAGGGCCAGGAGGCCGATCCAGCGGCCGCAGTAGGCCGACATCGCAATGCCGCCGACGATGAACAGGTCCGCGTACCGGTCCAGGACATGGTCGAGGAAGTCGCCCCGGGGCGAGGCCTTCCCCGTGAGCCGCGCGACCCAGCCGTCGAGCGCGTCGAGCAGCGCGTTGAGGAACAGCAGCAGGACGGCCGGCAGCAGCAGGTGGTAGGAGACCTCTCCTGCGAGCCACAGCAGCGCGCCGGCTGGCACGGCGCAGGCGAACGCGAGCCAGCTCAGCGTGTCCGGGTCGATCCCGGAGAGCCGCCGCGCGAGCGGCACGAGCCACGGGTCGGCGGTCTTGCGGTACCTGTTCAGTACCACCCGAGCACCTCCTCCGACCAGTCGATGCGCCCCGCGCCGTGGTCCTTGTCGGTCCCCTCGAGCACCGCGAGCAGCACCTCGGCCGTCCGCTCGGGCGCGTCCGAGGAGGTGTCGAGCTCGTGCACGCCCTCTGGTGGGTCGGCCTCGAGCGCCTCTAGGAGCACCACGTCGACGGCCTCGGCCTCTACGTTCTCCCGGACCTTGGCGGGCGGGTAGCCGCGCTCCTCGAGCCTCGCGCGCAGCACCTCGGGGGACGTCCTGAGGACCACGATGAGGTCGCAGGGCAGGAGATGCGACAGGTGTCCCACGAGCAGGACGCGTTCGGTCGCGGCGTGCCTGGGGAGTTCGGCCTTCCAGGCCGAGCGAAGCCTCCTCGCGTCGACCTCGTCCACGCCTCGTCCCTCGTCCCTGCCAGTGACCGCACCGCCGAGCCGCGCGAGCTCGGATACGTCGATGGTGGACCAACCGGCCTCGGAGGCCGCGCGCTGCAGCGTCGTCTTGCCGGTACCCGGCGTTCCCGTCAGCGCGGCCGTCCTGGGCATGCTTCCCAGACGGCATCACACTCGTGCCAATTAATAGTTGCCGCCCTCCCCGCGCGACGCCTTGTGGCGCTCCGGTCCGCCAGGTCGGCCCTGGGGTCCTCGGGGGCGACACCAACGGGGGGAGGCATCCCCCAGGTCGCATGGGGGTCGGCCATCGATTGGTGCGCGCGGGCATCGGGGAGGGCGCCTCCCCCGCGACCGTCCGTGCGGCTGGGTGACGCACAAGCTTATATGAGCGTGAGGGGGTTACGGCCCACGGACTCAGGTGGAATGCCGAATGGCCCGTCTCATCCAGCTGCGCAACATCAAGGCAAAGGACATCATGTCGGAGAGGCTGATCATCTGCCAGAGGAGCGAGCGCGTCTCCGAGGTGCTGGGCCGGATGAAGAAGATGGACATCCACGAGCTGCCCGTCGTCGAGGGCGGCAAGCTGCTCGGGATGGTCTCCTACGACATGTTCATCAAGCGCAAGAGCCTGCCGCTCTCGGCCCTCGTCGAGAACATAATGATCATGCCCCCCAAGGTCGATATCAACAACTCCATCACGCGCGTGGCCGAGGTCATGCTGACGAACAGCTTCCGCGCCGTGCCGGTCACCGCCGCGGGCGAGATCGCCGGCATCATCGCCCGCGAGGACATCGTCAGCAGGCTCGTCGAGTTCGACCAGCTCGACCAGATCAACGTCAAGGACGTGATGACGCCGGACCCCCTCACAATCACCGAGGAGGAGCATCTCGAGAAGGCCCGCGCCATCATGCGCGACCTGGACGTGCGCGCGCTGCCCGTGGTCGACAAGGAGGGCCGGCTCACGGGCGTGCTGGGGATCAAGGACATCATGGGGTACTACACCCAGGAGCGCGCTCAGAAGAAGCCCAGGGAGATCGACACCAGGACGAGCCCGCACCTGCATATCCAAGTCGGCAGCCTGATGAGCACCCCGGCCGTCTCGATGGGCCTGAAGGGCAACCTCCACGAGGCCGTTGTGAAGATGGCGCAGAACCACATAAGCTCCGTGGTCATCGTCGAGAACCGCATGCCGGTGGGCATCGTCACGCAGCTCGACGTGCTGGAGCTCGTCGCCTCCTACCAGGAGAGGCGGCAGGTCTATGTCCAGATCACAGGGCTCGACGAGCAGGACCCCGACTTGTACGACGAGATGTACCACATCATCGAGAAGACGATGAACCGCATCACCCCCATCACGATGCCGCAGCTGCTGATGCTGCACTTCACGGAGCACCACCATCCCAAGGAGGGCCGCAACTTCACCCTCAGGGCGAGGCTGTCGACGAGCCACGGTCTGTTCTTCGCGGAGGGCTCCGACTACGAGCTGTTCCTGTTGCTCGACACGGTGCTCGACAACCTCGGGAAGCAGATAATCAAGGACAAGGAGCGGATGAAGGACCGCCGCGAGTCCTCAGAGGAGTGAGGGCCGGCCTACCGTCGCGCCTCGCTGCGGGCATCCTCCTCTTCAAAGCTTCCAGCGCTTGGAATGCAGGGCATGGACACGGTCGACAATCGCCCTGCCGAGGCCCTCGACGTCAGCGACTTTGGTGAATCTGTACGGCACCGACCGCCCCGAGAACCCCTCATGAACGCCCCACACGACCTCAGCGAGCGCGTCGATGTTGTAACCACCCTCGAGGAAGTAGGTCGCGCCCCCCAGCCCCAGGTCGCGCCCGAGCTCGTGCGCGGCCAAGTAGGCCTCGACGGAGCCCTGGGACGAGAGCGTCAGGCCCCCGAGCGGGTCCTCGTAGTGCGCGTCGACGCCAAGGCTCACGAGGATGGCCCCGGGGTCGAACCGCTCGACGATGGGGCGCACTACGCGTGCCATGGCGTACCTGAACGTCCCGTCGCCCATGCCGTGCAGGAAGGGCAGATTGACGTTGAACCCCGCACCATCCCCCTCGCCCGTCGCCTCGGCGGGGCCGGTGCCGGGGTAGATGCCCCACTGGTGGGTCGAGACGTAGAGCACCGTGGGGTCTTCGTAGAACAGGTCGGAGGTGCCGTTGCCGTGGTGCACGTCGAGGTCCAGGATGGCAACGCGGTCCACCCCCTCCTCCGATTGCAGCGCCCGCGCGGCGATGGCCACGTTGTTGAGGTAACAGAAGCCCCCGGCGTAGTTGCGACCGCTGTGATGGCCGGGCGGTCGGGCGAGGACGATGTTGGACCTGCGCGACCGGAGCGCGTCCCTCGCGGCCGCGATGCTCGCGCCCGCCGCGAGGCGCGCGATGCCGTAGGTCTCGGGCCTGACGTAGGTGTCGCCGTCGTAGGGGCCCTCGCCGAAGTCCCTGAGAAGGTCGAGGTAGCTGCCCTTGTGCACGCGCAGCAGCTGCTCGTCGGTGGCCTCCCCGAAGGCGGGCGTCTCGACCGGGAGCTTGAGCTCGGCCGCCAAGGCCATGGTCCGGACGAGCCTCTCGGGCCGCTCGGGGTGGTAGGCGGTCTGCCTGTGGCGCAGGAAGGATTCGTCGAAGTATACCGGCATCGGGACCGCCACCCCGACCGCGTTCGGCGGCCTTTACGGTTTCGGCCCCCGACCGGTCCGAAGACCCCACCGGCGGTGGCCGCCATCCTCGGGGGACGGGACGGACGATGGCGCCACCGGCTCGCGGGCGGCCCTCGCGCCCGGGCCCCTGGGCCTGCGCGTGAGCCCCAGCACGCGACGTAGGTCGACGCCGAACATCCGCCTGTAGAGGAACGCGAACGCCACGCAGGTGGCGACGAGGAGCCCGATCCACAGCCCCTTGATGAACATCTGCGTGCGCATTGCCTTCCCGTCCGCGACCCTGAGCGTCAGGTTCCACCAGTCGAAGTTCTGGTAGACGATGTAGTAGGTGTCGGCGGCGTGCGCGGTGTAGTCCAGCTCGCCCACGGTCGACGTGTCCATGTCGACGCGCACGGTCTGCAGGGGCTCCCATCCCTGCTGCAGCTCGAGGCGCGACCGGTTTTCGGAGTCGAGGAGGATGATGTCGACGGACCGTCCCTCGAGCACGGTGACGGAGCCCTCGTCGAAGACGACGAGCGCACGCACGCGCTCCCCCTGCTCGTACCAGCCGAGGCGGTGGACGAGCGTCGAGTGGAACTTGACGTCGAGCGGCTCGTAGGTGGAATCGTACCAGGCCCAGGCGCCGTAGGTGTAAGTCGCCACGACCGCGATGACCGCGAGCCAGGCGAGCGCCCTTCGCAGCCTCTCCTCCAAAGTCACCGCCCCCGCGGGGTCACTGGTCGCGCCAGGCCCCGAGATGGGCCTTGGCCTTCTTAATCGTGCCGGAGGTGGCCAGCGGGACGACCCTGGCCGGCGCGCCGCCGACGGCGAGGATGGACCGCAGCGCGGCGACGAGCACGTCCCGCTCGTCGTGCGCGCACCGCGCGATGCCGCGCCGACCGTCGAACACGGTGAGCCTCCGCACCCTGGGCAGCCCCGCGGCCTCGCACGCGGCGTCGAGCGCGGCGGTCATCGCCTCGCGGCCCGGGGGCGGACCCGTCACGGCCACGTCGGGAATCTCCAACGTGAAGGCCACGTACCTCCTCCTAGGGCGCTCGGCCCCCCTCTCGCTCGCGGGCACGGGAGGTGCCATGACGCGACATCCTGTTAAGGCTTGCGGCGCGCAATGTTAAATATCGCCCATCCCCTTCAAGGGCCCGGTGCGGTGAGATGGGCTTTGCCAGCTGGCTCCTCAGCAACGTGCTGGGCATCCTGCTGGTACTGATTCTCTCGCTCTTCCTCTTCGGCGTGTTCTCGATGTACGTCTTCCCAGCCCTCGCCGCGGACCTCGACCCGCGCGTGCAGACGATCGGGCCGTGCATCGCGGCGGGCATCGTGGCGGCCATTATCGGGGGCTCCATCACGGTGCGCTTGCGCACCTGGCTCGAGAGGCCCTAGGACGGCCGGCCGTCATCCCTGGCCGGCGTCACGGACGTGCGAGACCTCCCCCGCGGTCACCCTCCGCCTTGCCCCGCCGGCGCCCTCGACGACGAGCGCCCCGTCCGGGTCGATGGCGACGGCGAGCGCCTCCACCCTCGAGCCCCCCTCGGTGAGGGCGACCCTCCTCCCGACCGTGTCGCACCTCGCCGTGTACTGCGCGATGGCGCGCGCCGTGAGCCCCTCGGCGAGGTATGCCACGAGCCCGAAGACCGTCCCGACCAACAACGGCTCGAGCCTCACAGGCCGGCCCGCGAGCTCGCGCAGGCACGCGGGCTCCAGGGCGGCCGGCGCGCCCTCCGCTGGCGCGGTGCTCAGACGGACGTGCGCGTTCGCGTTGATGCCGATCCCAATCGCGGTCCGCGACGGCCGGCCGACGGTCCCCCCGGTCCTGGCCTGGACGAGGACCCCCGCGACCTTGCGACCGTCGACGAGCACGTCGTTCGGCCACTTGAGCCTCGCCCTCGGCCCCGGCGCGCCCAAGAGAGCGAGGGCGCCATCGACGGCGTCCGCGGCGGCGAGGCCCGCGAGGGGCGTCGCGTCCGTGGGCCGACGGGGCATCAGCCCCTCGGGAGGCACGTACGACATGTAGAGACCGCCCCTGGGGGACGCCCAGGACGAGCCCGTCCGACCCCTCCCCGCGGTCTGCTCGAGCGCGACGACGACGAGCGCCACCCTCGCATCGTCGAGCGCCAGCGCGTTCGTCGAGGGCGCGCCCGGGTGCACCTCGAGGTGCTCGACCGCCGCGCCGATGCCGGGCAGCCGCCTGAGCGCGCCGAGCACGCGCTCCGCGTCGATGTTGGTCGCCTCCGCGCCGTCGGGCCGCATGGGGGGAGGCTACCGTCGGCGCCGTTTATGACGGTTTCCCTGCGGCCGCCGCGGCCCACCGCCAGGGCATGTCCAGATGCGACGAGACGCTCGATGGGGTTATATACGGCGTAACATATACGACTGTGCCCCTAGACCTGGGTCTGCCAGCAGTACCGAGACGGAGGCCCGGGGCGCGCGGGTCCGACGCCGGGACCGCGCGCCGGGTGGAAGCGGAGGGAGCATCGGATGGCCATCTGCCCCAAGTGCAAGAGCAACGTACGTACAGGAGTCCAGAACTGCCCCAAGTGCGGGACCAGGATACCCGCAGTGGGCTCCGACCTCATCGGCGGCGGCGCGCTGCTCGGCGGCGGTGCGCTGCAGCGCAAGAAGGCCGCGCCATCATCGGGCGCGCTGGGAGTGGGCCCCACCACCTTCGGCGACGAGCTCAGCTTCGTCGGCGGGTCCGACGCCGCGAAGCAGCTGCAGAGCATCAACGTCGCGGAGATGGACGAGGCCGCCTTCAGGTCAATCACGGACCAGATGAACACCATCCTCACGCAGATGCAGGTCCCCGCGACCATCAACAAGAACACCAAGCTCAACCTCCCCAAGGCCGAGCGCAAGCTCGTGGACCTCATCAGGTCCAAGCTCGGGGAGGCCGAGGAGCACTTCGGCAAGGTCGTTGGCAACCCAGAGACCTACCTGAGGCTCGGCAACGTCTACTACCTCAGCAAGCGCACGCGCGAGTGGGCCATCCAGTCCGGCGAGGCCGCGTTCACGGTCGAGCTCAAGGACGAGCAGCACTACGAATCCGCCCTCGCCCTCTACGAGAAGGCCATCGCGCTGCGCCCCGACTACGACGAGGCATGGAACAACAAGGGCAACGTGCTCGATGAGATGGAGAGGTACGATGACGCCATCAAGTGCTACGACAAGGCCATCGAGCTCAAGCCCTACGCCGAGGAGTTCTGGAACAACAAGGGCAACGCGCTCGACGAGCTCGGCAGGTTCAAGGAGGCCATCGAGTGCTACGACAAGGTCATCGGCATCAAGCCCGAGTACGAGGAGGCGTGGAACAACAAGGGCTTCGCGCTCGGCTCGCTGGGACAGTTCGAGGAGGCCATCCGGTGCTACGACAAGGCAATCTCCATCAACCCCAACTACGAGGTCGCCTGGAACAACAAGGGCTTCGCGCTCCACCAGCTCAAGAACACCGCCGACGCCATCGAGTGCTATGACAAGGCGATAGACATCAAGGCGAACTACGCGGAGGCGTGGAACAACAAGGGCAACGCGCTTTACACCCTCAGGAAGGTGGATGAGGCCATCGCGTGCTTCGACCGTGCCATCGAGCTCAACCCACGCTACGAGAAGGCCTACTACAACAAGGGCTCGACGCTCGCCGCCATGGGCAAGGTGGACGAGGCCATCGCGTGCTACGACAAGGCCATCGAGATCGACCCCGACTACGAGAAGGCATGGAACAACAAGGGCAACGCGCTCTACAACGCCCGCCGCATCGAGGAGGCCATCGACTGCTACGACATGGCGGTCAAGATCAACCCGGCGTTCGAGCAGGCGTGGAACAACAAGGGCAACGCGCTCTACACGCTGAAGCGGGTCGACGAGGCCATCGAGTGCTACAACAAGGCCATTGCGCTCATGCCCGACTACGTCAAGGCGTGGTTCAACCTCGGCAACGCGCAGTTCAACCTCGGCCACGTCGACGAGGCCGCTGCCTCCTACGACAAGGTCCTCGAGATAAACCCCAGGTTCATCAAGGCGTGGAGCAACAAGGGCTTCGCGCTCGCGTCGCAGGAGCGGTACCAGGAGGCCATCGCGTGCTACGACGCGGCGCTGGACATCGACGCCGACTTCGAGCACGCCTGGAACTACAAGGGCGAGGCCCTGCTCGAGCTGGGCTCTGTCGAGGAGTCCATACAGTGCTTCGACCGCGCGCTCCAGCTCTACGCGGACTTCGACGAGGCGTGGGCGAACAAGGGCCGGGCGCTCAACCGCCTCGGCCGGCACCAGGACGCCATCCTGTGCTTCGACCGTGCCATCGAGCTCCAGGAGGCCAACGACGAGGCCTGGTACCACAAGGGCCTGGCGCTGGCGAAGCTGCACAGGTCCGAGGAGGCCGTGTCTGCCTTCGACCGCGTCATCGCCCTCGACCCATCGTTCGAGCGCGCCTACTCGCGCAAGGGCGACGTGCTGCGCGAGGTCGGTCGGCTCGAGGCCGCCATCGGGGCCTACGACGCGGCCATCGAGGTGGACGAATCGCTCGAGGAGGCGCACTTCGGCAAGGCCCTCGCCTACATGGACATGCACAAGGAGGAGCAGGCGCTTGCGAGCCTGAACCGCGTGCTCGAGCTCAACGGCAAGCACGTCGAGGCGCACTTCCACAAGGGCCAGGCCCTCAGCAGGCTCGAGCGGTTCAAGCAGGCCGAGAAGAGCTTCGACAAGGCCATCGAGCTCAAGGGAACTTGGGCCGAGGCATACTTCGAGAAGGGCCGCGCGATGCACCAGCAGGGGATGGCCGAGCAGGCCATCGAGTTCTACGACGCGGCCATCCAGCGACGGGGGGACATGGACGAGGCCTGGAAGTGGAAGGGCCATGCGCTCATGGAGCTGGGCTCCAACAAGCAGGCGCTCGCGTGCTACGACGCCGCCGTGAGGCTCGACGACGCGGACGCGCAGACTTGGTACTTCAGGGGGCAGGCGCTCCAGGCGGAGGGCGACCTGAACCGCGCGCTCGAGTCGTTCGAGCGCGCCATCGCGCTCAAGGCCGACTACCAGGAGCCCTGGGTCTCCAAGGGCCAGGTGCTGATGGTCAAGGGGGCCCACCAGAAGGCGATAGAGGCCATGGACCGCGCGCTCTCGCTCGACGACACGTCCGCGAGCGTGTGGGTGTCCAAGGGCGATTCTCTCGCGTACCTCGGCCGGCACGAGGACGCCATCAAGTGCTTCGACCGCGCCATCAAGCTCGCCAAGGGCACCATCGCGGCCCACTTCAAGCGCGGGCTGGCCCTGGCCGCCCTCGGGCGGCACGAGGAGGCCATCAAGAGCTTCGCCTCCACGGTGGAGCTCGCGCCCAACAACGACGATGCCTGGGAGCGCATGGGCAACTCCGCGCTGGAGCTGCGCAAGTACCAGGAGGCGACCAAGCACTTCGACAAGGCGCTCAGCATCAAGACCAACAACCACCTGGCCTGGTTCAACAAGGGCAGGTGCTCGCTCGCCCTCAACAGGGCGCGCGAGTCCATCAACTCCTTCGACAGGTCCATCGAGATCAAGCCCGACTTCGCCGAGGCGCACTATTGGCGCGGCCAGGCGTTCATGGCGATGGGCGACCCCACGCAGGCGATCGCGTCATACGACCGGACGCTCGACGAGAAGCGCGACTACAAGGAGGCCTGGGACGCCAAGGGCCTCGCGCTCATGCGCATGGGCAAGGTCGAGGAGGCCATCGCATGCTTCGACGAGGCGCTCGCGCTCGACCCCAAGCATCCTGAGTTCTGGCACCACAAGGGCGATGCCCTGATGGAGCTCGGCCGGAACGACGAGGCCGTGGCAGCCTTCGACCAGGCGCTCGAGGTCAACATCAAAGACGAGTTCGCCTGGAACAAGAAGGGCCTGTGCATGGTCCGCATCGGGGACTACGATTCGGCCGTTGAGTGCTTCACCCGCAGCGTCGAGATAAATCCCAAGAACGCCGACACCTGGAACTCCATCGGCACGTCGCTGCTGCACCTCGCCAAGCACGGGGAGTCCATAGCGGCGTTCGACAACGCCATCGGCATCGACGGCAACAGCACGACGGCGCACCAGCACCGCGGCATGGCGCTGCGGAACCTCGGCCGGCTCGAGGAGGCGCTCGAGGCGTTCGACCGCGTGCTCGCGACCGACCCCAGGAGCTCGGACGGCCACTACCAGCGCGGCATCACGCTCGTGGCCATGGGCCGCGACGATGACGCCCTGAAGGCGTTCGACGCGGCGCTGGCCATCGCACCCGACGCGCACATGGTCTGGTACGCGCGCGCCCAGTCCCTCGAGCACTCGGGCCGCGTCGATGATGCCATCGCGTCGTACGAGAAGGCCATCGAGTCCAAGCCCGACTACGACGCGGCGCACTTCGCCAAGGGCGCCGCGCTCGCCAAGAAGGGGCGCGACAGGGAGGCCGTCGCCGCCTTCAGGCGCGCGGTCGAGATAGACACCTCCTACGAGGACGCGTGGGTCGAGCTGGGCCACGCACAGGCGCGCATGGGCGCGTACAAGGAAGCGGTCGCGGCCTACGACAGGGCGCTCGCCCTGAACGCGGGCCTCCCGGTGGTGCTCAACGCCAAGGGCGTCGCGCTCATGGGCTCGGGCGACCTCGCTCAGGCGCTCCCATGCTTCGAGGGCGCCATCGCGCTCAAGGGCGACCTCGAGGACGCGCACGTCCACAGGGCCGAGGCGCTCGCGGCGATGGGACGCATAGAGGAGGCCAAGGCGGCGTGGCGCGACGCAATCGACCTCAACGACAACAACTCCATGAGCTGGGCCCGCCTGGGGGAGGCGCAGGTCCTGCTCGGCGAGGACCAGGACGCCATCAAGTCCCTCGACAGGGCCATCCGCCTGAACGACGGCAACGCGTTCGCGCACTTCCAGAAGGGCCTCGCAAGGCGGGCCCTCGAGGACTGGAAGGCCATGGTCGCGTGCTTCGAGCGCGTGGTCGCCATCGAGGATGACGACGCGGAGGCCTGGAACCTGCTGGGCGAGGGCCAGATGCATCTCGAGGACGGAATGGAGGGCGCGCTCGTCTCGTTCGAGAGGGCCATCTCCATCTCGCCCACGTCCAAGGCCGCCCACGCCAACAGGGTCGAGTGCCTGCTCAGGCTCGGCCGCGCGCCCGAGGCCGCGGACGCGGCGGACAAGCTGCTGTCGCTCGACAGGAAGAACCCCGACGCGTGGATTCTCAAGGGTCGCGCGCTGCACAAGCTCGAGCAGCCCGAGGACGCCATCGGCGCGTACCGCAAGGCCATCGACCTCCAGCCCGAGAGCGCGCAGGCGTGGTACCGCATGGGCGTCTCGC
This sequence comes from uncultured Thermoplasmata archaeon, assembly GCA_964353355.1. Classification (GTDB taxonomy): domain Archaea; phylum Thermoplasmatota; class DTKX01; order DTKX01; genus CAYGVT01. The sequence goes on along the minus strand of CAYGVT010000097.1, from coordinate 12,569 downwards.
TCGAGGCCCTGGGCAAGCCGAAGGAGGCCATCGACTGCTTCGACACGGCCATCGGCTACGACCCGTCCAAGCCCGAGCCGTACTACGCCAAGGGCCGCGTGCTCGTGGCCCAGAACCGCGTGGACGAGGCGCTCGCGGCCTACGACTCGGCCATACAGGTCGATGAGTCTTGCCACCTCGCCTACTTCGAGAAGGGCAACGCGCTGGAGGCATTGGACCGCACGGACGAGGCACTGGAGCAGTACGACCTCGCCATCAAGGCCAGGCCCGACTTCGCCGACGCCTGGCAGCGCAAGGGCATGGTGCTGCGCAAGGTGGGCCGGTTCGACGAGGCGGACGCGTGCTACAACAAGGCCATCGAGCTCAACCCCGAGAGCGCCGGCGCATGGAAGTCCAAGGGCATCGCGCTCTACAGCATGGGCGACAAGGAGGGCGCGCTGGAGGCCTTCGACCGGGAGCTGCGCATCAACCAGCTCGACTTGGAGAGCTGGACCAACAAGGGCCTCATCCTGATGGAGCTCACAAGGTTCCAGGAGGCCCTCGAGTGCTACCAGAAGGCGGTCGAGATAAACCCGCAGTTCGACATCGGCTGGTCGAACGTGGGCAACGCACTTTACAACCTCGGCCAGGTCGAGGAGGCAATCAAGGCCTACGACAGGGCCATCAAGATAAATCCCGACTACCTCGTCGCGTGGCAGAGCAAGGAGATAGCGCTCTACAACGCGGGGCGAGTCGAGGAATCGCTCGCGTGCTACGACAAGCTCATCCAGCTCACGCCCGAGGACGAGCAGCCCTACTTCTCCAAGGCCCTGGCGCTGCGCTCGCTCAAGCGGCCGCAGGAGGCGCTCCTCGCGCTCAACGCGACGCTGCAGGTCAACCCCAGCTCGGAGAGCGCGCTCGCCGAGCGCGGCGCGGTGCTCTACGAGCTCGGCAGGACCGAGGAGGCCATCGGCTCGTACGACAAGATACTCGAGATTAACCCTGGCAACGCCGAGGCCTGGAACAACAAGGGCGCGACGCTTTACAAGCTCAAGCGCTACCAGGAGTCCGTGACGTGCTACGACCAGGCGCTCGAGCTCAACCCCGACTTCGCCCAGGCCTGGAACAACAAAGGCTCGGCCCTGTTCAACCTGAAGAGGTACCCAGACTCGTCCAAGTGCTTCGACCAGGCCATCAAGCTCGACGAGGGCTTCATCCAGGCCTGGATCAACAGGGGCAACGCGCTCGGCCAGCTCGGCAAGCACGACGACGCCATCAGGTCCTACGACAAGGCCATCAAGCTCGACCCCAAGGACAAGCTCGCATGGAACAGCAAGGGCAACGCGCTGCGCGAGCTGGGCAAGGTCGACGATGCGCTCAAGGCCTACGACAAGGCCATCGAGATAGCCCCTGAGTACGAGGAGGCGTGGACCAACAAGGGCAACGCGCTGGGCAAGACCGGCCGATACAAGGAGGCCATCGCGTGCTACGAGAAGGCCATCGCCATCGCCCCCGACTACGACCTGGCTTGGAACAACAAGGGGTTCGCGATGGTCAACCTCGGCCGCCTCGGCGACGCGCTCACGTGCTACGACAAGGCGCTCGAGATCAGGCAGGACTACGCGGAGGCCTGGAACAACAGGGGCAACGCGCTGTACTCGCTGCGCAAGATAAAGGACGCCATCGAGAGCTACGACCAGGCCATCGCCCACAACGAGGCCTACGAGGAGGCCTGGAAGAACAAGGGCATCGCCCTCAGCAAGTCCGGCGACGACAAGTCAGCGCTCGAGTGCTTCGAGCGCGCGATAGAGCTCAAGGCGGACTACGAGGACGCCTGGATAGCCAAGGGCACCTCGATGTTCAACCTGAAGCGGTTCGACGAATCGCTCCAGGCCTACGACCAGGCCCTATCGGTCAATGAGGACAACGAGGCCACGTGGCTGTTCAAGGGCAACGTGCTCCGGTTCCTGCAGCGCCCGGAGGACGCGCGCGGAAGCTTCGAACAGGTCCTCAAGCTCAACCCAGGCAACTCGGAGGCCAAGGCGGCCCTGGAGCAGGCCAAGTGACCGCGGCCGCGCGGAAGACGACGGACGAAGGCATCATCGTGGAGGTGGATGGATGAAGGTGAAGGAGATCATGACCACGAAGGTCATCAACCTCACGCAGTTCATGTCGCTTAGGGACGCGTCGGAGCTGCTCGCGAGGTACAAGATATCTGGCGCGCCCGTCGTGGACGGGGACGGGGTGCTCATCGGCATCCTGACCGAGGCCGACATCCTGCGCGCGGTGAGCTCGTCCGCGGACAAGGTCAAGATGGTGTACCCCTCGCTCCACACCATGGGCGTCTTCTTCGAGATGTCCCGTGGCGAGGTCGAGATCTTGAAGGCGTTCGAGGAGCAGGCCCAGACGGTCGTCGGGGACTGCATGACAAAGAAGGTCCTCACGTGCGTGCCCGACGACGACCTCAACGAGGTCGCGAGGCAGCTCTACTCGCGCAACATCAACCGGATCCCCGTGGTGGACGCCGACGAGAAGGTCGTGGGTATCGTCACGCGCGGGGACATCGTCCGCGCCTTCTGCTGCCAGGCCAACTCGAGGCCCATCGATGTGCCCACGCGCGTCCATGACGCGCCGTCGGGGGGCGTCGACAAGGTGCTCGCCGCCGAGCCCGAGGTCTCACCGAGGCACGGGACGAAGAGGCCGCAGAAGGAGCCCGCCAGGGACAAGCCCGGCGAGATCGCCAAGGCCAAGGCCTCGAAGAAGTGAGGTCGTCGCCAGGCCCGTGGATGACGGTGGGGGATGGGAGCGGTCCGGAGAGCCCGCTCAGTCAAGCAGCGTGCGGGCGATCTCGCGGTAGCGCTCGGGCCTCGCGGGGAACGCCTGCAGACGGAGCTCAACCTTGACCAGGTCGCCCTTGCCGTCGGGGGGTTCGATGCTGAGGAGGCCCTCGAGGAGGGGTTGCTTCGCGAGCCGGAAGTGCACCATGCCGTGCTCCGTGTCCAGCCTCCTCTCCCACGTGCGGTCGTAGTCCTCGCGGAGGTCATCGGTCCTCAGCAGCTCCAGGATGCGGCGCAACCCCGCCCGCTCCCGCACCTCGGCCTCGAGCACCCTGAGGGGCTGATGGTGGTAGCCGCGGGAGCGCTTCTCGCGCACCTGGGCGCCCTCGCCCGCGACGGCCCTGACGCACGCGCGCACGCGCTCGACGTCCTCGGTCGAGTGCACGAACGCCCTCACCTCGGCCGCCATTATGGGGAGGGGGCCGCCCCTCGCGTGCCTGGGTCCCAAACCCGCCGTCCCCGGTCCCGTCGGCCCGCCCTCGTCCTCGGCCATCCCAGCCTCCCCTCCCTACCCCTTCCCTACCGCCCACGTCACTCGTCCTCGAGACCCCTGTCGGTGATGCGCAGCGCGACGCGCCCGCCCTCCGGCAGGTGGCGGTGCTTCATGAGCACGGCGGTCCGGCGTCCAGGGGCGGTCCTTTCGAGCCGGACGATGGACTTGGCGATGTGGCCGATGCCCTGCCCCCCGAGGGGCTCGATGTTGCCCGTGTCGGGGTCGAAGTAGACCTGGTTCGTGATGAGCGCGGGCAAATCCCTCGACCTCGCGAGGCGATGGAGCCTCACGACCATGTTGGTCATCAGCGACCTCACCTGGGACTCGTTCTTGGTGCCGATGGCCTGCCTGTAGAACACCACGAGGGGGTCCACGACCACGAGCCCGACTGTCTTGTCTCCCTCGGCGAGCTTGGCCGCGCGGGAGATGTGGTCGTCCAGCTCCTCGTGGGAGTTGGGGGTGAAGAACAGGATGCGCTTGAGCACGCGCCTGTGGTCGTCACCCGCTATCTGGCGGAACCGCTCCGGGGAGACGCCCTCGGCGTCGATGTAGAGCGCCTGCGAGCCCGCCTCCGCGCACCGGACGGCGAGCTGCAGCGCGAGGCTGGTCTTGCCGCAGCCCCCCTCGCCGTAGACCTCGGTGACGATACCCGCCTCGAGGCCTCCCCCCAGGAGGCTGTCGAGGACGGCCGAGCCAGTGGGCATGGGGGGCGTTCAGGCACCCCCCTCTGCGCCATCGCCTACATCGCCCCCGCGCTCGATGTCGTCGTCGTCATCGCGGTCATCGGTCAAGGGGAGACTCGGGGGGGAGGCGGCACCCCTGGCGGCTTGGAAGCATGCCAGCACGTCGTCGCAGCTCGCGCGCAGCGAGGGGAGCGTGGCCGGGCCGACGGTGATGCGCAGGTGGCTCCCCGTCACCGCGCCCCTGATGGAGCCCGGGTCGTCCACGGCCAGCGCGGCCCAGACCGCGCGCGCCTCCTCCTCGGACGAGCAGTGGAGGTCGAGCACGACCGTCGCTCGCGGCTGCCTCCCCACCTGTGTCACGGGCCTGACCGGCATCCCTCGCTCACCTTGTGTAGATGGAGAACCCGAGTTCCTTCGAGTACAGCCATTCGTCCTTGCCCTCGCCGGCCTGCCGCAGCAGCTGCGAGAACGCCCCGACCTTGGCGTCCATGTCGTCCGCGTAGTGGAGCGCGCACGACTCGAGCGTGTGGATGTTCGAGGCCATGTCACCGTCGCGCTCGTAGCTGCCGTGGTGGTGGATGACCATGTCCCAGAGCTTGAGCCTTCGCTCGTCCGTGAGCCCCGGGACGCGGTCGAGCCGCTCCCGTATCATCTCCCAGCCGAGCTGGGAGTGGCCGATGAACTGCCCCTCGGACGTCATCTCGACCGAGGCCGCCACCCTGTACTCCTTGAGCTTGCCGATGTCGTGGAGCAGGGCCCCCGTGATGGCCAGGTCACGGTCGATGCGCGGGTAGCGGTGGGATAGCAGGTCGACGATGCGCGCAGTGCCCACCGTGTGCTCGAGGTTGCCACCCACGTAGGCGTGGTGGTGGCGGATGGCGGACGGTGAGTACTTGAAGGCGTCGAGCATCGTCCGGTCGGAGAAGAAGGCCTGCAGCAGCATCTTGAGCGGGACGTCGCGCACGCTCGCGATGAGCTCGAACAGCTCCTCCGTCAGGGCCTTTATGCGGTCCGTGTCCAGGGAGGCGACGAGCTGAAGCCCCTCCGTGCCCTCCTCCACGAGGCGGAGCTCGTCCTTGCCCTCGTTGACCACGAGCATGAGCCCCTCCTCGTACCTGTCGAAGGCGGCCACGCCCTGGACGTAGACGACCGAGCCCAGCTGGAACGAGCCCCAGGCCCGCATCGTCCTGTCAGGGTCCTCCGTGCCCCAGTACTTGAGGGCAATCTCGCCCGTCGCGTCGCCCAGGAGCGCCTTGAACCACTTGCCGGACTTGTTCTTGTACTCCCTGGGCAGGTCCTTGCCCCTGACTGCGAAGAAGCCCCGGACCTCCTGCCCCTCCTTGATGTCCCTGACCTTGGTGTGCCCAGCGCGGGCTCCGTCCTGCGTGAGAATCCCCCCGCGGGCGCCCCTGGCCGGCCGGGGGCGCGACGCTCAACATGGGTTTCGGACCTTATTTACCCTCCCCCGGGGGGTGGGCGAACGTGCCATCGTCCCTCATGGACCCCTCGCTGGCCACCACCGGGCCGGCACCGTTGGGCCGGGGGCGAACGAAGGTGTATGCTTTATAAGCACCCCCACGCCATTCAAGTGCTGCAGCCTGCGGTTGGCCCAGGAGCGACGCCGATGGAGTACAAGCCCAAGATCACCCTGACGCAGGACGAGTTCAGGGTGCTGGCGTCGTCGACCCGGATCGACATCATGAAGCTCCTGGACGAGAGCCAGCTGACCGTCTCCGACGTGTCGCGCCGCCTCGCCATGAACAAGGCCACCGTCCACGAGCACCTGACACGGCTCATAGAGGTGGGGCTCGTCAAGAAGGAGGACACCGACCGCAAGTGGGTCTACTACAGCCTCACCTGGAAGGGCCGCAACCTCCTGCACCCCGAGCGCGTGAAGGTCATGGTCACGCTCGCGACCATCGCCATCGTCTGCGTCATCGTGGGCCTGGCCCTCGCGATGCGCGGGACCGAGTTCATCGGGTCGTCCGGCGATGGAGACGGGGACGACGCGCTCCTCCCGCCCCCGACCGCGCGCATGGTGTGGCAGGGCATGGACTCGGACGTCTACACTGCCGGCTACCCGAGCGAGTTGAAGTTGGAGTTCAGGTCCACGAGCCCGGCACTGGCCATCGCCAGCATCAAGAGCCTCGACTTCTTCGTCGGGCCCGACCCGTCATCGACCTCGAGCGCCACGTCGATAGGGCTCACCTACTCGCGCGTCGGCAACGTCATCACCGTCTACGACACCGCTGGGGAGCTCAGGCACCACGACGGGGACTACCTGCTCGTGAACACGGTCATCCTGGACGGCAAGGGCAACGAGTACCGCTACGCCCTCAACCGGCTCATCATGGGCTCCGACAGGAGGATCGACCTCCGGCTCGGGCTCCAGGGCATCCTCTTCGACCTCAGCAACCTTACCCCCCTTCGCACCGTCAGGGTGGCCTTCTCGGTCGAGAACGTGGGGGAGGTCGACGTGAGGAACGCCACCGTCAGCGTGTGCAGCGTCCTGGACGTCTTCAGGGGCGGCGGGGTCCCGATGTGGGGCTCGCAGTACCTGGATGGCCTCAAGGAGTTCACGGTCGACGTGCCGGCGAACGGCTCGGTCCCGGTCGCGCTCACCATCGCCGCCTCCCGCCTCCACACCAAGCACGTGGTCGTGTTCATCGACCCGGTGAGCACAGTGCCCGACAGCGTGGCCAGCAACAACCAGGCCTCCACGCGGGTGCCAGTGCAGGTGCAGGACCTGAACGCGCCACCGGCCAGGGAAGGCACGTCGGATGCACCCGGCTTCGGCGCGGTCGTGGCAGCCCTCGCCGTCATTGCCGCCGTTGTGGCGGTCGCTGCCTCGCGGAGACGCTGAAGGGTCTCCCAGGTCGGTGGCGAGGCGGGGCGGCCGGCACCCACCACGGCGCACCATGGAGTCGTGGCATGACCGGGGCTGGCGCGCCATCGCGCGAGGGCGGTCAGAGCTTGCCCTTGTAGAGCATCACCATCGTATGGACCTTCGAGAAACGGGTGTGCTCGTCCTTCCGCTCCTGCTGGAGCCCCTGCTCCTCGGGGGTGTCGAAGAACTTGTCCATCTCGGACTTCATGACCTGGCAAAGCTCCTGCCGGACGCGGTTCTTGATGTGGGATTCGACGTTGTACTCCCAGGCGATGCCCTCGATGGTGTCGTCCACCCACCTGAGGAAGCCCTTGACCGGCGGGAGGTAGTTGTTCTTGTAATCCTGTATGGCCTCGAGGGCCAGTTCGTACCACTCGTCGGGACGGTCCTTGCCCCGGCTCTCCTTGAGCCAATCCTCGAAGTCCTTCAGGTCTTTGTACATCGGATGGTCCTGGCTATTAAGGGCGAGGGCTCATAAAGACATTGCGGTGGAGCCGTGGCGGGCGATGGGGCTGGCATGGTCTCCATCAATGGTCAGGGGCCGGTGCGGGCGCGGGCCTTCCGCCCTCAGTCGGCGCCGAAGAAGCCCCTGAGGACGGGGTGCATCTCCATCGCCTGCTCCTTGCCGATCTGCTCGTACATGCGGATGATGATGCCGACCATGAGCAGCACGCCCGTGCCGCTCGAGTTGCCGACGGTCCCCACCATGTCGGCGAAGGCCGCCAGGGCGCCCACGAACGCGCCCGATAGCACGGTCACGACTGGGATGTACCTCTCGAGCACCTTCTTGAGGACACGGGGGTCGCGCCTGAAGCCGGGTATCTGCATGCCCGAGTTCTGGATCTGCTTGGCCACGTCCTCCGGGCCCATGTTCGTGGTCTCTATCCAGAACTTGGCGAAGACCACGGAGCCGCCTATCATGAACGTGAGGTAGACCACGACGTGCACGAAGATCTTGAGCTTCGTGTCGCCCGCCGGGACGTAGTCGTCGTTGATGAACGGCAGCAGCCACTCGTGAAGCCCGTTGACCGAGGATACGTAGTAGGCGAAGCCGCCTACGGGCCTCGAGGGGTTGGAGCTGCCAGCGGCCGGGTACTCGCCTATCCAGGTGTTGTGGCCCAGCGCGGTCCCGCTCAGCCGGCTGGAGTTCCACATGATGAGCGAGAACATGTTGATGTTCGCGAGAAGTGCCGACATCAGGATGACGGGGATGTTGGAGGCGTAGATGAGCCTGATTGGGTAGCGACCGCGCGCGCCGCGCACCTTGCCGTGCGCGAGCGGCAGCTCTATGCGGCTCGACTCCGCGTAGGACACGATCAGGAACACGAGCGCGGTGCCCAGGAGCGCGATGACCGGGTTCGGGGGGTTGATGAAGACCAGGGAGAACCCGCCGCGGGTCATGTCCGATGTGGACATGTGGCCCAGGGCGTACACGACGCGGGGTATTGTGCCCGCGGGGAGGTTGGGCGACTGACCCTCGCCGGTGCTGAAGCCGACGGGGTACTTCGGGTCCTGGGCCTCCCAGTTGACGGTGCCGGTGAAGATCTGCTCCGCAACGCCGGCGGCGATGAACAGCGATATGCCCGAGCCTATGCCCCACTTGGACACGAGCTCGTCCATGAGGAACACGAGGTAGGAGCCAACGCACAGCTGGAACACGATGACGGACCGGGCCCAGCCTAGGCCCACGTTACCTATTAGCCTGTCCGACGGGTTCAGATAGCCGAAGACCTGAGGGACGGCCTCGACCACGATCATTATGATGACCAGGACCTTCTGGGCGCCCTGGTAGATGGCCTTGTCCTCGGTATCGGTCAAGTCGAGCTTGATGATCTTCGCGCCCGTGAACAGCTGCATGATGATGGAGCCGGTGACGATGGGGCCGATGCCGAGATGGAGGATGGAGCCCTGCGCGCCCGCGAGGATGGCGCGGAAGGACGCGAACAGGTCGATCGTGCCTCCCGGGCTGCGGTCCAGGCCGTAGAGGAAGACGTTCGTCATGACGAAGTAGAACACGAGGATGACGATGGTCCAGTACATCTTCGTGCGGAAGGGCACGTGGCCGTCCGGCTTGGAGACCGCGGGCATGCGGTCGATGACCGGCTTGAGCTTGAATAGGAGGCTCTTCTTCTCCTCGGCCATGCCTGGTCACTCCCCGCCTGCGTCCGGTTACCGGTTCATTCCTTTTAAGCCTTTGCGGTCCTATCCTTGACCTGGCGACTTCACCTTGCCGCCCGCGGACTTGACCTTCTCGACCGCCCCAGGGCTCGCCGAGCCGACGGTCAGGACCCACGCGCGGTCCGCGCGGCCCGAGCCGAGCAGCTTGTGGTAGCCTAGCGCGGTCAGGTCGAGCTCCTTCGCGGCCGGTTTGACGGCTCCGTCGCGCGCAAGCCGCTCCACCAGGCGTGGCAGGTCGCCCACGTTGACGGTGACGTTCGCGGCCACGACGACCTGGGGGCGCTTGAAGCCCTTCCCCTTGGAGCCGAAGTGGTCGCGGTCGTACTTGAGGGTGTAGATCCACTTGTGCTTGTGGCCGCCCGCCTGGCCGCGGCCGCCGCGCTTGCCCTTGCCGCGCCCGGCCTTCTTGCCGCGACCGCATGTGCGGGAGCCGCGATGCTTGCTGGTCTTGGTCTTTCCCATGGTCCACACCTCAGAGCATCTTCTCGATGAGCTTGTTGATGTCGGCGCCCCGGTTGCCCAGCGCGCCGCCCGCGACGAAGGACCGCTTCATCCCCTCGTGGCCCTTCCTGGGGGGGTGCAGCCTGAACACCGGCACGGTCCCATCGAGCTTCGACCACTCGACCGAGCCGTCGACGACGGCCGCGGCGAGCTCGTCGACCGTCTTGAACTTGCCGAAGGTCTTCGCGGCGGCGTCGTCGACCACGCGGTCGCCGTCGAGGCGTCCGCGCGCGCGGATGAGCTTGGCAGCGGTCGGCGCGTCGACGGGGCCCCAAGTGACCCAGTCCTTGACCTTCTGTAGCATGCCGAGGTACTGCGGCGAATCGCGCACGAGCACGCAGTGGTTGGGGCGATGGAGCCTCAGCATGACCAGCGTATCGCGGATGTCCCTATTAATCTTGATTGTGCCACGAATCCTGATGACCGCGATCGTCATACATCGACCCCTCCTTCCCTGATGTTGAGGAGCTTAATCTGGCTCTCCCTCACGCGCAGCGTGTTGAGGTTCTCGAGCGCGTTGTAGGTCGCCTTGGCGAAGTTGACGGTCGTGCGCGTCTGCCCGCGGCAGTACGCCCATGCGTCCTCGAAGCCGGCGAGCCGCAGGATGCTCTTGGCGACGGCCGCCGTCGCGAGCGTTGTCCCGCGCGGGGCGGGCTTGAGCGTCACCAGCACCGAGCTCGACTTGCCCTGGACCTTGTAGGGCAGCGAGTGGGGCGCGCCGCACCCGCACTCCCAGGAGCCGCAGCCTCGCTTGACCTCCACGATGTTGAGCTTGGCGTTGTCGATGGCCTTCCTGATGGATGGCCCGACCTCCTTGCCCTTGAACTGCCCCAGGCCGACGTATCCGTCGCGGTTGCCGACGGCCACGGTGATCGAGAACTTCACGCGGCGGCCCGAGTCGGTCATGCGCTGGACCATGTTGACGTCCAGCACCTCGTCCTCCATCTCGGGCAGCAGCACGTCCACGATCTCGGCCTCCCTGAGCGGGAGGCCGGACCGCAGTGCCTGGCCCATCGTGGTGACCTCGCCGGACTTGACCAGCGTGCCGAGGCGGGTCCTCGGGACCCATTCGCGACTGCCGTTCACTTGGATCCCTCCATTATCTTGCCCTTCACCTTGTCGAACATCTCGGGCACGCCCTTGGCGAGGTGCTCGCCACGGACGCGCTTCTTGGACGGCATGACGTCCTCGCCGTGCGGGATGTCAAGGCCGCCGTCGACAGCGCCCTGGAGCGCGCTGAACACCCTGCCGCCATGGGTGGGCTTGCCCAGCCCTGCGTCTAGGACGGCCGCCTCCACGCCCGCCGCCTTGGCGCGCTTGGCCGCCAGCATGCCTGTGAGGTATGCCGCCGGCACGTTCGTCGCCGAGACGGTCCAGCCGAGCTTGGCGAGCTCCGCCGAGTTGGCCTGCGCCAGCATGCGATCGCCCTCGGGCGCGTACTTCGCCACCTGGACGATGGTCTTGTTGGCGGTCTTCCGCACGATGAGGCGCGCGGCCTCCGCGTGCAGCAGCTTCAACCTGTACCTGTAATTGGTCTTCCCCTCGCGCCTGCGGCGGAAGTGCACCGAGTACCTAGGTCCGTGCGCCATGCTCACTCCTCCTTGGCCTTGGGCTTGGGGGTCCCGGTCTTGGGGGCCTTGGGGGCCGCCTTCTCCTCGGGCTCGGCCTTGGCCTCACCCTTCCCCTTCGCCTTGGCCTCGGCGGCCTTCGATCTGACGAGCTCGCGGGCCTTCGCGGCCTTGAACGCGCGGGAGGTCTCGGTCCGGAGCTTCTGCTTGCGTGCGCGCGTGCGCACGACCGACCCCTCCTTGATCACGCCGCCCATCTGGAGCTGCGACAGCAGGTGGTTGCGGCTCTTGTACAGGCCGCCGCGCGCCTTGCGGTAGTACACGCGGTAGGTCTTGTCATCGAGCTTGCCCTCGGAGCGCAGCCGGCGGAGCTCCTCGCGGATGGGGCGGATGGTCCTGATCCACTGCCGCTTGCGCGGCGTGCGGGCGAACTTGGCGCCCTTGCGGGAGCCCGGGCCCCTGCGGCGGCCCTTGAGCTGCTGCAGCGCGCGCTTGCGCGCGCGGCCGCGGGACACTCCCTTCTTCTGGTGCTTCTGGATGACCCGGTAGGCGATGAGCCGCCGGATGTCGTCGCGCTGGACGGCCTCTGCGACCTCGTCTATCTGCTTGGGGTCGATCCACACACGGTTGATGCCACACTTCAGAACCTGTGCGGCCATGCGGCGCTGGTAGGTGACGTTCACCTTGCTCACCACCTATTGAGGACGCGGATGCCGAGCTCGTCGGCCTTGGCCTGGATCTTCTGTCGCTTGCGCCCGCCCACGGAGTGCCCTATGCGGATGGCCTGCGTCTTGGGGTCGATGGCCGCGAGGGCCATCTCGTTGTGTATGAGTATCTCCTTGAAGCCTGAGGGGTGCAATCCTCTCGCGGCCTTGGGGCCGCGGAAGCCGATGCGCACGACGGATGGCCGGTACTTCCAGTGCATGCGCATCTTTGAGTGCATGCCACGTGGCCTGCGGTAACCGGTCTTCTGGAGGCGCTTGTAGCGGAACCACTCCTGGCGGCGGAACGCGGGCTCCTTGGCCTTGCGCTCCTTGCGCACCTTGATGGCCCACTTGAGCTCCTGGTCGAGCTCGGGCTTGACCTTGGGGGCGCGCTTCTCCTCCGCCTCCTTCTCCTTCTCGATCTCGCCCTCGACGATCTCGACCTTCTCCTTCTTCACCTCGGCCTTGGGCTTGGCCTCGGCCTTGGGCTTGGCCTCGGCCTTGGGCTTGGCCTCGGCCTTGGGCTTGGCCTCGGCCTTGGGCTTGGCCTCGGCCTTGGGCTTGGCCTCGGCGGCCTTGGGCTTCGCCTCCGCCTTGATGGTGGTCTCGGGCTTGGGGGCAGGGTGGTCGGCCTTGCTCTCGGCCTTGGGCTTGGGGTCGTCCTTCGCCTTCGCCTCGGCCTTCGTGGCCTTCGCGCCATTCTTGTGCTCCTCGACCATTCACCTCACCCCTTCATCAC
>CAYGVT010000096.1:0-10640 GCA_964353355.1 uncultured Thermoplasmata archaeon | reverse complement strand
CCCGGATCGCAGTGGTCAAGGCGCGGACGTTCTTGAATGTCCCCCGGCGGATGCGCTTTCCCGTCAGTTCCGAGAACCACCGCTCGACCTGGTTCAACCAAGACGAGCCCGTCGGCGTCAGGTGAATATGGAATCGGGGATGCCTCGCCAGCCATCGCTTGACCTTCTCATGCTTGTGGGTGGCCAGGTTGTCGAAGACCAGGTGGATGTCCAGCTCCGGGTCCACATGCTCGTCGATGTTCCTGAGGAAGATGAGGAACTCCTGATGGCGATGCCTGCGGTGAAACTCCGTGATGACCGTTCCATCGAGGACGTTGAGAGCGGCGAACAGGTCGATCTGGCCGTTCCTCTTGTAATCATGCGTCCTGCTCTCCGGCAGACCGGGCCGGATGGGCAGGATGGTCTGGGTACGGTCGAGGGCCTGAATCTGGGTCTTCTCGTCGACGCAGAAGACCGCCGCCTTCTCCGGAGGGTTCAGATACAGTCCCACGATGTCGTGCACCTTCTCGTTGAACTGAGGGTCGCGGCTGACCTTGAATGTCCTGATGCGATGAGGCTGTAATCGATAGAGCGCCCAGACGCGATGCACGGTGGCATTGCTCACGCCCACCGCCTTGGCCATCGTGCGTGTCGACCAGTGGGTGGCTCCAGGTGGCTTCTCGTTCATCGTCTTGTAGAGGATGAGGTCGACCACCGCCTTCGGCAACTGGGCTTTCCGTCCCGGACGGGGAGCATCCTTCAGGATCCCATCCAGCCGGAGGGAATGAAACCGCGACCTCCAGAGGCTGACAGTGTCGGGATGCGTGTCCAATCGGTCGGCAATCTCCTGGTTCTTCAATCCGTCCGCCGCGAGAAGTATGATTTTGGCCCTCAGGACAAGCCGTTGAGGTGTCGAACGACCATGGGACCATTTCACAAGCTGGGCCCGTTCGTCATCCGTCGGTACGATGGCTGGGGCGACACGCATGGGGACTGTATGAATAGCGAGGTTATTAAACCCATCTATTTATGTAACGGCACACTAGGGCCTCGGCCTGCCGTGGAGGGGTGCCGGCACCGCCGTCGCCCCTGCCTCACTTCTTCAGGAGCTTCCTCATCAGCTCCTCGTGGGCCGACTTGATGTCCTTGGGAGGCGGGGCCTCCTGGGGGGGGGGCGCTGGCGCCAGCTCGGGGACGACCTCCTCGTAGACCGCCGTGACGGGCGCCTCCTCGACGACGGCCGCGACGGGCGCGGGCATCTCCTCCACGACCGCGAGGACGGGCGCGGCCTCCTCTGGCGGGGGCGCGGTGCCTCCCGGTGCCGGCATCTCCTCGTAGATTGCGCCTACCGCGGGGGGCTCGGGTGCCGCGGGCGGGGCCGCGAGGGGCTGCCCGGGGATGACGGGCATCATCACCATCTCGGACGGCGGCGGCTGCGCCATGCCGAGCGGCGGGAGCTCTGCCGCGCTGCGCGGCACGAGCGGCGGAGGCTCCTCCTCCCCCACCTTGGTGAGCACGTACCCGGGCATCGCCTCGGGGTAGGCCTCGGCGTGCGACGGGAGGAACTCGGGGTGCGAGAGCTTGACGTTGACGAGCACGAGCAGCACGCCCGCGCCCACGAGCCCGAACGGGAAGCCCAGCATTCCGTAGACCGCGAGCCTCTCGCGCGGGACCTGGAACCTTCTCTCCCCGAAGACGGACACGATGTCGAGCTGCAGCCGGCCGGCGGTGAGGAACGAGAGCGCGGCGAGCACCAGGCACGCGACGCCCCACGAGAGGTCCGTCACGGACGCGGTCGAGCCCGTCACGTCGTCGAGCTCGTACCACACCAGCCCCCTGTGGAGGCGCAGCACCCCCAGCGCGGCCCACACGATGCCGCCGGCCACGAGGAACAGGAAGGCCCGGCTGGACCAGTAGTGCAGCGTCCGTATGTCGGACTCGGTGCCGCCCCTGACCTCGCCGCCCGCGTCCTCGTCCACGACGTAGATGAGCGCGGGGAGCGCCTTTATACTTTTCTTCCTGGGTGCCGTCGCGAGAGCGCCTCCGCCCGGCCCAGCCAGGCGTCGCCGCTCCCGCATCCCTGCTGCCAAAAGCCTATAAAGGGGGTCGCCCCTTCCCTGGCCGATGCACATGCCAGAGTCCGACGATTACCGCGCCCTGCTCGCGCGCGCCAAGGCGCGATTGCCCGAGTCAGGCTCCAGGAGGGGGCGCTTCAACCCGCCCGAGGTCGACGTGCTCTACGAGGGCAAGACCACCGTGTGGCGCAACTTCGCCGACGTGGTGGACGTCATACGCCGCGACCACCAGGACGTGTTCCAGTACATGCTGCGCGAGCTTGGCACGTCAGGCAACACCGACGGCCGCCGCGCGCTGTTCAAGGGCCGCGTCGTCAAGAAGAACATCGAGGACAAGCTCCAGGCCTACTTGGACGCCTACGTCTTCTGCCACGAGTGCGGCGCGCCCGACACCAAGCTCGCCAAGGAGGGCCGCACGCTCATCCTGAAGTGCGAGGCCTGCGGCGGCCACCGCCCGGTGGCGGTGCGCAGGGTCAAGAAGTCCACGGCCGACCCGCGCGCCCTCCAGGAGGGCAAGGTCTACGAGGTGCTCATCGAGGACATCGGCAAGAAGGGCGACGGGGTGGCCAAGCTCGGCAACCTCACCATCTTCGTCACCGGCGCGCCCAAGGGTGCGGAGCTCAAGATTATAATCGAGAAGATCTCGGGCAACATCGGCTACGCCAAGGTCTTCCGCGAGTAGGGCACGAGGGGGGAGCCTCAGCTGCAGATGCAAAGGTCCTCGACCGTGATGTTCCTGCTGTTCATAGTGTCGGTGCTGGCGGCCATGGCGGTCGCGGGGCTGCTGCCGGACTACTACCGCGCGTTCGGGGAGGACGTCGACGACCCGGTCAACCCGCTGCTCTACGTGGGCATGGTGCTCCTGTTCACGGCGTTCATCCTCTACATCGCCCGCAAGGGCATGCAGCGGCTCATCCAGGCCATCATACTGTTCGCGGTGGGCATGACCATGTACTACGTCATGCGCCCCATCCTCTGGCTCGCCTTCTCCTACTGGACCTCGGAGATCATCGCCGTCCAGGTCGCCGTCGTGCTCACCTACGCCCTCTACGCCTTCCCCGAGTGGTACATAATCGACTCCACGGGCATCCTCGTGGCCGCGGGCGCGGCCTCCATCTTCGGCATCTCCCTGGGCATCCTGCCCGCCATCATCCTGCTCGCGGTGCTCGCGGTCTACGACGCCATCGCGGTCTACAGGACCAAGCACATGGTGGACCTCGCCGACTCGGTGATGGACCTGCGGCTGCCCATCCTGCTGGTCGTGCCCAAGAAGAAGGGCTACTCGTTCATGCAGCAGGCCCGGCTCAAGGACCAGCTCGAATCCGGCGAGGAGCGCGAGGCCATGTTCATGGGCCTGGGCGACATCATCATCCCGAGCGTGCTCATCGTGTCCGCCCTTGTGAACCTGCCCCGGTACTTCGAGGACGTGCCCACCGTCCTGGGCCTCCCTGGCAACCTGGTCGTCTCGCTTTGCTCGCTGGCGGGCACGCTCGTGGGGTACTGGGTCCTCATGTACTTCGTCGCGTCCGGCAGGCCCCAGGCGGGGCTGCCGCTCCTCAACTCGGGCGCCCTCGCGGGCTATGTGCTGAGCGTGCTGCCCATCTTCGGCCACCTCGGCATCAACCTCTTCGGCACCGTGTACTAGATAATGCCGTGAGCGCCATCACGTCCCGAGGCCCCCGAGGGAGGGGAGGGTCCTGAGGGCGCTGGTGTCCACCGATCTGCACTCTTCGCCCGTCGCTGCCAAGGCCATACGGGACGCCCTGGCGGCCGGCGACCTCGACGTGCACCTCTGCCTCGGGGACATCATCACGTTCAAGCCGCTGAGCTACCTGGAGGAGCTCTTCGCGCGCCCTCCGGTCAGGACGCACACGATCCCCGGCAACACCGACCCGCCCGACGCCCGCGCCCGCCTCGGCGAGCTGGGGCTGGACATCCACTTCAAGCGGACGGAGGTCAAGGGGGTCACCATCGCGGGCGCCGGCGGCTGCCCGCCCCCGCCCTTCCGGACCCCGTTCGTGGTCGAGGAGGAGGAGTACCGGGCGCAGCTGCCCCCGCTGCTCGCAGGCGCGCAGGTGCTCGCGACCCACGCGCCTGCAAGGGGGTTCCTCGACACGGCCGTGCCTGGCATACACGTGGGCGGTCGCGCGCTGCGGGAGGCCATCGATGTCGCGCGCCCCGCGGTCGTCCTCTCGGGCCACATCCACCAGGCCGATGGCATCGTCCTTTGGGACTGGGCCGCGGGCAGGCCTGTCGTCGAGGAGGGCCGCGCCATGGACGAGGACGTGAGGGGGAGGACCCTCTTCCTCAACCCGGGGCCCGCCTCGGGCGGCCGGCTCGCGGTGCTCGAGCTTAGGGGCCACCGCGTCAAGGCCAGCATCCTCGGGCCTTGATGCCGGGGGAGGGGACGGGGGGGGGAAGGGCCCGCACCAGCATGCCGTGCCAAGGCCTTCCGTCGCTCCCTCCAACAGCCCCAAGTCTTATCTACCAGCGGCCTTATAACCGGCCCACCCGGAACGGAAGGAGGCTTCATTTTGAAGGCCTATAGGGTCAAAGGCACGTTCAAGATGGGCGAGTTCAAGGCGCCCTTCAACCGCGAGATCGAGGCGATGGACCAGAAGGACGCCAGGGAGAAGGTGTACTCGCTCCTCGGCAGCGAGCACCGGTGCAAGCGCCAGTACATCAAAGTCGACGCCATCGTCGAGCTCACCCTCGACGAGGTCGAGGACCCGATCGTCCGCGCCCGCGTCACGGGGTGAGGGCGGATGGTCGGCGTCACCGAGGACGACGTCCGCCAGATGGTGGCGCTCCTCGAGCGCTACCGCGCCCAGGTCGAGATGCTCACGGAGCAGCTCGGCATGCTGCAGGCGACCGAGGCCGAGCTCGGCGCGGCGTCGGAGCTGCTCTCCAAGTACGACGGGATGAAGGAGGGCGACGAGCTCATCGTGCCTGTGGGCGGCGGCGTCTACGTGCCCGCCCACCTCGCGACGGCCGGCTCCGTCCTGGTCGCCATAGGCAGCGACGTGACCATCAACATGCCCCCGGCCGAGGCCGCGTCGCGCGTGAAGTCCCGCCGCGACCGCGTGCGCGAGATGATACAGCAGACCCGCGGCACGATGGAGCAGATCGGCCAGTCGGCAGAGTCCCTCTCCGCCCAGCTCGAGAGCGCCTACGCCGAGCTGGAGGGCAAGCCCATCCGATGATGGGGTGCCCATATGTTCAAGAGCCTCCGCGAGCGGCTGTCGTCCTTCAAGGACAAGCTCAGCCGCAAGGTCGAGGAGGAGATGGAGGCCGCGCCAGGGCCCGAGCCCGGGCAGGCCGCCCCCCCGGCCCGGGCAGCCACCCCGGTCGCCCCGACGAAACCCGCGCCGACAGCACCGAGGCACGAGGGCCGCGCCGCGCGCAGGGCCTCGCGGCACGCGGGGCGCGAGGTAGGGCCTGAGCCCGCGCCCGCCGCGGAGCCCGAGGCCGCGTTCACCGACTCCATCATGGGCAGGATGCTGCGGGAGAACAAGCTCGACGACCTCCTGCAGGACCTGGAGACCCTCCTGCTGGAGAGCGACGTGGCACTGCCGGTCGCGGAGGCCATCAAAGAGGAGCTCAAGCGCGAGCTCGTGGGGCGCCGCATAAGGCGCGAGCTCGACCTGGAGGACTTCGTCGAGGACGCGCTCCGGCAGGCCATCCGCAAGGTCCTCGCGGTCGAGCCCGTCGACCTGGACGCCTACGTGGACTCGCACCCCAAGCCCGTCGTGCTCATGTTCGTGGGCGTGAACGGCACCGGGAAGACGACGACCATCGCGCGCATCGCCCACCGCCTTAAGAAGCGGGGTCTCTCGGTCGTGCTCGCGGCCGGTGACACGTTCCGCGCGGGCGCCATCGAGCAGGTCGAGGTCCACGCCGAGCGGCTCGGGGTCAAGGTCATCAAGCACAAGGCGGGCGCGGACCCGGCCGCGGTCGCCTACGACGCGGTGGAGCACGCCCGCGCCCGCAACAAGGACGTGGTGCTCATCGACACCGCTGGCCGCATGCAGACCAACATCAACCTCATGGACGAGATGAAGAAGATCAAGCGCATCGCGAGGCCTGACCTGGTCATCTTCGTCGGCGACGCGCTCGCGGGCAACGACGCGGTCGAGCAGGCGCGCGCCTTCGAGGCCGCGGTGGGCATCGACATGGCCATCCTCACCAAGATCGACGCGGACGCCAAGGGCGGCGCGGCGCTCAGCATCGCGCACGCGGTGGGCAGGCCCATCGCGTTCGTCGGCATCGGGCAGGGCTACGACGACCTGCAGCCGTTCGACCCCGACTGGATGGTCGAGCGGCTCTTCTCCGGGTGAGACATCGCCATTGATGCGGCGGGGACCTCACGCTGACGCGTCCTGTCCGACGCCGCTATGGTTAAATACCACATCCACAATCGGCCATCCATAGGTGAGCGAATGGGAAAGTTCCCCGAGGCCGAGGCGAGGATCCTCAACATGAAGGTGTGCATGAACTGCTCCTCGCGCAACGCCCTCAAGGCCACCCGCTGCCGCAACTGCGGCAGCAAGAGCCTCCGGCCCAAGGCCAAGGAACCGCGCGGCGGATGAGCGCGCTCGCCTCGACTTACGCATCCTCTGGTGCACGAGCATGCAGCTCCTCGACCTGGGCCTCGTTCCGTGGCAGGACACGCAGCTCGTATACCACGCCCTCGGGCACCTCGGGCGCGAGGCCCTCGTCCTGGTCAGCCCCGCGACGCCCTACGTGTCCATCGGCTACCACCAGGACCTCGACCAGGAGGTCGACGTCGACCGCTGCGCGCGCATGGGCCTGCCACTGTTCCGGCGCGAGGTGGGCGGTGGTGCGGTCTACTTGGACTCCGGGCAGCTCTTCTACCACGTCGTGCTGCGCAAGGACGGCCCGCTCGCGGCGGGCACGACCTCGGACATCTTCGCGCGCATCCTCAAGGCGCCCGTCGCGGCGCTGGGCGACCTGGGCGTTGCGGCCGTCCACCGGCCCGTCAACGACATCGTCGTGTCATCGTCCATGCGCAAGATAAGCGGCAACGGGGCGGCCGACATCGGGGACACGACCGTCATCGTGGGCAGCCTCATCTCCTCCTTCGACTTCGACCGCATGGTCGCGGTGCTCAAGGTCCCGTCCGAGAAGTTCCGCGACAAGGTCCACAAGACCATGCGGGACAACCTGACCACGCTCGAGGGCGAGCTCGGGCGCGTCCCGCGGCGCGAGCAGGTGCACGCGGCCCTCCGCAGGCGGTTCGAGGAGGTGCTCGGCCCCCTGGAGGCCGCGCGCGGCATCGACCCCGAGCTCAGGGCCGAGATGGACCGGCTCTGGAGGCGGTACTCGGGCGATGACTGGCTGCGCAAGCGCGGCCGCCGGTCGGCGACGCGCCGCCTGAAGGTCCGCGAGGGCGTCGAGCTCGTCTCGGGCGCGTGGAAGGCCCCGGGCGGCCTCGTGCGCGCCGACGCGACCGTCAAGGACGGGAGGCTCGAGGGCGTCGAGCTCACCGGGGACTTCTTCATCTTCCCGCACGAGGCGCTCGAGGAGCTCGAATCCGCCCTCGGCGGTGTCGACCTGGAGCGCGCCACGGTAGAGCGCGCGGCCGCGGCCGTGCTCGGCCGGCCGGGCGTCGAGGCCCTCGGAATGGGCCCGCTGGACGTGGCCAACGCCCTGCTGGGGCCGCCCCCGCAGGCCTAGCTGGACCGGCCGACCTCACGGGGCGGACGGATGGACCACCCCGCCCCCTGGCCATGGGCTGGCCCCTCCGCCCCCCGGTCCCAGTAAGAATTATCGTGGGGAAGCCATTACAGGCGGTCCGTGGTCACAACGGGCATGTCCCAGACCGGGGGCGACGCGCCCGTCGCCCCGGTCCCCTCCGAGCCGTCGGGCCGGTCGATACCAGGGGTCCGGGACTTCAAGCACCTGCTTTCCATCTACATGGCCTTCAGGGGGGGCGCGCGCCAGCTGCTCGTCGCGAGCTTCCTGATGTCGCTCGCGGGCGGGATGACGGGGTTCGTGCTGATCCTCTTCATGTACGAGCTCACCACGGACCTGCCCCTCCTGGGCCGGCTGGTCTCCCTCAGCACCTGGACCTCCGTGGTTTTCTTCATCCCGGGGGGGTTGCTCGTCGATAGGTATGACCGGAGGACAACCTTGGCGCTGAGCCTGCTCCTCTCCGCTGCCGGCATGGCCGTGTTCTCGGTGGCGCGGGACCTGACCCTCATTGTCGTCGGGCAGATTCTGCTTGGCATTGCATTCTCGGTGTCCTTCCCGACGTTGACGGCACTCATGAGCGAGAAGACCTCCGACGTTCGGCGCAAGTACCTGTTCTCGATGCAGAGCTTCGTCAACATGATGGGTGTAGCGATCGCGACCGTCATGGCGGGTATACTCACCGTGGTGCTGCAGGACGTGTTCTCGATGAGCCTGGAGGCCACCTACCGCCTGATATTCGTCATCTCGGCGGGCGGCCAGGTCTGCTCCATCGTCGTTGCGCTCAAGCTGAGACCAGGCGAGGAAGACCGCGAGAACAAGGCAGAGGAGCTGCCCCCGATGTTCGCGGCTGAGGGCGACAGCGAGACGACGAGCCGCAAGTCGCTGCTCTTCGTGGCGAAGTACTACACCCCGATGACCATCATCGGCTTCGGGGCGGGCTGGGTGATACCGTTCTTCCAACTCTACTACCTACTGAAGTTCCACGTCGACGTAGCGGACATCGCGTGGCTGTTCGCCGCCACCCAGGTCTCCATGGGCATGTCGTTCTTCCTCATCCCGGCACTGGCGGAGCGCCGAGGCTCAGTAGGTACCGTCACAGGGACGTGGGGCGCTGCCACGGTCACGCTCGCCGCCATCCCCCTAGCGCCTACGTTCCTCACGGCCGCACCGCTGCACCTCGTGAGGATGGCTCTCATGAACGCGTCATCCCCCATCTCGGATTCGCTCATGATGGGCGCGGTCCGACCAAGGGACAGAGGAAAGGCTGCGGGATTGACGAGGTTCATGTGGACGGCGATGAACGGGGTCGGCCAGACCTTCACGGGCGACCTCATGGCCAAGAATCTGGACCTTCCGTTCGTCATCACGGTGTCGTGCTACATCGTCGCGACGATACTCTTCTGGAAGTGGTTCAGGAAGCTAGGGGAGATGTGAGGGGGGACCCCGTTGCGCGCGGGGCACGGGCGACCCTAGTAGTACTCGTCGCGGTCGTAGACGACCTTGGCGAACTTCCTCCACCGCTGTGCGTCGTCGACCTCCTGCATGACCGCCTTGCGCCGGTACTCGAACTCGGTTCTGTCGCTCAGCCCCTTGAGCGACTCGATGGCGCGCAGGATGCCGATGGTGCGCTGCAGCAGCTCCTCCGCCTGCTGCCTCGACATGTCGTCGTGCGCGATCTCCCGCTCCAGCTCTGACGCGCGCCGCTCGAGACTGCGCTGGAGCCAGCCTGCCGCGGCCCGCTCCTCCTCGTCGAGATGGTCGTCGAAGAGGAACCGCTCCATCGTCGAGCGGAGCGGCACCTGACGGCCGTCAACCTCGATGGCGTCCGGCACCTTGACGCCGACCCATGAGAGGTTCATGTGCAGCCTCGCGAGGATGCGCGCGCGCTCCGCGTCCGTGAGGCGGTTCGCCCTTCCGTCCTGTGCGCCATCGGTCATGGTGCCTCTCCCGCCAAGTAATCGCGCGACCCTCACATCTGGGTTTCGGTCACGTCCCCAGGAAGGCCAGCGTGAGCGCGATGAAGTTGTTGACCGCATGCGCCACAATGGCGGGGACGAGGGACCTGGTCCAGTGGTAGATGAGGGCGAGCCCCGCGCCGGCGACGATGATGGGGAGGAAGCCCCAGGCGCTCAGGTGGATGGCCGAGAAGAATACCGCGGACGCGGCCACGCCGGCCGCGAGCCCGTACCTCACCTTGAACGCGTGGAACGCGTAGCCCCTGAAGAAAAGCTCCTCGCTCACGGGCGCGATCAAGCACCCGGACACCAGCCACATCAAGTAGCCCGCGAGGTCGCCCGGGGACGGCCCCTCGACGTCCGTGGGCTCGAGGCCCGTCGCGGACTGTCCGAGCTCGATGAGCACGGACGCGCCCACGAGGAGGAGCCCCCCGACGAGGCCGACGGCGACGAGCCTGGCCCACCGGCCTCCGTCGGTGAGGGCGGCCCTGGTGAGGCCCATGTCGGCGAACGTGACCACCCCCCGCTTGACGAGCTGGTGCCAGAACATCGCCACCAGGATGCCGTCCTGCACGATTAGCGAGACGAGCACGAACGCGGGAGACAGCAGCTCGGCCTGGGCCTCGGTGTCGAGCAGCCAGTCCGAGCCCCTCGACACGAGGAGGGGGGCCATGAGGACGATGAAGACCCATGAGGCCAGCATGTACGCGTCGAAGAGCAGCAGGACCACGCCGTGCCACGCGAGCACGTCTCGCTTCTGCTGGACCGTCTCGCCGACCTGCCTGTACTCGACGGGCGGTGCGGGCCATCCCCAGGCGCCCTGAGGCGGCGGGTAGGGATACGGCTGGGGGTATGGGTAGGGGTAGGGTTGGGAATAGGGTTGGGGGTAGGGCGGGGGGTAGGGCTGGGGGTAGGG
>CAYGVT010000095.1:0-29480 GCA_964353355.1 uncultured Thermoplasmata archaeon | reverse complement strand
CGCGCGGGGCGATATTGGCCAGGTTGGTCCGCAATCACGAACCCACCATCACGGCGGGGGGACGCGGTTCCTTCTCGTTCCTGGTTCTTACCAAGCCGCGGGTAGGGAGGATGCCCTATAAAAGCCTTTCTGCTGTCATGGAAAGCCAGTGCGTCGGGCCAGGCTCGGGGGGGTCGCGGTCGCGGTCAGCCCACGAGCTTGGTCTGGACGTCGCCATGGGTCTTCTTGCCGAGCCGGTCGAGGAACTCACCCTGCATCCCGGCTGGCAGCTCCACGAGGCCGATCCAGTCCCCGCCGCCGGTCCACTCCTCCTTCTTGATCTGCCCGAAGTCGGTGATGTCCCTGTACACCTTCCCGTACTGCTCGGCGGACAGCTTCACGGCGATGGTGGCCTTCTCAATGCGGATGGGGATGAGGGGGCGGATTGCGTCGAGCACGGCCCTGACTTGCACCTCCACGGACTTGAAGGGGTCGATGTGGACGCGCGCCTCGGTCATGGCGTTGTCGATGCGCTGCGGCGGGTGGGGGGCCTTGGCGATGGGGTTGATGGCGTTCCTGGAGATGTACTCGACGATCTGCTTGCGCTTCTCCTCGACCATCTTGCGCCGCTGGTCGGTGGTGAGCTGTATATCGCCCTCCATGATGATGCGGCGCGAGACCTCGAGCGGGTCGTTCGTGTGGAAGACCTTCTTCACGATCTCCTCGCCCGCGCGGTCGCCCTTCCTCGAGTCCTTGAAGACCTCGTCGGTCGCGAGCGCCTTCTCGAGGTCGACGGCCTCGCCGTTCTTCATCCTCTGCGCCTCGTAGGGGTCGACCAGGACCTCGAAGTGGTGCCCCTCGTGCACCAGGCGCGCGACGACCGCTTCATCAAGGCTTACCATGCGACCATCCCCCCCGAGGGCCGCCCAGGGCCAGGCGCTCAGGCCTCGGCGCCCTTCTCGCCCTTGTCGGACTTCTCGGACTTCTCGGACTTCTTGGACTTCATGAAGGCCTCGACATGCTTCGAGACCTCCTTGGGGTCCATCTTCTGGAAAGGCTTCTTCTCGGTGACGAGGCCGATCTCGACCGCCTCGGCGTTGATGTCTCCGTCCGTCGCGCGGTCGAGCGCCTTGAGCCCGAGCTGGATGCATTCGTCGAGGGGCATGTCGTCTTTGAACTCCTCCTCGAACAGGCCGATGACCGCATTGCGGCCGGAGCCGATGGAGCCCGCCTTGTAGGCCATGAGCGCGCCCGACGGGTCGGTCTCGTAGAGGTGCTTGCCGCTCTCGTCCACGCCGGCGATGAGCAGGCTCGTGCCGAATGGGCGCACGCCGCCGTACTGGGTGAAGGTCTGCTTGAAGTCGCACAGGCGCTTGACCAGGTTGTCCACGGTCATGGCCTCGCCGTAGGTTATCTTGTTTATCTGCGCCTCGATGCGGGCCCGGTCGACCAGCACGCGCGCATCGGCCACCAGGCCGGAGGTCGCGCAGCCGATGCTCTCGTCGATCTGGAATATCTTGTCGATGGACTGGGGCTCGATGAGCCTCGACGAGATGCGCTTGTCGACGATGAGGACGACGCCCTGCTTGAACTTCATGCCCACGGTGGTCGTGCCGCGCTTGACCGCCTCGCGCGCGTACTCGACTTGGAAGAGACGACCGTCGGGCGAGAAGACCGTGATCGCTCGGTCGTACGCCATCTGCCCTGCTTGCATGTAGACTACCTCTGTTTCCGGAAAGGCAAGGACCCTCAAATGCCTTTCGGTGCACTGGTCAGGGGCATCGGGGGCCTGGCATGCCGGACGGGCGGTGACGTCGGCCGCGCCATCGTCCTTCGAGTGGGGGTCCACAAGGCCTGGTGGGGCATGGCCTGACGCGCGGGATGCTGGCTTGCCTATGCCCTCACCACAAACCTTTTTATGGGGCAGCGCATTGCCCAGCCTCACACAGGCAGGCTGGTCCCTGCCAGCGCATCGTCAAGGTGAAGGTCATGGTCGAGTTCATCGCGGTCATCGCGGACCCCAAGTCGGGCAAGTGCTACCAGAGTACCATCTCCGGCCACCACGCCAACTCCCTAATCGGCAAGAGAATCGGTGACGAGTTCGACGGCATCTTCGTCAACCTCCCGGGCTACAAGATCGTGCTCACTGGCGGCACCGACAAGGCGGGATTCGCGATGCGCCCCTCCGCGGACGGCGGCAAGCTGCGCACAGTGCTAACGGCAGAGAGCGTGGGCTTCAGGTCGCGCACGCGCCACAAGAACAAGCACAAGAAGCTGCGCCACGAGACCGGCGTGCGCCGGCGCGTGAACGTGCGCGGCAACACCGTCACGCCGGAGATAGCGCAGATCAACATGCGCATCTCCTCGCACGGCTCCAAGCCCATCGACGACCTCCTCAAGCAGAAGGAGGCCTGAGGCGACGGATGGCGCTCCCCAGGCAGCCCGAGCTCAACATCGGCATGGTCGGCCACGTCGACCACGGTAAGACCACGCTCACCAAGGCCCTCACGGGCGTCTGGACCGACCGCCACTCCGAGGAGATCAAGCGCGGCATCAGCATCAAGCTCGGCTACGCCGACGCGGCCTTCTACCGATGCCCCGACGTCCCCGAGCCCGAGTGCTACACCACCGACCCGCAGGCGTGCGGGGGCGGCGAGGAGCTGCTGCGCGTCGTGTCGTTCGTCGACGCGCCCGGCCACGAGACGCTGATGGCCGTGATGCTCTCCGGGACGGCCATCATGGACGGGGCGCTCCTGCTCATCGCGGCCAACGAGCAGTGCCCCCAGCCCCAGAGCAAGGAGCACCTGATGGGGCTGCAGATATCCGGTATAAGGAACATCGTGGTCGTGCAGAACAAGATCGACATCGTCTCCGACGAGGAGGCGGTGAAGAACCACGCGGACATCCGTGCCTTCCTCAAGGGCACCGTGGGGGAGGACGCACCCATCGTGCCGGTGAGCGCGCAGCAGGGCGTCAACATCGACGCGCTCATCCATGCCATCCAGGAGACCATCCCCACGCCGCGCCGCGACAAGTCCGCGCCGGCGCGCATGCCCGTCGCCCGCAGCTTCGACATCAACCTCCCCGGCAAGGGCCCCGAGAGCCTGCTCGGCGGCGTCATCGGCGGCTCGCTTCTGCAGGGCACGATCAGGGTGGGCGACGAGCTCGAGATCGCCCCGGGCCTGAAGCGCGAGGAGCAGAACAAGGTCACCTGGGAGCCCCTATTCACCCCCATCGAATCCATCATGTGCGGTGGCGTGGTCGTGGAGGAGGCGGGCCCCGGGGGCCTGCTCGCCATCGGCACGGGCTTAGACCCGCAGGTGACCAAGTCCGACGCGCTCGTCGGCAAGGTCGCGGGCAAGCCCGGCACGCTCCCGCCCATCCGGCACGAGTTCTCCTTGGACCTGCGCCTCCTCGAGCACGTCGTGGGCTCGCAGGAGGACATCGCGGTCGACGCCATCCGCAGCAACGAGCCCCTGATGCTCAACGTGGGCTCGGCCACGACCGTGGGCATGGTGTCATCGGCCGCGGGCGAGCGGTGCCACGTGCGGCTCAAGCTCCCCGTCGTGGCCGTGGAGGGGGACCGCGTCGCCATCTCCCGCCGCATCGGCACGCGGTTCCGCCTCATCGGCTACGGCATCATCGAGTGAGCGAGGTGGCCGCGTTGGGCGCCGGGGGCGGGCGCGCGAGGGCACCGAAGCTCGTTCTACTGGACACGAGCGCGCTTCTGCTCCCCTTCGAGCAGGGCCTGGACCTGGAGGGCGAGGTCGCTCGCGCGCTCGGCGGCTGCCGCGTCGCGGTGCCCGAGGCCGCGCTCGCCGAGTTGCGCGCCCTCGCGCGCGACTCGCAGAATGCGAGGGCCGCGCTCAAGCTCGCCGAGCGTCACGAGGTCATCCCCACCGAGGGGAGGGGCGACGACGCCATCCTCGCCCTTGCGGTGCGGGAGGGTGCAGTAGTGGTCACCGCAGACCGCGGGCTGATGGCGAGGCTCGCCGATGCGGGCGTGCGCGTGCTCCGACCCAGGGAGCGCCACCGGCTCGAGCTTGTGTAAATCGACAGAGTGCCTCCAGACCAGGGTCACCACCTGCCGGTCATCGCTGGATACCAGAACATTCATATATCCAGGCGCCCCAATATCATCGAGGGGTCCCATCTTGCGACCTGGCCGGCCAGTCGAGCTTGGGGTAGCGATCCCCGTCGCCATCGCCGTCCTGCTCGTGGCATGCATTGCCACGGGCCCGGGAGCAGATGCGCTCCCTAACCCCGTTCCGGTCCTGACGCTCCAGCTCACGCCAACCCAGCTGCAGGCCCACGTCACGCCGACCCAGAACGGGCCGGTGATGTTCGGGGGGAACGCCACGGTCGAGGCCGCGTTCGGGTTCATGACCGTCACCGTCACCCTCTCCGCCTCCTGCATATGGCCGGCCATTATCAGCCCGAGCACCATGGAGTTCAAGGATTCCAAGCCGCAGCCGTTCTACGTCACGGTCGTCGTGCCCCCGAAGACGTCCGCGCTCATGATAGGGCAGCTCATCGTGTCCGGCACCGCCAAGGCACCAGGCATGCCGGTCGCGACCGCAACGGCCAATGCGGTCGTGACCGTCGCGCAGTACCACATGTTCGAGCTCAGCACAAGGAACGACACCCTCTACGGGGCCGCCCCTGGAGCGTCCGTCTCCGGCCGGCTCACCATCAACAATACTGGCAATGGGTTGGACACGTTCAGCATCGCGATGCAGGACCCGACGGGGGTCGTGGCGCTCTATAGCGGGCGCACGAGCATCGATGTCCATGAGGAGGAGAGCGCGGGCGTCGACCTCAGGCTGACGGTCTCCTCGGGCGCCTCTTACCCGACCGGTACATCCGTCGGCATCTCCTTCATCGTCACGTCCGTCGAGGCTGAGAACGCCGGCATCGCCCTCTCCCATGAGCTCGCCTTCCTGCTGGTCTTCGGCACACCCTCCACGGCGGGGCCTGACGCACCGGGCGGTCCCGACATCAACGAGACGGTAGTCCCGGACGACGACGGGGGCGGGAGCAGTGGCGAGGCCGTCACTGCTATGACCTTCGTCGCGGGGGTCGTCCTCGTGGTCGCCATCGTCGTGCTCACAACGAGGCGACGGAACCGCCCCGATGTGGAGGCCGCCGAGGCTCCCATCGAAGTTGCGGCGACCGCGGTGCAGCAGTAAATTCTTTATAAGACAACCACCCAAAGGAAGGGACGGGCCGTCGCACGCGGATGGCCCCTGTGATACGTATGAATGTCCATGCCGTCATGTCTGTGGGTTTCCTTGCCTCCTACGTCGTGGGGAGGGCCCGCCACAGGCCCCGACAGGACGAGGAGAGCTAGAGAGCCGTCATCCCGGCTGGCCCATATCAGTCGCAGGCCGCTTCTGGGAGGATTTATCTAGGACCCGCCACAATATTAAAGGCGGGTCGAGGACATGGGTCGCGGCCTTCTGGGCATGTGCCTCCTGTACGCGTTAGTCCTGGCACTGGCCGTCAACGTGACCGTTCCCTTCCCTCCCACGGACGCCTTGATCCCTCCAGACGAGGTCATCCTCTCCGTGGCCGTGTCCATCACCCCAGACATACTGACGGCCTTGGTGACCGAGAGCCAGAACGGTCCCGTGCTGTTCGACGGGAACGTCACGGTCAGCAAGACCTCCTCCTCGGTCCAGCGTGTCACCGTCACCCTCAGCGTGAGTTGCGAATGGAGCGCCCAGGTCAGCCCTTCCACGATGGTTTTCACTGACGAGAATCCCCAGGTATTTGTGCTCACGGTCGTCGTTCCCCCCAAGACTCAGGTGACGGCAAAGGAGGCCACCGTCTCCGCCTATGCCAGGGATCCGGTCCAGGATGCGCGCGCCAGCGCGAAGTGCACCGTTGCGGTCGGCCAGTATTACAAGCTGAGCGTGAACACGGAGGAACCGATGTCGGAGATCTCGAGCTCCTCGGCCACGGTCGGGGGCGTCCTCCGTATCTACAACGAGGGCAACGGTAGGGACACGTTCCGCATCGAGATCACGAGCAAGCCCGACGGGCTCGATGACTACGACATCGAGGAGTCGGTGACAATCGAGCCATCGGGCTACGTGGATGTGCAATACACCCTATTCATCGAAGCGGATGTGGGCCTGGGTGACGGATACCTTGCCTACGTGAATTTCAAAATCACTTCGATGGGAGCCGTGAACGCGGGAATCCCCTACAGCCAGGAGTACAGCGTCACCATCTACAAGCCCTCCGCAAGGGCTAATCTGGAGGAACACTGGCCTACGTACGTCGGGTGGGGCGTCGGCCTCGGCATCCTCGGCACGGTCGCCATCGTGATGGTCCGTCGCCGCCGTCGCGCACGCAAAGAACCCGCCAAGGACAAGAAGGCCCGCTAACGGCGCCTCTCGACATCCTCCCTCTCGCCTCTTCCATGGGGCGAAAGGCTTAACCGTGCTGCCCGCCTCTCCCGTCCCGGAGGCGTGTGGGATGGACTTCGACCTCACCGAGCAGGACCGCGCGTTCGACCGCAGCATCGTGGAGTGGGTCGACTCCTACATAAGGCCCAACATCGCCGCCTGGCACGAGGCCGGCGCCATCCCCCGCGAGTACTGGAGGGAGCTTGGGAAGCGGGGGCTCCTGCTGGTCGAGCGCGACGGGGGCGGCGGCTGGCGCGAGAGGCCCATGATGCAGCTCGCGACCATGTACGACCGCATCTCCGAGGCCTCCCCGGGCGCCGGCATAGCGGTCTTCGCCAACAACCAGCTCGGCGTGTTCGCGCCCTACACGTTCGGCAACGAGGCCCAGCGCGAGAGGTTCGTCGCGCCCGCGGCGATGGGCGAGGCCGTCGTCTCGTTCGCCAACACCGAGCCCACGGCGGGCTCGGACGTGGCGGCCATCCAGACGCGCGCAGTCCAGGACGGCGACGGCTGGGTGCTGAGCGGCAAGAAGATGTTCATCACCAACGCCGTCGAGGCCGACTACCACGTCGTGACCGCGGTCACGGACCCGCACGCCGCCGACCCCCACAAGGGCATGTCGCTGTTCATCGTCGACGGGGACGCGCCCGGCCTTGCCCGCCGAGCGCTCAAGAAGTACGTGTGGAGCCCCGCGAGCCTCGCCTATCTCTCGCTCGACGGCGTGCGCGTCGACGGTGACCGCCTCATCGGCCCCCTAAACGGGGGCTTCAAGCTCATCATGCGCACGTTCACCACTGGCCGCATCGGCGTGGCCTCGATGACCATGGGGACGGCGATGGGCGCGCTGCGCCTCGCGCACAAGCGCGCGCACTCGCGCCGCATCTTCGGCGAGACCGTCTGGGACCAGCAGTCCAAGCGCGCCGAGTTCGCGGACATGGCCACTTACATGGAGGCGGGCCGCCTCCTCTACCGGCGAGCCGCGTGGCTCAAGGACCAGGGCCGCGACTACCGCATGGCCGCGTCGCTCGCCAAGCTCTTCGCCACCGAGCACGCGAGGACCATCACCTACTGGGCCGCGCTGCTGCATGGCGGCTCGGGCGTTCTCGTCGACAACCCCATCCACCGCTACCCGCTGGATGCGTGGGCGTCAGCGCTCGGCGAGGGCGTGTCCGAGGTGCAGCGGCTCATCGTCTCGCGGCAGTTCGACGAGTGGGTCGAGCAGTTCTGAGCGCGCAGGCTCGAACGGTCGGTCGACCGTCCGTCAAAGGGCCAGAAGCATTAAATCCTGCCACGCGGATTGCATCGCGGAGGGAAATCATGTACCTGGTATTCGGTGATCGGAGCGCAATCGAGAGCGTCGATGACTGGCCTCGTGAGATGGTCCGTGCGGCCTTCCTCGTTGCCCTGGCAGTGTTCGCGGCGACCACCATCATTGTCGTCCTCGCCGAAGACACGGACGCATGGACGCAATCCTATGTGTTCGGTGAGGAGGGGAACTACAGGAGCGGGCATGTCTACTATAACTACGTGCGGACACCGTCCTATGGGTCGGGGGAATATCATAAGGACCCCTTCACCAATCCCTACCTCTACTACTACTACTACTCATATGCCTGGAATGACTACTACTACTACTATTATCGCCCGTACATCGGTATGAAGGTTGGCAGCCTCGATGACCGGACGTATGTGGATTCCGCCTACCTCTACTGTTACGTATCCACCGAGAACAATTGGGATGATTACGTGGCCGTCGTACAGCTCCACTTCGATGCCCAGGTGACGGATGCAAACCAGCTTTACGAAGGCTACGGGTCGGCCGCGGACTTCCTGGGGTCTGTGTACGTCGGGTCCTCGGGCTACTTTAGCATCCAGATTACCGGCAACGCTCTAACCTACCTCAGGAACGCCATCAAGGGGGCCGACGATTATATCTACTACGGCCTCGCCTACGAATCCTCCTCTGGCGATTATCTCATCATAGACCCCTCCAATTGTTACTTGTATCTCCTCGTCGATAGAGAAGCCCCCAATCCCCCCGCGGTCAGCTCGCTCAACGCGTATTCGTGGGGCTCTTCCGTCACCATCAGCTGGTCCGCGCCCAATGACAATCCGCCTACGCCGAACGTAGGCCTCGCGTCCATGTGCTACGAGGTGGGCGTCTTCGAAAGCTATTCCAGCGAACCCAGCCGTCTCTTCGGCCTCATCTCATCGGGGACCACATCATACACCATTGGGCCCCTCGCGGACGGGACCCGCTACTGGTTTAGGGTGAGGGCCAGGGACGCGTCCGGGTTCATATCGCAATGGTCGGCGGCCCAGGCCACCATCATGGACGCGTCCCCGCCATCCATCCCCGTCCTGGAGGCCGAGCCCACCTACACCGAGGGCACGAGCAACGTCGTGGAGTGGGCGCCGTCCGTCGATGCTGGCATCGGCACCCTCTACTACCAGGTCCAGAGGTCGACGAGCGCCGACTTCGCCTCCGCCGTGACCGACGTCGCCTACACCACGTCCTACACGTACTCAAGCCTCACGAACGAGCAGAAGTATTACTTCCGCGCAAGGTCGGTCGACAACTTCGGATACGCCTCCGAGTGGAGCGTGCCGCAGTTCAGCACGCAGGACGATGCGGCCCCGCTGGCCCCGCACGTCATGGTGGAGCCCCCCTTCACGCCCACCAACATGAACACCTTCGAGTGGTACCCATCGAGAGACGCGGGCGTGGGCGTGGCCGGCTACAGGGTCCAGGTCTCCACCACGGGCTCCTTCACGGCGGGCACGCTCATCGTGGATTCCGCCGTCTCCGGTATCTGGCTCTCCGTTGGCCCCCTCGCAGACGCCACGACCTACTTCTTCCGTGTCTCCGCCTACGACCACTTCGGCTACACTTCGGGATGGTCGGGCATCACCTCGTCCACGCAGGACGCCTCCGGCCCCTCACAGCCCGGTCTCGCACAGCTCCCTAGATACTCGCCCGACGCCCCACTCGAGCTGTCGTGGCAGGGCTCGGCCGACGAGGGCGCTGGCGTCAACCGGTACACGGTCGAGTGGTCCACGGACGCGAGGTTCATGGCGAACTTCCACCAGCGCGATTACGTGCTGGGCAACTCTCAGACGGTCACGGACCTCACCCCCGGCAGGACGTGGTACCTCCGCGTCAGGGCCTGGGACAACGTTGGGAACGTGGGTCCATTCGACACGGTCAACACCACCATCGACGGGACCGCTCCCACCGCCCCGGCCATCGACGCCGAGCCCGCGTTCACGGACGGCCTGGAGAACACGATCACATGGACCGCTGCCACGGACGAGCTCGCGGGCGTGGACCACTACATGGTTAGGGTCTACGGGCGCGCGGGCGGCTCCGGGCTCGTGTTCACGGACACGACGGACGCGCTCACGATGACGATCCCAGGCCTCGCGGACGGCGCGACCTACTGGTACGAGGTCGTCGCCGTGGACGGGGCTGGCAATGTCAACGGGAGCGCTCTTGCCATGTCCACCCAGGACGCCTCGCCGCCCACCGTGCCGCGGCTCGATGCGCTGCCTCCGTTCATCCCCGGCACCTCGCTCAGCCTCGGCTGGAGCGCCTCGACGGACAGGGGCGCGGGGGGCGTCGAGTACCAGCTCGAGTGGGCCACCGACGCTCTGTTCTCCGACCTCGTCGGGACGACGGCGTGGCTGGCCAGCCCCGGCTACGACGTCGGGGACCTGGCCGACGGTACCACCTACCACTTCAGGGCCAGGGCGCGCGACGCGCTCGGGCTCGAGTCCTTGTGGTCCGACACGACGATGACGACGGTTGACGCCTCGCCCCCAGCCGTGCCCGAGTTCGATGTGCCCGGCACGTTCGTGCCGGGGCCCGCCGTCCACCTGTCCTGGTCCCGAGTCGCGGACGGGAGCGGGGAGCCGGTCGAGTACGTCGTGATGGCTCTCGATTCGGCGCAGACATCGGCCACCATCATCGGCACGTCGCCCTGGCTCTCTGTGACGTCGTTCGACTACGCCGAGCTGCCCACCGATGTCGAGGTCTTCTTCCGCGTGGTCGCGCGGGACGCCCTCGGCCACCAGTCCGAACGCTCGGGCGCCGTGGCATCCACCATCGACACCAAGGGCCCCGCGGCCGCGACCATCATGGTCTTACCGGCCTATACCAAGGGCACCGCCGTCAAGCTCACCTGGACCGCGGCGGTCGACGCGGGAATCGGGCAGGTCGAGCACCGCGTCATCGCTTTCTCAGACGAGGACCTCGGGTCGCGGGCGTTCACCTCCGACTGGACCTCGGGCACGACCGCGGACGTCACCGGCCTCGCGGATGGACTGAGGTACTGGTTCGCCGTCGATTGCCGCGACGGCTTCGGCAACGCGGGCGCGCGCTCCGAGGTCGCGAGCACGACCATGGACGCCTCGCCGCCATCCGTGACGGTGGATGCGCCCGGCTACTTCGGGCCCGCGGACGGGTCCGTCAGCGGCACGTGCGCGGACACGGGCTCGGGCGTCTCCTCCGTGGACGCCTCCAGCGACTCAGGGGAGACCTGGGTGGGCGCGGAGCTCTCCGGGGGCACCTGGTCCGTGGGGCTCGACGCCCTTGGCACGGACGTGACAGAGGTGTGGGTGCGCGCGAGGGACGCGGTCGGCAACGTTCTCGGGACCTACGGTCGCGCGGTCGTGGACAGCAGGCCCCCGACCATCGCGGTCACGATGCCGATGGCGGGCGCGACCGTCTCCGGCGCCGTCATGGTGCTGGGCTCGATATCGGACCCGCACCTCGCGGGCTACGTCGTCGAGGCCAGGAGGGCGGGCGAATCCGCGTGGTCCACCGTGCAGCCCTACCAGGCGACGACGGGCGTCGCGGGCACGCTGGCCACGTGGGTGACCGCGGGCCTGCCCGGCGGCGATTGGACGCTGCGCGTGACCGCGACCGATGCCGTGGGCCTCAGCTCCCAGTTCGAGCTCGCCGTCACGCTCAAGGGCGCGCACCTGACCATCGGGCCCGGCGACATCAGCTTCTCCGACTCCCACCCGCTGCCCGGCGACACGGTGACCGTGCTCGTGACCGTGCGCAACGACGGCGATTCGCCGGCCGACGACATGACCGTGGTGCTCTACGACGGGGAGAAGGAGGTCGGCAGGGGGACGACGTCGGTGCAGGCCCATGGCGTGGCCGTGGTTCCCATCAAGGTCAAGGTGAGCGGCAGCCACGAGTTCACGGCGCGCGCCACGTCCAGCCTCTACGACACTGGAGAGATGCCTGTCGCGCAGCCCCTTCAGACCATCGAGGAGGAGGCCACGCTCGAGAACGCCGGGGGCATCCTGGGCCTGGTGGCGCTCATCCTGGCGGTGCTGTGCCTGCTGCTCATACTGCTCAACATGAGGAAGGGGAAGGCGGCGCCCGCGCGGGCGGCACCGCCGAGGGAGGACATCATCCTCGAGCCGATGCAGTGAATCTGGACCCCCAGGCCCCGTGGCCTGCCTGCCGGCACGGGGCCGGTCGGCCTGGCATGAGCCTCGCCGGCTCGCCAGCCGCGGTACGCCAGGGCGTCGAGCGCACCGGGCGCCCCGACCTGTGGTCCTGGCACCCGACCGTCACCGCTGTCGAAACACTTAATTGGCACCCCCGCGGTTCCCCACGCGCCCGAGGTGAGCCGGATGCCCATCAAGCCCCGCCTGAAGCGCAAGTTCATCCCGATGGAGGAGCGCCGCACGAGCTTCAAGGTGGTCTCGCACGGCTTCGGCCGCGACGAGGCCATCGAGGAGGCCAAGCGGTGCCTGCAGTGCAAGAAACCCCCGTGCGTGGACGCGTGCCCCGCGCACGCGCCCGTCAAGGACTACGTCAGGGCGGCGGCCCAGGGCGACTTCGACCTGGCCTACAGGATAAACCGCGAGGCGCTGACGGTCCCGTGCTCGCTCGGCCACGTCTGCCCCGCCTTCTGCGAGCGCCAGTGCACGCTCGGCAAGAAGGGCGAGCCCATCGCCATCCGCGACATCAAGCGCGCGGCGTGCGACTACGGTGACCACTGGACGCCCCCTGTGGCGCCCGACAACGGCAGGCGCGTGGCCGTCATCGGCGCGGGCCCCGCGGGGCTCACGGTCGCCAACGACATGAGACGCAAGGGGTACGCGGTGACCGTCTTCGACCGCCTCGGGGTCGCTGGCGGCACGCTCGTGGCGGGCATCCCAACATTCAGGCTCCCGCGCGAGGTGTTCCAGAGGGACCTCGACCAGCTCATCGCGATGGGGGTCGAGCTCGAGCTCGGCACCGAGGTGGGCAAGGACAGGTCCATCGGGGACCTCTTCAAGCTCGGCTACCATGCGGTCTTCATCGGCGTGGGTGCGATGGAGCCCAAGCGGCTCGGCATCGAGGGTGAGGACCTCAAGGGCGTCGCCTCCGCGTCCGAGATACTCGCGGCGCTCGCAATGGGCGAGCACGTGGAGCTGCCGTCTCGCATCAGCATCATCGGCTGCGGCAACGTGGCCGTGGACATCGCCCGCAGCTCGCTGAGGCTCGGGCGCGAGGCCACCATCCTCTACCGGCGCACGCTCAAGGAGGCGCCCGCCAACGAGGAGGAGATCCACGAGGCCGAGGAGGAGGGCGTCAAGTTCCACTTCCTGGTCGCCCCCACCCGCATCCTGGGCAAGGACGGGCGCGTGACGGGCGTCGAGTGCCTCAAGATGCAGCTCGGCGAGCCCGACGCGTCCGGCCGCGCGCGGCCCGTGCCGATACCGGGCACGGAGTTCGTCGTGCCTACCGACATGGTCATCCCCGCGGTCAGCCAGGAGCCCCAGCTGGGCTGGGTCGCGCCCGAGGACGGCATCGAGCTCACCAAGTGGTCGTCGGTCAAGGTGGACGAGGCGACCGGCATGTCCACGAGGCCCGGGGTGTTCGCGGGCGGCGACGCCGTGCTCGGCCCCGCGACCGTGGTCCAGGCCATCGTGCAGGGGCACGCGGCCGCGGACGGCATCCACAGGTACCTCATGCCCGAGGAGTGGGAGCTCGAGCGCAAGGCCAAGGAGGAGGCGGCCGCGATGGCGGCCGCCGCCGCGGCGGAGGCCGCCGCGCTGAGGAAGAAGTGAGATGCCGTGCGCCGAGTCCGGAAATGCCATCCCCTAGCGGGAGCGCCCCTTCCTTGCCCTGCCCTTGCCGCCATCGACCCTGGCGGCCACGGAGGAGACGAGCAGCGGCAGCGCGAGCGTGATGTCCGCCTCGAGCGTGACGTACCTCGCGCGCTCGGACACCTTGCCCCACGACACGGCCTCGCGGACGCGCGCGCCCGAGAGCGAGCCGTCGTACTCGACGGCGGTCGTGACCGAGACCACGAGGTCGAGCCCGTCCTTGAACTGGTTCCACCAGATGACGTGGTGCTTGGAGATGCCCCCGCCGAGCAGGACCGCGCCCGTGCGCCTGTGGGTGAAGACGATGTCGGCGAGCTCGCGCTCGTCGAGCACGGGGTTGACGATGAGGTCCTTGTGCTCCTGGCAGAACATCCACAGGTTGGAGCCGACCGCGCCGTCGGAGATGCCAGGGATGTAGATGGGCACGCGCGCCTCGAGCGCCGCGGTGAGGAGCGAGCGTTTGCTGTGGAGCCGCCTGCCTATCTCCTCGCAGAGCTCGCGCGTGCTCATCTGCCTGCGGCCCGCCTCGTAGAGGTCCTCGAGCAGCGGCATCATGAAGCCCTCGATGGCGGGGCCGTAGGCCCGCTCGCCGATGAACACGTTGCCGAGCCGATGCACGCCCTCGCGGTGCAGCTCGCGGTCGTCGGCCTCGAAGGTGCCGTGGTGGTAGTCGCCGACGGTGCGCGCGATGTCGTGGTCGAGCGTGCCGCAGGTGGTCACGATGCAGTCGACCCAGCCGCGCCGGACCATGTCGACCAGGAGGCCCCGTGCCCCGGTGGAGACGATGCACGCGGGGAAGGACAGGAAGGTGTACATGCGCGGGTCGTCGACCATGCGCGCGAGGATGTCCGCGGCCTCGGCGAGCTTGGTGGCGCTGAACCCACCGGAGCGGCCCATGGCCTCGACGAGCTCGGGGACTGTCGTGTCCGCGCCGACGGAGAGGTCCTTGACGGGCCTGCTGAGCCTCACACCTGCCACCGGTTGCGCCGATTGCGCGCCGCGCATAAGAGGCTTTCGGACGGGCCATCGCGCATACGCGCCTAGCCTCACCTTCCAGGCACCTACTCGCGGGCCCGTCGCCTGGATCGCGCCACGAGGATGGCGGACGCGGCGAGCGCCACGAGCACGAGGAGCAGGACCATGAGGTCGGTCCCGTCCCATCCCGAGGGCGTCCTCAGCTTGGGGGGCTCCTTGACCGTCACGTTCACCGCGAGGGTCGCCGAGGCGCCAAACGGGTCCTTCACCTGGACGATGAGCCTGTGATCGCCGGGCGCCAGGAGCACCGCGGACGTCGCATTGGCCGCCAGGAGCTCGACCCCTTGGTCGGCGTACCACTTGAAGGCCAGGATGTCGTCGTCGGGGTCGTAGGAGGCGTTTGCGACAAGGGGGACCTCCTCCCCATGCTCGAAGGAGGTGTTGTTGAGCGGGCTGGAGAGAACAATGATCGGTGGTCTGTTCAGCCAAATGCCGAGCGAAGGGGAGACCACCTCGTTCCCAGCGACATCGACCGCTCTGACCTGGAGGGTGTTGTTCGGGCCTGGCGACAGCGCGAGCGGGAACGTGCCCTCCCGTGGGCCACTCCCCGCTCCCAGCTGGAACGGGAGCCACTCCCCGAGGCTGTCGTTTCCGTGGAGGCCGAACCTGTACCAGGTGGCGCCGGCTCCGATGCCCGAGGTCACGTCCTCTATGGCGACCGTTACCGTGACACCTGGCTCGGACTGCCTGGCGCCCGGGGACGGGCTCAGGACCTGGACCGAGGGCGGAGTCGTGTCCACGCGCACTCGGTGCTCCCCCGACATCGTCGGCCCGTTGCCCGCGACGTCCCATGCGCGCAGCTGGTACCAGTTGCCCGTCCCGTCCGGCAGCTCGAGGACGAACGAGAACCTCGCGCGGGAGAGCGCGCCGCTCATGCCGAGGGATGCCCACGCCGTGTATTCCCCGTCCCCGGTCCTCTTCCTGCACTCCACGCTTGCCATGGCGACGCCGCTTCCGAGGGCGCCATCGTCCGCGGTCGCCCAGCACTCGACCCTCCGGGTCGTCTGGAAGAGCTCCGGGTCAGGCTGGAGGTCGATGAACACGAGGGCGGTGATGTCCACCCTTAACCTGTAGTGGGGGGAGGTGGTGTAGCCGTGCCCGACGATGTCCTTCGCGCGCCATTGGATGTAGTTGTAGGCTGACTCGTTCAGG
Source organism: uncultured Thermoplasmata archaeon (assembly GCA_964353355.1). Classification (GTDB taxonomy): domain Archaea; phylum Thermoplasmatota; class DTKX01; order DTKX01; genus CAYGVT01. Next base: position 13,785 of record CAYGVT010000095.1, on the reverse strand, counting down.
ACGAGGGCCACCGTCGCGTCGATGATGACGGAGGGCGCCTGCGACCCCTCGTCCCAGTCCGTCCAAGCGGTGTACTGCGAGAGGTTGCGGGGTGAGAGCCTGTACTGGACCGACACCACGTCGATGCCCGAGCCCCCCTCGTCGTGGATGGTCACGCCCGCTGTGACGGCCGTCTCCCTCAACCAGGTGTCGAGCGGCGGCCTCGGGTCGGAGAACGTCACGTTGTTGGTGTCCACCATGATGCGGTAGTCGACGGAGACGGCGAACCCGTTCCCCACGAGGTCCTTGACCCGCCAGCGCACGTAGTTGCGGTCGCCGTCCGGGAGACTGAGCTCGACGAGGCCGTCCACCTCGGACCCGCTCCACGTGCCCGCGAGCCCCTCGCGCGTCCATTCCCCGAAGGACACGCCCCCGTCCGTGGAGTAGGCGTACTCGAGCGTGCCGGAATCGACCCCCGACATGTCGAGGTCGTAGGCGGTGATGGAGATGAGCGCCTTGGCGGACGCGTGCCACTCGTCCGGCTCCGGGACCGGGTTCCTGAACACCGGCAGCTCGCCGTCCACACGAAGGCGGAAGATGGCGCTCCCGACGGCCTGAGCGCCCTCCGGGAGATGCGTGATGTTGAGGGTCAGGGTCTCGTCGACGTCCGTCGTGCGGTCCGCGTCGATGGACACCTCGGTGGGGCCGCCCACGACGATGGGGGCGGCCGCGCTCTCCCCGTCGTCGTCGGTGACGCTCACGAAGCCCGTCTCAAGCCGAGCGTACACGTCAGTGGTGCCCTCGTACACGATGGGAGGGCTGCGCACGGTGACGAGCTCTCCGACCTTGACCCACGCGCCCTGGGCGATGGGGCCCTGGAGCTCGCCCCTCGCTGTGGGGTCGCCGAAGAACGCGAGGTCGTTCTCGACCCAGAAGACGCGGGGGACCAGGTACGTGGTCGGCAGACCACCTGCCTTGGTGACCTCAAGCCGCAGGTTGCACAGCTCCTCGTGGGGCCAGTTCCAGCCGAACATCACCTTGAAATGCGCCTCGCGCTCGCCCGTCGTGGAGTTGGAGACGACCTCGGACACGTCCGCCTTGAAGGCAACGCAACCGAGTGGGTCCCTGAGGAGGGCGAACTGCGAGCCCACCTGATTGCCGGGCCGGCACTCCAGGACGACGTCCGCCCCCCCGGGGTCGAGCGCGAGGGTGACCCTCTCCGAGGCGGCCGAGCCCATGATCCCGAGTCTCGCGACGATGTCGTAGGCCCTGTACATGGCAAACGTCCTCGGGCCTCCCTCGAGCCTCGCGGGGGAGGCGCTCTCCGTGATGGCCTTGCCGAAGAAGATGAGCACACCGTTTGTCTTGTCCCGCAAGTACGACGGTTCTGCCAGGCCTGCGACAAGGTCATCGAGCCCGTCGCCGTCGATGTCCAAGGAGTCGAAGTACCACACCGATGCCTCGCCGGGGAGGTCCCCGGTCGTGTAGATCCAACCTGGGTCGGCGCTAAAGGAGCCGCCCTCGTTGAAGAACACCTCTATGGTGACATTGGTCACCTTGGCCGAGCCGCCCCCTGGTGACGCGGACCGGCTGGCCGAGGACATGCGCACGAGGTCAGCCAGGCCATCGCCGTTTATGTCCGCGGGGCGGATGTTGGCGGTGGAGCCGCGCCACGTGATGTTCTCCACCGAGGGGGCGCCGCCTCGTCGACCCAGCACAATCTGCAGGTCGCGCCTGCCGCCCCCCAGCATGAGCAGGTCGTCGATGTCGTCACCGTCCAGCTGGAGCGGGGAAAATACCCTGTACTCGCCGTCCGCGCTGTAGGGAAGGGCCACGTTCGGGGAGTCCGACAATCCTTCCTCGGAGCCATGGTGCACCCACAGCGCGCTCCCGTACCCGGCGTACCACTGGAAGATGGCATCGTCGTGGCCGTCCCCGTTGAGGTCCCCGCCCAGGACGCCCATGATGTACCTGCATCGCTCCTTCTGGCTCCCCGAGACATCCAAGGTCCAGTCGGGGGGCGATGCGATGCCGTCGGGGGACCCGTAGTAGAGCTGAAGCTGCGCGTCCTCGTCCTCGGCACCATCGATGCCGAACCTGTTGTATATCACAAGAAGGTCGTCGAGGCCGTCATCGTTGACGTCCCCGAGCCCCCCGTAGTTGATGGGCCCCCATGTCTGCTGGTCCGGATAGGGATTGGTGTCGATTGTGCTGTTCGGGAAGACCGGCAGCCCATCGGGCCCGCCGTTGCGCACTTGGACTTGGGCCGACTCGAAGTAACCGGCCGACATCGGGGACTGGTAGGGTGCCGAGGCGACGTCGTCGAAGCCGTCACCGTTGACGTCACCGAGCCGCCTCTGGTCCCTGTGCGACCAGTAGTTCGACATGTCCTGCAAAAGCATCAGGCTGGAGTTCGTGAATGCGCGGTCGCTCCTCCCCAGGACCAGGTAGTTACCGGATTTAATGGGGGGTTGGGAGGGAGACTCGTAGCTCCTGTTGGCGCCGATGAGCACATCCTCGGTACCGTCGCCGTCGACATCGCCCACGTTCGAGACGGGATAGCCGAACTCGAAGTTCTCGTCCGGTGCGTTGATGAGCACATAGTAGGGAATCGAAGACTGTCCCGTGAAATCAATGGAGTCCGAGGCCAGAGGGCCAGGGCCTTCGTTCGCCTCCCCGGGGGTTGTACCAATCCAAGACCACTGCGTTGGTAACCCCGACAGTAATAGCAGGGCGACCAGTAGGATGGAAAGCGCTCTAATTGGATAGGGGTGTCCGAGGGCCAACCTATCCCCAAGAGTAATGGGCCCTGTCTCGTAGATAAAGCTTTTGAGATTGGACCCGAGGAGGACGTGCACTTGCCCGAGAATCCAATCCGATGGTCCAGAGACCCCCTTGGTCGGTATGAACGTCCCCGGCCACAGTCAAACCAGAGGACCATATTCCTTTTATATTGGCTGTGGGCATAGAAGAGGCCGATGTCGAGCGCACCAGCCAGAGCGGCTTTCGCCCTCCTCTCCCTGCTACTGGTGGTGCCGCTGGCGGCGACGCTCGCGCCGGCCGAGGACGTGCCCGGGCTCTCCGCCACGCTCACGCTGGACCCCGCCACGTCGACGCAGACGGTCGACGTCTCCGCCGGCAGCGCCATCGCCCTGTTCAGAGGCCACGTGGACGTGACCAAGCAGACCGTCACGCGCGAGACCGTGAAGGTCGCGCTCACCGGCACGCCCTGGGACTGGGAGCTGACCCCGGACACCCACGAGATGGTGCTGCCCTCCGACGGCTTCGACATCCAGGGACGGCTCACCGTCCCGGCGGCCACCGGCGAGGGGACCTACACGGTGACCGTCGAGGTCTCCTGGGTGGGCATCGACGGGCTCGTGCGGCTCGACACCGGCACCCTCACCATGGACGTGCTCCACATCCCGTTCACGCTCGAGGTCGCCCCCACCCACGTGCAGGTCGCGGGGGGCGGCACCGCGACGTTCTGGTTCACCGTGAGGGCGGGCCCCGCGCTCACATCGCCCCTCGAGTGCCTCGCCGGTGACGTCGCTTCTACCGTACAGGCGCCCTGGCTGGGCTCGGTCTACCCGCTGCTGGGCGTCGCGCGCCTCGACCTCGCCCCCGGCGGGTCCGAGATGTTCGCCCTCGAGGTGGATGTGCCCGGGAACGCCACGGCCGCCGTGCTGACGGTGCCCGTGCGCGTGAGCGCCGAGGGCCACCCCGGCTACGTGCGCGAGGCGATCGTCACCGTCGAGGTGGAGGGCGTGCCCGTCGCGACGCCCACAGGGCCGACGTGGCTCGAACGGCTCGCGGGCGAGTCCTGGCTCCAGCTCTCGATACTCTCGCTCGCGCTCGTCGTCGGGCTCGTGACATTCCTCGGCGGCACAGAGGTGGGCCTCCTCTCGCTCCTGTTCCTGCTGCTGCCCCTCTTCACCCGGTTGCGCCACCGCGAGGTGCTCAACCAGTTCACCCGTGGCGAGATCTACGGCTTCATCAAGGCCAACCCCGGCGCCAGCCTCACGGCCGTGCGCGAGAACCTGGACCTCTCCAACGGCGTGGTGGCCTACCACCTGCGCGTGCTGCTGCGGGAGGAGTACCTCGTGGCGCGCCGGGAGGGCGGCTACAAGCGGTTCTACCCCAGGGACATGCAAGTCCCCCGCAAGCGCGTGCACTTCACCCGGTTGCAGATCGACATCGCCGACAAATCCCGCATGCACCCCGGCATCTCGCAGTCATCCCTCGCCAGGATGCTGGGCGAGAGCAAGCAGGTCGTGAGCTACAACCTCAAGGTGCTCATCGCCGCGGGCGTGGTCAGGGTCGAGCGCGTGGGGTCCAAGACGCTCGTGTTCCCCGTCGAGGGCGCGAGCCTGCTCGCCGAGGAGGAGGGGGCTGCGGCGGCCGAGACCCTCGAGGAGGAGGCGCCCGGGGAGCCGCGCCTCCCCCAGATGCCGGCGCCTATGCGGCTGCAGTGAACCATCCAGACCGTCAAACTCCACTACCACACTACTTAATATACCACAAGTGCAAGGGGAGGTACGGTGGGCGCGGCGCGCCACGTGCGCGCGCGGTGCCCTCCAGACGGTCCGACGAAACGGCAACCGTTAAATACGGTATCGCCAATACTCGGCCGACCAGAAGGTGAAGTCAAATGGACGGTGCTAGGAGCGGGCTGCGCGCCACCATACTGGTGGCCCTGATGCTCACGAGCGTGTTCGCCGCGTTCGCGGTCCCCGGCCACATGGTGGCCGACGAGGCCGGGGCGGCGCTCAACCCCGTGCCAGTGCTGACTCTGTCCCTCGTGCCCACGCAGCTCGAGGCCAGGGTCACGAACTCCCAGAACGGGCCCGTCATGTTCGGCGGGAACGCCACCGTCGAGAAGTTCTCGGGCAATCTCGAGCGCGTCACGGTCACGCTCTCCGCCTCCTGCATCTGGCCAGCCATCGTCTCTCCGTCCACGATGGTCTTCACCAACATGCAGCCCCAGGCGTTCTTCGTTACCGTCGTCGTGCCCCCGAAGACGTCCGCGCTCGAGGTCGGCCAGCTCATCGTGTCCGGCACCGCCAAGGCGCCAGGCATGCCCGTCGCGACCGCGACGGCCAACGCCGTCATCACCGTCGGGCAGTACTTCAAGCTCTCCATCGGCGCCGACACTCCCCTGCGCGAGGTGAAGCCCGGCGACATCACCTACAACACCGTCAACATCTACAACGAGGGCAACGGCATGGACTCCTTCGAGCTCGAGGTCACGAACTCCAAGGACCTCCTGAAGAAGGAGTTCAACGTCATCATCGAGAGGACCTCCATCGACATCCAGCAGGAGGAGTACGCGCAGATCAAGATCACCGTCCAGACGCCCCAGGGCTTCCGCCTGTGGGCGCGCGACCTGGTGCTGGTGACGCTCAAGGTCAGCTCGGCAGAGGCGCGCAACAACAACCTGCTCTACTCGCAGGAGTACTCGCTGTCCATCTACATGAGGGGCTTCAACCAGCCAGGCTTCGACCCGTTCCTGGCCGTGCTGGCCTTCGCGGGCATCGCGGTCATCGTGAAGCGGAGGAAGGACCTGGTCTCGCACCGGAGGCTCTAGTCCCTCGGCATGTACCGGCGCCTTGGCGCCGAACGCAGGAGGTTGTCGCATGGAGCGTCGAAGGGCGATAACGGCGGTCCTGCTCGCGCTCATCATCATCGTGCCCACCTCGGTCGCAATCTACTGGTTCCTGGGCCCGCCCAGGATAGAGGACGTGCGCATCGACATGGTGTCGCCCGACGATGCGGAGCGGCAGGGCGTCTACATCATCGGGGCGGTGTCCGGCGAGGGCAGGGCGTTCACGGGTGACGTGCCGCTCACCATCTACGACGAGGACGGGGAGCAGGTCTACACGGGCAAGGCGCACTTCGAGAAGAACCTGCTCAACCAGTTCCTCACGCTCGATAGCTTCGCGACGGCGAACGGGCGCTACGAGTTCAGGCTGAACCACGAGGGCAGGGTGGCGCGGTACTACCACGAGCTGGACATGCTCGCCGAGGAGCTCGGGGTCTACGCGGCGAACACCACGAACACCAACCAGCCAGGCTTCCAGCCCTACCACTGCGCCTGGAGCTATACCATCACCTTCATGACCGGCGAGCACTGGTGGTCCGAGTCAATCGACCCCACCGAGTTCTTCTCGTGGAACCTGGGCTTCGTGGACATCACCAAGCAACCCCGCACAACCTACAAGGTCGAGACGTTCGCCGGCGGCGATGTGACGGCGAGGGTGTTCTTCAAATCCGTCGCGGGGAACGACGTGATGCTCTCCAGCACGCCCGTGCCCGAGAACCAGGAGTGGACGGGCACCGTCGACCACGCGCAGAACGGCACCTACTGGATAAACCTCGTGAACGAGCACAGCGGGCCCGTCAACATCAAGGTCTTGCAGAACCGCAACACCAGGACCCCGAGGCCCTCCGAGGTCAAGGTCGACTTCGTCCTCGGCACGCAGACGCAGACCGAGCGCCTCCCGTCGAACAAGACCGAGGCGCTCGACGGCTACATCCGGCCCAAGCTCGGGCCGGGCATCTACGACATCACCGTCCGCTACGAGCAGGCGATCGCGAAGGCCGGCTCGCCGTTTCGGACCATCACCAACACCCAGCAGATGCTCATGAACGACCGGCCCTACGCCGACACGCACGGGGGCGACCCGTACGTGCTGTCGCTCACCAAGCGCAGCATCACGCTGGACGCCACGCGGTCCTTCGACGACGGGCCCAAGGCGGACCTCTACGTCTACTGGTCCTACGGTGCGAACAGCCAGGGAGGTTCGCTGGGCGAGAAGGAGGGGACCTGGGACGAAGTGAAGACCTTCACGGTGATTTACACCTCCGAGTTCCCTGACCCCGTGGACGGCAAGCCCTACTTGGTCATCAAGGACGCCTACGGGACCGACTCGGAGATTGCCTACGTCAACGTCCAGATCGGGTGAGCCGACCCGTGGCCAAGATCATCCCGGCCGCCCACGCCTTCCCGGTGCTCGACGACCACTGCCACCTGGACCGCCGCGGTGACTTCCTCGACGCGGTCCGCGCCTTCCACCGCGCGGGCGGCACGCACCTCGTCGTCGTGCACAAGCCCGACTTTACCGCCCTCCCGACCTCCAGGGAGGCCTACCGCGCCTCGCTCGAGGCCACGTGCGCGCTCGCCGAGGAGGTGCGACGGGAGACCCCCGTCAAGGCCTGGGCCGCGGTCGCGCCCCACCCGGTCGACCTGGTCCAGCACGTGGGCAACGGCATGCCGCTCGCCGAGGCCGAGGCCCTCGTGCTCGCGGGCATCGAGGAGTCGGCCGAGCTGGTCGCCGAGGTGAGGGCGGCAGCGCTCGGCGAGGTCGGCCGCCCGCACTTCGAGGTGCCCGATGACGTGATGGCCGCGGCCAACCGCCTCTTCGACCGGGCGCTCGAGCTCGCCCACGGGCTCGGCTGCGCCGCCGTGGTCCACACCGAATCGACCACTCCGGAGGTCTGCCAGGACATCGCGACGCGCGCGCGGACCGCGGGGCTCGACCCGGGCCGCGTCGTCAAGCACTATTGCCCGCCGCTCATCCTCCCGCACGAGAACTTCGGGCTCATGCCCAGCATCCTCGCCTCGCGCACGTTCTGCAGGGAGGCCGCCGCCAAGGGCGACCGGTTCATGCTCGAGACGGACTTCCTCGACGACCGCGAGCGGCCGGGCGCGGTGATGGCCCTCACAACGGTCCCGAGGCGCACCTATGGCCTGCTGCAGGACGGGAGCTTCACGGAGGACCTGGTCAGCAAGGTCCACAAGGTATGGCCGGAGAGGACGTACGGCTTCGAGATCGAGCTTTGAGGCGTGCTCGGGGATGGCCTTACGCTCCCCCCATGTCCCGGGGGGGCTCAGTACTTCCGCTTCACGTAGTCGAGCACGCCCTGGAAGAACGGCCTGCCAGGGCCCTGGTCCCCCCTTCCGGCCGCGCCGACCTGGCTCTCGCGGGTCCAGTCGGTCATGCGGGTGCGGAAGAACACGCGCTCGGGGTGGGGCATGAGGCCCATGACGTTGCCCGCCTCGTTGCAGATGCCCGCGATGTTGTCGACCGAGCCGTTGGGGTTCCACGGGTAGCCGGCGTAGGCGCCCTTGGGGTCGACCCAACGGAAGGCGATCTGGTCCTTGGCGCGGAGGCGCCCGAGCAGCTCCGCCTCCCTCTCCTGGGGCAGCATGAACTTGCCCTCAGCATGCGCGGAGGGCACCTGGATGACCTGGCCCTTCTCGTAGGCGGAGGTCCAGGGGCTGCGCGTCGATTCGACCTTGAGCAGCGTCGGACGGCACTCGAACCTGTTGGAGTCGTTGGTGGCGAGCACCGCGTGCGGCACGTCCGACACCGGGCCCTCGAAGCCGGGCAGCGCGCCGAGCTCGACGAGCACCTGGAACCCGTTGCAAACCCCGCCCACGGGCCTGCCGTCCTCGATGAAGGCGGCCAGGTCCTTGCGCACGGCGCTGCGCATGCGGGACGCGAAGATGGCGCCAGCGCGCACGTAGTCGCCCGCCGAGAAGCCACCGGGGACGAAGAGGATATGGTAGTCCTCGAGCGAGCGGGCGTCGCCTGACTTCTTGCTCTCGAGCTGCTTGAGGTGGACGAACTCGGCATCGGCGCCGAGCCGGTTGAAGGCGTGGAAGCTCTCCTCCTCGCAGTTCGTGCCCTCGATGCGCAGCACGCACACCCGCACGTCGCCGACCTTCACTGGCCCACCTCTCCTTCTGGGCCCGCGAACGCGCTCAGGGGATAAAAGGGTGACGGGGTGATGGGGATTCGAGCGCGCCATGTCCACATTGGCAAGGTATATTAATTGCCACTGACCATTGGCACGCATGGGCGAGGGAGAGCTTCTGTTCGAGGTAGCCAAGGTCCTTCTCAAGGACTCGGTCGATGACAACGACCCAGAGGCCTCGAGGAACGCAAGCTCGCTTCTCGGGATGATGGGTGTCGCTGTCGGCGCCGCCCTGCTCGCCATCGCCGTGCTCCTGCTGTTCGCGCGCCTCGACGCCACCCTCACCGCCGTCGTTGCCATCTGCGGCATCGTGCTGCTCGTCATCGGCGCCGTCTTCCTGTTCGTCGCCGCGTCCAGGCAGAGGGAGCTCGCCGCGGGGATGGCGCCCTCTTCCTCCTCGCTGCCCGCGACCCCCTATCCCACTGCGGCCTACTCAGCGCACGGGTCCCCCTCGCAGGGGTACCAGCATACGCGACCACCCGCGGACGGCATCGACGGCATCGTCAATGCCGCCGGCGACTTGGTCTCGACCACGCTCCACACCTTAGCCCCCACCGCCCGCCCCCGCGCGTACGCATCGGCGCCGTACCCGGCCCCCCAGACGCAGGCTGCGGCCGCTGCCCCCCCGACGCTGAGCGTGCTCGACCGCGGCGACCACTACGAGGCGCTCGCGTGGGTCGGGACCGACGACTGGGCCCGCGTCAGGTGGCACGCCGACGCCGAGGCGGTCCATGTGTGGGCCGGGCAGCAGGGCGGCCCCGGGGCCGCGCAGGGTTGGATGACCTCGCGGATGCCGGGGCCGTTCGACGCCGGCACCGCCAAGGCCAGCCTCAGCAACGGATGGCTCTCCGTGCGGATGCTCAAGGTGGGGCCATGAACCCCACGCAAGGCCTCATCATCCTGACCCTCTCGCTCTTCCTGAGGCGGGTCGTCAAGGGCAAAGGCCCCCCAGCCCCCCCAAGGGGGACACCTCCTCCGCCACCCACCGCTCCGGCCCTTCCCCCCACGGACCTTGAGGACGATGCGCGTCTGGAGGCACAGGTCGAGTGCCTCGATGACCTGGAAGGGACCGATATGGACCAGGTGAGGCTGTCGGACATCCTGAGCGCCATCGAGAGTGCGACACTCGCGTCGATAGCCAGCGGTCCGTGAGCGGTCGGGTCCTACACTCTCTGGGAGGAGCCGACGCCGCCCCCCTTCTCGGCATCCATCGAAGTGGTGGAAGAACCAGACGGCCTCGTGGCGAGGGCGGACGTCGGGACCGATGATCGGCTGCGCGTGAGATGGGTCGTGGAGAACGGCGTGCTCAGCTTGGACGTCGAGGTCGGGGAGGTCGTTGACACCAGCCCCGTCCCGCTCAATGCGCCCTCGACGTGCCCCATGCACGTCTCGCAGGCACTGCCCGTCCCCGTCGACGCCACGCGCGCGACGGTGGACCTCTCGGGCGGTGTCCTGACGGTCCGGCTGGCCAGGGCGTGATGTACCGCGCGAGAGACGCGCGCTACTTCCCGTACACCTTCTTGAGGTCCACGTTCTTGCGCACGAGCGCCCTCACGCGCGCGACCATCTCCTCGTCGTCGGGGTTGATGCGCGCCTGCAGGCGGTCGAACCTCTCTGTCGCCGTGTAGGTGTCCGCGGCGACGACGATGACCGGCACGCCCTTCTCGTGCGCCTCCGCCATGACCTGGGACGATGGGCGGAGGCCGCCCGTGAGCACAAGGCACGACACGTCCGTGGACAGGGCGGCCAGCTGCAGGTCGGACCTGTCGCCGCCCGTGATGACGCACTTCCTCGGGATGCGGCGCATGAGCGGGAGGGCCACCTCCGCGGTCATCGCGCCGATGACTATGTTCTCGACGACGCGGTCGAGCCCCTCGGCCCCCGCGACGCACTCGCCCCCGACCTCGTCGAGTATCTCGCGCACCCGGAAGTACCTCAGGCTCGGCTCGAAGGGGATGGCGCCCAGCATCGGGACGTGGTGCGCCTTGAGGAGGCGCGCGAGCTTGCCGTCGCGGTCGTTGTTGACCACGACGCCCAGCACGTCCACGCCCTCGTGGTGCGCGTACTCGATGAGCATGAGCACGCGGTCGAGCATCGCCAAGGCCGGCCCCGTCACGAGCAGGAGGGGCGCGCCGAGCTCCCTTGCCAGGTCGAACGCTGAGATGCCCTGGCAGTGGCCCGTCTCGGCGTGCTCGCCCGCCTCCACCAGCAGCAGGTCGGACCGCTTGGCGCGCTTGTGCAGCTCCTTTATGAGGGGCCTCGTGTCCGCCCGCTTGGCCACGTCGTAGTCGTAGTGGCTGATGTCCTCGAAGGGCTCCTTGATGTGCAGCACGCGGGACGCGAGCTCCGCGTCGCGCTCGTAGAGCCTGTCCGCCTCCTTCTTGAGGTGGTCGCGGATGGGCTTGACGTACTCCACGTGCCCCTTTGAGTTGAGCGCGAGCCCCAGCGCCACGACGGTCTTTCCCGATTCCCTGCCCACGCCTGCGATGACCACTGACCTCACTTGGAAACCCCCTTGAGCGTCATGAGCGAGTCCACGGCCCAGGCGCCCTCGCCCTCGTCGCAGACCAGGAGCGGGTTTACCTCCAGCTCCTGGACCTCCGGGAAGTCGAGGACTATCTGGGTCGCCCTGGCGATGATGTCCTCCACCGCCTTGACGTCGGCGGGGCGCTTGCCCCTCGCCCCCGCCAGGATCGGGAAGCTGCGGATGCCCGTGATCATTCCCGTGATGTCCTCCCTGGTGAGGGGCGCCACGCGCTGCTGCACGTCCTTGAGGACCTCGACGAAGATGCCCCCGAGGCCGAAGGTGACCACGGGCCCGAAGGTCGGGTCGCGCGTGACCCCCACGATGACCTCGCGCCCCTTGACCATCTTCTGCACGACGGCGCCGTCGATGCGCGCGCGCGGCATGCGGGCGGCGACCGTGCGCATCATGTACCTGTAGTTGTCGCGCACCGATTCCGCCGTGGCGAGGCCGACGATGATGCCCCCCGCGTCGGTCTTGTGGGCGATGTCGGCCGACGCGACCTTGAGGACCACGGGGAAGCCCAGCTCCCTGGCAGCCGCCGCGGCCTCGTCCGCGGACGTGGCGAGCCTCATCGGGGCCACCGGGATGCCGTAGGCCTTGAGCACCTCGTAGCCCTCGTCCTCGGACATCTGCAGCCTGCCCTGGGCCAGCACCCTCTTGAACGCGGCCCTCACCGTGGATTTGTCGCCCCTTACCCGGACAGGGGGCGGGGGCGGGGGCGCGGCCCTGCTCCTGGCGGACCTCGCGAGACCCGCGAGCACGCGCACGGCGCGCTCGGGGGAGTCGAAGTTGGGGACCCGGCTCTCGCGCAGGATGCGGAAGCCCTCCTGCATGTCGGCCCCGCCCATCAGGCACATGCACACCGGCTTCGTGAGCCCCTCCCCCAGGCCGGCCACGTACTCCGCGATCGTGCCGACCATCGTCGTGCCGACCGGGGCCACGATGACGAGCACCGCGTCGACGTTGCCGTCCGCGAGCGCGGCCTCGATGGCCATGCGGTAGCGGTCGAGCTTGGCGTCGCCGAGCACGTCGACGGGGTTGTAGATGTTGCTCTCGGCGGGCAGGCTGCGCTGGAACAGCTCCAGCGTGGGCCTCGTGAACGAGGCCATCGAGAGCTCGCCCTGGTCGCCGACGGCGTCGGTCGCCACGACCGCGAAGCCGCCCGCGTTGGAGACGATGGCCACGCGCCCTCCCCTGGGGAGGGGGAGCTGGGTGAAGGCCTTGGCGAAGTCGTAGAACTCCGTGAGCTCGCGCACGCGCAAGATGCCGGATTTGCGGAAGGCGGCGTCGAAGACCGCGTCCGAGCCCGCGATGGCGCCCGTGTGCGAGGAGGCCGCCTTGGCGCCCGCGGCCGTGTGGCCCGCCTTCATGGCAAGGACCGTCTTGGTCCGGCTCGCCTGCCTCGCTGCCTCGATGAACTCGGGCCCCGAGCGGATGCCCTCTATGTACATCATCACGAGCCCCGTCGTGGGGTCGTCCTTGAGGTAGTCCATGAGGTGGGACTCCTCGATGTCGAGCTTGTTGCCCACCGAGATGAACTTGGAGAATCCCACGTGGTTCATCTCGGCCCAGTCGAGCACGGCCACGCACACCGCGCCGGACTGGGAGATCATCGTGAGCTCGCCTGTGCGGGGCGTGCGGGAGGCGAACGTGGCGTTCATGAGATGGTGCGTGTTGACGACGCCCAGGCAGTTGGGCCCGAGCATGCGCATGCCGTACCGCCTGGCGGTCTCCGAGATGCGCAGCTCAAGCTCCTTGCCCTCCTTGCCCGTCTCGGAGAAGCCAGCGGTTATGATGACCGCGGTGCGCGCGCCCTTCCGGCCCGCCTGCTCCATCACGTCGGGCACGAACTGGAAAGGGACGCACACGACGACCATGTCCACGTCGCCGGGGAGGTCGAGGAGGCTGGGGTAGGCCTTGATGCCCTGGACCTCGCCCTCCTTGAGGTTCACGGGGTAGATGGGGCCCTTGTAGCCGGAGGATTTTAAGTTGCGCACGACCGAGAAGCCGACCTTGCCCTCGACGTTGGACGCGCCCACCACCGCTATGGAAGCGGGCTCGAAAAGAGGCTTCAGCGGTTGCGACAGGTCCGCCATCGGCCCTTGTAGTACGTAAGGACGTATAACCTTTCCCGACGGGACGCCGCGGTCGCCGCGGCCATCACCTGCCCGGCATCGCGGACGTTCCCCCCGACGCATCCGTCGCGCCTCCCGCGGCCGCGACGCGTCCTGACCGCGGGGGGCAATGCTTATTACGGGGAAGGCAGGTAAGCGCTCAGGGTGATTGGTAGTGAACCCAAAGGTCAGGTTCGTCGCGCTGGTCTGTGCGATCGTTCTCTCCCTCGGTGCCATGAGGGTCTCCGCGGCGGTGGATTGGACCGATTCGCTGGACGACCCCGCGAGCGACGTGAAGGTCGATATGACGACGCCAGTGCCCGGCATTGGCGAGGTCGACATCAGGCACATCGAGACCGCGGTCGAGGGCACCAACATCAACGTGACGCTGCGGCTCACGGCCGC
>CAYGVT010000094.1:0-6153 GCA_964353355.1 uncultured Thermoplasmata archaeon | reverse complement strand
CCGAGCCATCCCGCCCCCGTCGAGGCCGTCGAGCGCGGTGAGGCAGCAGAGGAGCATCAGGCACGCGACGACGGTGGCACGAGCGCACTTCCCGCCCATGGGACCCGACCCTCGAAGGGGAGCCTAGCGGCGCAATCTGTTGATATAGCTTGCGTTGGGGAGGTCTCCTGGTCGGGGCTGATGGGTTGAGCGCAGGATTGGCGGGCCCCGCGCCCAGGGATGCGTGCCCATTTCTCCGGCTAAGAGGGCAGCTGGGCGACCAGGAGGAGGGCCAGGCCATGGCGGCGCGCGCGGCGCTCCGGGTGGCGGCCGCGCGAAGGTCGGTGGCCGCATGGGGGGGATGGCGCGCCCGCGCTTGCCCGCGCCCGGCGCGGGGGCGGCTACATGGCGCAGAGGTAGGCCGGCATGCTGTCCCTGTCCAGCAGGTAGGACTTCCTTATGTGCCAGGGGGGCCTCCACCGCTTGACGCCGGTCTTGACCTCGAACCCGATGTGGCGTCCGCCGACGAGGGCCACGACGTCGCATTCCGTCTTCCCCCGCCAGTAGAAGGCGTCGGCCGCGCGGGCGACGTGCGACGCCGCGACGGCCTCCATCGCCCACTCGCGCGAGAGTTCCTCCCCGCAGAAGTCCGCCGCCAGGGTCATGATGAAGGGGTCCGTCAGGTGGACCTTCTTGTTCTTCCTGTGCTCGACCCTCCCGTCGGGCCTGAGGTTGTGCAGCACCAGCGCCGCGTACATGCCCTCGAGCACCTCGACGTAGGACCTCGCCGTGTGCGGTGAGTCGATGCTCGTCTCGGTGGCGATGCCGTTCCAGCTGATGGGGGTGCCCCGCGCCCTCGCGAGGTAGGAGAGGACCTCCTTCATGTACCGGTCGCTCTTGCCGGCCCTGCCCCAGTCGCCCCTCATCCAGTCCATGCAAGTCCTCTGGGTCTCCGTGGAGACCCTCCCGAACCTGTGCAGGTCCTGGATCGCCGGCGGGAACCCGCCCGAGAGCATGTACCGGTCGAAGAGGGGCCTCAGCCTGTCCGAGAACATGCTGTTGGCGGCGTATGCCTCGTCCAGGTCGTCCAGGGGTCCCCTCCTCGGCTCGAGGCCGCCCAGCACCCGGCAGTACGAGGCGAAGTCCAGCGGCCGGAGGACCATGTCCCTGCCGTGGCCCCGCCTGCCGGGGAACCGCTCCTTCTGCCTCAGGATGTCCACGCTGAGGGAGCCCGTGACCATCAAAACGTCCCTCTTGAGGAGGCCCTGGTCAATCCTGGACTTGACGGCCCTCCACCACTCCTCGACGTACGTCACCTCGTCCAGGACCAGCACGCTGGAGGACACGCCCCAGGCTTCCCTCGACCGCAGGTAGCCGTCGAGAACCTCGCCCAGCTCGAGGTGGTCGGTGAGCTCGTCGCAGGAGTAGAAGAAGACGGACTTCGGGTCCCGCCCCCCGTCGAGCAGCCGCCTGACCAGGAGCCTCAGCGCCGTGGTCTTGCCCACCTGCCGGGGCCCGGTCAGGAAGTGGAGGGAGAAGGGCTCGAGGGGCACCTCGTCGACGATGGTGGGGACCCATCGCACGGGTTGCTGGGTCCACCCTAGATAGCCCGTGTCCGGGTTGCCGGACCACCACGGGTTGTAACGTTCCATGCAATTCAGATTGTCACATGGCTATTTAAATATTTTGTATTATTATTACAAATGATTATTTAAATATTGTGTAATGGCATTACCAATTGCTTCCTCCCCGCCAATCGCGAGGCACGCATTCCCTCCTGGTCGAGGGATGCTCCAGGGGCTTGGATCACCGCGCGGGATCGATTGCGGCCCACCATCGATCTCCAGCGGTCCAAGCCGCGAGGTGGCCGACGCCGAGTTGCACCCGTGAGGGCAGCGGGGCGACCAGGAGGAGGGCCAGGCTATGGCGGCGCGCGCGGCGAGCCGGTCGGCCGCCAGCGAGGGGCCTGCGCCGCAAGGGTCATTACTCCGCGCAGCATAGCGGTCCCCCATGCGGTGGACCAAGGGCGCCTTCTCGGTCGTCGACGACATGTCGCTCATCGACGTGGACGCGGTGCACTCCTTCCTCTCGCAGTCCTACTGGGCCAAGGGCCGGTCCCGCATGGTGGTGCAGCTGGCCATGGAGCGGTCGCTCTCCTTCGGGCTGCTCCACGGGGACCGGACCGTGGGCTTCGCCCGCGTCATCACGGACTTCGCGGTCTTCGGCACGGTCGAGGACGTGTTCGTCCTGCCAGAGTTCCAGGGCAAGGGCCTGGGCGGGTGGATGCTCGAGTGCATCCTCGCGCACCCCGCGCTCGGGGGCATCGACTTGGTCGTGGCGACCAGGAAGGCCAAGGGCTTCTACGAGCACTTCGGCTTCAAGCCCCTCAAGGACAAGAACCAGTACATGCTCCGCCATGGCGGCGCCGCCTGAGCCCGCGACGGGGGCCCCCGGGGCCCGGGGCGGATTGGGGCGGTGGCGGGGGTGGGGCGGCCCATAGATATTGGCGCGGTCCGCGAGGCGATATGGGCGTGAATCTCCCCTTCTGAGTATACGGGGCGAGAACCGTGCACCCGGGCTATATTACGCCCCCGCCCCATGACATTGCGACGGGACCCCAAGAAACACCCCTGACTGACCCTCGTGGTTGTTCCGCTTCCGGCGGAGCATGTGGTCTAGTACCGCCCCAAGGACCATGCCTCACTTTTTGGGGCCCGTCGTCTGCTGCAGGAGCGGACGCACCGCTGGAAGGGGTGGGATGCCATGCGCCGCGTCGCGCGATCCGGCCTGCGCGCCGTCAGTAGGTGATCTTCACCTGCTTGCCGAGCTTGCTGCCGGCCTTCGTGAGCGCGCACACCTTCATGAGGGGCAGCGAGACGCGGGAATCCTGTATGCCTCCCTTCTTGGCGCGCTCCACGCCGCGCTCGAGCATCGTCGAGACGGCCAAGCCCGCCTGCGGGGGCACCGGGCCGGTCATGAGGATCGTGACCAGGTGGTCGGTGTCGATGTGGACCTTCTTGCCGTCGAGCTCGACCTTGGCCTCCTTGGGGGCCTTGCGCTCGAAGTAGTCGGTGCCCATCTTGCGTATCCGGTGGGCGGGCGTGGTCCGGCCCTTGGGATGGACCTTGAGGACGCCGCTCAGTATCCTGTAGCCGGGGTTACCCTTGGGGTCCTCGATGGCGGCGAAGGCGGTGTACATGAGCACGTCCTCCATGAAGCCCGTGATGGGGTACTGCATCTCGTAGATGCACCCGAAGGCGGAGGCAACGCCGCCGCCGGAGCCCTCCGAGGAGACGTTCGCGGGGCAGCTCATACAGTCCGATATGTAGTAATCGAGGGCCGCGATGTCCTTGCGGACCGCGTCGTCCACGCCCGTGGTCCCGCCGTACTCGGAGGGCACGTCGAGCATGATGGCGCTCTCCACGTTGGCGACGCCCTTCACGGGCTGGTGCTTGCGGGCGACCTTCACGAGGTTGATGAGGTGCTCCTCGCCGAGCTCCGTCTTGGGCCGGCAAGGGTGGTCGAGCACGTACTGGATGCCCATTGATGCAGCCTCCCCCTGGGGGGGCAGGGGCCGCATGGCGGTCGGGGTCCAAATATGTTTTGCTGTCTGGGACCGCCCCGTGGGGGGGGCTCCATGAGGCCTTCAGGACCGACGGTGGCCACTCGTGCCGCGGTATCCCATCAATCTGGAAGGACCGTCTGCTTCCCGCATCTCACGCAGAACTTCGCGGCGGAGGTCAGCTGCATCCCACAGTGCATGCAGAAGAACACCTGGGGCGGAGCGGCCTGCTGGGGCTGCGCCCCGGCATTCGGCTGAGGCATCTGCGACGGGGCCTGTGATGCCCGTTGCGGGGGCATGAGCGCCTGCGTCTGCGTGGTCGATGGTGGCTGGGCCTGCATCGGCTGCGCGGCCGGCTGGGGGGCATACTGAGGGTGCTGCTGCGGTGCCATCTGTTGGTACAGGGGTTGCGGCGCGACCTGGGCCGGAGGCTGCGGCGCGGGAGGACCGCCCGCATAGGGCATCGGCGCTTGGCCACCGCCCGGGGCCTGCTGGGGCATCGGCTGGGGAGCCCCGGGCGCCGCATATGGGGCGCCACCCATCTGGCCGAGGGTCTGCATGAAGCTCACCATCAGCTGATAGCCTCTCCTCCGGGGGATCATCGCGTTGACCGCATCCTGGGCGACGTCCATCTCCTTCGTCAACGTCACGGGCATGCCTGTCGGGGGGACGTAGAACTCAGCGTGGACCAGCGTGCCACCACCTTCTGGCACCAGCGTGGCCTCGATTGCCACCGCGTTGCTCATGGCCGTCGACGCTATCGCGACGATGCATCCCTGGCGTGGCGTCAGCTTCCATCTCGCGCCCACGTGCCAATGTGTCAAGACGGCGCCCGTTGCCTGCCACTCGAGCACCTTGAACTCGTTGGCGTTCAACCATCCTCCGACGACATTCCGAACCTCGTCGACGCCCCTGGGGACCCTGATCTCCTGTATCGTCCTGGCCATCCAACCCTCCTCCTCCCTTTCGATAGAGTGCTCTATCCTCACAATCGCTCGGTGAGGAATAATATTCACGGACCGGATGATAAACCTATTGTTCGACCGTGTCCATCGCGCCATCGGGAGGTCCTCAGGACCGCCGGGGCGCGCATCACGGCCACCCCATGGACCTTCGCCCCCACATCCATCTCCGTCGGCCCTCCCGCATGCGCGTGGTCGATGGCCGGTCCCGCCCACCCCAGGGTCCGACGAACGGCTCCCGACCGTGGGGCTTGGCCCCGCGCACCGGGATGCGCGCCTAGAGCGGGCCCCTCACGGGCTTAACCAGCTCGGGCCCGTCGTTGGCGGGCGAGTTGACCCGCGTCGAGACCTGGTGCGCCTCCATCTCGGAGGCGGGGTAGGGCGCGAGCACGGCCTTGAGCCCGGACGGGTCCTGCACCTCGGGGTCGAGCCACATCGCCCTCCTGTCCCTGGGCACGATGACTGGCATGCGGTCGTGGATGGGCGCCATGAGCTCGTTGGCAGTGGTGGTGATGATGGCGAACGATTCGACCCCGGGCCCGCCGGGGGGGCGCCACACGTCGTGGATGCCCGCGAGGGCCATCGGCGCGCCAGACCTGAGGCCTATGGCCATGGGGACCTTTCGGCCGCCGCCCGCCCTGCGCCACTCGTAGAAGGCGTCCGCGGGCACGAGCACGCGCCGCCTCCTGAACGGGACCCTGAACGTGGGCTTCTCCGCGACCGTCTCGGAGCGCGCGTTGATGGGCGCGCCCGACGGCATCTCCTTGGACCAGGACGCGATGAGCCCCCACCGCATCTCCACGAGCCGGTTGGCGCCGTCGCGGCGGGCCACGACCTGCACGCGCTGCGTGGGCGCGATGTTCCACCTCGGCCGCAGCTCGAGCTCCGCCTCCTCGAGGTCGAACTCCTCCATGAGCGCGCGGATGAGGGACCAGAGCGCGAACCGGCCGCACATGCGCGAAGGGATGGGGCGGGCGGCTTATGAACCCGACGCCGCGCCGCGGAACCCATGGTCCTGGCCGCCCGCCGGGCCCTCCACGGTCCCGTGCGCGCCGGATATCTCCGGGGTGGGCCTGGCCGGGCCACAAGTCCGCGTCCGGGCATCTGCTCGACCCCCAGCATCGGGGCGTCCATGGAGCGCCCCGTCGCAACGGGGTTATCAATCCAACGTACCATAACGTTGATAAGGGGGGAGGTCCAAGCTGCCAGGGCCAGGAGCCCGGGGGGTCGAACCAAGAATCAGTACCATAACCCATTTATCAACTGAGCGCCTGTGTCATGAGCGGAGGAAAGGGTGGTGCAGTCATGAGGTCAAAGGGGCAGTTGGGTAGGCGGGTCGCGAGCCCCCTCGTCGGGCTCGTCATCGTCCTCGGTGGCATTCCACTGCTAGGGCAGCTGGCTCCCGATGGTGCGGAGGCGTGGACGACCTCCTCGGGGCTGGAGGTGACAGTCACGCACGTGTGGGACAGCCCGACGGCCATGCTCTTCGGGCTCGTCGAGTTCGGCGGTGAGATGTACGTCGGGGGCATCTGGTCCGGCGACATCTACCGCTCGACCGACCACGGTAGCGCCTGGGAGTCGTGCCACAGCACCTCGGGGCAGAACGTGCGGGCCCCCTCGATCCTCGATGGCCACCTGTACTTCTCGACC
>CAYGVT010000093.1:0-1841 GCA_964353355.1 uncultured Thermoplasmata archaeon | reverse complement strand
ACCTAAGTTTCGGAGCATATATACCCAGACAGTCCAAGTGCCTTGATGAGCATCTCCTGACGATTTGTCAATCTGGCTACCTTGATCACGCGGTAGTCGGTAGTCGGGTCGATCAACACGCCCTGCTTGATCTTCCCGAGCTCCTCGAGGGCCGCCTGCGCTGACATCTTCATCCCCTTCGTGTAGAGCTTGAACTCTAGCGACCGGAGGAGCAGGAATGCCAGGTAGCAGACAAAGACGTGGACCTTCACCCGGTTCTCCAGCCAGTGACGCGTCGGATGGAGCTCAACCACCTGCTTCATGCAGCGGAACGTCCTCTCGATCTCGGCCTTCCCGAAGTAGGCGTCCACGATCCCCCGGCAGTCCAACGTGAGGTCGGATGACATCAGGGCGAACTTACCATCCATCCGCTCCGCCACTTCGATGCGGTCCGTCCGCTCCTTCCAGCCAATCGTTATCTTCCCGTCCGGTCCCGTGTTGTACGTCATCTTGAAGTACTTCGAGACGCCCTTCAGGCATCCCCTCGCGTGGCTCACCACGGGCCCATGCTTCTGGTATTTCCCCTCATCGAGCTTCTTCCTGTAGAGCCCCAGCTTGATGCGCGCGCTCCTCAGCTTGCGCTCGCGCCTCTCCCGCACCTGCCGCTGCATCTGCGTGTTGAGGTACACTACCACCCTCCGGCGCTTCCCGTACAGCTCCCTGTCGATGGCCACAGCATAGATGTCCTCGCCGTCCTCGTGATGCCTCACTAGGTTCTCGCTCCTCACCAGCTCCTCGTCCGGAACGGAGAGCACCACCTCCCTGACCTCCCTCTCGTGGCCTTTGAGGCCGCACACCATCTTCTGCTTGGCACGGTCCACCCGTCTCACGTTCGCCCCGGATACCATGCCCCTGTCCCAGATTATGGTGCAGTTCCTGATGCCGAACTCCGAGCGCAGCGTCCTCAGCACGTCCCTGACCGTGGCCTGGTCCTGGGTGTCCCCCGTGTACACGACGAAGTAGAGGGGGAACGACCACCTCCTGGTCACAATGAGCGCGATGTTGATCTGGACCTTGCCCTCCTTCTTGTCGCGGCTGTACCCGAGCTTGGCGAGGATGCATTTCACGCCCTCGAAGTAGGTGCTCGTGATGTCGTAGTAGAGCGCGTCGGTCTCGATGTCGAAGAGGGCGCTCCAGACATCGACGAGCGCCCTGCAGATGTCCCCCGTCCTGTCCACGACCCTGACCTCGCCCTCGTCGCCGTCCCGGACCTCCCTGCACACGCCGTCCATGGCGCTGGAGAGGTTGTCAGGGTTGAGCCTCTCGGGAGGTATGCCGGAGAGTGTTGGGAGGGCCGTGTCCTCGTACCAGGAGGCGAAGCCTCGGAGGCTCCTCGGGGAGATCGCGTGGTTGATGGCCATCAGCACGAGCTGGACGCCCGAGGCGATGCCCCCTCCCTTGATGGATTGCTCGTCGATGACTGTTGCAAGGCCGAGCTCCTTAGCGAGCGCGTGCAGGGCCGCCACGTCGCCGAGGTGGACGTTGTCGGCGAGGATGATTCGTTCCAACAGGTCCTTGTTGGCGGGGATGAAGACGGGGCCATCAGGAGTGTCCTTCTCGACGCCCTTGTACTTCTTCCTGTGCTTGACCTTCTTTCCGTCCCGATAGCTCTCCAACTCGTAGACGTAAACGCTGCCGCCTCTCCGTTCGCGGTAAGGGAATGCCATGTAGTCCCCATATGGGACTACATCTATAAGAAGCTACGTGGCCTAGCGGGGAGTATATACATGGGGACTACAAGCCTCTGATTACTGGCTCGTAAAATTGGGTGCTAGAGGGTATTTAAACCCCGAAATTCAGGT
>CAYGVT010000092.1:0-4999 GCA_964353355.1 uncultured Thermoplasmata archaeon | reverse complement strand
GGCGTTCGCCAACTCGTGGAGCTCGCCGCCCCACCCGGCGCCGAGACGGACGATAAACTCGCCCGGTACCGTCGGCGGGACCGGCTCCATTGCCTCGCTCGCAACCTCGCGCACAGTTCCAAGTTCTGCTATCGCGTTCACCGTCTCATCTCCCTAAGAACCTCTCTCCTCGCCGCCCCCAACCACAATGCCCCATCCTCCCGCCCGCCCTCCCCGAGCACGTCGAGGGCGATATCGTAGCATAGCCTTGCCTTCCCCTCCGGCAGCCCGTCCCCGCGCCGCGTGCCCTCCCGGAGGGCTCCCAGGACGTCCCCGACGTCCCCGCCGCCCTCGAGGCCCTCGACGGCCTCCGCGAGGGCCCCGGCGGTCCCCAGGAGGATGGCGCGTCTATCATACCTCCACCTCCGAGGCACGAGCGTCTCGCCCCTGGCGTTCAGCCGCTCCTCCTCGCGGACGATGGCCATGGCGGTCCAGGCGAGGGCGGCCGCCAGGCTGGCGGTAGCGAGGTCGAGGGCGGTGCAGGGCAGGGGCTCGTCCAGAGGGCTGGGAAGCAGGGCAAGGGCGGCCGCCGTGGCGACGGCCACCGCCACCGGGACGGCGAGGGGCCAGTCGGTGGGGATTGGCCTGGGGGGTATCTTGGCGGGCTCCGTGACAGGCCATTCGAGGTCGATTGCCGGGGCCTGGCGCCGGACGGGGGGGGTGGTAGTTGGGTGATACTTCTTCCTGGTTTATTCAATATTAAATGTCGACCTTGAATCGTAATGTTCTTAAAGGTGGATTGCCCCTATCAATTTGGGTTTGAAAAATCCTTGAGGAGGTCTTCGATGCCCCATTCCCATGTCCTTCGCCCATATCCAAGACTATCGACAAATCGTAGCTCATATCATGTATCCAAGGTTATCGTATTTCCTTCTCCCTCGTCATATACATTCAGGAATGTCATGTCCAACGTCATTTTTTCTATGGTCGTCATAGTCATCCTATACATACTAACGTCATCAGTCAATGCCTCTGCAGGTGATAACTATGAATGGAAGCCTCCTGAGATGGTCGATACGAGCGAACCCCTCCATCAGGAGCCTAGCCGGTTGTTTAAAGATCCGGTCGATGGATGCGTGTACCTCTCCTATTGCGTGTACAACTCATCATGGACAACGAATCCCGAGCGAGTGATCGTCTCCAGATTCAATTCGACCCTACGAGCATTCGAGTTCTACGTAGAATTTCAAGTGCCAATCAATTCGCTTCTCTATGGAACAATGGCGTACAATGGCACTATCTCATTCTTGTTCTACGAATTCCGTCCGGATGCATATTACCTATACAAGGAGAATGGTACCGAGAAGCATTATCTTTTCAATTACTATGATAAGAAGTACATGGGCGAGGATTTTCCTTACGGTAGTCCGCAATCCTGGTTTCTGGATGTCGAAGGCGATACTATCCTCTTCCTCAGGCAGTGGGTAACTCACGACGATTATTCTCCACCTTATACTCTCCTCTGGTTGTATAGAATCAACATCTCGACATTGGAGATACGGGTTGAGGAGATTCTGGACCTTGATTACATATTTCGAGGCGTGATGGTGCAGCATGATGATGATAAGCTCTGGCTGGTCCCGTGGAGGCTATGGACAAGGTCCGAAGAGGAGTATCTCGATTTCTATTTCGGGATATACGATTTGACCTCCTCGCGACTACAATTCCTAAAACCCCTTTTGAATGCCACTCCAATTAATGATTACTGGTCCGACTGGGGCATGGAAATCGATGCGTCTTCACGTTTGCACCTGATCTTCAATGGTGCCATCACGACCCAGGTCATCACCTTCTCCCAAGAGGGCGCGTTGGTCGCTGAGAGGTCGACACGTACCCTTCTAACATATTTCTGGACAGGTGTAAACAATACCGGAGGCCTTTACGTCATCGGCAATGAGCCGGTGAATGAGTCTTCATCTTTGATCAGAATGACGGTATGGATATTCCCCGCGGACCTTAATTCCAAGCCATATTCCGTGTACCTCATGGATTCTAGGGATAGCCTACCATATGGCGTGTTCTGTGTGAATTCCACGGGCGACGTCATCCTCGCGTGGGTCGAGAGCTATAGCTTCTTCAATCGCATCCATTATACATGCCAAACGCCCCTTGCACCCGACCTCACCATCGACGCCGATTCGGTCAGGGTGCATCAGTCCAGCCTGCCCGACCGCATCGTCTCGATAGGTTTCCAGGTCTCCAACATGGGGCGGGGGAGATGCCGAGGCTTCACGCTCTCGGCCTTCAGGGTCCTTGACAACGGCACTCGACTGCCTGTTGTGGTCTATGATGAATCGGAACGCCTCGTCGAGCCTGGGATGGTGCTGGACTATTCTTTCGCTGGGAGGTGTCCACGCGGCAGCAACCATTTCCTGATCTTGATCGAGGATGTGAGGCCCTTCGAGCACAGGGTGGACAACAACCTCCGCGAGCTGTGGACGTATGTCCCCTATAACAGCCCACCGACGCTCAAGGTCATCTTGCCCGAGAACGGCACCGTTACAGCCGGGTCTATGGAACTGTCCGGCATCACCGATGACATCGACGGGATTGCGAACGTCACGACCTCCGTCCATGGCATGCCGGGCCTCGACATAATAATCGAGGGAATCGGTCCATGGAGCAGGATGTTCCAGCTCGATACCGTCCCGAGCGGCGACTACGTCCTTGTATTCGAAGCGTCCGACGATGAAGACTACTCCAACAGGGAGATCCGGACGGTGCGGATTGACAGATTGAACGATACCCTCATCGTCGAATCCTGCTATCCAGAGGGAGACATGGGCATGTTGGTCGGCGAGACCGTGGGATTCCTCTTCAATGTCAGGGACATCTTCGCAAGACCGCTCGCGTTCCGGTGGTCATTGAACTCGGGGCTGGTACCGAACGACTTCTCCTCCTTCGTCTTCATCGCAGAGCAAGAGGGCGTTTACAGGCTCGAGGTGGCCGTGACCAACGGATTCATGCAGGTCAGCCATAGCTGGACCATCACGGTCCGGAGAATCGTGCCTCCCCACATCACTGCGTACATGCCCGGGGAGGCCAACCTAACTGTGCTGAAGAGTGCCGTCCAGGGATTCGGCGTCAACGTCCAGTCCCCCGATGGAATCCCGTTTTCTGTCTACTGGCTGTACGACGAGGTGGAGCTGGGTGGGAAGGATCCGTTCAATCGGACTGTAGAGTTCAATACCAGTGGCGGTCATCTTGTGACGGTGTACCTCATGAGCCGTTGCGGCTCCGAGAGGGTCCAATGGGCGGTGAACGTGGTGAACCGTCCACCTATCATAACCAGCACCTATCCAGCCAATCACACAATCTCGATCGATAACGCGACGGAGACAGAGTTCCACATCGGGGCCATGGACCCGGACGGTGATGCTCTGGTGTATCGATGGACCTCCTCGGTGGCGAGCTTTGTGGCTGGTGACACATCGTCGTGCGTGGCCCACTGTCCATATTTGGCCAACGTGACCTATGTGATTGCTGTGCAGGTTTCGGATGGCGATGACGCGGTATTTTCCGAGTGGACCATTGAATCGAAGAAGATAGACGTCCCTGTGGAAAGCCCTGACGTCCCACTAGACGATGGGGATATCCCGGAGAAGGATGTGCCTACGAAACAGCCACGACATGATCCATTCATGCTGTGGATAATGGCGGTCGTCATTATCGTCCTTGTAGTGGCATTCGCCATTTTGTACACAAGACGTGCGTCGAGAAAACCCGGGTCCGAGAGAAAGTAATGCCTATTATGGTTTAGTCTTATCATAATCAGCATATGTAGATAACCGACGCTCGCGCGGTCGGCGCGCACACGCGCGCCGACTTTGCAGAGATAGGGGCACTCCCATTGGCTCCTCGGGAATGCTGGTGCACATCGATCTTGGGTTAAAGAAACCCGCCCCGCCCCACTCCCGCCGCCTCGATGCCAGCGGTCATGATTACCCCGCGCAGCCGGTGCAGGCCCTCGACAAGTCTCCGGCACTCCTCGACGCCCGTAGCCTCGACCTCGATGAAATCGAGGCAGCCCAGCAGCACAACTACGGCCGCCTCAGGCCCGTCCCTCCAGACCGCAAGCCCGTTCGCTAGGTCGTGGAGAGACCCGCCCCACCCTGTGCCCAAATGGACGACGAACTCGCCCGGCACCGCCGGGGGGATGGGCCCCACTGCCTCGTTCACGACCTCGCGCACACTACTCGTTCCAGATACGATGCTCATGCTCCTTTCTCCTTAGATATCTCATTCCTGGCCTCAATGAGCCATATGACGGCCTGCCGCCGCAATGCCCATTCCAGCCTCCTGCTCCTCCCCGACGCCTCGAGGCACCGCACCGCTATCCTGAGCCTCAGCCGTGGCCTTCCCGCGAGCTGCACCACACGGAGCCCGTCGAGGACGCGCCGGGGGTGCTCGCCATCCTCGACGGCGCGGATGGCCCGCTCAATGGCCCTGCCGGGCCGGGTCGCCTGCCACCTCGCCGCCGCGACCAGGACCGCGAGCCCGACGAGGAGGGTTCCGGCCAGCAGGAGGAGGAGGGGGTCCCTCAGGAGGAGTGCCGAGAGCAGCGAGGCGCCTAGGATGCCCCAGACGAAGAGGTCCAGGGAACGGTCCGGGCGGGGGTCGTCGGGGAGCCAGACGCGGGTCACCGCGGGGGCCTGGCGGGCGGGTAGGTGATGGTCGACTAGTAGGTGGCGCGGTCGGGGGTCGTACATGGTGAAGTACATGGTATAGTACATATATATAGCCCGGCGCGGGGGGTGGGCGAAAGTGGCGGCGGGATGTGCCTGGGCGATGAAGGTGGGGGAGCGTCGCTCGGTCGGGGGTGTAGACGGCGCTCGAATATTCCCCACTTTTGGCGGTTGAATATTCCCCACCCCCATATTAAGATTATGCTTCACCTCCGGCCGGCTCCTTCACGGGCGGGGCGTGCCCCGCCCGCTTCCTGACCCTGAGCCGGTAGCTC
>CAYGVT010000091.1:0-2231 GCA_964353355.1 uncultured Thermoplasmata archaeon | reverse complement strand
CTACTCGAGGAGGAAGGCCATCGTCGAGCCCGCCATCGGCCAGATCAAGCAGGCCAGGGGATTCCGCCAGTTCCTCCTGAGGGGGGAGACGGCGACGAGGGCCGAGTGGTACTTCGTGTGCGCGACGCACAACGTGCTGCGATGGTACGAGGTCAACAGGTGGGCGAGTTAGGGGCTCACCGAGCAAGTCAAGGATGAGAAGAGGCAAGAGCGCTCAATTCTTCGCTGGAATGTTAGTTACTCGGACGAACTCCTAGGCTCCATGGGCCCTTTCTTCGCATTGACCGTTTAGGATTCTTCATGACGCTCTCCGTGCCCCAGCAGACCAAGCACGGATGAGCCAAACCAGGTACTCTTGCGAATGGACTGCCGGTGGCCAGGGGACCGGCAACTCCCCGGTCACTTGAGGCGCTTCAGAACGAGCTCCTCGCCCTCTGGGACCCACTCCATCACTGAGCCTCTTTGGACGCGTAAGGCTTGGACCAGTGCCCGTGGGGGGGCGGGGCGGCGGGGTGGACGGGCGGGGAGGTGCTCTGGCGGGGATCGTTGGCACGTCGGGGAGGTGGGGGGGACGAGGCGACGGGGCGGTTGGGAGGGAGACAGAGGCACGGGGGTTGTCTGGCGGGAACGTGGAAAAAAGAAAAAATGGGCACGGATTTATCGTTGGCGAAGTGAGAAGAAGAAGTATACGATGCCCCCATGTGGTCCGGATGGGTCGGATGGAGGTTATTCGAAATGCTCCAATGTCAATTTCTTCCCTGAAAACCGGCTACCCAGCATAGGTATTGCTTTCCTCACCTCTTAACACTTCCCGTGTCTCTTCTGAAATGCCCGACAACGTCTCCTCGACCTCTACATCGGGTATCTCCTTCGCGATGCGCTCCATCCGTCGTATCTTCCTCCTCGCGCCCATCTCGTCAATCTCGACGTACTGGCATCCTCTCGTGAGGAGTACGAAGATTATCGCGAGCATCTTCCTGGCCACGGCCACGATGGCCTTCTGATGGCCCTTGCGCTTCTCGAGGCGCTTGTAGAACCGCTGGAACCTGCCCGGTCCCCTGATGGCACATTGGGCACATCGGACTATCATCGCCCTCAACCTCCGCGGCCCCTCCTTGTGGATTCGGCCCGTCCTCGCTACATCTCCGCTCTGGTGTACCTTCGGAACGAGGCCCGCGTACGAGGTCAGGTGCTTCGCGGTCGGGAACCGTGTAATGTCCCCGACCTCGGTCAGGATGACGAGGGCACTATAGAAGTCGATGCCCTTGAGCTGCATGATCGTCCTCGCGGCCGGGTCCGCCTGCGCCATCTTGGCGATGGCCCTCTCGGTGTCCTTGATCTGGAAGACAAGGAGATCGAGCTGCCTGAGGTAGTTATCGAGGAGGTATCGCTGCTGGCGCGTGAGCCTCAGAGTGCGCATCATCTCGCGGCCGTACTTCCCGAACAGATCGGTGAAGGAGTTCGTGGACACGCCGGACGAGGCGAGGAGGGCGTGGACCTGGTTCTTTATCGCGATGGACTTGTGCGCCAGGTCCATCCTGTACCTGAGGAGCTGCCTCTTCTCGTCCTCCTCCGGCTCTGGCACGTAGGCCTCCGGCAGCCGGTTCATCCTGAGGAGCTCGGCGAGGAAGGCACTGTCCAAGCGATCCGTCTTCTTCTTCGAGCCCATCATCCTCCTCACCTCGGTCGGATGGGCCATCTTCACTGTGCGCCCCATCTTCTTGAGGTGCCAGTAGAGGCGTTTCGTGACCGTCCCGGCCTCGATAGCGTAGATGGCGTCTACTGGCTGGCTCAAGGCGAAGGCCTCGAGATACTTCACGCTCGTCGCGAACCTCTTCTGGCTCACAATCGTTCCATCCTGCGACATCACTGTCGCGTGGCAGGTGTTTTTATGTGCGTCTATCCCTATATACGTCCTGACCACCTCCCTCGATGGAGGGTCAGGATGGGACGGAGTCGCGAAACCCGACATTCTTCCCTTCGTGCTCGAAGCACAAGATACTGGGTCGACGGCCGCCAATCTCATAACGGGATCAAGCTCCCAAGAAATTGAACGGCGGCCACGGCTTCGTCCCATCCTTCATCCCTCCTGACCTGAACAGATTCGGGATTCCTCCCTACACTCGTAGATCGACCTCGAACTCCTCCTTGAGGAGCTTCTTGTAGCCCATCTTGTCCAGCGCCTCTCGGTTCTTCCCGCTCAGATTCAGGTACCATGACTTCGCCTGGCG
>CAYGVT010000090.1:0-10914 GCA_964353355.1 uncultured Thermoplasmata archaeon | reverse complement strand
GGGGGGGGGGGGGGGGGGGGGGGGGGGGGGGGGGGGGGGGGGGGGAGGGGCCGGAGGGACGCGCGGCCCCGGCCGGTCGCGGGCTCAGACCTTGAACAGGTGCACGAGCACGGCCGCGATGGCCTTGAGGGATCCTCTGAGAGGGGAGCCCCGGCGGCGCCGGGGCGCGCGCGCCGATGGAGCGCGCGGTAGGGGGGAGGGCCCCGTACGGTAGGATGGCGGGGCGTCGCAGCCGCCGACGCAGTACATCAGTGGCCGGTTGTCCGCGTGGGCTATCGAGCCGACCATCGGGACCATGTGGGACATCTTCGTCGCCTCCGACATCTTCGGCCCTTCCCACCGTACCTGGTATATTAACCGATATTGGTGCGGTTTGTCGCATCATGCTGGACGGGGCAGGGCGCGCACCGGCCGTGCCCTTGCCAGGCCCTGGAGGGCGTGGGGCGCCGTCGAAGACGGTGGGCCGGGTCGGCCGTGTCGAGGGCTCGCTGGGCTCAGTCGTGCATGCCCGAGCTGTCCAGGTGCGTCCCGTCCGAGGGGAGCGTCGGGCGCACGTGCCCCTCGCGGCGCTTGCGCGTGGGGTAGTAGACCGTGAACCGGCCGTCGCGGCGCGCCTCGATGAAGCCCTCCGTAACGAGGCAGCCCAGGTGGTAGCCCGCGAGCGTGCGGCCGATGCCCAGCTCGTCCACGATCTGCTTCTGGGAGATGCCAGGCAATCCGTCGACGAGGTCCACGATGCGGTCGCGCATCTCCTCAGGCGTGGCGCGGTGCTCGCGCGGCACCTTGGTCGTGGTGGAGTAGAACTTGCGCAGCGTGCCGTCGCGCACGGACCGGATGAAGCCCTCGCGCTCGAGCACGCTCAGGTGGTAGGCCGCCTCCCCGTTCGTGAGGCCGAACTCGCGGATGATGGCGTTGTAGTGCAGCCCCGGGTTCTCTATGATCAGGCCGTGGAGGGCGTAGCGCGTCCTGTTGTCCAGGACCTCGCCCTTGGCGATGCGCGCGTAGAGCGGGGCGAAGAGCACCAGGAGGGAGTACTTGGTCGTCTCCACCAACCCTGCGACCACGAGCACCACCAGCACGGCCGCGGCGGCCGAGCCGCCAATGAAGGCGGGCGAGTCGGTCCAGGAGGGCGCGACGGCCTTCCCGTCGAGCCGGACGGAGAGCATGGTGGGATTGCCCACCGCATCGGTAGCGGTGAGGTTCACGACGACCCCGCTCTCCCCGCCGAGGTCGACGAGGTGGGAGAACGTGCCGTCCGGGCCGACCACGAGCTCGACTGTGGCCCCGGCTGTCTCCAGCACGAGGCGCGCAAGGGGCTCGGTCCTGCCCGTGAGGTCGAAGGTGCGGCCGTCCACGACGGCCCTGAGGTCGGGGCCCACGTTGTCGACCACGAGCTGCGGTGCGATGGTGTCGAGCAGCACACGGATGGTGGTGGCGTTGCGGTTGCCCGCGCCGTCCATCAAGGCCAGGGCGATGTCGTTCCAGCCCTCCCTGAGCTCGAGCGTGACGGTGAACGCGCCCGCCGCGAGGGTCACCGACCTGCCCTGCACGGTGAGCGAGGCGCCCGCCTCGGTTAAGCCCGAGAGGGGCAGCCGGGGGTCGCCCGTGGCCGCGCCGTCGGCGACCGTCAGGCCGAGCAGGGACGGGGGCGTGGTGTCGATGGTCACGCGGACGACCGCGACCTCGACGTTGCCCGCGAGGTCGGTGGCAACGACCCTTATCTCGGAGAGCCCCTCCGCCAGCCCGCCCACCGGTTCGGCATTGAGGACGAGCCCCAGGCCCGCGATGGGGGCCGAGACGTAGTTGACGCCGTTGACCCACACCTCGGTGAGGACGTCATCCTCGACGACCACGAGGTACAACAGGACGTCCGTCGTGTTGAAGACCTCGCCCTCCCCGGGCGCGGTGATGTCGATGCCGGGGGCGAACCGGTCCAGGACGGCCGTGACTCTGGCGGTCGCGCGGTTGCCCACGGCGTCCCTGGCCTCGACGCTCACGACGTTCGTGCCAGCGACCAGGGAGACCGTCGCCTCCCAGGTATTCACGGCGACCGTCGCCGTCTGGCCCTGCACCGTAACGCTCGTGCCGGCCTCCGTCGTGCCGGCAACGAGTAGCCTCGTCCGGTTGGTCCTGTGGCCATCCAGGGGGGAGGCGATTGCGAGGGCCGGCGCGACCGTGTCCCTCACGACCCGGACGGTGGCGGTGTTCGAGTTGCCCACGCCGTCCCTCGCGGACACCACGATGGCGTTGACGCCCTCGACGATGGGGACGGATTCGACGAAGGCACCGAGCGTGTGCGACGCGCTCGTGCCCCCGACCGTGAGCTCGACCGTGTCGGCGTCGACAGTGCCACGCACGATGACGCTGGTCTCCTTTGTGAGGAGGCCCTCGACGGGGGCGGTGATGGTGATGCGCGGCGCGGTCGTGTCGATGCGGATGCCGCCGACCGCGACCTGGGCGTAGGTCCCGCCGGGCCAGGACGCGAGGTCGAAGGCCCTCGCGTAGACCGCGTAGGTCCCCTCCGCGAGGTCGGCGAAGGTGTGCTGCCAGACCGCGATGCCAGTCGCGTCTATCCAGTCCTTGATGTCCCAGTCCGGCTCGGGGTCGAGGCTGAGCTGCACGACCGCGGGCCCCGAGAGCGGGTCCGAGGCCGTGCCGGTCACGACGATGGAGGTCGTGTTCTGGCCGTGGCCCGCGGCGGGCGAGCCTATCTGGAGAACGGGTGCCGCCTCGTCCACGAAGACCACGTGCTCGGCGAAGTCGCCGTTGAACGTGATGGGGGCGTCGAGGGCCTCGATGGGTATCGGGCCGTCCACGAGGCGCGGCACGAGGACGTCGCGGTACCCCGCCGAGCTGTAGCCATCCATGTTCCAGTCCCAGATGTACCTCGGGGCGAGCGCGCCCGACGCGTCCGTCCTCTCCGGGCCCAGGACGGGCTCGTCTTTCCGGTCGATGACGTCCACGTTCTTGTAGGCGCAAGGGAGACCGTTCTGCCAGCTCGCATCGAGCTGGAACCGCCTCCAGGAGTAGATGCTGGATTGGTCGTCGCTCACGACCGCCGACATGGGGGAGACGCTGGTGGTGTACAGGTTGATGGTCGAGGTCGAGAGGCTGAACTCGAACCCCGCCGTCGCTAGGTCGTCGAAGGTCGAATCCTCGATTGTCAGGCAGTAGGCGTTGCTGAGCTCCAGGCCGACATCCTTGGAGCCCGTAACGTTCCAGCCGTGGAGCGTGAACCGGTCCAGCATCCCTAGCGTACCGTCGAGCGACGCGCCGATCACGTTGTCCCTGAGGATCACGTCCCGGAGGACCGTGCGGCTCGGCAGCGAGCCCCACGTCTGGAGGAAGAGGCCGGTCCCATGGCAGCCCTCGACGTGCGACCCGTCCAGATGGAGTGCGATCTTGTCAAGTGAGAGATGCATCCCTTGCCTTGTGGCGTCGAACACCTGCGTGCCGTTCAGGTAGAGGTCACCGTCGGCATGGATATAAGCGAACACCCCATCCTGCCCGGGGCTTTCGATTACGTTGTCATTGAGCCACAGGGCGATGGCCATCGCGGGGGTGGGGGAAATCGTGACCGAGATACCACTGTTACTGCTCCCGATTACCCTGTTGCCGGACACGTAGATGCGCCCCACCTTCCATGATGATAGGATGGGGGAGATTGTTATACCGTCATCGCGGGGGTTCCAGAGCGTGCAGTTGATGACCATCCCGTGATCCTCGCTCACCCACACGTACGCCAGGTCCTTGAGCACGCAGTCCCGGAGGATGGAGTTGAAGTTGAGCTTGACGTAGTAGGGGTCGCCCGTGGCCGTGATTGTGCACCCCTCGATGTCCACTCCGCCGCTGTTGGGCTCGGCCTGGATGGCGGCGTCGCTCCCCAGCGAGCGGTTGACGACCAGCGTGACGTTGGTCAGTGAGAGCCTGCCGAGCACGCCCGAGACGTTGATGCTCCCGTTCACGGTGAGGGACGTGTCCCTGTACTCGGTGTAGTCGTTGACGAACCAGTCGCCTGTCTCTGGCGGGGGGGTCTGGGCGGAGGCCAGGACCGCCAGGACCGTGATGGAGCCCAGGGCGACAAGCGCTGCAAGGGATGTCAGCCTGGCCATGGACGGCGTTCCTCCGCTCCTGAACATAGCATGGGCCAGACTATATAAGTCGCTATTGGTGCA
Organism: uncultured Thermoplasmata archaeon; assembly: GCA_964353355.1. Classification (GTDB taxonomy): domain Archaea; phylum Thermoplasmatota; class DTKX01; order DTKX01; genus CAYGVT01. The sequence continues at coordinate 6,739 of CAYGVT010000090.1, read as the reverse complement.
CTTTGGCGGGAGCGCTGGCCAGGGGTGGAGGGCCTTGCTTGCCCCATCATCGACCGCACCGCCGCGGCCCCCTCGCCGCGGGCCTACCTGGGCGGCGCGGCCTCCTCCCATTCGTGGCCGCCGCCCTTGGCGCCGGAGCCGCCCGACTCGTACTTGCGCTTGAGCTCCCGGTAGGTCTCCTCCGATATCTCGCCGAGGATGAGGCGCTCCTCGAGCTTCGCGAGCAGGGCCGCCTTGTCCATGGGGGGCGCGGCCGCGCCCGCCGCCGCTGCTGCCCTGCGGGGCTCGGACTTGGGCTTGGCGCCGTGCTCGGTGAGGAAGGTCGAGGTGTCGCCAGGGTCCGAGTAGTACCACTTGCCCTTCACCTGCGTCGTCTCGCGCCCGTCAGGCAGCGTGCGCTTCTCCCCCGTCGCGAGCAGGGACGCGAGCTCGACCCAGTCCATGCCCCTGAGCTCCTGCGCCGGGATGCCGTAGGGGAGGCGCCCGATGGCGTTTTGGTGCTTGCGCTTGAGGTTGTCGACGCGCATCTGGTCCTGGTCCGCGGCCGAGGCCACGGTCTCGGTCCGGGCCATCTCCTTGAATAGCGCCATCGTCTCCTTGGAGGCGGTCTCGGTCTCCTTGGGCTTCATGGTGAGCATACCCTCCTCCATGCCCGTCGAGGACACCATCGAGCGCTCGCCGCTCGGCGTCCGGCTCTCGATTGTGACCTCCTCGAGCTCGTGGGTCCCCACCCCGCCCTCCTTGCCCTCGACGGTCGCCTTGCCCATCTCGAGCTCCATCGCGTCCGCGGTCGTCCTGGCGGTCATCGCCAGGCGCTTGAGCGTCTCTTGCCTGTCGGCCTCCTCCTCGGCCGCCATCTCGGCCTCCTCGCGCTGCTCCTCCCGCCTCCTCGCCATCACGATGAAGAGGACGGTGCCGACGACGACGAGCACCACGAGGATGCCCACGAGCATGAGCCAGTTGGTCCCTCCCTCGTCCCCGTCGCCCGGCGGGGGCGGCGGCGGGGGCGGCGGGATGTCCTTGGGCTCGATGACGATTTCCACATACGCGTTCTTCGAGAACTCCCCGTCCGACACCGTGAGCGTGATGTTGTAAGTCCCCGGCGCCGTGAAGTTCCAGGTCAGGCTCGTCCCCTCACCGATGAGGTTCGTCCCGTTCCAGCGCCAGGTGAACGTGAGGCCCTGCCCGTACTGAGTGTCCGGGTCCGTGCACACGCCGATGAGCGAGAACGTCACGTTCACCTTGAACTTGTCACCCGACCTGGGGTTGACGATGCGCGGCGCGTCCATCGGGTCGTTCGTGTTCAGCACGGTGATGGTGAAGTTGAGCGTCACCCTCGCCGAGGGCGTCACGGTGTCGTAGAGCGTGAGCGCGAACCGTAGCGTCCCGACCTCGTTGTTGTCGGGCTGGAACGTGATGCGGCCCGTCGCCCCGTCGACCTCGATGATGGTCGAGTTGGCACTGAACACCAGCTCGTCGCCCTCCACGTCCTCCGCGACAACGTCGATGACGAGGGGCTCTCCCTGGTTGATGGTGAACGCCACGGGGTCTGTCGTGATGGGCTGGCCGTTGACCGTCTTGAACCCCGGCCTGTCGTTGACGGGCGTGACGGTGACCAGGCACGTCTTGGAGATGGAGTACTTGCCGTCCGACGCGAGGAAGGTCAGGCTCTCCTGGCCGAACCAGTCCGCCGCGGGGCGCAGCGTCACCTTGCCCGTCGCGGGGTCGATGGTGACTTGGATGTTCTCGGGCGTCGGGTTGACCGTGTAGGTCAGCACATCGCCGTCCGGGTCCTCGAACGCCTTTGAGAGGTCGAGCCACTGGTCGTCGACCGCGTCCTCGGCCAGCTCGGGGTTGGGGAGCGGGACCTTCATCTGCGGCGGTGCGTTGACGATGACCACCCACGCGGTCGCGGGCGCGCTCTCGTCGAGCCCGTCGAAGGCCCGGACCTCCACAGACCAGTTCTGGCCGCGCTCGGTGAAGGGCGCGGTGACCGTGTCGGAGGTGAGCGACGCGTTCGGCACGCCGTCCAGCGACCACTGGTACCGGTAGCCGAGCGCCCCGCTCTCGAGGTCCGTCGCGGAGGTGACGAGCTCGACCTGGAGGGTGCTGACCGTCGTGGGGGCCTCGGGCATGATGCGCACGACGGGCGCCGTCGGGAGGTTGTTGAGGACGCTCAGCGCGCCCAGATGCTCGATGGCCCCGGTCGAGATTCCGTCCGAGTCCGTGACGTCGACCCGCACGTCGTAGGTGCCCACCTGGGAGTCCGCGCGCGGGCGGACGGTGGTGCGCCAGGCGCCGCCCGAGAACGCGGGCTGCGAGAACAGGGCGGTGGACCAGGTGCTCGCGCCGCTCAGCCTGTGCTCGATGACCACGCGGAGGTCCTGGGCGGGGTCGTACTCGTCCGTCGCGTTGACCCAGAGCTCGCCGGTGGCCAGCCTCAGCACGCCCGCGGGGCTCACTCCCATGTCCAGTATGCGAGGGGCCTCCTTCACGCGCTTCGTCCAGTTGAGCCAGAGGTCGTCGATGGCGAAGTCCCCGGGCAGGTTGAGGCCCGAGGCCGTCACGACCACCCGGACGTTCGGGTGCTCCTTGACCCTGAAGGCGTCCTTGACCACGACCTCGTGCGTGCCCGCCTGGACCGCGGTCTCGGCGAGCACCTGCCACGTCGCGGAGTCGACGAGCCTCAGCTGTGCGGTCTGGCCGGTGCCGAGGCGCGCTGTGTACCTGAGGGTGTGGAACGCGCCCGTGTTCACGGGGTCCTCGGGGACTATGGCCTTGGACATGTAGCCGCCCTTGCTCCGGGTGATGAGGCCGACCGACAAGACATCTGTCGCGCCGGGCGTCGGGAGGGTGAACGTCGGGGTGGACGGCCATGTGCCCGCCCGGGCGAAGCCGACCGAGCCCACGTCGAAGCTCGCGCCGTCGTAGAGGCAGGAGAAGACCAGGAAACGCCCGTTCCCGTCGTTGAAGGTGCCCAACTCCACGGCGGTCGCCCCCGTGGTCGGGAACGTGAGGCTCGGCGTCGCGGTGAAGCCGCCGGAGCCGTCGTTGAGGTAGACGGCCGAGTCGACGCTGTAGGACCCGCGGTTGTCCTTGTGGTTGGCGAAGGCGACGTCGAGGTCGCTGTCGACGTCCATGTTGACGAGCTTCACGTCCTCCGCCCCCGAGGTGCGCAGCAGCGCGGGCGCGGTCTCGAACCCGCCGCCCGCCTTGCCCCAGTAGATGTAGCTGTCGATCTCGGTGTAGCCCCCCGAGAACGAGTTCGCGAACGCGAGGTCTGTGAGGCCGTCGCGGTTGACGTCTCCCGCGTCGACCGCGCGCGCGCCCCTGGTGGGCAGCAGGTACGAAGGCGTGGTGCCGCAGAAGCCCGTGGCCTCCTGCATGAACACCATGCTGTCGGTCGCGGTCGAGGCCATGTCACGGTAGCAGGCGAACGCGAGGTCCATGTCGCCGTCGCTGTCGATGTCCGCCGCCACGACGCCCGAGGCGCCCTTGGTCGTGAACTGCACGTCTGGCGTCGCGTTCCATGTGCCGTCGGCATGGCCCCAGAACAGCGTGCTGTTGACCGCGTAGGTCATGCCGTCCTGCTCCTGGGCGAAGACCACGTCCGCGTGGCCGTCCCCGTCGATGTCGCGCATCACCACGTCGGATGCGCCCGTCGTCGGGAAGGCGTGGTCGGGGGCGGCCTTCCAGCCCACCGCCGAGTTCAGGAACAGCGGGCTCTGGGACGTGTAGCCCGTGTCCGAAGTCCTGTAGACGGCGAACGCCACGTCCTGGAAGCCGTCGCCGTCGACGTCCGCGACCGATGCCGCGGAGGTGCCGACCGCCGCGAGGTCCATCGGGGGCGTCGAGGCGTAGTCGAGGCCGTTGCGCGGCAGGTACAGCTCGGGGTGCGTGCCGTAGCCCGCGTCGGCCCTCAGGCTCGTGACCAGGAGCTGGGACGTGTCGGTGTCCAGCGCGTCGGGCCGCAGCTCGTACGAGCCGATGCCCGCGTTCACGAACCGCTCGACCTTGGCCGTCCCGAAGAACTGCTCGCGCCAGGCGCCCTTGGGCATCCAGTTGACGAGCAGCCGGTCGAGGGACGGTGTCGAGGCCTGGTCGAGGCTCCGGAGCTCGATCCGGACGTAGATGAGGGGGATGGCGATGGCCGAGAGGTCGATGTCGGGCCCCTTCAGGTCGGTGAACCCGAGCATCGGGGACTTGCCGTTGTCGAGCACCGTCAGTCGCGCCTCGGTGCCGGGCGGGAAGTCGCCCTCGAGGACCAGAACGTCCCACTTGTCCTCCAGCGGTCGCGTGATCTCCTTCGTCGTGAAGGAGCCGTAGAGGTAGGGCATGCGCTCGCGGCCCACGCCCACGGCCAGGGCGAGGGGGGCGTTCGTGTTGAGGCCGATGTCCGCGGTCCCGTCGATGCCGGAGGACGAGCCCTTGTATATGTCGACGCGGTTGGCGTAGCGGCTCGCCGATATGACGTCGCAGTAGCCGTCCTTGTCCACGTCGATGACGATGCAGTCGTTCATGCTCGCCCCAATCTGCGGGTCGTCGCGGTCGCCGTTGCTGAAGCCGTTCGTGGAGCCCCAGAACACGTACATGCGCTGGGTCCCGCCGCCGCCGCGCCTGCCGAACACGAGGTCGAGCCATCCGTCGCCGTCGATGTCGCCCGCGTCCACGTTCATGATCTCGTTCGAGAACGGCACGTCGAGCTGGTAGGTGGAGGAGTTGCCGTCGAAGGTCCCCTTGTCGCTGATGAACACGTGCGCCCTGTCGTCGCCGCTGACCTGCACATTGTCGGCGAAGGCCACGTCCGGGAAGGAGTCTCTGTTGTAGTCGTTCACGTCCACGTCGTGGGTCGTCCCGGTCTTGAAGTGGAGGTCCGGCGTTGTGTCGGGGCCCGTGGGCCCGCCCAGGTACGCGCGGCTGTAGGTGCCGCCGCTCCAGGGGTAGTTCTCGGCCAGGACGATGTCCTCGAAGCCGTCCCCGTCGAGGTCGCCGACGCCGGCGCCGTTGAGGTTGTTGCCCGGGAGGTTGACCGCGGACGTGACCGTCCAGGTCCTCGTGCCCGAGTTCAGGAAGATGGCGGCCCAGGCCGTGCCCCCTCCGCCGCTCGGCATGACGACGTCGAGCAGTCCGTCGCCGTTCACGTCGCCGAGCACGGGCTTCCTCGCGCTGTCCGTCTGCAGCAGGGTGGCCCCCGTGGTCGACCAGCTGCCGCTCGAATCGCCCCAGAGTATCATGGAGTTGCGCGTGTAGTCGCTACCGGCCCTGTAGCTGGCGACGACCAGGTCGGTGTAGCCGTCCACGTCCAGGTCGCCCGCGGCGGAGCCGAAGGTGACGTCGGCCGGGATGCTGGTGGGCGCGCCGTAGGCCGTGTGGCCCGAGTTGGGGTAGAAGACGACCTGGTTGTTCTGGTCCACCTGGTTCGCCATTATCGCTGGATAGGCATCGTACGCGGCATAGCTGAGCCTGAAGCTGTTCTTCATCGCCAGATTGAGCTCCGCCCTGCCGGCGGAGACGTTCATGCGCGCGCTGCTCGTCATCTTGCCAAGCCCGTAGAAGTCGTCGCGCCACTCGTCCAGGGGCACGAAGTGCACGGCCCACATGAGCAGCGTGGGCCGGTCCGCCCCGACAGTCTCCAGGTCGGCCTGCAGCCTGAGGCGTGGGAACTCGCCAGGGCTGATGGTGGTGAGCGGGACGTCGCGCTCGGACCTCCTCTCGAAACCGGGCACGGGCTCGTTGACGTAGCCCACCTGCTGGGATTCCCGCGTGGCGTTGAGCACGGAGACCTTGACCGTGCTCGCACCGGGGGTGCTCGCCTCGACGAGGAGGATGTCGTAACGGTGGCCGGGGGGACATGCGATCTCCACCGATGCCACGACGCCGCGGAGCATGCCCGCCGAGACGCGGACCTCGCCCGAGACGACCTCCGTGTCGCGGGTGCTGTTGACCTTGGTCGAGTCGTCGAACGTGTCGACCCACGGGGCGGGCACGTCCATCGGCAGCGCGCGGTCGCCCAACGGACCTGGCAAGGCCGACGGGACCAGCGGCGTCGTCGCCGCCGGCGCCACCATTAGCAGCGTCACGAGAATCGCGATTCCGGCTATGTTCCTGGCTCTTCCTAGACTCATAATGTCGAACCTCCAGCGTCCTGTGCTTCGTCGACCGTGCGTCCTTGTCCTCGCGGAATTGGCGTGCCTGCCCCTCCCGACGCCTCTGCTCTCCTGGCTCGCCGGGAGGGGCTCATGAACTTGAACCGATGCTGCCGTCGCCCTGCCCGTGATGCGGGGGTCCGGACGCCCTTCCTGGCGTCCGCTGCCCTCCTGGCTGGGGCCCCCGCGCCGCCGGGCATCGCTCCCATCAGACCTTGTCCTCCTCGACCCACTCGAACTCGCCGCCCTTCGCCCCGGCCCCGCCCGTCTCGTACTTGCGCTTCAGCTCCTTGTAGGCGCTCTCCGATATCTCGCCGAGGATGAACCGCTCCTCCAGCTTGGCGAGGAGCGCGGGCTTGTCCATTGGGGGCGCGGCCGCGGCCGTCGCCCTCCTGGGCTCGACCTTGGGCTTTGCGCCGTGCTCCTTGAGGAACGTCGACGAGTCCCCGGGTTCCGAGTAGTACCACTTGCCCTTGACCTGCGTCGTCTCGCGCCCGTCCGGCAGCGCCCTCTTCTGCCCGGTCGCGAGCGCGGCCGCGAGGTCGTTCCAGTCCATGCCATTCAGGTCAGGGGCGGGGATGCCGTAGGGCATC
>CAYGVT010000089.1:0-27589 GCA_964353355.1 uncultured Thermoplasmata archaeon | reverse complement strand
GGCGACGACCTCACCGTCGACGAGGACACCGCCGTCGACCTCGACGGCACAGGCACCACCGACAACGACCCCGCCTTCCCCGCGCTCGCCACCTACGCCTGGTCATGGACCGAGGGCGGCGTCCCGAGGACCGCCTCCGGCCCGACCTCCAGGGTCACCATCTTCGTCCCGGGCGTCTACATCGTCACCCTCACCGTCACCGACGCCGCCGGCAACGCCGGCCGCGGCACGGTCGCCGTGACCGTCCGCGACAAGACCGCGCCCTCCGTCGCCGCCGAGGACGTGACCACCGACGAGGACGTGCCCGTCGTGCTCGACGCCTCCGCCACCACCGACAACGACGCCGTGTTCCCAAGGGGCGCGTCGTTCGTGTGGAGCTTCACCGAGAACGGCCGCGACGTGCGCCTCTACGGCGCGACGCCGCTTTACATCTTCATGGCCCCGGGCGTCTACGACCTCAACCTCACCGTCCGCGACGCCGCCGCCAACGCGGGCTGGAAGCACGTGACCGTCACCGTGCTCGACCTCACGCCCCCGACCGCCAACGCGGGCCCTGACGCCGAGGCCAACCAGGGCGACACCGTCAGTCTCAACGCCTCCGCCTCCAGGGACAACGCGCTCGACTGGCCCGCGGGCGCCAAGTACTCGTGGCTCGTCCACGACGCCGAGGAGGACAGCTCATACGCGGGCGTGACCGCCGCGCACACGTTCGAGACCGTCGGTTCCTTCGTCGTCGAGCTCACCGTCACGGACAAATCCGGCTTCACGTCCAAGGACACCATGACCGTCAACGTACTCGACTCGACGCCGCCCGTCCTCACAACGGTTGCCCTCGGACCGTTCGACGAGGACACGATGGTCACCCTCAACCTGCGACCGTTCGTGTCAGACAACGACCCCGGCTTCCTCGCCACCGGCTCCGTGGACTGGACGCTCACCGACCCCGCGGGCAAGCTCTTCGAGCTCTCCGGGCTCGCCCCCGTCATCGAGCTCACGACGCCGGGTACCTGGCGCGCGCACATCGTCGTCAGCGACGCGAGCGGCAACTCCGTCGAGGAGGACTTCTTCGTCGACGTCACCGACAGGACGCCGCCCACCGCGCGCGCCAACGCGCACCCGGAGGGCGCGGACGAGGACGACCCCGTCTCCTGGGACGCGACGCCATCGACCGACAACGACCCCGAGTTCCCCGAGGGCGCCAACCTTACGTGGACGTTCGCGCTCCAGGGCGAGGGCACCACCATCGAGACCGCTTCCGGCGCCAAGGTCTCGCGCGCGTTCACGGTCCCGGGCCGATACCTCGTCACGCTCACCGTCAAGGACACGGGCGGCAACGCCGCCACCTGGACCGAGATGCTCGTGGTGCGCGACACGACCAAGCCCGTCGTGAGGGCGCCCGCCGACCGCCTCGTGGTCGAGGACGTCATCGTGACGTTCGACCCCGCCGAGGCGGACGACAACGACCCGGCCTTCCCCGTCGGGGCATCCTACACGTGGAACCTCGTGGGCCTGCTGGGGGGCTCGTTCACGCTGCGCGGCGTCACGCCCTCGTTCATCTTCGCCACGCCCGACATGTACAGGGTCACCATCGAGGTCGCGGACGCGACCGGCAACGTGGGCACGGCCATCTTCAACGTGACCGCCCTCGACACTACACCGCCCTCCAGCGCGTCCGACCCGCGCGCGAAGGGCGACGGCGCCGCCAGGGTCGCGCTCTCGTGGACAGCGCCGTCCGACGCGGACCTCGCGGGCTTCACGGTCTTCAGGCAGGTCGGCGATGGGCAGTGGGTCGAGCTCTCCAACCTCTCCGGTGGCTCGCTCACGACCTTCGAGGACAAGGACCTTACGCCGGGCAGGAGCTACCGCTACAAGGTCACCGCCTACGATTCCTCCGGCAACAAGGCCGTCCCCACCGAGATGTCCTACGAGGCCGTCGAGGGCGCCAAGTCGGGCTACTTCCCGTGGTGGCTCATCGTCGTGGCGTTCATCATCGGGCTCGTCATCGCGCTGCTCGTCGAGGAGACCCGCTACAAGGACCGCAGGAGGCGGCAGAAGGAGGAGGCGGGAGAATCGGTGGAGCCCGCCATCCAACCCATCCAGCTCGAGTCGGTCGAGGGTGCACCTCCCGAGGGAGAGGGTGAGGGCAGGGGTGGTGTGGCCAACGGTGCAGGGGATGGGACCATCGAGGGTGGCGATGATGCTGACGGGGAGCTTGAGGAGATCGACGACCTGGTGGAGGCCGTCGAGCTCGAGGAGATAGAGGCAGATGAGGGCAAAGGACCTGCATAGGATTCCACCGGGTCTGACCCTCGGCGCGACGGGTCCCCGGACAGCCTCGGTTGTCGTCCTAGCACTGCTGCTGCTCCCCGCATGGCCTCTGGTCCCGAGGGCCTCCGCCTACAACGGGTCGGGTGCGGGGCCGGGGCTCACAATCGAACGGACGATGCTCGTTTCGGGCCAACCCGCCACGGCTGTGGAGTCGCTCCCCGACGGCACCCTGCTCGTTGGCTTGGAGGGGGGAGGTGTTCTCGAGATGAACGAGACCGGAACCGTGCTCGCGCTCGGGACCACGGTGAATGGCCTGCCCTCATCCCATGTGCGCGACCTCGCGGTCTGGCAGGGGAAGGTCTGGGCAGCGACCCGGGGCGGGTTGGCGGTCCGCGAGGGGCCTGGCAACTGGACCATCCCGCCCGGGGGCCGCATCGGCAACGCAATCTCGGTCAAGGGGTGCGAGGACGGCCTGCTGCTCCTCCTGTGGGACGGCTCGCTCTCCTGGACCGCGGATGGTGAGTCATGGATAGCGCTCGAGCCCACTGGCCAATATCTCAACAGTGGATGGAGGCTCGCTGACAGGGAGGGCGAATGGCTCGTGCTCTCGAACGGGACCGGCATCGTCATCTGGAACTTCACCTCAGGCCTTATGATTCCCCTCACGGTTCCTGGAGGTCCTACAGCGCAGAACGTGACGGACCTCGACCTGGCCGGTGGAACGGTCTGGCTGGCGACTGAGGACCATCTCGACGCTTTCGAAATAACGCGCCTGTCCTGGTGGCTCGGCCCCGAGGTGGCAGACACCGCGCGCGAAATCGACGACAACTGGACATGCATCCATGCCGGACCGCGCGTGCTCGCGGGCTCGCGCGCAGGTATCGTGGTCGAGCTGACCGGGGAAGGGGCGGCCCAGAGCTGGGAGCTTGTCTACCAGGGCCTGGCTTCAAGTCCCGGGGCCATCGCGGACATCCTGCCGTGGGACGACGGGGGAGCGTTCATCGCCTCCGGGACAGGCGTCACGCGCCTGACGGCCAGCACCTCGGAGGTGTTCACCGACGCGGCGACGTCAGCACCGCGGTCGAGCGACATGGCGTACGTCGAATCGGTCGACGACATGCTCTTCACGGTCCGGAAGGACGCTAACGCCGGGGAGCTCGAGTTCCTCGCCTTCGATGTCTCGGGCACGCCCTTCAGGTGGGACGCGTTCCGCTCCTCCAACGGCCAGGGGCAGCCGGGACCGGGGACGCGGCTCCTGGACTCCGCTCTCCATGAGAGCGTAGTGTATCTCGCGACCGGCAGCAGTCTTGTGACCTACGACACCTTCGCGTCCTCGAAACCCAGCAGGTGGAACGTGACGCTTGGTCAGGGTAATGACGATGCCATGGTCAGGGCCGTCGAGGCCTGCTCTGGCAGGCTCTATGCCGGGGGGCAGTCCGGCCTGAAGGTGATGGGGCGTGATGGGAACGACATCACGTGGACAACGGTCAGGGGCGTCTCGTACGGCGAGGTCCTGGACCTCGCCGACCACAACAGCACCCTCCTGATGGCCACGACGACCGGCCTGTGGGCGTACGACCCTGCGACCGGTCACGCGACGCCCCCCGAAGAGAGCTGGGTCCCGTGGGCGCCGGTGAACCAGGTCGTGGTCTCGGGCGGAGTGGCCTTCGCGGCCGTGGGCAGGACGATCTACTGGCAGGATGCCGACGGGACGCGGCACAACCGCACGTTCGAGGGCGTGGGCGGCTTCGACGACCTCGTCGGGTCGGCGGACCGCGCGGGGCCCGTCTGGGGCGTCCTCAACGGCGCCGCGGTCGCCTTCGACCCCGCGGGCGGCGAGACCTGGTTCGGCGCGGCCGCCGAGGACAGGGCGGGCGCCGCCTCCGCCAAGCTCGGCGACGCCGTCATCCGGGACGTCACGCTCGACGCCGAGGGCATCGCTTGCCTCGCGACCGATTCGGGCGTGCACAGGGTCGAGCCCTTCGGCACCGCCTGGACCACCCTGACGACATCCGAGGGCCTGAGCGCGAACGACCTGCGCACCCTCGAGGCCGACCCCGTCGGGGGAAATCTGTGGGTCGGCGCCTACGGCGGCATCGACGTCATCGATGTCGCGACAGGCGGCATCGAGGGCGTCGGGACCGAGGAGGGGCTCCCCTCGAACCTCGTGTACGACATCCTCATCCACCAGGGCGAGGCGTGGGTCGGGACGGACGTCGGCGGCGCGGCCCGTCGCGCGCTCGCGGGCGGCGCGTGGACCGTCTACAATAAGACGACGGGCCTCGTCGAGGACGACGTGCAGGCGGTCGCGGTCATCGGGACGAAGGCGGTCTTCGGCACCGACGCGGGCGTGTCCGTGCTCGACCTCGTGACCTCGAGCATCTCGACCCACACGATGAGCTCCACGGGGGGGCAGCTGCCCTCTGATTGGGTCTGGTGCCTCCTCGCCACCGGCGGCCGTGTCTGGGCGGGCGCGAACGGCGGGCTCGCGTCCTACGACCCACAGACCGACACATGGACACGGGAGATGCGCGAGGAGCTCGGCGAGCGCGCCGTCAAGGCGCTGCTCGCGACGCCCGACGGCGGGCTCTGGGTCGGGACGGACACGGGCCTGTTCATCCTCGACACCACGACGGGTGCGTCCCGCGAGGTACCGTCCATGGCCAGGAGCGGCGCCCTTTCCCTTCTCCTGGATTCGCAGGGGCAGGTGTGGGCGGGCACGGGCGACGGCGCCATCCTGCTCGACGCCGGGGGGCTGCCCATCGCGCATTTCACCACGCGGGACGGGCTCGTCCACGGCCGCGTGACCTGCCTCGCCGAGCTGCCTGGTGGGACCATTTGGCTCGGCACCGCGGGGGGGCTCTCGCGCCTCGAGCGCACCCGCTGGAACGTCCTGCCTCAGATGGTGTCGAGTGGCGTCGCGCTGCCGGAGCTGCACATCGACGACTCGGGAGTGAGCGTGAGCCCCATGGAGCCCTACGAGGGCGACACCGTCCTCGTGACGGTGAGGGTCGAGAACCCCTCGCCCCTGCGCGTCATCGGGACGGTCGTGCTGTCGACGACCCCATCCTGCGTCGTCGGACAGGAGCTCGCGAGCGCCATCGCCTACACGGAGCCCGGCGGTAGCTACACGGTCGCCCTCTGCTGGACGGCCACCAGGGGGCAGCATGCGCTTTGGGTCATCGTCGACCCCCTGGACCGCGTGCCAGAGGTCAACGAGCGCGACAACGTCGTCGCCCTCGGCCTCTACGTCAACAGCAGGCCCGAGCTGCGGGACCTCGTCGCGACCCTGGACCATGTCGAGGGGGCACCTGGTGCCGCGAACGGGACGTGGACGGTCGAGGTCGTCTACAGCGATGCGGACGGTGACCCGCCCATCAAGGTGTACGCCTCGGAGGCGCCCGCGAGGGAGGACGTGACCCTGTCCCCGGTCTCGGGTTCGGGGGACCTGTACAACGGCCAGACCTACAGGGGCACCGTCACCCTCATGTCCGGCACGCGGGAGCTCGTCGTGACGGCGGAGTACGCGCCCGGGCGTTCCAGCTCCATCTCCACGACGGTGGCCCTCAACCTCAACATCAACCTTACCGGCGTCTCTCCAGGGGAAACGCTGAAGGGCGTGGTCAAGGTCACGGTGCAGGTCGTCGGCCCCTGGGAGGGCACGAAAATCGAGTCCCTCACTGTATCGCTGAACCGCACGGCCCCGCCCCTGGTCGTGAGCGTGCCATCGCAACGGGATGGCATGGTGCTCACGTTCGACGTTTCCCGCGAGGGTATCGAGCCAGGGATATACGACATCATCGTGGAGGCGCACGACGACCGGGGCATGGTCGCACTCGGGGTCGTGGAGGGCGTGAACATCGCCGCAGCCGAGGAGGACAGGGACTCGTATATATGGGTCATACTCCTGGCCATCATGCTCGTCCTGCTCACGATGGCGGCCTTTGCGATGAAAACCTATAAAAAGGACGGACCTCAATGACATTCGATCTGCTGGAACCAGTTGAAGTGGGTAACACCGAGGAGGAGTATACATGAGGAGGTTGCTCGTGGCGCTGCTCTGCGCGCTTCTGATCGCACCCGTCGCCTCCGCCGCCAACGGCGGGGGCCCTGGCGATGGCTGGGTCCCGTGTCCCGTCTCGAAGCTGCCGGCCGAACGGACAGAGTGGTGGCCGGACGCCGCGCCGCTCGCGGTCGCGCGGCAGGCCGGGATGGACTGGCTGAGGGCCGCACAGGACACCGGAGGCACCTGGGGCGAGGACCCGGGCGTGACCGCCCTCGCCGCGCTCGCGCTCATCAACGGCGGCGAGCGGGCCGACCACCCCGCGGTAGCGCTCGCGTTCGACCACGTCCTCGCCGAGGCCAGGTCGGACGGCTCCTTCTCCGAGGGCACCTACGTGCACTACTACACCTCGTGCGCGGTCATGGCCCTCTCGGCCGCTGGCCGCGCGTCCGACGAGGCCGCGGTCCGCGCGGGCGTGGACATGCTCGTGCGAGAGCAGTGCGACGGCGACGAGGAGGGCTTCGAGGAGTGGTGGCGCGGGGGCATCGGCTACGGCGGCGACGGCCGTCCGGACATGTCCAACACGCAGTTCGCGCTCATGGCCCTCGTGGCCGCGGAGGGGGCCTACCCGTCCATGACGGTGCCCGCAGCCACATGGACCAACGCGCTCCTATTCCTCCACAGGTCCATGAACCTCCCGTCCGTCAACGACCTGCCCTGGGACGACGAGCCCGGCGCACCCTCCTTCGACGACGGGGGCTTCGTCTACTTCCCCGGCAACAGCAAGGCGGGCGGCACGGCGAGCTATGGCTCGATGACCGCCGCGGGGCTGTGGTGCCTGCTCGCGGCAGGCGAGGGCGTCTCCAGCGAGGCCGCCTCGGCGGCCCTGTCCTGGCTCGGTGCCCACCTGTCCTCGACGGAGAACCCCGGCTTCGGCCAGGCCGCGTACTACTACTACACGTGGGCGCTCGCGCGCGCGCTGCGCACCGCGGGTGCGGGCGCGCTGCTCGCGTCGGACGGCCGCGTCGTCGCTTGGGCCAAGGACCTGTCCTCCACGATGCTGGCGAGGCAGGAAGGAAGCGGCCGGTGGGCCAACGTCGAGAGCGAGTTCTACTGGGAGGGGCGACCCGAGGTCGCGACCATCTTCGCCCTGCTCGCCATCGAGGCCATGATGCCCCCGGACGCGGGGCTGCGCGTGCGCGCGCCCGAGGGCGCGACGGTGACCATCACCGACGCCTCCGGCAGGTCCGGACCCGAGACGCCTGGGTTCTTCCACGCCTCGGACGGCACCGTGGGCGTGAGCCGCGCGACCGAGGGGCCCTACACCATCAGAGTGGGCGACGGCTCGAGCGTCGAGGTCGCCTCCGAGGTCGACGGGACCGTCCGCGTGTGGCGCGAGGTCACGCTCGCGCGCGCCGGGGGGTCGCTCTCGGCCGACGTGGCGGCGGTGTTCGGGCCCGCGAGCCTCCTGCTGGGCGAGGCCATCCCCGCGACGGCGGCGGCCGTCGAGGCAGCGGACGGGGCGGCGGCCGTCGTCGCCACGCTCGCGGTCGTCACGGTGGTGGCCGTCGCGGCGTTCACATGGAGGCGCCGCTCGGCATAGGGTGCTCGGTATAGGGCGCCCGGTCGAGCGTACCTGTGCTGCGATGGCCTCCTGGTATCCAAGAGCCCCAGGACCGCTGGTCAATCTCACAGAATGCGAAAAATGATTTGACCCCGGTCACAGGTGCCCCGGAATCACATTCGAAACAGACGACCCCAGTGGGACTTCCCCCCTTCTCAAATGATGATAAGAATCCCATGCAGGCGCTCCCCAAGAGGGTCGTAACGTTTATCTCGGACGCTGTCGTTCCACCCCCCTACCCACAGGGGAGGTCCTCATATGGCTGCTCCAGAGAAGCTGAAGGGGATGCGCATCCTCGTGACCGAGGAGCTGCATCCGGACGGACTCAAGATGCTGAAGGACGCGGGCTTGGAGCTCGTGCACTGGGACTGGCAGAAGCTCACCGACCCCAAGCTGCCCAACGACTTCGACGCCATCATCGGCAAGCAGTACTACAAGTGCAACAAGGAGCTCATCGACCGGCTGCTGCCGCGGCTGAAGTACGTCATCACCTGCGGCGCGGGGCTCGACAACATCGACCTCAAGTACTGCGCCGCCAAGGGCCTCAAGGTCTTCAACGCCCCCGGCTCCAACGCCGCCTCGGTCGCCGAGCACGTCATCATGGCGATGATGGCCGTGCTGCGAAACCTCGCCTACTGCAATGAATCGGTCCACGCGGGCAAGTGGGAGAGGTTCGAGCTCGCGGGCAACGAGCTGCTGGGCAAGACCATCGGCATCATCGGCGTGGGCGCCATCGGCCGGCACCTCGTGCACCGGCTATCCGTCTTCGGCGTGGACATCCTCTACAACGACATACGCCGCGACCCGGAGACCGAGCAGCGCTACGGCATCAAGTTCGTCGACCTGGACACCCTCTACAAGGAGTCCGACATCATCACTCTGCACGCTTGGCTCGACGACAAGACGCTCCACATGATCAACGACGCGGCCTTCAAGAAGATGAAGAAGGGCGCGATCCTGATCAACGCCGCTCGAGGCAAGCTGGTCGACCAGGAGGCGCTCGTCCGCGCCCTCGAGGGCGGCAGGATCCGCGGGGCCGCCATCGACGTCTACGAGGACGAGCCGACGACCTTCAAGCCGCTGATGGCGAGGAGGGACGTCATCCTCACGCCCCACAACTCGGGAGTGCCCAAGGAGGGCTACGTGAGGATGAACACGTGGGCCGTCGACAACTTCTTCCGCGGGGCCTGAACGGGCCCCGCGACCCTATTCTTCTCCCATTTTTCTCCCCTCCAT
Source organism: uncultured Thermoplasmata archaeon (assembly GCA_964353355.1). Taxonomy (GTDB): domain Archaea; phylum Thermoplasmatota; class DTKX01; order DTKX01; genus CAYGVT01. The sequence goes on along the minus strand of CAYGVT010000089.1, from coordinate 18,458 downwards.
CACAGCTCCACTCCGGACCAGAACGGCCGCCCCTCGGACCGTCGATTGGCCGTGCGGTCGGTAGCATCCATTTCCGCTCCAACCAACGGCGTGCCAGGCCCGGTGGGACACCACGGTTCCATGTCCGTCGAACCATGGCAGAAGTTTTATCTACCCACCTGGCCTAGACGACGATGGAGTCAGCCATGCGTGTTCAGCTGCTCGCGCTCGTCGCGATGGGCCTCCTCCTCGGAGCCCCGCTCCTCACGGCCGCACCGACGAGCCCCTCGGACGAGGCACCGCATGCAGCACACGGGGATGCTGCCCCCGCCCTCCTGTTCCTCGACGCGGGGACCTTCGACCCCGCCACCGACGCCGCGCCCGGTCCCTCTGCGCTCCACATGCGCTCGACCCACCCCTACTACGTGCTGCAGTTCGACGGGCCCGTCCAGAAGGCCTGGCGCGATGCGGCCAATGAGGCGGGGGCGGAGCTCCTAGGCTACCTGCCCAACTGGGGCTACTTCGCCCGCGTCGGCGCGAGCGACCTCGACGCCGTGCGCGCGCTCGACCACCTGCGATACCTCGGGCCCGCGCACCCGGCCTACCGCATCGACCCCGCGCTGTGGGACGCTGGTGCGGAGGTGCGGGACATCGAGCTCGTCTCGTTCGACGGCACGGGCGCGTCACGCATCGCCCAGGCGGTGGCCGACCGCGGCGGCGCGGTGCTGTTCGCCGAGCTGGACCACGTCACCGCGAGGATGTCCGCGTCCCTGGCCGTGGTGCTCGTGCGCGAGACAGGCCTCGGCGTGCAGTGGGCAGAGCCGCGCTATTGGCCAGAGCCCCTGCTCGACAACGACGCGCGCATCGCGCGCGCGAGGCAGAGCGTCGACGGCGCCTACGCCAACAGCGGCCAATCGATGTGGTCCTACAACGCGACCCTCGACCGGTTCGAGGGCTGGACCGGAAGGAACGTCACCATCGCCGTGGACGACTCCGGGCTCGACGACTCGCACCCCGGGTTCGCGACCCGCCTCGTTCAGTACTACGACTACGACGGCAACGGCCAGAGGGACAACGACGGCCACGGCACGCACGTGGCCGGCATCGTGCTCGGCGACGGCTCCTGGAGGGCGGTCGACGCGAGCGGCGTCGACGGCAAGTACGCGGGGTTCGCGCCGCAGGCTGGGATGGTCGTTCAGGAGATATTCTCCACCTTCTACGGCGTGAGCACGATTGCGCGCGACGCCTCCCGCGCGGGCGCCTCCATAAACACCAACTCGTGGGGAGGGGGCGAGGCGGGCGCTTACTACAGCATCTGCCAGGAGTACGACGACGCCACGCGCGACTCGGACGGCTTCAAGGCCGGGAACCAGCAGATGCTCTTCACCTTCTCGGCCGGCAACGCCGGGTGGTACGGGGCCTACACCGTGTTCCCCCCGGCGACGGCCAAGAACGTCATCACAGTGGGCGCGACGGGCAACGACAAGTACGGCTCGGGCTCGGACTACGTCGCGGGCTTCAGCTCGCGCGGCCCGACCCAGGACGGCCGCATGAAGCCCGATGTCGTCATCCCCGGGGACTACATCGCGTCCGCGCGCTCGATGGACTCCGGCGCGTGCCAGGGCTGGTCCTCCCCGTCCGACGGCGGCCAGTCGTACATCCTCGCCTCGGGCACCTCGATGGCCTCCCCCGGCGTCGCGGGCTCTGCCGCGGTCATCACCCAGTACCTCGTGGAGCAGAAGGGCTTCACGCCCTCGCCCGCGCTCATCAAGGCCAGCTTGATCAACGGCGCGCGCATCCTCGCGGCGCACAGCTACCCTGGCAACACCCAGGGCTGGGGCGCGGTGGACCTCGCCCACACCCTGTTCGAGACCGAGACATACACGATCTACCGCGACGACCAGCGCGTGAGGCTCGACACCGAGCCGGGCACCGACACCGAGACTTACTTCTTCATGGTGAAGGACGACGAGCCGCTCAAGCTCAGCCTCGTGTGGACCGACCCCGGAGGCGTGGCCTCGGGTAGCAAGGACCTCATCAACGACCTGGACCTGGAGGTGCGCGCCCCGGACGGCGCGGTCTACTACGGCAACGCCTTCGCCAACGGCGAGTCCCTGTCCGCGGCCCTGGGCGGCATGCCCGACAGGACCAACAACGTCGAGGGCGCCTACCTCAGGATGCCGCAAAGGGGCGTGTGGACCGTCAAGGTCAAGGCGCACAACGTGCCGCAGGGTCCCCAGGACTACGCGCTCGTGGTGTCAGGCAACGTCGTCAAGGGGCACGTGGACCTCCTCACCTCCGCGATGTCCGTCGACCCGGTGTCCGCGGAGGAGCACCATCCCGCCACCCTCTCGGTGCATCTCAGCAACCCCGGCAACCGGGCCTCGGGCCTGTTCGACTACAGGGTCGACCACGTCCTGCCCGACGGCACGACCGAGGTGCTCGCCGCCGCCAACATCACCGACCTCGACGCCGGGGCGGGCCAGGACCTCTCGTGGGGCTTCTCGGGGCCGCGCGGGACGCACACGCTGCGCGTGACGCTCGACCCCGCCGAGCTCGTTCCGGAGTCCAACGAGACCAACAACGTGCGCGAGCTGCAGTACTTCTTCGCGGGCTACGACGCACTCCTGTCCGTGGACCATGCCGAGCTGCGCCCGTACCCCAGCCAGCTCGTGGAGTTCAACGTGACGGTCGGCAACGGGGGCAACGTCATCGACGACTTCTCGGTCGCGCTCTCCGCCGCACCCCCCGGCTGGAACGCGCGTCTCATCGCGGCGGACACGTTCACGCTCGACCCTGCCGCGTCGACCGTGCTCCCTGTGGGGCTCATCCCCCCCAGCAACGCCACGGCCGACGAGCGCGCCGTGCTCGTCTTCACGGCCACCCCGCTGGGCAACTCGAGCCGCGCCAGGTCCATCACGCTCGTCGCGGTCGTCGACCAGGTGTTCGACATGGGCATGGCCGCCCTCGTGGACCGGCTGGAGCTGCTCCCCGGCGCCAACGGGACTCTGCAGCTGGTCATCCTCAACCCCGGCAACGGCCCCGACACTTATGAGCTCCAGCCCCCACAGGGCCTCGCCCCAGGGTGGTGGGTGAAGCTACCGGAGCTCACCGTCGACGTGCCCCACCGGTCGCAGGCCACCGTCCCCGTCGTCCTGTTCGCCCCGGACCCGGCCCCCGCGGGCAGCACCACCGACTTCACGGTCGTCGCGAGGAGCCTCAGGAGCGGCCTGAGCCGGAGCGTGGCCTTGAGCGCGATACTGCTCCAGTTCTACGACACGGTGCTCACCGCCACCCACCGCGAGCACGACGCGGACGTGGGCACGACGGTCAAGGTCGGTCTCCTCGTGAAGAACGGGGGCAACGGCCAGGTCGACTACGTATTCGACCTCCTCGCCCCGTCCTCGGAATGGGCCATGCGCACGGACCCCGGCGGCCTTCGCGCGCCCGGCTACTCGTCAGGGGAGGCCGAGCTCTCCTTCACTGTCCCGCTCCTCGCGCGCAACCAGAGCTACGAGCTCTCGGTCGCGGCCATCCCGAGCGGGGGCCCCGTGGTCTACCACAACTTCACGTTCTCCGCGAGGCAGTTCCACGCGCTGGCGCTCTCGACCGCCTCGTCGACCCCGACGGTCACCCAGGGCTCCCGCGCCACGGTCGCATTCAGGGTGGAGAACCGGGGCAACGGCGTCGAGCAGGTGCGGCTCCTCGCGTCCAGCCTACCTGGAACATGGACCGCGGTCATCCCGGACGGCACGCGCGACCTCGCTCCGTTCGAGACGGTGGACGTTCCCGTGGGCTTCGACACGAGCCGCGACACCCCCAGGGGGACCTACCGGGTCACGATCCTGGCGCGGTTCGGCTACGACGAGACGGTCAACGCCACCGCCGAGGTGCGGGTGGTCACGCGTCCCGACCTTCTCATCGAACCGGGCTCGTTCATGGTCAACGCCATCAACCCGGCCGTCGGGAACGTCGTCCAGTTCAACCTCACCATCTTCAATGCGGGCGACACCGCGGCCACGGACGTGTTCGTGCAGTTCCTCGTGGACAACTACGCGCTGGGCCAGCCGCAGTACCTGAGCTCCTTGGGACCGGGCGAGCGCCAGTCGTTCCTGGTGTCGTGGCTCACCAACACCAGCGGCACCCACCTCGCCCAGGTCATCATCGACCCCCTGAGGGGCGTCGACGAGACCAACGAGGCCAACAACGGCGGCTATCTGACGGTCGATGTCGAGGACGTCAAGTACAGGACCACCCCGTCCGTGCCGGTGCCGCTCGTGGCGCTTGCCCTCGTGGCCATCGCCGCGCTCGTGGTCGTCGGCCGTGCGCGGGCAGGCTCGCACGGCGGCTGAGGCTCCCCGTCGGGCCGGCCGGCCGGCCGCCGGCAGTCCGACCAGTGCTGTGGGGGCGACGATGAACCGAGGGGGAAGTTATATCTAGGCCGTGCCAGGTATCGCAGGACCAGGAGGTTCCCCGTGAGGGCAAGGTCCGCTCTGGCCGCTCTTCTGCTCGCGCTGCTGCTCGCGCCCGGCCTCCCGCAGTCAGGGGGAGGCGCGCCGGCAGGGGCGGGCGGTGACGGTGGCGGTGGCGACGGCACGGCCCGCGCCGCATCCGTGCCGCTCTACATGAGGGCGGGCACCTTCGACCCCGTGCTCGACGCGCCGCCGGGCCCCGCGGCCCTCCAGCAGCCCTCCACGGCGCCCTACCACGTGGTGCAGTTCGACGGCCCCATCCAGAGGGCCTGGCGCGAGGACCTCGCCGCCCTAGGCGTGAGCACGGTGGCGTACCTGCCCGACTGGGCCTACGTCGCATGCGTACCGAGCGGCAGAGCGGGCGAGGTCGAGGCCCTGCCGCACGTGAGGTACGTCGGCCCTGCGCATCCCGCGTACCGCCTGCACCCCGACCTCTGGGGCGAGGCCTGCGCCGGCCCCATCCGTGACCTCTCCATCTCGACGTGGGAGGCTGGCGGGGGCGCCGCCGTCGCGGACCGCATCGCGCGCGCGGGCGGGACCGTCGACTCCGTCGACGGGCGGCTCGTCGTCGCGAGCGCGCGCGTCGCCGACGCCGTCGCCACGCTCATGGAGGCGCGCCTCGGGGTCGCCTGGGTCGAGATTGCCTGGAGCGCCACGCCCATCAACGACAACGACGCACACATCGCCAAGGCGCGGCAGCAGGACGACGGTGCCTATGACGCGGCGGGCGCGGCGCTTTGGTCCTACGACACCGCCCGCGACGCGTTCGAGGGCTACCCGGGCCGCAACGTCACGATAGCGGTCGCGGACACGGGCCTCGACGACACCCACCCCGCCTTCTCGGGCCGCATCGTGCAGTACTACGACTACGGCAACGACGGCATGAAGGACGACAACGGCCACGGCACGCACGTTTCCGGCACGGCGCTCGGCGACGGCTCGTGGCGCGCGGGCGACCCTGGCCAGGAGGCCAAGTACGCCGGGCTGGCGCCCCAGGCTGGGCTCGTGATGCAGGAGATGTTCAACAACCCGAACCCCCCGAGCGTCTACGGCCGCGACGCGAGCGCGTCGGGCGCGACCATCTCCTCCAACTCCTGGGTCGGGGGCGTCTACGGCGACTACAACGGATACTGCCAGGAGTACGACGCGATGACGCGCGACGCCAACGCGGTCAAGGCCGGCGACCAGCCGGTGTTCTACGTCTTCGGCGCGGGCAACGACGGCTGGTACGGCGCGGGCACCATCATGCCGCCCTCACTCGCCAAGAACGTGCTGAGCGTGGGCTCGGTCGGGGACGACCGGTGGGGCGCGTCCTCCGACACCATCTCGGGATTCAGCTCGCGGGGCCCGACGGCCGACGGACGGATCAAGCCGGACGTGCTCATGCCGGGCGACATCATCGCCTCCGCGAGGTCCCTCGACAACGGTGCCTCGTCCGGCTGGGGGAAGCCCGTCGACGGCGGGGACTCTTACGTGTTCGCCTCGGGCACGTCGATGGCGACGCCGGGCGCGGCCGGCGCGGCCGCGGTCGCGACGCAGTACCTGAAGGACGTCAACGGCATCACGCCGTCGCCGGCGCTGCTGAAGGCCGCCCTCATCAACGGCGCCACCCCGCTGCCGGGCCTGGCCTACCCCAGCATGGACCAGGGCTGGGGGCGCATCGACCTTGACCGCAGCCTCATCGAGCGCGCCGACCACCGCATCTACCGGGTCGACCAGGAGGTCGGGCTCGACACGGGCGCCGGCACTCGCGAGAAGCTCTACTGGTTCATGGTGAGCCGCGGAAGCCCGCTCAAGGTCACGCTCGTGTGGACCGACGTCGCGGGCGCGCCCTCGTCGACCAAGAACCTCGTGAACGACCTGGACCTGGAGCTCGTGAGCCCGGAGGGCTTCCGGTACTCGGGCAACGACTTCCTCGGGAGCCAATCACGCATCAACATGACGGGCAACCCCGACCGGACGAACAACGTCGAGGGGTTCTACCTCGAGGCGCCCGCCGACGGGCTCTGGCAGGTCTGGGTGAGGGCCTACAGCGTGCCAGAGGGCGCGCAGGACTTCGCGCTCGTCGTGTCCGGCGACGTGCGCAAGGGGCACATCGACCTCGTGCCCTCGCACATCGCAGCCGAGCCGGCCACGGCCGAGGAGGGCTCGCCGGTTCACCTGACGGCGAGCGTGGCCAACGAGGGGAACCGGGACGCGGCCGGCGTGGGGTGGGCGTTCGAGCGCGTCGACCCAGACCTCCGCACCGAGGTCCTCGCCCAGGGCGAGCTCGGCGACCTGCCCTCGGGCGCGACCCGGACCGTCGAGCTCAACGTCACGGGCACGCGCGGCTACCACACCTTCCGCCTCAGGGCCGACCCCGCGCGCCGGGTCCTCGAGTCCAACGAGTCCAACAACGCCGCCGAGCTGGTCTGCTTCTTCAGGGGGTACGACGTCACGCTCGCGGCGGAGCGCACCCTCGCGAGGGCCAACCCGTCCGCCATCGTCGACTTCCCCCTCGTCGTCACCAACCGCGGGAACGTCGAGGACGTGGTCCACATGGTCGCGTCCGAGCCGCCCCCCGGATGGGCGGTGGACCTCACCGCGTACCGCACGCCGCTGGGTCCCGACGAGGCGATGGGCATCAGCCTGCAGGTGGTCGTTCCCGCCAACGCGACGGCGGGCGAGACCGTGACGCTCACGGTCGATGCGGCCTCCGAGGGGAACACGAGCCGGCACAGGGCGGTCTCCGTGCAGGTCGTGGTCAACCAGGTATATGGCCTCGAGTTGAGCGCGGTCACGCCCCCCCAGCAGCAGGTCCTGCCAGGGCAATCGGTCCCGCTCGACCTGCTTGTGCGCAACACGGGCAACGGGCCGGACATCATCACCCTCGCTGCCACCCGGCCCGGCGGCGGGTGGTCGGTGGGGCTGTCGGTCACCGTGCTCACGGTGCCGCTGCGAACGGACGAGCACGTCACCGTGGAGCTCATCGCGCCCGACCCGGCCGTCGTGGGCACCTCCGCGGCCGTGGACGTGACGGCGTCGAGCTCGCTGCCAGGGCTAACCCGGGACGCCTCGTTCTCGGCCGTGGTGGTCCAGTTCTACAGGAGCGAGGTCGACTTCGTCGCCTTCGTGGGCGAGGGGGACGCGGGCGACAGGGTCGTGATACCGCTCGCCGTCAAGAACCGCGGGAACGGCCCCGTCCAGTACAGCGGGGACATAGCGCTGCCCGACGAGAGCTGGAAGGGGGCCCTCGAGCTCGACCGCCTCGACCTGGGCGCGTACTCCTCGGCGCGCGCGAACCTCACCTTCACCGTCCCGCAGGACGCCGTGAACGCCAGCTACGACTTCGCGATGGTCGTCATCTCCTCGGGCGGCGAGATCTTCTACAACAACTTCTCGTTCACCGTCCACCAGTGGCACAACCTCGGCGTGAGGGTGCCGTCGCCCCCCGCGCCCGTCACGCAGGGCTCGAGGGTCCACGTTCGGCTGAGCCTCATCAACTACGGCAACGGCCTAGAGGATTCGCGCCTCTCGCTCGTGGGCGCGGCCACAGCCTGGACCTGGCACCTCTCCGATGCGCGGCCCCAGGTCGGGGCGTTCATGACCGCGTACGTCGAGTTGGACATCGACACGTCCAAGCTCACCGACGGCGGGCTCTACGAGCTGCGCGCCGTCTGCCAGTACGGGGGCGCGCCCGTGAAGGAGGCGGTGGCCAGGTTCACCTTGACCGTGCTCACGAGGCCGGACCTCTCGGTTTACCCCGGCGACGTCAACGTCACCCCGCCGCGCCCGCTCGTCAAGTCGACCGCGCGCGTGGTCGTGACGGTCCACAACCTGGGGCAGACTGTGGCGCTGGAGGTCTACGTGCAGCTCTTCGCGGAAGGCGTCCCCGTCGGACAGCCCCAGTGGGTCGGGAGCCTGGACCCCGGCGAGGAGGAGAGCTTCACGTTCCTCTGGACGGTGAACGCCTCCGGGGCGCGGACGCTCAGGGCGGTCGTCGACGGGCTCTCGACGGTCGATGAGTACGACGAGGGCGACAACGAGGCCATGGTCCTCGTCGACGTCAGGAAGCCGCCCGAGCCCGCGAGAACGTGGCCCGTCCTGGCCGTCGGCCTCATCGCCATCGCCGCGCTCGTGGGCGCCGCCGCATGGGAGCGCTGGAGGCGGCCCCCGGACCTAGAGGCCCTCTAGCATCACGAGCACCGTGACGCCGACCACGAACCCGCCCCATCCAGCTGCCAGGAGGGAGGGCGGTGACGCCCTGGAGACCTCGGGCGAGACCATCGCCACCATCGCCACCGCCATCAGGGCGAGGGCGATGCCCAACGCGTCCAGGGAGGCACTGAGGAACACCACGCCCGCCGCGAGCAGGCCGATGGAGGCGGCGAACGTCAGGATGGGATAGGCCATGGACGCCGGGGGGAGCCACCGCCTCATCCTGGGCAGGAGCACGACGGCCATGGCCCACGCGGCGGTCGTGGCCCAGAGCGCGAGCGTCGCGTCGAACCTCCAGTCCCCCCTCGCGCCCGTGAGGTCGTCGGCGATGCGCACGACGACGCCGAGGACCACGCCCGCGGCGACGCCCGCGTAGGCGAGGCGCGCGCGCTCGGGCCGGCCCTCCGCGCGGACCATCATGGCGCCGACCAGCGCCCAGGACGCGCCCACCTCCACGCCGAGCACGGCGCGCGCGCCCGACGCCGCCCAGGACGGGTCCGTCAGCTGGGTGATGACGAACGCGGCCGCGGCCACGGGGCCCATGAGCAGCATGAAGGCCGCCCGCGGCGAGGCCGCCTGGCCCGCACCGACGGCCAGGACGAGCGACGGCGCGCCCATCACGCCCCCCACCCACAGCATGTCCAGTAGGGCGCCCCCGCCCCATCCCATGATGCAGCCGACCGTCGCGAGCATGAAGCCCCATGAGCAGAGGATGACGGCGACCCAGACGGGCCTCGCCCCCCCGAGGGCCCAGAGCTGGGAGGTGCCGCTCCAGGTCAGCGCGACCCCGAGCGCGAGCAGGAAGGCGCCCACGACGTAGCACGCCCCGTAGCCGCTCTCGATGGCGCCCGCTCCCAGGAAGAACACGCCCCCCATGACAATGAGGAAGCCCAGCGCCGTCACGAACCCGGCGCCGCCAGGCATGGGCCGCCTGCCCGAGCCCCACCTGACGGGGTTCCAGTACGTGGCGGGAGGCGGGGCCTGGTAGTAGGTCTGGTGCAGGGGCATCGCCGCCCTCGGTGGCGTGAGCGAGGGCTGGACGGGGGCGGACGCCGGCGCCAGCACCGGCCCGTCGATGCGGGCGGGCTGCTCCACCTCCTCGAGCGTAATGCCCGGGGGGAGCTTGGCCTCGTTGGCCTCTCGCTCCTTGTCCTCCTCCTCGGCCTCGGACTCGGTCGGGGCCCTCGACCGATGGAGCCCCCGCAGGTCCACGCGCCCTCCCTCGTCCATGGACGCGAGCGCGGTGAGCATGTCAATCTTGTGCACCTGCACGAGGCCATCGAGCGGGATGTCCCACTCGCCCGTGTCGTCGACCGCGGTCACGGTCGATTCGAGCAGCGCGCGCGCGAGCTCGCCCGCCGTAGTGCCCCCCTTGAAGGTGAGGGTGTAGATCTTGACCCGCCGCGCGCGGCCCTTGACGCGGTCTATGCGCACGTCCACGTGGCCTGACCGGACCAGCTCGGGCAGGACCACGGCAGCGTGCCCCCGCGTGATGCCGACGCCGGCCGCGATGCCTACCTGCGTGAGCCCGGGGGGCCAGTCGCCCCTTTCGGGGATGCCCCAGTACTCGAGGAGGTGCAGCAGGATGCGGTCCTTGACCGTCACCCCCCGCTCCTCGATGCGCCTCACCGACGACCACCCCGGGCCGGCCTGGTGCCGGTCACCGGGGCCATGGGCCCGGGGTGTTATTCAAGCTTTCTACATGATGCGGCGCGCGCCCGCAATCGAATGTGAGCCCTGGTGGTGGGAAAGGAAGGGGCCCGGGCGGACGCGGGTGATGGAGAGGACCGCCGCCCGGACCCCAAGAGGCGTGGGAGGGGGGGACGCCTCAGGGGACGTATATCGATATCTCGATGGGCCCCAGCTCGGTGGCGATGAGCGAGTTGTACATGTCGAACGCGCGGTTGCCCGCGAGCGTCACGTCCGCGGGCATGTCGCCCACGAGCTCGTAGTCGAACGAGACCGCCTCTCCGGCCTCCAGGTCGTTCACGTACAGCCGGACGGCGCCGTCGAGCCACTCGACGTTGTCGACCACGCCGTCCCTGAGCAGGGCCTCGAACCAGGACGCGTCGAGGCTCATGCCGACGGGTGCCACGAGCTCGATGAGCGCCATCTTCATGGGCGCGTCCTGGCGGTTGGTGAGGTGCGCGGTCGCCCTGAGCTCGCCGCCGACGACGACCACGTTGGAGGCGTAGTCGACCTGGAGCTCCAGGGGCACGTAGTCGATGCCGTCCCACGGCACCCACTGCTCCAGGAACACCTGGTACATGATGAAGCCCGTGCCGGTCGCGCGCAGCTCGACCTCCGTGGTGACGGTGCCGAGCAGCGGGCGCAGGTCGAACAGGTACGTCATGTCCGAGTTCGAGGCGTCGAACGACTGCTCGAACGCGAGCTCGCCGTCGACCAGCACCTCGATTCCCATGTCGACATCTGTGCGCCTCTCGGACACGTAGTAGACGCTCTGGAAGGCCACGACGGTGTCCTGCGTGGAGTACCAGCAGCCCAGCTCGTTGCGGTGCTCGATGAGGAACTTCACGGCGCCCTCGACGTCGCCAAGGTGGCGGCCAGAGGCATACAGCGCCTGGGCTGCGTAGCCCGTGGTCTCGATGACGAAGCCGGGGTTCCTGTTCCACATGTCCCACGGTTCGATGTCGACCGCGAACTTCTCGTTCGAGATCATGTTCGTGGCCGAGGCCCAGGACGTGGTGCCGTTGTCCTCCGTGCGCAGCTCGTGCAGCTTGTCGGCGATTCGCGACGCGAGCGTGCCCGTGCCCTCGCCCGTGTCGGCGAGGAGCTTGAGGCCCAGGGCGAGCGTGTAGGGGTCGGCCCAGTTCTCCGCCTCCTGGATGTTGTCGACGACGTACTCGGCCGCCTTCACGACCTTCGGGTCCGTCACCGCCACGCCCGAGTAGATGAGCGCGTGCGCGACGTAGGCCGTCGTGGCGAGCGTCTTGCTGCGCAGCTTGGGGTTGTTGTACTCGTAGATGCCCCACTCGGGGAACACGAAGCTGCCGTCGTCCTTCTGCTGCGACTTGAGCCAGCTCTGCATATCGGTGATGATGGAGTCGTCCACGCTGAAGAGCGCGAGCTGGGCGTCCTTGAACGTGATGACGCCCCAGGCCGTGAGCCAGGGGTGCACGTCCTCATCGCCCGGGAACCACACGATGCCACGGCCCTGCTTGTTGTTGGCCTCGAGCAGGTACTGCAGCTCGTGCTGTATGCCCTGGTTGACGATGGCCTCGAGCTCCATGAGCTTGGCCTCGTCCAGGTCGCCCTCGCGGACCGAGCGGAACGCGAGCACATCGATGGACAGCGTGCTGAGGGACTGCTCGCCGCAGCCGCTCACGTAGTTGATGAAGCCCTCGGCGCCGTCGATGATCGCGGCCTCGACGCCGCCCTGCAGCTTCACCCACGCGTTCTGGCTATTGGCGATCAGCTCGGGGACGAGTGTGAGCTCGTGCGTCGTTGCGTTGCCGCCGGTGAGCCTGCCCTGGAACATGTCGGTCAGGTGCTCGCCCGCGGGCTTGACGCGGAGCGGGCGCATGACGGTGTCGATGAAGGTCGCGCTCTCGCCGGTGACGCTGACCTCGTGCACGCCCACCTCGAGCATCGTGATGGTGAACTCGACGTAGCCAACCTCGCCGGTCGCTATCTGCAGCTCGGCGTGGTCGACGCCCTCGATGCTGAACCACGAGGCGGGCGCGAGGCGCACCTCGACCGCGGTCGGCTCGCCGTAGTTGTAGACCTGGACCCTGAGGGGGAACCGGTCGCCCAGGAAGGCCTTGGCGGGCAGGTCGGGCTCGACGAAGAACTCCTGGAAGATCGTGACGTTCTGGTGGGCCACGCCCACGAGCGCGTCCTCGGTGGATGCGATGACGGACACGTCCCAGGAGGTGATGGAGTCGGGGGCGACGAGGTCGAGCGTTGCCACGCCCGAGTCGTCGGTCGGGAGGACCGGCACCCATGCCCACGTCTCTGGGAAGAACTGGCGCACGACGCCGCGCTTGGGGGGCGCGCTGCCGCCGTTGCCGTAGCTCTCCTCGATGTCGGGAAGACCGTCCGTATCGCCGGTACCCCGACCCGGGAAGATGTCGGGCAGGGGGGGTATCCCGCTCCCCTCCATCGCCGCGTCCTTCCCTGCTTCGCGCGGGGGCGCGAACGGGTCATCGTTGGCGAGCGCGTCACCACCGTTTTCCCCGCCGTCGCTGGCGGTGTCCAGGTTCGACACCGTGCCCCACACCGCGAGCGTGGGGGCGATGGCGAGCGTCAGCACCGCGAGGATGGCCTTCCAGTGCCGCGTGCGCTGGCCCATGGCCAGGATGGCCACGAGGCCCACGACGGCAGCGCTCCCGAGCACGACCCACCAGGCCATGATGGCGTCGTCCTTGAACGCCCCGGCCTTGGCGTTGAGCTCGTATCCCGTCGAGTCGACGGGAGCTGCCTTCTCGCGGTCCCACTCGCGCGCGCCCTGCGAGGGCAGCGCGCCGTCGCCGACGAGGATGTAGCCCATGAGCTGGTAGTAGGGGTCCGAGTAGTAGGGCCCGAGGCCCGCGAGCACCTCCTCGAAGCCGGTGAACCGCGCGCCGAGCTCGAACACCGCGTTGTCCACGATGGACACGCCCAGCATGGCGGGGATGCCGACGCCGTGGCGCATGACCTCGATCTCCAGCGACACGTCGTCCTGGGGCAGGTAGGTCGAGAGATCGGGGGTGATGGTGATGTCCAGGTCGCCGCCGTCCTTGACCACGCCGATGGTGGCGACGTCGCGCGCGATGCGGAAGTTGCGCTCTATCTTGTAGAACCGGACCGAGGTGAGCGCCCCGAAGTCAGAGGTCACGGGGATGCGCACCGTCGCGCGGTCGCCAGGCATGGACACGTGCCCGGTGGCGATGGTGAAGCCGTCGGCCACGACGTCGTAGTAGAGAAGGTCGGAGGCGGGGTCGCCCGCGTGGAAGACGTCGAACGTTGCCACATCGCCCACGGCGTAGCGGGGCTTGTCGGAGACGGCCTTGATGCCTTGGCTGGCCTTGAAGTCGAACCGCTCGGTGGCGTTGCGGTCCTCCTTGGAGACGGCGACCTCCATGGCCCCGTAGCCCTGCTTGTACTCGAATGTGAGCACGGCCACGCCGCGCTCGTCCGTGGTTGTGGCCGGCATCTGCTTGGTGCCGTCGCCCTCCGCGAGAACGATGTGCCACTTGAGCCCCGCGCCGGGCACCGGCATGCCGTCGGGATAGCGCGCGATGACGTAGTACGTGGAGGCCTGCCCCTCGACGTTGACGTCGGTGAGCGCGGTGAGCACGATGGGGCCCTTGGCGACCGTCACGAGCTGGGAGTCGTGCTCGGTGTGGCCGCCCGTGTCGGTGACGGAGAGGTTGAACTCGACTGTGGCCGCGTCCGGCCTGTCGTAGGAGCCCTCGCGCACCTCCCACTCGTTGAAGTAGTCGTAGTTCTTCTCCCAGTAGTCGACCATCAGGTCCCCGAGGTCGTAGGTGAACTCGAACGCGCCGTCCTCGAGCGCCCCGGGGCCGATGGTCGTGACCAGCCTCCAGTCGGTGCCGTCGAACAGGTTGATGTCGAGCGAGGCCGTGCCCGGGACCGTCTCACCGAAGAAGTACTTCACGAGCGCGTACGCGTCCACGTCGTCGTCGTAGGTGTACCACCGCTGGAGCTCGCCGAACGATATCTCGAACCTGGGCAGCACGTACTCGTCGACCTTGACGGTCCGCACCGTCTCGAAGCCGGCCACGATGGCCTTGAGCTGGTAGTCGCCCAGCGGGAGCTGGTCGCTCAGGGGGTAGTCGAAGGAGATGACGCCGAACTCGTCGAGCTCGGCGTTCTTCCTGAGCACGCGGTCGCCGTCCGGGGTCTTGACCTCGAAGGTGGCCTCCGCCCCGGCCTCCATGGGGGTGGCCCACAGGTCCTGGCGGAGCACGAGCAGGCGCGCGTGCACGACCTGGCCGGGCTGGTAGATGGGCTTGTCCGTGGTGAGGAAGACGCGCGACACGGCGTAGGGGGTGACCGAGCGGCTCAGGACGGAGCCCCCGGACCGGATCACCAAGACGGCCTCGCCCCTGAACGGCGGGACGTAGACCGCGGGGGCCGCCATGCCCCTCGAGTCGGTCACGCCGGCGACGTTGGCTATGGAGGTGTTGTTGATCATGACGTCGATGGTGTAGGGCTGGTCGGGCTCGGGGTCGCCCGATGCGTCCGTGGTGAGGACCAGGATGGTGTTGTTCGCGCCGGGGGCGAGCGTGGACGGCAGCTGGGCCGTGAGCCCCCTGTCGCCCGCGAGGTAGAGGCTGTCGGCGTTGTAGACCGCCACCGCGGAGCCCACGACCAGCAGGAAGGAGACCAGGGCGAGCCTGGTGCCGCGAGCGCCGTCTTGCTTGAGTTTCGCACTTAGGATGAGAGGGGACTTCAACCGGACCACCGGCACCAAGACGCCGGGCGGTATATATACCGCTTGAGGCTGCATGCAGCCGTCCAGCGACCCTGCGGCATGCTTGCAGCCGTCCCTCCTCAGGCCCGTGCCGCCGCCCATCCCACCCCACGCCCCTACGCCCCTTGCCCCCCCTACCCCCTCTGCCCTCCCTGCCCCCCTGCTTGAGGGAAGGTCCAGCCCCCCTCGGATGGCGCTAGACTTATCTCGGAGGTACCCATGACGGTCGCGAGTACGGGGGGTCCCATGGGACCCCCGCCCATCCCCCCGGAGGGCCCCCACCTGACCCAGCCCCACAGGACAGTGGACCTCTCTGAGGTCTTATCCGAGGCCGACTGCAACCGAGCCGAGGCCGTGCACCTCGACGAGGCCCTCCTCCATCACGCTGGCGTGCCGTCCGGCATGCCCCGGGGGGGCTGGGAGTGCACGATCACCATGTTCGTGCTCGAGGACGACTTCGCCCAGAACGAGGAGGTCGAGGCCGAGGTCGGCTTCATCAGCTACAACATCGGCGACGACGACCTGTGCGAGGTCGTGGACATGGAGGTCGCTGAGGGCCTGCGCGGCCTGGGCATCGGCGGTCGCCTGCTGGAGGAGGCGCTGGCCGACATGCGGCTCAAGGGAGGGGTGCGGGTGTACGTGTCTGCCTACGAGGCAGCCGAGGGGGACCGCTCTGGCTTCTTCAAGCGCTTCGGCTTCGAGCCCGTCGAGGTGCCCGACGAGCGGTGGAGGGCCTCGATGCTCCCCTTCCCAATGTGGCTCCGGCTGGATGGATGAGGCACTGGGAGGGTGGGCCGTGGTGCGTGCCGGCTACTCTGGCGCCGCGCCGCGTTTTACTTCTTCTCCTCTATCGTCACGACGGTCTCGTGGACCTTCCTGAAGCGCGCGCGGCGCTTCTGTAGCGCGCTCAGCCCCACGTAGGCGATGGGACCGACCACCGCCGCGACGACGACCGCGAGCAGGGCCATGACCGTCCAGCTGGTCCGCCCTCCGTCGCCGTCCCCGTCCGGGGGCGGGGGCACGACCTCCTGCTGCACGTTGACCAGCACGAAGCCGGTGCCGACGTTGTAGCCGTCCTTCACCGACACCTCGAGCCTGTGGTCGCCACCATCGCCGGGGGCGCTGATGGACACCAGGTAGCGGCCGACCACGTTCGTCGTGGTGGTCACCTTGATGTCGCTGCCCTCGAAGGTCAGCGTGACCTCCGCGTTCTCCACGTCGGCGCCGTTGCTCATCCTTACGACCTTGCCCGACACCCTGAGGTTCTGCCCGGGGTCCAGCATCGTCGTCTCCGGGAAGATGGTGACCACGAGCGTGTCCGGCGGGGGCTGCTCGCGGGGGCCTATAGTGAATTTGAGGGTCCGCGTGTTGTCGTCGAAGGCGCCCTCGGCCTGGCCGAGCGCGATGACGTTGGCGAATACCGTGTGGTTGCCTTCGGTCCCCGCGATGGTCCAGGGCACGGTCCAGACGACGGGGAGGTGGGCGGTGATGGCGGATTCGAAGGAGCCCACGAGGCCCGCGGGCGTGAGCGCGTCCACGTAGACGGAGAGGTGGACGCGGCTCGCGTTCTGCGGTCCGTTGTTCAGTATGATGACCTCTATGGTCGCGTGGTCACCGGAGGGCAGCTGCGCTGCCTCCTGTCTGTAGGCGTCCAGCACCTTGAGCCGCACCATGGTGAGGTCGACCCCTCCGAAGGGGGATGCGATGATGATGATGGGCGTGCGCGCGACGTTGTCGGTCTCGACGGTCTCGTTGATGCTGTTGTTGGCGTCGACGACCGCCCAGATATCGTGCTCACCGGGGATGTTGGCGAGCCAGTTGATCCATGCTGTGCCCGTCTTGCCCGCGGCGATGTAGTCGATGGTGCTGCGCCAGCCGATGGGGGCCCCGCCGTAGGCGGGGTTCCCGAGGAAGAAGTCGACCGTCACGTTGTAGGCGCTCGCGGGCCCCAAGTTGAGGACCGAGGCCGACACGTGGACCGCTGTCCGGTTGTCAACCGGCGAGGCGGGGTCGAGCACGATGTCGTCCGGTGTCAAGACCAAGTTGGACTGGACGACCAGCCTGACGACCGTGAGGTTCAGGTCGAGGTCGTTGTTGTACTCGCGCTCCTCCTCGACGTTGCTGGATGGGTCGAGCCGGAGCGTGAACCTCCAGGAGCCCAGGTCCGTCGAGGTCCAGTTCATTCTGACCTGCGCGCTGTCGTAACCGTTGAGCTGGCCGATATCGGTGCCGTTCACCTTCGACGGGAAGCCCTCCGCGGACGACGCCCACAGCTCGACGCGGACCTGCCTCAGGTTCCTGGCGCCCAGATTGTGGACGGTGGCGTTGAACGTGACGTTGGTCCCCAGGACGGGCTTGGCGTTGCTCACGGTGAACTCGGGGGCGACGGTGACCAGGTCGGGGTAGTAGTCGCCGGGCCTGAGCTGGAAACCGGTCATCTCCATCCCGGAGAGCTCGTCGACGGACGGCATCTTGCTGCCGGCGGCGTCGTAGTACACCGCGCCATCGAGCCGGTTGCCGCGCCCTGCCTCAATAATGTTGCCGTTGATGTCGAACATGTGCTGGTTGCTGAACGCGTTGGTCCTGCCCTGCACGGTGGGGACTATCCCCTTGTACTCGACCTCGTACTCCCACGTCCGGACGCGCGTGAGCGCGAAGCCCTGGGCCTCGTAGGAGTGCGTGACCTCGACCGTGTGCGTCTCCAGCGGGGATTGCGAGAAGGGCACGGGCAGGGTCATGAGGCGCAGCGGCTGGCTCAGCGTCACGTTGACCCACTCGGCCACGTTGAACCGCTCCGAGCTGGAGTAAGAGGATATCTCGATGAGACCCGAGTAGAGCCGCGTCGAGCCCAGCAGCGACAGGTCATCGACCGACCGCCACTCCCAGCCCGACACCTCGGCCGTCATCCCGGTGAGGCCACCGCCGCTCTGGCCGGTCCACATGCCGGAGAGCTGCATCGTGCCAACGACCCTGATCTCCCACGCGAGGCGGCCAAGCCGTGAGGCCGTGCCGCGCACCTCGAGCTTGAGGTTGCCGCTGGAGCGGTTGAGCGTCACGTCGTTGGCGCCCAGGTGCAGGGGCAGATAGTCCGGCCCCTCGACCGAGTAGTTCCACCACTCCCCGTCGGCGTAGGCGGGAACGATGATGTCGCCCGGGCCGACCGCGGCCGACGCCGGGGCGAGGGCGAGCGAGCCCAGGAGCGCTACGGCCGCCATAGCGAGGGCCAGGACGTTCCGTCGGTTAGCCAGGGTGGCCATCGTTTCGCGCATACGTGCGGGGGATATAAAAGGCCTTTCACACGAATTCCAGATGTTAGAAGCATCTGGCACGTCCCGTCGATTGCCCCCCCGGGATCGGGTCGGGGAAGGTCA
>CAYGVT010000088.1:0-23454 GCA_964353355.1 uncultured Thermoplasmata archaeon | reverse complement strand
CCCGGCATCGGGTTCGGCAAGACCGTCGAGCACAACCTCCTGCTCATCCGGGAGCTCGGGCGCATCAAGGCCATTGGCTGTCCCGTGATGGTCGGGGCCTCCCGCAAGTGGTTCATAGGCGAGCTCACGGGCAGGCCCGTGGACGACAGGGTCGAGGGCTCCGTCGCAGCCGCGGCCGTCGCGGTGCTGATGGGCGCGGACATACTGCGCGTGCACGACGTGGCCGCGACCGTGAGCGCCGTGAGGGTCGCGCACGGGATCAGGAAGGGCGGCTGGCCTTAGGGAGAGGAGGAAGCCGAAGCGGAGGCATCCGGATCTCCAGAGCCCTAATATCCCGTACTACCAAGCAAGCAGGCTTCGTGCCCGTCTTCCATCAAGAGGTCGAAGGGATAAAATGGTGCACTAGCCGCTTTCGCATAGATGATCGATGCGATAGGTCACAACAGTCTGCACTGCCCGCATGGGATGCTATCATCCATCATAGTGGAAGATATTCGGCGATTATCATCCACTATAGTGGAAGATATTTCTCCCCTCGAATGAAATATCCGTGCGGTGAATCGGAATCAGCCTGTCCCCTCCATGAGGGTCTGTGGGGTCAGTACCTCCAGCTCGTCGGTGTCGACGGGCTCCAGTGTGACGAGGACCTTCCTGCATTTGAAGTCCTTGACCTTCTCGATGAACCGTGTGACGTCACGCCGACCGACCTTGCCCCACTTGACCTCGCCGACGAGCGCCGGCCTGTTCCTCACCGTGACCATCAGGTCCACCTCCCGTTCGGAGGTCTTTAGGAGCTCCTTCCTGCCCCCGAGGCGCTCTGCGAGCAGGTCGGCGACGAAGTCCTCGATGCCGGCACGGAGCAGGGCCTCCGCAGTGGGTGCCATCTCCTTGTACTGGACGTCGCGCTCCGAGAGGTCGTACCTCGAATCCAGGTAATAGTACATGCTGATCGGGAGGGAGGGGATTCGGTAGGTGTACCTCCTGCTGCCGTAGAGCCTCACCTTCTCGAGGAGCCCCATCTCCACGAGGTTACCCATGTACGGGAGGACGTTCGCCGATGAGTTGGACCGGATGACGCCCCGTCCGTGGAGGGTGTTCGCTATCTCGCGGTAGTCGGTGACGCCGGAGCCGATCATCGACAGGATGGAGGAGTAGGTCCTCGTGAGCTCGCGCTCATCCTCCGTGAAGACCTCGCCGACGAGCCCGGGCACGACCATCGGGAGGGTCGTCACGATGTCCTCGAGGAACGTGTCAGGGTCGAAGAACGGGACCGTCCAGGGGTCCCTGAGGAGGGGCGCGGCCTCGAGCGCCTGCCGCGGTCCCATCGTCCCGACGAGTGAGGCCAACAGGTCCGTTGGTGACACGAGACCGATTTTGAAGGGCCTGAGCAGGCCGAGGAGCGGCGACCTCCGTCCCGTGATCTCCCCTACGACCCTCATGCTGGAGCCCGTGAGTATGAGACGACCGCTCGGATGGGCGCGGGCCAAGTCAGCCAGCAGTCCCGGCGACAGTCTCTGGAACTCGTCCACGACGACGGTCTTGCCCTCGGTGAGCAGGTTGGTCACTGTGCGTGCGAGTATGTCAGGCCGGTCGATCTCATCGACCTGCAGACCCCTCACCTTGACCTTCAGGTCCGGTCTGACGGTGAAGTAGACATCATACTTGACGAAGCGCTCGATCATGTAGGTCTTCCCGACCTTCCTGCGTCCGTAGACGAGGGACCAGCCAGGATTCTTGGAGATGGAGATGGCTATTGAACGTCTGAGCTCGATTTTAACCATGGTTCATGAATGGTGGTTAAAATATATATAACTTTTGATACGGTACCCTGGATTGTACTTCTGTACTGTGGGGCTCGATCGTGGAGTCTTGGTGCTCCCGCCGGGATTCGAACCCCCCGGCTCACTCCTTCTCCAGCCGCCCCTTCCACCACGCCATGGTCCTCTTCACGCCCTCCTTGTAGGGCGTGGCGGGCAGCCGCCCGAACGCGCGGCGGAACCTGGTCCCGTCGAGCAGCAATGGCTTCTGGTAGAGGTACAGAAGCTCGTGCTCCTGCTTCCACTCCGTGCTCAGGAAGCCCTTGGCCCTGTGCGAGAGCGCGCCCATCTCCTCCACGTGCGGGGCGTGGCCCGCCTCCTGGAAGGCCATCGAGATGAGCTCGCGGGGCGTGATGGCGGCGGGTCCCGGCACGTGCCAGGCCTCGCCCCACGCGCGCTCGGACCGCGCCGCGATGAGCAAAGCGTCGGCCGCGTCGTCGACGAAGACGAGCTCGCGCTTGGCGTCCAGGGGCCCGGGCCACTGCACCGCCTTGCCCTGGGCAGCGCGCTTGAACACGCGCTCGGCCGCAAGGCATGCGAGCCCTGGGCCGTAGAGGTCCGGGAACCGGACGACCGCGATGCGGCACTCGCCGCGCCCGCACGCCTCGCGCAGGCACCGCTCGATGTTGGACTGGATTGTGCCCTTGGCCGAGCAGGGCGCGCGCGGCGCATCCTCCTTGACCGTGTCCACGTCGGGCCTCCCGTAGACCCAGACGTTGCTGGGGAACACGAGGTCCACGCGCTCCTGCTCCTCCTCGGCCGCCTCCACGAGCCGGCGGGTGTGGCCGATCAAGTCGCCCCAGTTGAAGAAGTCCGGGACGGCGCAGTGGAAGACGGCGCGCGCGCCGTCGATGGCCTTGTCGACGTCGGTCTCGACGGCGAGGTCGCCCTCGACGACCTCGGCGTTGGTCCGTGGGTGGAGCTCCCTGAGGTCGTCCCCGTCGCGGACGAGCACGCGCACGGGCTCGCCCTCGGATTCGAGCCTCCGGAGGACGGCCGAGCCGAGCCCTCCCGTCGCGCCGAGCACCAGGTACGGCCTTTGCACTATCCAGCCTCGCGCGGGCATGAGGCGGGGCGGGGTTATGTACCTTGCCATTCGGTTCTCATGCCCGGGACCGGCGCAGGCCTTATCTGGCTCCTGGGCAATCAGCTGTCCGTGATAAGGGTAGGCCCCTCCGGCTCGACGACGACCGCGAACGGCACGCTCGACGCCGTCCGTCAGGTCGGGGGGCTCGGGATGACCGCGCTCGAGGTCAACTACGTCAGGGGGGCCCGGGCCTCCGAGGGCACCACGCGCGCCATCGGGGAGGCCGCCGACATGCTGGGCGTGGCGCTCAGCGCCCACGCGCCCTACTACGTGTCGCTCAACTCCAAGGAGGAGGCCACAAGGCTCCACTCCGTCGAGCACGTGGTCGAGACCGCGCGGCGGTGCATGTGGCTCGGCGCCCCCATGTTCGCGGTGCACGGGGGCTCCTACTCCGGGCTGCCCCCGGACGGGGCCACCGACGGCGTGGTGGCGCGGCTCCTGGACGTCGGGCGGCGCATGGACGAGGAGGGAGTCTCCGGGGTGCGCGTCGGCCTGGAGACCACCGGCCGCGCCTCCGCCTGGGGCACGATGGAGGAGATCGAGGCCGTCTGCGACGAGCTCGAGTTCGTGCTGCCCGTGGTGGACTTCTCCCACCTCCACGCCAGGAGCGGCGGGGGGCTGAGGCGCAGGAAGGACTTCCGCGAGGTGGTGGACTGGGCGGTCGGGCTATCGGACCGATTGCTCTACTGCCACTTCCAGAGCATCGAGTTCACGGCCAAGGGCGAGGTGCGCCACCTGCCCGTGAACGCCTGGTCTCCCGACTTCAGGCTGCTCGCGCCCGTGCTGCTCGACCTCACGTGCGACGTGCATTTAATATGCGAGAGCCCATTACTCGAGAAGGACGTGCGCCTCCTCCAGCGCATCCTCGCGGGGGAGGACGTGGGTGACGGAGATGCTCGATGACGTGCCGATGATGCGGAAGCTCGATCCCAGGGGGATGCTCGGTGCCCTCGGGTCCTTCCCCGACCAGCTCAAGCACGCCACCGCCCTCGCGCAGGCGGTGAGGCTCCCCCACACGAACCCGCTGCACGTGGTCGTGTGCGGCATGGGCGGCTCTGGCATCTCGGGGGAGCTGCTGCGCGACTGGGCGCGCGACCGCATGGACGTGCCCGTGGACGTGGTGAACGACTACCGCCTGCCCGCCTACTGCGGCAACCGCACGCTCGTCTTCGTCGAGAGCTACTCGGGCAACACCGAGGAGACGCTCGCGTGCTTCGAGGAGGCCGTCGTGCGCGGCTGCCCCACGGTGGCGGTGGCCTCCGGCGGGGAGCTCGCGAGGCGTGCGGGGGAGGAGGGCGTGCCCCTCGTCCACATCCCGGGGGACCTGCCCGTGCCGCGCGCGGCCACGCCCTACCTCCTCGTCCCTCTCCTGGTGGGCCTCGAGCAGGTGGGGCTCGCGTTCGCCTCTGACGAGCTGCGCGAGGCGCAGGGCGTGCTCGCCGAGATGGTGCCCCTCCTCGCGCCGGAGACCCCGACCCCGGGCAACGTGGCCAAGCAGGTCGCGCACACCATCCACCTGACCATCCCGGTCGTCTACGGCCAGGGCCTGCTGCGCGCGGTCGCGCGCAGGTGGCGCACACAGCTCAACGAGAACGCCAAGGTGCTGGCGCGCGACGACTTCTTCCCGGAGTGCAACCACAACGACACGCCCGCGTGGGGGGGCTCGGACACGGCCTCGCTGTTCTCCGCGGTGGTCCTCAGGGACACCCAGGAGACGCCCGACATGGCCGACCGCATCGAGCTCACGCGCGAGATGGCTTTCAGGACCGCGCGGGTCGTCGTCGAGGTCCAGGCGAGGGGCGAGGGCGCGCTCGCCCGGATGCTGTCCACGCTCGTGGTCGGGGACTACACCTCGCTGTACCTGGCGTTCCTCAGGGGCATGGACCCGACGCCCATCGAGATGATCGAGGACCTCAAGCGCGCGCTCAAAAAGAGGCGCGCCGCGCGCGAGGGATGATCCAGGGCCCGGCGCGGCCAGGCATGCCATCTAAGCGGGAATTCGTGCGGAGCGTCCATCCCCGACCGGGTCTTGAGTCGAAATGAAGGGAATGAGACTGAATTATTCAATCCCATATATTGCGAGGTCATCTGTGCATGTGCAAGACTCCATATTTGAGGTGACGATTTCCAAAAATATTAATGCCATATCGATGGATACGCCTCTCAGGAATGGAGTCCCTCGAGCTCCTCTTTGGTTGGGAGGGAAAAAGGCATGGACAGAGGTCTTACAAGTGAAGGTGCGTGGCACGGCCATGGCATGCGGAGGGCTTTCGCCCTCACGATGTTGCCGATGCTCGTGTGCGTGTCGGTCCTTGGAATGATTGCCACGGCTGGGACCGCGGACGGCCTTGGCAAGGAGAGCCAGATAACCACGAGCAAGGGCACTCAGTACTATCCAGATGTGTATGGCAACAGGATTGTGTGGGAGGACAACAGGGATGGGGAATGGGACATCTTCATGCGCGACCTGGACACCGGCGCCGAGATCCAAATCAACACGGACGATGGCTATCAAGGGCGCCCGGCAATCTACGGCAGCAGGATAGTCTGGGAGGACATTAGGAAAAGTAACGGTGACATCTACATGTACAATCTAGACACGGGCATCGAGACCCGGATCACGACGGACACATCCACCCAGCAAAATCCCGACATCTATGGCGACAGGATAGTATGGATGGATTCCAGGGACTTCAGCTGGGACATCTACACGTACGACCTACTCACGGGCACCGAGACCCAGATCACCTCGAATCCCTACGCACAAACGAACCCGGCCATCTATAGTGGCAAGATTGTGTGGCAGGACGACCGGAATGGCGACCATGACATCTATATGTACGACGTTTTCGCCCAGACCGAGACGCTGATCACACCATACACCCGTGGTGCATTCTCCCCGGCCATCCATGACAACAAGATAGTATGGATGGATGGAAGGAGCGGCAACTATGACATTTACATGTACGATATGGACACGCGGGTCGAGACCCAGATCACATCGAACCCGTACGACCAAGAGAACCCGGCCATCTACGGGAGCAGGGTCGTGTGGACGGATGACAGGAACGGCAACTGGGACATATACATGTACGACCTGGACACCCTCACCGGGTCCCAGATCACCACGCACAGCTACTGGGAGACCTTCCCGGCGATATACGGCAGCAGGATTGTGTGGGATGACACCAGGAACCACAACGACGACATCTACATGTTCTTCCTCGACAGGGACGATGATGGCTACGGAGATACCGAGGACGCGTTCCCGGACAATCCATTCGAGCACAAGGACACGGACGGGGATGGCATCGGTGACAATCTCGAGTTCCAGGACGTCCTTCCTGGGAGGCTCGAGACCATAAACGCAAGCCTGGCCGCACTCAACGAGACCGTGCGGACGCTCGCCGAAAGCCAGGACACGATGGGCGCCGAGATGGACTCCCTCGTTGCCTCCCTGAGCGCCGTCAACTCCACCATTGGCTCCATGGCCTCATCCCTTGACGTGATGGCCTTGGAGATTGACGTCCTCGGCACGGGCCTGGAGACCATGAGGACCGACCTGACCGCCCTCATCGAGGGGGTATCAGGGGACCTCGCCGGCCTTGAGGTATCGCTCAGGCAGCTTATGTCCACCCTCGAGGCCAGCCTGCTGGGGGAGCTCGGGGACCTGAACGCGACCCTCGCCAAGGACCTCGAGGACCTCATCGTGACGATGGACGGGAATCTTGCCGCTCTTAACCGATCGCTCGCAGGCTCACTCGATGAGGCCATGGCCGCCATCGAGGCCGACCAGCGCGCGATGCAGGCCGGGCTCGACGAGGTCAACGGGAGCCTCTCAGCGAACGGCCGGCGGCTCGATGGTCTCGAGGCATCGCTCAACAGGACGCAGGGCGAGCTGGACAGCTCCGTCAAGGACCAGGGCTCGGCGAACCGGGCAAGCACGAGGCTCAACACGGTCCTCTTGGTGGTCGTCGTGGTCCTGTTGCTGGTCATCGTGGTGTTGCTCCTCCGTGTGGTGAGTGCGATGGGCGCATTCCAGAAAGAGGAGAAGTCGTGAGCCTCATCACCAATGAGGGTCGTTTGAAAAGCCGCCAGGTACGTACGGCCCTCGGTGCTCCCTGGCAAAGGCCGTGGCAGGTCCGTCCACCTTGACAAAGGTATCGTCCACCAGAGGATACAGCAATGCTCTGTACCAAGGATACTATATAAATGGTTCTCCATGATGGGAAACTATTTATATTTCTTTCCCTATATGGGTAACCATGCCTGAGCCACGCATAGAGGAGATTGTCAGGTACTACTTGGACCTCGAGGTCCCCGAGCCGGTGCCCAGGGAGATGAGGTTCAGGTTCCCCGCGCCCAAGAAATGCGTGACGATAATCGGGCCCCGGCGGACAGGGAAGACATACTTCCTCTACCAGCGGCTCAGGGAGCTGAGGTCGGGCGACAAGGGGCCTCCCACCCTCTTTCTGAACCTCGAGGACGACAGGCTCGCGCCGTCCGACGCGACCACCCTCGATGCGATCTGGCGCGCGTTCAGGGAATCGTCCCCGAGGGTCGAGGGCCAGGTAGTCCATGTCTTCCTCGACGAGGTCCAGGCAATCGACGGGTGGGAGAGGTTCGTCCGGCGCATCATCGACACCGAGGGCGTCCGGGTGTACATCACGGGCTCGTCGTCGAGGCTGCTGTCCACCGAGGTGGCGACCGTGATGAGGGGGAGGAGCCTGACGTTCACGCTGCTGCCGTTCTCGTTCAGGGAGGCCCTGAGGGCGAGGGGGCTTGACCCGGGATCTGCACCGTCCTACGACCAGCGGGCGGCCGTCCTGGGGGAGCTGCGCGAGTACATGACGTACGGCGGCTTCCCTGAGGTCGTGCTGATGGAGGATGGGCCCTCGAGGATGAACACGCTCAGGGAGTACGTGGAGCTCATGCTCATGAGGGACGTCGTGGAGCGCCACGGCCTGAGGAACATCGCACTGATGCGCAGGCTCCTGTCCGACCTGCTCACGTCGATCGGCGGAGAGTTCTCCGTCCACAAGTACAGGAACCACCTGGCGTCCTTGGGCATCCGGGTGAGCAAGAACACGCTCTACGAGTACTTCGGCTACCTGGAGGACGCCTTCATCATCCATCCGCTGAGGGCGTACAACCGGTCCCGGAGGGAGCACATCCGGAGCCTTCCCAAGGTCTATCCGATTGACCCGGGGCTCTCGTTGCAGGCGGGGGGCCGGTCCTCCCAGGACCTCGGCCGGAGGATGGAGTGCGTCACCGCCCTCGAGCTCCTGAGGACGAGCCTCGAGGACAGGCTCACGGAGGTCCTCTACTGGAGGGACCCCTTCGGCAAGGAGGTCGACTTCGTCGTGAGGCGGGACACGGACGTGGTCCAGCTCATCCAGTGCTGCTACGATGTGGCCGCGTTCGGCGTGAAGGAGCGCGAGCTGGGCGCACTTCTCAAGGCATCGGACGAGCTCGGGTGCGATGACCTCCTCGTGCTCACCTGGGACCACGAGGGCGCGGAGGAGGTTGACGGGCGCCATGTCGTCTACGAGCCCCTGTGGCGGTGGTTGCTCGGCAAGGGCCGCTCGGTGGGGGACGATGGTCAGGGAGCGCACCGGTGGGGGACCAAGGGGTCCCGCGGCCCATACCCCGCGCGCTGAGCGTGACCCGTGGCGCAGCATTGCGGCCATGGCACGATATCCTCACCGCCTCCGCGAACAGGAGTTGGGCTGCATCGATTGCACGGCGCGGTCAGGGAGATGGCGGCGGAGGCGGCGACGCCGGGGGCGCCTCGGCGGCCGCGGGCCCCTTCCCGCGCGCCCTGCGCCTCGATTCCCAGACCATCAAGGCCACGAGGCCGGCGACGAGCGCGACCACGATGACGACCATGAGCGTCGGCGACTCGGTGAGCGATTCGGGCTCCATCACGACCTTGGCGTCCTGGAACCGCTCGTTGTTGGTCTCGGAGGACTCCTCGACCTCGCCGTCCGGGTCCACCGTGGCGGCCAGTCTGTAATCTCCGGGCGCGTCCGGGGCCCAAGTCGCCTTGACCGGCACCGAGGCGCCTGGCTCGAGCGTGCCCAGCTCCTGCTGGGCGATGACCCGGGTGAACATGGCGGAGTTGCGGTAGTAGAACGTGACCACGACGTTCTCGGCGCGGAAGGCGCCCACGTTGCGCACGGTCGCGGAGAGCGTGACCCTGCTCTCGCGCTCGACCCGGCTGGGCGCCTTCAGGCCCTCGACCACCAGGTCGGGCCGCTGGACCTGGACGACCAGGACGACCTCGCCGCCGTCCTCGGGCAGGGAGGCCGAGGTCGTGTTCGCGAAGCCCTTGTAGCTCGCGTCGAACGACCAGGGCTCGAAGGACACGTTCGTGGAGGGGAAGGTGTACTCGAACAGGCACAGCTCCATCGGGGCCGTGGTGCCGACGAAGCCGGTCATGAACGGCCCGACGGGCTCGCCGCGGCTCGTGGCGGTGACGTTGGCGTGCGCGAGCGTCGTGCCGCTCTGGTCCGTGACCTTGGCCGTGCACGTCGCGTTGAACCGCACGTCCGCATGCCCGTTGCCCCAGGTGGCGTCCAGCCCCTCTAGGTCGACGGGGTAGCCGAGCACCTCGAGCCCGTAGCCCGCGTTGCGCGCGACCACGGCGCCGTCGAGGGCGATCCCCCCGTAGATGAGGTAGACGCCGGCGCCGCCGCCATCGACGATGGACGAGCCGGTGGCGTGGAGGTCGGAGTAGTAGGCGACGACCCCGGAGCCCGCGCTCGTCGAGATGGTCGAACCCTCGAGCCACAGGATGGACGTCTCGAGCCAGGCGCCCGTGCCGTCCGCGCGGTTGTCGCAGCTCTCGTCGGTGCAGGCGGCCGACGCGTCGACGGTCGAGTCCACCATGTGCACGCGCGAGCCGGAGGCATAGAGCCCGTTGCCGCACCGCTCGATGGTGGCGTTCGTGACCCACACGTCGCCGCAGTCCATCACGAGGACGCCGGCCTCGCCACAGTCGCGCGCGACGTTGCGGTCGAAGGTGAACCGCGGCTTGAGCGCGGCGCCGTCGAGCGCGGACAGGGCGTAGCCGGTGCCGGCGTCGCCCTGGACCGTGCAGTTCACGACGGAGCCGCGGGAGAGCTGCACGCTCATGCCGGTCGCGGTGCCGTTGAGGGCGCAGCCCTCGATGTCGAGGACGCCGCCGTAGGACAGCACGCCATCGGAGCCCCCGTCCAGGCGTGAGGCGCGCATCGTGAGGGTGCAGTTCCAGACGCCGACGTGCGCGTCCACCGCGGTGGAGCGCAGCTCGCGGACCGTGATGGTGGACTCGGACGCCCAGAGGATGTTGCCGCAGCCCGTCGCGCTCGCGCCCACGATGTCGACCGTTGAGCCGTTCACGGCGATGCCCACGGTGAAGCCATCGAGCCTGAGGTTCGTGAAGGACACCTCGGCGCGGTTGAGCATGGCGCCGATGCCCTGGCCCGTGAGACGCAGGTCGTGGGCCTCGACCGTCGCGCCGAACACGGTGAGCATGCAAGCGGATTCGCCCTCGATGCTCACGTTGTCCAGGACGGCCGTGCCCCCGTCCTGCACCAGACCGCCCACCTCGTCGAAGTAGACGTCCTCCGTCGGGGGAAGGCTCATGAGGCCCGAGAGCGAGGAGTTGCGCGCGTCCAGCGCGCCGGAGCAGATGACGTAGTAGGGCTGGAGCGCGGCTTCCAGCTCGGCGCCGGTCAGGTTGAGGGCACCGCCCTCCTCGACCGTGATGCCCACGGGGGTTTCGTTGCTGGAATAGATGCGCACCGTGGCATCGATGACGATGAGCACGCCGCCAGAGGCGACGGTGACGTCCGCCCGCACCTCGACGGTGCCGCCGGCCCACGAGGTCGTGCCAGTGACGGTGAGCGGCGTGTCGATGACGGTCGCGGCGTCCGAGCCGTGGGAGAGGAGGACCACCGCGAGCGCGGTGGCAGCGAGGGCGATGACGGCCAGCGCGGCGCTGCGCTTTATGGCCCTTGGGGCCTGGGCTCCGATGTCGGACATGCTGGCGTGATGCCGCGGCAGGGTTTTAGCCCTTTCGGTATGGTCGGTCGCGTGCCAGAGTCAACGCGGCCAAGGCCAGGGCCACCGATGCGACGATGCCCTCCAGGCCCGGTATCCTGTGGGCCTTCTTCTTGTTGTCGACGGTGAGATGCACCGACACGACCTCGGAGTGGTCCGTGCCGTCGAACGCCCGCGCGCTCAGCGTGTGCTCCCCATTGGCCAGCTTGGACGTGTCCAGCAGGAAGGTCCAGTTGCCGATGCCTGTGGCCGCGAGCCAATCGCCGCCATCGACGCTGACCTCGGCGAGCGCGACCGCCATGCTGCCTGGGCCAGTGGTGCCGTTGACCGTCAGGCGCCCCTTGACCGTGGAACCGTTCGTGGGCAGGGAGATCCGGCACCACGGTCGCGTATGGGGCGGTACGGGCACGGCCTCGACATGGATGGTGAACGATTGGTCCGTCATGCCCCCCCTTCCATCCGTGACCCGGACAACCACGTGATTGTCGCCCATCTGGTCGGATGCGGGCGTCCACTCCAACCGACCCGAGGAGGCGTCGAGTTCCATCCCTGCAGGCGCATCGAGCAACATGAAAGTCAGCGCATCACCGTCCTCGTCGCTCGCGGCGAGCTGGTGGACGAGCTGTGTGCCCACGGTGGCCTCCGTGGGGGGGACGCTTGCGAACCGGGGCGCGACGTTCGGTGGCGGCGGGAGCATCACTTTGAAGCTCTGGACCACCGGTGCAGTGCCATTGGTCCTCCCGTCGTGGGGGACGACCGTCCAGTGGTAGGTGGCTCCGTCGACGAGGTCGGAGGCGACGAACGAACGGGTCATGGTCGAGGTCAGGAATGGTGGTGGCGTGGCCGGGTCGAAGGGGGTCAGCGAGAGGACCAGGAAGAAGGTGATGAGGTCCCCGTCGGGGTCGGAGCCCGTCCATTCCAGCCGTACGCTGGTCGTGCTCACGGTCGAGCCGTCGACCGGCGAGAGCAGCCCGGCCACGGGCGGGTGGTTCACGGGGGGGAGCTGCACGAGGAACCTCCAGGGGTAGGGACCGTAGCGGCTGCCGTTCGAATCGTCGGCGATCACGGTCCAGTAATAGGTCGCCCGGTCGGTCAGCTCAGTGAGCGTGTAGGAGGTCGCCAGTGTCGATGCGATGGGGACCGGCGGGCCGCTCACGTCGAAGGGCACGGTCGAGACGTAGACCTGGAAGCTCAGGGGGTCCCCGTCGGCGTCCGTGGCGTCCCACCTCAGCTCGATTGTGCCCTTGGTCGTGACGGCGCCATCGTCCGGCGACAGGAGGATGACCGAGGGCGGCGTGTTCTTGGGGATGGCCACGGTGAAGCTCCATATCTGGACCACGAGCCCCTCGACCCTGCCATCGAAGGGGATGACCGTCCAGTAATAGGTCTTGCCGTCCTCGAGGGGGCCGACCTCGAGCGCCCTGGCCGAGGTCGAGGTCCAGGTCGACGGCGGCGAGGAGGGCTGGAACTGCACATCGGAGACGAGCACCCGGTAGAAGAGGGAGTTGCCGTCCACGTCCGACCCGTTCCACATGAGCTTGACGATGGGCGACCTTACGATGGCGCCGTTCGACGGCGACAGCAGCTCGACCGTCGGGGGGGTATCCAGGACCGTGAACTCCCCGGACGTCGCGTTGCTCCAGAGCGGGATGTCGAGGTCGTCGTCGTGGGCCTCGACGAGCATCCAGTACGTCCCGTCCGCCACGTTGACGAGGTCGAAATCGACCGAGCGGGAGTCGTCCGGGAGGCCGGCTCCGATACGTAGCCGCGCGGTCGCGTTGACCAGGAGGACATCGAAGGTGAGCGCGTCGTTGTCCCTGTCATCAGCCTCCCACGAGAACGTGCGAGGTCCGGCCCAGGTCTCGCCGCCCGCGGGCGACACCGCCCTCACGGTGTGGCGCAGGTTGTAGCCCACCGTGACGTTGAGCAGGCTCGGGCTCATGAGAGGGTTGTAAGTGCGCAGCTCGGCCCTGTACTGGACCCATCGGCTGCCGTTGAGCGCCGGGTCCAACCGCGATGTGCCACCGGGGTAGTAGGTCCGTGAGGTCCCATCAGGGCCGATGAAGGGATGGGTCGTGAGGTTCCCGGACGAGTTCGCTCCCCTGAGCTGCAGTCCAAGCCAGGTATCGGCATCGGTCGTGGCGTTGCACACCAGCCACCCGAAGAAGGCCTCGCCCCCCGTGTCCCGCGGTGCCGAGGTGTAAGTTCCATTTTCGAGGAAGGTGCTCAGGTTGCTCGCCCAGACGTCCCCGGCGAACCGCTGTGTGGCGAGAGAGTCGGGGAAGTCACGGTACCATCCAGTGATGATGAACATGGCGCCGGTGGCGCTGTCTTGGCCAATGGAGCACTCCTCGCGCCTCACCAATGGCCCTGTGAGGGCGGTCGATGTCCACTCTCGCTCCGAGAGGTTGTAGCTCCACGAGAGGTTCTCGTAGATGTAGACCCACCCCTCCTTCTCGAAGTCGTAGGACCGATGGGACCCTCCGAAGAGGAGCGTCTCTCCCCGGACCTCGTCGTAGGCCACGGCGAACCCCTCCCGTGAGAGGGGGCTGTCCGGGGGCGAGCAGTTGGTCCAGGTGCCGTTGGCCACATCGAGCGCCCACACCTCGGTGTAGTTGTAGTTCCTCCACTGGGTCCATGCGAACCACCGCAGGTCAGGCCCGCTGAACGCCACGATGCGGCGGTTGGCGCGGTCGTAGACGGTCCGGTAATCCCTGGAAGGTGGGCGCTCCCCGGTCACTATCTCCGTCCAGGTCCTGGTCGCGGTGTCGAGCTTCCACGTGTCCATCGGCTTGGTGCTGTTCCACAGGTTGCCGCCGAAGAGCACGACGACGCCCTCCCCCTCATCGAAGGCAAGCGCACCGCTGGTGCGTGCCGGTGGGGAATTGGCAGTCGTCACGTTGGTCCAAGAGTCCTTCGTGAGATTGTAACTCCACGTATCGTTGGTGTACCAGACGTACCTCTCGGACGCCCCGCCGAACAGGACGTGAACGCCCTCCTTTGAATCGTAGGTCATGCCGTGGTAGATGAGGGGCAAGGGGGTCTTCGCCGGTCGCATCCTGGTCCATTCGTTCGTCCTCATGTCATAGCTCCAGGTCTCGGCCGATGCGTCGTAGTACTCGTAGTACCCCCCGTACACGACGGCCTTGCCGTTGACCCTGTCGAAGGAGACGGAGTCGTACATCTTGGGGATCGGTAGCTCCCTGAGCGCGACCTCGGTCCACTCGTCGTTCGTGCAGTCGTAGGTCCAAACCGCGTTCCGCATGTAGTCCGTCTCGTTCCTCCCGAAGAGCACTGTCACGCCAGCCGCGTCACTGTAGGTCATCTCGAAGTCGGCGACGGCAGGCTCCACCGTCGGTGCCATACGCGTCCACTCGCCGACAGTGCAGTTGAAGGTCCAGGTCCTCGTTCCCTCGAACAGGACGATGAGGTCCGTCGAACGGTCGTAGACCATCTGCTGGCGATCGTAGCGTTCGTAAGGCCAGACATCGCCGAACTCGAACATCGACCAGGTACCGTTGCTGGCATTGAACGCCCAGGTACCGCTCTGGGGATCAGGGTTCTGACCGTAGTGGCCACCGTGCAGGATGCAGAGCTTGGCATCCGGATCGTATACCATGTGGTGGTCGTCTCGCCTTGATGGCTCTGGCGTCGTGATGACCCTGGACCAGTTGAGGGTCGCGAGGTCGAGCGACCAGGTCTCGCCCAAGGACCCATAGCGATATCCGCCGAACAGAACAACGACGCGGTTGACCTCGTCGAGGGCCATCTCGAGGTCCTCTCGCGGCGAGGGGGCGACGCGCTTGGTCACGTTCGTCCATGTACAGTCCTCCACGTCCAGTACCCAAGTCTCGTTGCAGAATGAGTAACTGCCCCTGTCCCACCATCTTGAACCGAATAGGATGAACCTCTGGGCATCGCTATCGAACACCATCTCCCCCCAGCAGTGGGGCATGTTCCGCAGGAGCTCGGAGGACCACCGGTCGAGCTCAAGGTCGTAGCGCCACAGCCAGCCCATCTGACCAGGCACGAGGAGCTGCCCCGAGGCGGGATTGTAGAAGGGCTCGTGCAGGCTGATGGACGGGACCCCGTCGCCCAGCTTAGTCCAGTTGCCGGCCGCGGGGTCCGCGCGGTCCAGCTGGACGCTCCCCTCGCTCACATCGACGCCCGAGGATTGCCCCCCCGCGAACTCGGCACCCCCCTCGTGCCAGCTGGAACTCCCGATGGCATCGGCGGGGAGCAGGAGGTTCAGGGACAGCGAGAGCAGGACGCAGTACCGCACTGTCGACGCAAAGGACCCCATCGACGATGTGATGCGGAAGCTGGCATATCAAACTTACCCCTGGCCAACCCGTCCACAGAAGCGTGACCATCGACCCGCACAATGACGCCAATGCCCATCAGATGACCAGGCGATGCCGATCCATCCAATGCCACCATCCAATGCCACCATCCACTGCCATCCATCCAACTGCGTCCACGGGGGGACAGGCATTGAGGGCACCCTTGCGGACCGATGGGGGTGGCGATGCTCATGCATGTGGGACGGGGTCAGCACCGGATTGTGGAGTGGGTCCCGAGGGGGCTGGCCTACCTCATCCGTCTCTTCGTCATGTAGTAGCCCACGGCCAACATCGCGACCAGGATGATGACGAACAGGAGGATGAGCATCGCCGTGTCCGTCGTCTTGGACGTCTTGGGCGGTGGCAGCTTCTCCACCGTCACGCGCACCGACGCGCTCGCCTCTGCGCCGACGGGGTCCTTGACCACGAGCGTGACGTTGTAGATGCCCACCGGCAGCCGCATGGCGAGGACGCGGCCGTGGCCGAGGGGCTCCGTGACACCCTCGGCGCTCCAGGTGTAGTTGAGCTGGTCGTTGTCCGCGTCGGCGCTGCCCGTGGCGTTGAGCTCGACGAAGTCCTCCTCCTTGTAAGTCACGTTGAAGGCCGGGCTTTTGATGGTCGCGGTCGGGATGCGGTTCACCCAGATGCCGCCCACGGGCGAGAGCGTCTCGTGGCCCAGGAGGTCCTGCGCCTTGAACTGCACGACGTTCGCGTCGCCGCGCACTAGCTCGAGCGCGATGGAGGCCTCGTATTGGATGGGGGATCCCAGACCATCGCCGTTGGAGAGGGCGTTCACCGGTACGAGCAACCAGTCGCCCATGCTCGAGGCGCCCGAGGTCCCGAACCTGTACCACACCCGGGACGTGTCGAGCCCGATGTGGGCATCCCAGAGCGTCACGGTCGCGGTGACCTGCGGCTGGGGCTGCTTCTGGTCGGCCGACGGGAGGATGTCGCCGAAAACCGGGCTCTGCGTGTCCACCAGGACGGTGCGCATGGGGGATTCCGCGGGCCCGTTGCCCGCGGCGTCCCTCCCGCGCAGCTGGAAGCCGTTATCATGGCCATCAGCGAGGTCGAGGACGACCGAGAACCGCGCCTGCTGCTTGACGCCCGACGCGCCCACGGTCGCCCATGCGGTCCAGTCGCCGCCCGAGGCGCGGTAGCGGTACTCGAGCGTGCCCAGGTCGACGCCGGAGCCGCCCTCCTTGTCGGACACGTTGGCCCAGACCGTGACGCGCGTTTTGGTCTGCCACTCGACCTCCGGGGGCATGAGGGCCGAGAACTCGACAGGGGTCACGTCGACTCGGATGCGGTAGTGCGGCGAGGTCGTGAAGCCGTTGCCCGCGATGTCCTTCGCGCGCCACTGCACGTAGTTGTTGGCGGACTCGGCGAGTGCCAGTGTCACCGAGACGGGCAGCGTCTGCGCGTCCGTCGTGGAGCCCTGCTCCCAGTCGGTCCACGGCCCGTACTGCGACAGGTTGTGGAAGGACACGCGGTACTGGACCGTCGCGACCTCGATGCCGGCGCCCTCAGCGTCGTGGATGGTCACCCCGGTGCTCACCGGTAGCACTGTCTGCCATGCGTTCGGGTCGGGGAACGAGTCCGAGAAGGTGACGTTCTTGGTGTCGACCTTGATGCGGAACGCGTCCGAGACCGAGGGTCCGTTGCCCACGACGTCGCCGGCGCGCCACCGCACGTAGTTGTCGTCACCGTCGGGGATGGTGAGCGTGACCATGCCGTCGGCGGTCGGACCGTCGGAGGTGGCCGAGAGCCCCCCGCGTGACCAGTCCGACCACGCGCCCGCCAGGCCGGTGGTCGTGAAGGAGTACTCGAGGGTGGAGGCCACGACGCCCGAGGTGGTCGCGTCGTCGGCCGTTATGGACACGAGCACATCGTTCGAGCTGTGCCAGTCGTCAGGCTCTGGCACCGCGTTGCGGAACCCGGGGGCGTCCCCGTCCACGGGGACGTGGATTCGCGGGCGCGAGACGAGCTGGGCGGTTCCGGGCAGGTCCTGCAGCGCGAGCGTGTAGTTCTCGTCGAGGTCCGTCACGGCGTCCGCGCTGATGGTGAGCTCGATGGGCGTGCCGCTCGGGATGGGGGCCGTCACGAAGTCGCCGTCGTCGTCCTGCAGCACGGATGTGCACACGCCCGCGGGCGGGAAGACGTCCGTGGTGTTCTCGTAGACGACCACGGGGCCCGAGACGGTCACGCGCTCGTTCGACCGGACCCACTGGCCCTCGAGGCGCGCGCCCTGCCACTCCCCGCGGGCGGCGAGCGGGCCCAGGAGGTCGAGGTCGTTCTCGACGCGGAACAGGTCCTTGCCGCGGTAGTCGGGCGGGGGCGGTGCGCCCTCGCGCGTGAGGACCTGGACCATCGCGTCGCAGAGGTTCTCGTGCGGCCAGTCCCAGTCCATGACGACCTTGAAGGAGATCCACGCCGTGTTGTTCTCCGAGTCCCGCACGATGTCCGACGGCCCGGAAACGAGGTTGACGTAGCCGTTGGGATCGCTCTCGACGCTGAACGGCACCGCCACCTCGCCCATGGTGCACGCGAGCAGCACTTCCGATGCCTTGGGGTCGAGCCTGAGCTTGACGGTGATGGGGAGCTCGCCGACGCCCGTGGGGTTCGCGTTCACGCGGAAGGTGTAGGCCCTGTACCCCGCGTAGAGGATGGGCCCGCCCACGAGCGTGAGGGGGCGCAGCAGGTCCATGATGCCCGCGCCGTAGAGGAGCATCACGCGACCGGTCGCGCCGTACATCTGGCCGCTCGGGTCGTACTTGTACGAGCCCGGCAGGCCCAAGGCGGCGTCGCCGAGGCCGTCCCCGTCGATGTCGCAGCCGACCATGATGGCAAGCTGGCTCGCGTCCTTGATGCCCTTGACGGTGTAGGTCCAGCTGGGCTCGGCCCTGTAGGCGCCCTTGTCGTTGAAGTGCACGCGGATGGTCACGTCCAGGGGTTCTGAGACGTCCGAGCCGATGCCCCCGCCGGTCGACCACGCGACCAATATGTCGTCGAGGCCGTCGCCGTTGATGTCCGTCGTGGTGACCTTCGCGCTCTCGTGCGAGGTGAGCCTGTACTCCGCGTTCGGCCGCTGCCTGACGCCGCTGGACGAGCCCTGGAAGACGTAGACGTACTGGACGTACTTGAACAGGCCCTCCGCGATGCCGTAGTCGATGATGAAGTCCTCGTAGGCGTCCCCGTTCACGTCGACGGGGGAGTGCAGCTTCCAGCCGTAGGTGAACTGGGTGGTGAAGGTGATGCTCGTGTCCGGCTCCACGCTGATGCCGTCCTCCGAGCCGAGGTGCACCGTGATGTGCGGCTCGGCGTAGCTCGTGAGGATGACGTCCGAGTGCCCGTCGCCGTTGACGTCGGCGTGGTAGACCTCGACCGAGTAGCGCGAACCGGTGTCGTTAGCGAGCGTGGCGTTCCAGCCCGGGTCCTTGGCGAACCCGTCCTCCGAGCCGTAGAACAGCATGTACTGGGCCGGGTAGACCTTTGGCTCAGGCTGGGGGTACGGGTCGGGCTTGGGCTCGTCGGGCCTGCCGTCCCCGTCCGTGTCGGTCCAGTTGCGATCGGTGCCGTTCCCGTCCGGTGGGGGTACAGCGGGGTAGACGTAGACGGCGTAGCGGTGGACGAACAGGTCGTTGAACCCGTCGCCGTTGACGTCGCCGACGCCGCCGTACTCGTAAGAGACGTAAGTCTCGTTAGGCAGCAAGCCCTCGGGGAGCATCGAGATGTACATGTCGGGCTCGTCCGGCAATCCCGCGTCGATGCCGTACCAGATCTGGAGCGCGTACTGCGAGTAGTTGTAAGGCACCTGCTTCACGCCGTCCCCGGGGAGGATGTACCCCCAGTCGTTGGTGGACACCATGTCCGCGTGGCCGTCGCCGTTGACGTCGCCGAGCCACCGCTGCGAGTCGTAGGACCAGAAGGAGCTCATGTTCTCCACCGGGTGGAGCTGGTCCGTCGTGAACAGGCGGTCCTCGCGGCCGGGCAGGAGGTAGTTGCCGTACTGGTTCCAGGGACCGGGCCATATGTCGCGGATGTAGAAGTAGGTCGCTCCGACCAGTAGGTCGTCGATGTCGTCGCCGTCGACGCCCTCGAGGTTGACAAGGCTGTTGCCGATGCCCCACTCGTCCTCGGGGCCCTTGATCATCGTGTAGAGGGGGACGGGCTCGTCCGTCGCGCCCGTCGCGCGCGAGCCGTCCGCGCCCACGGGGCCCGGCGCGCCCGATGGCGCGGGCGCTCCCACGATGGCCGGCATGACGGCGGTCAGCACCATGACGATCGATATCGCCGCAGAGGCGAGCCTCATGGACAGGGTCGAAGGTCCCATGTGAACCACGCGTGAACCAGGTCGCGGGAGTTTAAATAGATTATGGAGGACGTTTGCACGTTGGCGCCCGGTGAGAATGGGGGCGCGGGGGGATGGCGTCGGCCGCACTGGCCATGCGGTCCCCCACAGGCCAACGTACCCGCAACTGTATTAAACGACCCGGCCCGTTCAAGGCCCCGTGAGCTCAGAGGTGCGGGCACAGGCGCTGGCGTGGAGAGCGGCGCTCGTCACCATCGCCGCCGTCGCCTTGCTCCTCGCCCCCCTCGCGTCCGCGGTCGTCCCGGACGGCCCCCTCCTGCGTCGGCCGCCGGGATGGTTCGACGCGCACGTCTACCACCACTACCCCGACCTCACAACCGAGCTAGAGGACCTCGCGGCGCAGCACACCGACCGCATGTCCCTCGAGAGCATCGGCTCGAGCGTGAGGGGGCGGTCGCTCTGGTGCGCCCGCATCGAGGACGCGTCCTTGGATGGCCCCAAGCTCGACCTCTACTACGACGGCGGCCACCACGGCAACGAGTACCTGGGGATGGAGCTGGGCGTGGTGCTCATCCATCACCTCCTCGAGCAGCCCGACGACCCGCTCGTCGAGGAGGTGCTCTCGCGGTCCGTCGTGTGGGTCACGCCCATGGTCAACCCCGACGGGAACGTGCGCGACCAGCGCGACAACGCCAACGGGGTGGACCTCAACCGCAACTACCCGTTCAGCTTCGACCCGAACGGGGGCGGGGGCGACACGCCCGCGTCCGAGCCGGAGACGCGCGCGAACATCGACTTCATGCAGTCCACGGGCCTCGACCTGTACATCACGGGCCACACCGGCATCCGCGCCCTCGTCTACCCCTGGGGCGACCGCGAGGAGGCGAGCCCCGACCAGCCGATGTTCGAACGGTTCCGCGGCATCGCGGAGGCCACCGGCCTGGGTTTCGGGCCCAGCGGGACGACGCTCTATCTCGCCTTCGGCACCTCGGAGGACTTCGCCTACGGCGCGCTCGGCAGCCCCGCCTTCACGTTCGAGGTCGACGGCCAGCAGACCAACCAGATCACGAGGCGGGAGGACATCCCCGTGCGGCTCGCGGACGAGCTCGACGTGACGATGCAGCTGCT
Organism: uncultured Thermoplasmata archaeon; assembly: GCA_964353355.1. Classification (GTDB taxonomy): domain Archaea; phylum Thermoplasmatota; class DTKX01; order DTKX01; genus CAYGVT01. Next base: position 2,721 of record CAYGVT010000088.1, on the reverse strand, counting down.
CGCGGCCGCGCCGCTCATGACCGCGAACGTGACGGTGACGGACGTCGAGGCACCGTCCGAGGCAAGGGCCGGCGAGGACGTAGAGGTGCGCGTCACGCTCGAGAACCCCACGCACACCCCGGCGAACAACACCAGCGTGGTCGTCCATGTCGGGCGGGGGCGAGAGCTGGCCGATTCCGCCAAAGCGTTCGTCGACGTGCCCGAGGGGGGGTGCGCGACCGTGAGCGTGAGGGTGACGGTCCCGGAGCGGGGGTCCTACGAGGTCAGTGTGGTCGTCAACTACCGGCGGCTCCTCTGGGAGAACTCGACCATCGGGGTCTCGTCCTACGGGCCGGTGCCCCTCGAGGTCAGAGGCGGCCTCTTCGGCGGCGGGGGCCCCGGCTCCCTGGCCATCCTCCTGTTGCTGCTCGCGTGCGCCGCGGCGCTCTACGTCGCATGGCGGCGGGGGCTCCTGAGGGGGCTGCCCATCGTCGGGACGAGGAAGGCGCGGCCGACCTAGCGCCCGCGCGCGGCGAGGGCGGCGCGCCGCAATTCGACGAGCTCCCACAGGTCGTCGATGACCACGTCCGCGAGCGCGAGCTCCTCGTGGCCGTAGCCGTGGCGGACGCCCACGGAGGGCACGCCGACCTCGCGCGCGGCGTCGAAGTCGAACCGGCGGTCGCCGACCATCACGGCGGGGCCGCCGCCAAGGTCCTTGACGACAGTGCGCAGCCGCTCCGTCTTGGACACCTCGCCCCTCTTGAAGGCGCTTATCTCGTCGAAGTGGGGCTCCAGGCGGAAGGTCCCCATGATGACCCCGAGGTAGTCGGGGCCGGCGTTGGTGAGCAGGGCGGTCCTGCATCCCGAGGCGCGAAGCTCCTCGAGCGTCTCGCGGGCGTGGGGGAAGAGCCTGCCCTGGGTGCGCACGAGCCCGAGCTCGCGCGCGGGCACGCGCCGCTCCACCTCCCGGGCCAGCTCTCCCCCGCGCGTGCGCAGGAACTCCGTGTAGAAGGGCGTGGGCTTGCCGATGAGCTCGTCGATCTCCCGGTCGGACGGCACCGGGATGCCGAGCTCGGCGAACGTGGATTTGATGGCGGGCGTGACCGAGAGCTCGGTCATGTACAGCGTGCCGTCGAGGTCGAAGACCGCGACGTCGAAGTCGAGCGAGCGCGCCATGGAGGTCCCGTAGACGGGCTCGGTTATTAAACCCTCGCCGACTGGCAGAGGGTCCTTCACGGGCTCCCGGGGGGCCTGCCCCGGATGCCGGCTCATTCCCTCTTTATCCTGGACGCGAGCTCCCGGTGGATGATGCGCACGCGCTCGACCTGGCCCTTGGCCGCGAACCGCTCGTAGAAGCCGGATTTGCGGAAGTCGGGCCCGAGCTCGGCCCACCGCTCGATGCGGGTGGCGAAGGTCTCCTCGCCCTCGCCCTCGCGCCACTCCTTCCGGACCTCGGGGTCGGAGAGCAGCTCGCCCATGGCGCGGATGACGGCCTTGAGCGTGACCGACGTCGTGAACATGTGGTTCCTGCTCCCCCAGACGTCGCCCATCACGGCCTCGACCGCCCGCAGGTAGGCGATGAAGAGCGCTGCCGACCGCGGACGGCGCTCGAACTGGAACTCGGTGGCGATGTACCGGTGCAGGTTGCCCTCGGCCGGGGCCCCGTCGCCCCCGTCGCCCCCGACGCCGCCCTCGCCCCTGGCCGCGGCCCCCTTCCTGGGGCGGCCCTTGCCGCGCTTGGCCTCGCTCTTGCGGGGGTCCACGAGGCGGAAGACCTCGTTGTAGAGCTCCGACTGAAGTATCCACTTCTCCTGCCGGCTGCGGCCGCCGAGCTTGTTGATCTTGTAGCGCAGCGGCGAGCGCTGGTCCTCGTAGAGCTGCGTGACGACCCACGCGGCCCATCGCTTCTCTGGGGTCGCGCCGTAGCTCACGCGCTCCATCAGGTCCACGAGGTGGGACTTGTTGATGCGCGTGTGCGTCGAGTTTATGATGACGAACATCTCGGCCGCGAAGTCCTCCTGGCGGCCGTCGAAGACGATGGCGGCGACCTCGACGTTCCCGGCCTCCTCGGGGTGGCGGTCGAGGAACATGCGCATGCCTGCCAGCCGGTGCTGCCCGTCGATGATGACGAAGGGCGCGGAGGGCTCGGAGAGGTTGCCCAGGGCCTCGTACTCGCCGATGGGCTCGAACTGAAGGCGCTCGCCCGTGTAGAGCAGCACGGGCCCCGGCACCATTGGCTGGGACTGGGCGTTCTCGTAGAAGTTCAAGATGTCCTTGACCTTGCGGCGGATGAGCCCCCTCTGGAAGGCGCCGTCGCTCCTCTCGACGCCGCGCACGAACGCCACTATCTCCTCCTCGCCCGCCCTGGGCTCGGCCTCCGCCTCGGCGCCCTCCCCCTCCTGGTAGTGCCGGGAGAGGAAACGCACCCGCCTCAGCAGGTCCTCGGCTTTGTAGCTCGTCACGTAGAACGTGCCGTCCTTCTGCTTCACCCTGAGCGCGAGCATCCCCGTTCACCTTGGCCGCGGCCTCCCCGCGATGGCCGTGCCTACAGGCAACGCGCTCACGGCAAAAAAGCATTGCCCCGAGGCCGTCGCGGGGGCATGGTCGGGCGGGACGCCGCCTCCCAGCGGTCGGGCCCTGGCTTGCGCCAGAGCACCTACGCCCCCCGTCCGCCCGTCCCGCCGCCCCGCCTCCCCGCCTCCCCGCCCCCCCGCCCCCCCGCCCCCCCGCCCCCCCGCCCCC
>CAYGVT010000087.1:0-2780 GCA_964353355.1 uncultured Thermoplasmata archaeon | reverse complement strand
CGGGGGCTCGCGGTCCCCGCGGCCCTGAGAAGCTCCCCGGCCTGGACGCCGACCCCGAAGGCCCGCTCGACCTTCCCGACACCCCAGAACTCCTCCCGCCATCTCCCCCGGTCCATCCACTTGACGGTGATGCGGTCGAGCTCGGGTGTGGTCCAGTTGAACTCGCTCGTGATGACGACCCTGATGCTGATGGTGATATCGTCCGTGACCGACGACAGGTCGACGTCCGCGCCCTGGACGTCCTTGAGGCCCTCTAAGGTCTTGCCGCCGAAGTCGAGCACGGTCATGGACACAGTCGTGTTCTTGGGGAAGGTCCCCTCGATGTACGCCACGTCCCACTTCTTGTCGCCGCCGAGGGTTATGGACTGGGTCGTGAAGGAGCCCCTGTACCCCTTGGTCGCGCCCGCCCTCGGTATCGCGACGGCGATGTCGACCGGCCACATCGCGCCGGGCTTGATGATGAAGGGCGCCGTCGGCCACGACGTCCCGCCCTTGAACACCAGGAACGCGGAGCCGTTCGCGATGAGCACCTCGTCGTAGCCGTCCCGGTCGAGGTCGACGATCTCGACCGCGGCGGAGAGGCTGCCGATGTCGATGCTGCGCCTGGTCGTGTCGCTCCAGCCGCTCTCCGAGCCTTCGAACATCACGAAGTCCGTCGCGAACTTGGAGAACGCGAGGTCCACGTACCCGTCGCCGTTGATGTCCCCGGCCGCGCAGGACAGCGCGGCGCCACCGCCGAAGCCGAGGCCGTAGTCGGCGGTCGTGTCGGGCCCGGTCGGGCCCCCGAGGTAGATGGGTATGCTGTCGGACGCCGATGCGCTGAACATCACGTCCAGGTAGCCGTCGAGGTCGAGGTCCTTGACGACGACGTCGAAGACCAGGCCCGTGCTCGTGGGCAGCAGGAGGTCGGGCGTGGTGTCCGGGCCGGACGGGCCGCCGTAGAGGCACTTCGCGCTGGTGAGCGTCGAGAACACGATGTCGTCGTAGCCGTCGTTGTCGAGGTCGCCCGCGGCCACGCTGGACGACGCGACGCCCGTGAACGTGATGTCGGGGTCCGCGTTGAACGTGCCCCCGCCCTGGTTGAGGAAGACCATGCTGTCCCCCGCCGAGGCCGAGTTCCACGCCCCGACGACGATGTCGGGCTCGCCGTCGCCGTTGAAGTCCCCGATTGCGCCATGCCTGCCACCGACGGTGTGCAGGGCCGTGGCACCTGTGGACGACCACGAGTCCCCCCCGTCGCCCCACCATATCTGCGAGTCGACGGCGTCCGACCCGCTCCACCGGTTGTTCACGACCAGCAGGTCGAGGAGGCCGTCCCCGTTCAGGTCCTCGAAGGTGAGCCCCTGCGCGCCGGTGCAACCCACGCCCGTCCGGTCGTTGTAGCCGGTCCTGCCCACGTTGGGGTAGAAGGCGTCGAACGTCGCGCAGCCCTCGGCCTCGTACCTCGACAGCAGGATGGTCGGGTACGGCTCGTAGTCACCCGCGCCCCCGGCCGATGCCTTGCCCGACAGGTCCAACTCGAGCCTCCCGTCCGTGAGGTTGAGCTTCCTCATGTCCTTCATCTTGCCAGTTCCCAGGAACTCGTCATACCACTCGTCGAGCGGGGCGTAGTAGAGCGACCAGGCGAGAAGGCGCGGCCTGTCGGACCCGCTCGCGTACAAATTGACCTGGATGCGCATGTTGGGATAGCCCGAGGACAGGAGGGAGTTGACCGACAGGTCCGTCGCCAGGACCTTGGTGTAGCCGATGATGGACTCGTTGGCGAACCCGATCTCGGTGGACTCCCTGGAGGCGTTGAGCATGCTGATCTTCACGTAGCTCGCGCCCGGCATGTCGACCTCCAGGTAGACCAGGTCGTACCTGTAGCCTGGCGGGCAGCCGATCGTCGAGGACGCGACCCACCCCTCGTTCTGGCCTGGCAGCAGGTGCACATCGCCGCCCGAGACCTCGATGCCCACCAGGCCCCCGTCGGGCACATAGACGTGGCTGAGGTCGTCGAGGGTGTCGGACCATACCGGGGGGTCGGCCATGGGGGACGGCGCAATCGGTGACGCCGCCCCCTGCTGGGGGACCACCGTCCAGGGGGCGAAGCAGATGAAGAACAGCATGCAGATGGCCGCGAGCGCTCGCCTGTTACCGTCCCGCCGCATGTCAATCCCCCAAGTCCGTGATGACCGCCTCGTCATGCCCTGGCGGGCCCCATGCCCCCCGTGGGGAGGACAGGTGCCCGGGCGCTCCTTCTAGAGGGCGCCCCCCTTAAATGGGTTCCCACTTGGTTCACCAATAGTTGCCCATGGCAACTAATAGTATACATGGAATCCGGTGCCGCCAGGGAGCATTTAAGGTCAGGGGATACTGGCCAGGATGAACGACCGGCCAGCGTTCACCCCTGGCCTGGGCCCGTTCACTCGTCCTCGACCCAGTCGGACCCGCCGGTCTTGGCCTTCTTCCCCTCTGACTCATACTTGCTTTTGAGGCCCTTGTAGGCCTCCTCGGATATCTCGCCGAGGATGAACCGCTCCTCGAGCTTCGCCAGCAGCGCAGCCCTGTCCATCGCGGGGGCTGGCGCGGCCGCCCTCCTGGGCTCGGCCTTGGGCTTCGCCCCGTGCTCCTTCAGGAACGTCGACGAGTCTGAGGGGTCCGAGTAGTACCACTTGCCCTTGACCTGCGTCGTCTCGCGCCCGTCCGGCAGCGCCCTCTTCTGCCCGGTCGCGAGCGCGGCCGCGAGGTCGTTCCAGTCCATGCCATTCAGGTCAGGGGCGGGGATGCCGTAGGGCATC
>CAYGVT010000086.1:0-2922 GCA_964353355.1 uncultured Thermoplasmata archaeon | reverse complement strand
CTGGGTCGGGATGCCGCGCCCGTCGTCGGCGACCGTGACGGAGGAGTCTGACCGGATGACCACGTCGATGTTCCTGCAGAATCCGCCCATCGCCTCGTCGATGGAGTTGTCGACGATCTCGTTCACGAGGTGGTGCAGCCCATGCTCGTCGATGGAGCCGATGTACATTGCGGGCCTCTTTCGCACCGCCTCGAGGCCCTCGAGCACCTGAATGCTCTCGGCCGTGTACGTCGGGTCCTCCATGTGGTCCTTCCGCTCCTTAGAGTCGTTGTGAGGGTCCCTTTCCGAGGGGAGAAAATGGGCCCCCGGTGGGGGTCGATTCTCGCACGTTCTCGGGGACAAAAAGCTTAATAACATCCACCCCTAAAAACCCTTCGGTCCCGCCCCCATCTGGTACCCTCGTTGCCAGTGCATGCGACGGGGGGTGGGCGCCCGGGGGGGTCCCGGGGGCCCTCGGCGGGCCCTCTGCGCACCCCCTCCCGGGCCTCCTCAGGCCTCCATCGCCGACGACCTCGCCCGGACACCGCGTCCGGCGCCGTCGAGGGCTTCCCGCAAGGCCTCCCGGCGCCCGCTCGAGGGCATCGGTCCCCACTGTCCGCTCCCCACTGTCGCAAGACCTCGAGGCCTCGCGTACGGCCCCGTACGGCCGTCCGGGACCCCTTCCCGGCCTGAGGTGAGGTCTCGGACGCCATGCCCCGTCAATCGCGTTCCAGGTCTGCTCAGGGGCGGTCCCGCCCGCGACCCCTGGCGATGTTGAGGACCATGGCGGCGGACACGATCAACAGCACAAGGGCGACCACCAGCGCCATGGCGGTCCAGTCAAACGGCCGGCCAAGCCCGACGACGTCGGGCACGGAGACGGTCACCGTGAGGGCCGTCACATCCGTCCCGTCGCCGACCCGCAAGGTCAGGTCGTAGGTGCCGCCAGTGAGGTCCCCGCGCCTCAGCTCCTGGCCCGTCGCGACCACCTCATCCCCCCTCAGCCATGTGTAGGAGAGGGGGTCTCCCTCCTCGTCCCAGGCCTGGACGGAGAGCACGTCGGGCTGGCCCCTCCTGAGGTTGGCCGTGTCCCTCGACGGGTCGAATGGCGCCCAGTCGTAGAGCATCCCGGTCACCCTCGGGGCGTCGTTGACGGGGATGACGTGGATGGTGATGCCGCACCGGGAGGAGACCTTCCCGTCCGAGATGGAGAGCACGACGGTGTGGTCAGGGACCCAGACGTCGTATCGGGCCACCAGCTCGTAGCCCATGAGGGTGACGTGGAGGCTGTCCATCGAAAGGGCCCACTCGTCGTCGTCCGGGTCCACGATGTGCGTCCGCAGGTCCATGCCCACGATGACCCCCTCGGTGATGTTCCAGACGGCAAGGCCCGAGAGCCGCGGCGCCGCGTTGAGGACGTCCCGGCGGTACTCGCGGCTGTGCGCCCAGTTGCCGGCCCCGTCCACGGCGAGGAAGACGAACCTGAGGGGGCCTGCCGGCTCGAGGGGGACGTCGATGCGGAGCGCGCCGTCCAGGGGCACCGTCCCGTTGTCAGGCTCCCAGTCGCCGTATCGCCACTCGCAGGACAGGCCCGCCACCGCGATGTTGTCAAGAACCTCGATGCTCAGGTTGAAGGTGCCCCCCCGCCACGCCTTTGCATCGGAGAGGTCGTCGCCGAACCAGGGAGGGTCGTCGTCGAGGACCCGTACCTCCCTTCCCCCCCTGGTGCCCGTGTTGCCCACGGCGTCCCTCGCAACGACAACGTACTCCAGTGGCCCGCTGGTGTTGATGGGCACCTCCACCGTTGCCTCGTAGAAGCCGTTCCCCTTGGCGTCGTGGCCGATGGCCACGAGCTCGACCTCGAGCCGGGGCCCGTCGCCCGCCCAGTAGACGACCGTCACCGACTCCAGGAAAAGGTTGTCCTCGGCCTGGACCTTGAAGGTGAGGGCCCCGCCCGTCGTGGCGAATTCGCCTGTGCTGTCCGCCAGGACGCGGGGCGCGTCGTTGTCCGACACCCTGACGTCCCACTGGCGCGACCGGTTGATGTTGCTGAAGGTATCCATCGCGTGGAAGAAGTAGTGGAGGGCCGTCCAGGCATGGGGGACGATGGTCGTCCCGTAAAACGTGTCGTTCACGCCCCTGCCGAGTGACAGCTGCATGACCGGTCCCTCGTCGTACCAGAAGTCCACTAGGACCTGGTCCAACGCGATGTTGTCCCACGGCCTGGTGACGAAGAAGAACGGGTCCCCCGTGGTGGCCGCATCAGGAGGCAGGTCGTCGAGGAACCATGGCGGGTCGTTGTCACGTACCGCCAGGTGAAGTGCCATGTAGGTGACCTTGTTCCCCGCCGTGTCCCTTGCGACGAACCTCACCTTGATGGGCAGGGCCCTGTCGAAGGGGATAGGGTTCGTGAAGGGGACGGAGAGGGTGCGGTTGTAATGTCCGCAGCCGCTCGCGTCGACGAGCTCCGCCCCCATCGGGAGCGTCGCGCGCACCGGGTCGGGCACCCCGTCGTACCACCAGACGACCTCGGCGCGGGCCACGTCGATGTTGTCCCTCACCTGGACGCGCAGGAGGACGTCCTCGCCCGTTGTGGCCTTCTCCGGGAAGGCGTCGACCGCGATGAGGGGCGCGTCGTCGTCCACCACCTCGATGGAGGCGGTCCCCGTCATGCGCCAATTGCCCGAGGTGTCGTTGGCCCAGAACCTGTACCGCACGGGGCCGGTGGAGAACATGGGGAGCGCGACGGTGAAGTTGTACGTGCCGGGGACCCCGCCGGCCGCGGGCCCCGCCTTCACGCACGGGTCGTCGGGCGACGGGGGCGTGCCATCGAGCAGGAGGAGCAGGCCCACCGAGCCGACGCAGACGTTGTCGACGACCCTCACCGTGACGTTGACCTCGTTCCCCGTGCCCCCTCGGGCCGGGGCCAGGTCCTCCAGGACG
>CAYGVT010000085.1:0-16931 GCA_964353355.1 uncultured Thermoplasmata archaeon | reverse complement strand
AGATGAGGAGCCTTGCATTGCGTCGGGTTGGAGGGTTGGTCGTCAGGGAGCCACTCGATGTCTACCTCTGGCGCCTGGCGCTCTTTACCTCGCGCGACCGCCTGAGGACGAGCTCGCCGTCCACGAGGACCCACTCGAGGGTATCGCCCTTGGCCATCCCGAGGGCCTGGGCGAGGGCGCGGGGGAGCGAGACGAAGAGCATGCCCTGAGGATGCTGCTGGACGCGGACGCGGTTGGACATGGTACATTGGTATGTACATGGATGCATATATATTTATAGCCCGGGGTGGAGGATGGGCGAATGTGGGGTGCCTCTATGTACACCGGAAGGGGTGGGGCGGAGGGGCGTGGCGCCGGGGGGGGGGTGGGGCGGTGGGGCGGGCAGGGACGTAGGTGCTCTGGCGACGGCCTATGCCCGTGGGTTGTAGGGGTGGCGAAGCGGCGGGGCGGGTCCTCAGGGATCTTGAGACTAGGAGGGCTCGCCAGAGGTGGAGCCTCAGGCTGTTGTTAGCTTTCCATCCAGGAGCGACATCCTCCGTTGCGCACCCCGTGCTACCGTCTCATCATGGGTGGCCACAACGATTGCTACTCCCGTGTCCGAGAGTCCCCAGAGGAGCTGCGCCACCTCCTCAGCCCTCTCCCTGTCCAGGTTCCCGGTGGGCTCGTCGGCGAGCAGAACCGCGGGTGAGTTCGAGATCGCCCTCGCGACGGCGACCCTCTGCTGCTCTCCGCCCGAGAGCTCACGGGGGCGGTGGTGGCACCGGTCCGCCAGCCCCACTGCCTCAAGGAGCGAGCGGGCGGTCGGCAAAACGCGTCCTCTCGGGGTGAAGGTGCGCGCGAGCCTGACGTTCTCCTCAGCCGTCAGCGTGGACACAAGGTGGAATGTCTGGAAGACGAAGCCAATCGAGAGCCTGCGGAGGTCAGCCCGTTCGTCCTCGGTCAGTCCCCCGACGTCCTGTCCCTCGATGAGCACGGTGCCATCCGTCGGGCGTGTCAGCAGGCCCATTATGTGCAGCAGGGTGGACTTGCCGGAGCCCGAGGGGCCGATGACCGCGACTCTGTCCCCTGGGGGGATGCGGACGTCGACATCCTTGAGCACCTCTAGCGTAGACGCCCCGGACCTGAACGACCGCCGCACGTTCCTCAGCTCGATCGCCTCATCCATCGCGGACCACCTCCACGATATCCATCGTTGCCGAGCGCCTCGCCGGGAGGCTCGCGGCGATGACGCCGAACATGAACGCGATGGCCGCCGCGAGCATTACCGTCGCGGGACCGACTTGCGCGGGGGCGATGTAGATTGAGGTTGTGTCCATGCCTGCCTCGGCCTCGAACTGGGCGTCGAAGTACAGCGACAGCCCCACTCCGACGGAGAGCCCGAGGGCCAGCGCGACGGTCACGAGGACGAGCGCCTCCGCGTAAATGAGCGCCATCATCTGCCGCGACCGGAACCCGATGGCACGCATCACGCCGATCTCGGGGGCGCGCTCTGCGACTGACATCGCCATGGTGTTGCTGACCCCCAGGACGGTGACGAGCGCGATGATGACGGTGACGATGAGGAACCACCCGTCCACGGTGTCCGACATATCCTCCATCCACTCCTGCGATATCCACTCGCGGTTGTCCCAGCCGTCGATGCGCGGCACCGCCCGCCTCATTGCCTCTTCGGCGGTGTTGAAGTCGAACTCCCGGCCCTCCTCCACCGTCAACTCGAGGCCGGGGATGAATCTCTGGCCCGTCGCATCGTTGACCTGGTGGAGCTCCGCGAGCATGAAGTCCAAGGGGACGAGGGCCTCGCCGTCGAGGCGGTGGTCCCCCGAGGGGGCGAGGATGCCTACAACGGTCAGGTTGGGGACGGCGCTCATCATCAGCAGCGGGCCGATGGGCTCACCGCCCGAAGGGATCTCGCCCGTCCAGTTGGAGAGGTCCAGGACCTCCCAGGACGTGTTCACCAGGGTGATGTCGATGACATCACCTGCGTGCACCTGCGGGAAGTAGCGATTCCACAGCTCGTTGCCGAGGACGACGCTCCTCGATAGCCCTGAAACCGTGTCGAGGTGGCGTCCCTCGACTAGCTCCTCGGTGTGGTCGTAGGTGTACCAGGTCTGATGTAGCCCTCCATCGGGTACACCTACCATGGCCTGGTACCTCTCATAGTAGGCGAACCCGCCCTTGCCGTACTCGACGATGATGGGCAGGCTCCACGCTTCCTCGGCATGTCCCGCGAGACCCTGAGCGGTCGTCCGGTCCAGGAATGCGTCGATGAGCAGATTGACCTCGCCCTCCGTGAGCGCGGGACTCGCGCCGACGTAGATCTCGGCCACCTGGTTGCGCTCGAGCTCCTCGTCGATGTAGACCTTCATCCCCTCGCTCAGGGACGAGATGAGCACGAAGAACGACAGGCAGGTGGCGATTCCCGCGACGGTAAGGACCGTCCTAAGGCGCCGCCTTGACAGACTCCGCCAGACGAAAGTATGCCACGGTAGCGCGTCATTGGACGGTGCCATCTCAGTTGCCCCGCACAAGCAGTGCTGAGAGCCTTTATAAACACCACGAAACCATATTTTACACCGACCGCAAGGCTGGCCAGCTCCATCTTCGACGCGTGAAGAACGGACTATCCGAGCCGAAGTCCCGCGATACTGTCAATGAGCTCTTCCTCCACAGGGTGGACGGGGCTTTTGACGCGGTCCGCATTCTCTTCAGCCATTGAACCGAGCTCGTGCCAGCCCTCCTCCGCGTCGAGGACGCGCCGGGGGTGCTCGCCGTCCTCGACGGCGCGGATGGCCCTGGATATGGCCCTGGCGGGCTTTGACGCCTGCCGCCTCGCCGCCGCGACCAGGACGTGGGCGGCCGCGAGCCCGACGAGGAGGGTCCCGGCCAGCAGGAGGAGGAACGGGTTCTTCAGGAGAAGTGCCGAGAGCAGCGAGGCGCCCAGGACGCCCCAGACGAGAAGGTCCAAGGAGCAGTCTGGGCGAGGATCGGCGGGGAGCCAAACGCGGGTGATCGCTGGAGCCTGGCGGCGGGGACGGGCGGGGCTCTGTTGAGGGGCGGCGGGGGGATGGCGCGGGAGGGGGGAGTACATGGGGAAGTACATGGTATAGTACATATATATAGCCCGGTGCGGGGGGTGAGCGAATGTGGCGGCGGACGGGGGGCTCTGTGTGCAGGGGGAGGGGAGAGGGAAGCACAGGGGGGGTGGGGCGGAGGGGCGTGGCACGGGGGGCGGTTGGGCGCGTCCAGAGCCAAGTGCCATTCCTGCATATTTGGAAAAGAAGATTAGGTACAACAGACAATAGGTGCAGTGGCGAAGGTGTGTGTGATGCGGCGAGTTGATGATATTGCCATGATGGTGGCCTCATAAACGCCCTGTACACAAGCATTCGCGTGATGAGAGGTCGGCATGGATAGACTCCCAAAGATATCCATTTCCCTGGTCGTCCTGTGCATCGTGCTCTCGGCATCGTCCTATTCCGAGCTCATCGATGATGAGGGCAGCAACAGTTCGGAGGACCATCCCAGGAAGGCCTTTCCATATGGGGATTGGGTCATGCTGGTCCTCGGATGCGAGCTTCCCGGGGAGCGGCCCATGATGACGGCACCGAGCGTCCTCTATCCATCGATTACGAACACATCAGCCGCGAAGACATATGCCATGGACTTCTTCCCAGAATTCGATGGAGTCTCCTTCGAGAACGACTTATACCTTGGATGCTATGCTGCCCTCATGGGGGACCGACTGTTGTGGGTCTATCCAAGCGGGGCGATAATTTTCAGCATGAACCACCCGTCCAACGTATCTGTTCGGGCCGATGAGTTCACGTTATCATCAGCGGCCAGCGTCTTCGAGTCCTTTGTCAATGGTCATGGAGGATTGGCATCCTATAAGATGTCCGACCACTTCCGGGTCGCAGTCATCGGTGGGGATGACAGTCCGACCGGGGAGATAGAAGGTTGGAACCTCGAATACCGCAAGACCTACTCCGGCTATCCGGTTTACGGAGCGGATCGCATCACAGGCAGCGTCGATGCGCCGGGGTCTGTGGTCTCTCTGATGTACAGGTACGACCTGCGGCTCGATGGGCCCGTCCAGACGCTCCAGGTGATATCGGCCAAGACCGCGTGGGATTCGATCCCCGACGGGGCCGTACAGGTCAAAAGAGAGGTCACGATAGACAGTATCGAGCTGTGCTATTATTGCCCCAGCTATAGGGAGGCCATCCCGGCCCTGTATCCAGCATGGCGATTCTCCAGTGGGAGCTTCGAGATGTATGTGAACGCCTTCAATGGGACGCTCTACGACGTCTGAGGCATGCCCGTTCCATGTGATGTCCACTCCCCAGATTGTCGCGTATTATCGTTATCGTTTTCTCCCCCCATCGCCATCCCATCGCCGTGCCCCGCCCGGTCTCCTACCGCACCTGCGCCATCTGCGCCCGCCCCACCGTCTCGCCCTGGTCCCCCTACTGCGCCCGCTGCCGCGGCCACCTCTACAACCGCCCCGAGAACGCCAAGCGCAGGGCCGCCTTGATTGCCGCCTATGACCCTTCCATCGACGCATCGAGTCCCGTGGCGCGAGCCACGAACTCGCCACCTATCGACATGGACGTACGGGAAGAGAATGAGATAAATCGAATCTCATCGTCCATGATCGTGGGAATGCTCGTCCAGGATTCGCAGACCGGTCCCTTGAATCGAATCGAGGAGACCATCCTCCTCGTCATCGCCGCGGCAGTGCTCACGGTGATATGTGTGATCGTCGGTAAATGGGCGATGGGCCATCGAGATCGGATGAGGGCCGTTAGGAGGGACCACCTGTCGCCAAGGAGGCCCTCCTGGTGGGTCCTCCCCGCCGTCCTCGACCTCGTCGGGGGCGTCTGCTGCCTGAGTGTCGGGGCAATTTTCCTCTATTTCGTGGCCATCGGCCTACCGCGCATCGGACTGGTGGCCTTCTTCCTCTATGCCGGGACCATATTGAGTATCATGGGGTTGCTGTTCATCATCGTCTCGTACTACTCGGTCTACATCGAGATCGAGTGAGGATGGGGCATCGGGATGGTGAGCGAGCTCGCGGCCCACCATGCCGGGAAGCCCTTCGACAGGGACCTCATCAAGTTCGAGTGGTGGGGCCGCAGGATGCCGCCCCTGCCCAGGCCCGCCGGGGGGCTGGCCCCGACGGGGGGCTTGCGGCGTCTGCGGGAGCCCGCGCCTGGAGAGGCTGGGGTACTGCCCGCGGTGCTACGGCATCATCCGGGCGAGGCACCGGGACTTCCACGCGCGCGCCAGGGCGCTCGGGGAGGCGTGGAGCCCAGTGCAGGGTAGGTTTTTATGTCATTACACGGGAGCCTGGCTGGAGGAGGAGGACGTCAGGAGCCCCTGGTTCGTCACGTTCGGGCATCGGGTGCCGGGGGACGGGGAGACGATGGTCGCGGGGGCGTGGTGGGTCAACAGGATGAAGGAGGGGTTGGCGGAGGATGAGTTTTGGTTAGTGGTCGGGGAGCTGGATGCGTGCCGAAGGGAGGGGAGGGAGTTCGAGCGGGATGTATGCGAGTTTAAGTACTGGCGGAGGATACAGGGGAAATAGTAATATGAATTATCATATGTATGAATTTGTTTTTCTGGTTGTATTTCAAATTCAAGGAAAAACAGAAATAGGTTGAGTGACAATAAGTGACATGCTAAGTAAAAGGAAAGTGCCATGCACAGATACGGTCCAATAATTCCAAACAAGAGGGTAAATTGAATAATTTCATGAAGAGAAATGGAGGTCAATTCATGCCTATCGAGGATTTTCTTCCAGAGAACGGATCAATATTCCCTGCAAAGATCAAAGTCCTAAGAGGTCTTACGTTATCAAAAAGGCAATATGGCTGGTGGAAAGCAATATGCCTCGTTGAGACAACTTATGGGAATAAAAGTAAGACTCAAGTAAGATTATATGGTTGGCAATGGGATAAGAAAAATAAACAGTGGAAACAACGACAGAAATTCAATATATCTTCGGGTATTGAAGAGACATTGATAAGTATATTGAATGAAACTACGGAACATGGTAAAATCGGTTTAAGAAAACATGGCATTGCTGGAACAATTAGGGATATAATCGAGGGCTCTCTGGGTTTAATGTCGAAACGAAAGGTTGAACAGATAAAGGAAGAAACACGCCGTGATGAGTTACCATTAATGGCTGCCGCAATTTCTGAATTTGAGGAATTGCTCAATTCAAATCCTTCTGAGAGACAAATCCAAAGATTTCTTACTCAGAATCCTTGGATGTTAGGACCTTATTATACAAAAGTAAGAGAAGAGCAATGGGCGGGAATGAAAGGTAGAAATGATTTCGTTCTGGAACGTGATAATGGTCTTTATGATATCGTAGAATTAAAGAAAAGTACTGCACTACTTTTCAAAAAGGATAAAGAGAATATGATAATCAGCGCACAATTGGCTGGAGCGTTATCACAAATGGCCAGATACCTGGCTTATTATCAAATCCATTATCTTTCCCAGTATGCTCAAACCAAGATAGATATCTATATGCCCAGAGGTATTATTCTTATCGGAAGAAGTAATCCCTCTAATAAAAAAATACTCCAGGACCATCTAAACATATTTGATCGCAATATTGAAATTATTACTTATGATGATATTCTTGTACGTTCAAGACAAACACTCAGAACAATTAAAGGACTATCGACAAAACCAAAGCGCAGAATTAGGAAGCAACAAGATGAGAAGCCTATAGTGAAAGATGTTCATGGTAATGAGGTTGA
Source organism: uncultured Thermoplasmata archaeon (assembly GCA_964353355.1). GTDB lineage: Archaea > Thermoplasmatota > DTKX01 > DTKX01 > CAYGVT01. Next base: position 10,155 of record CAYGVT010000085.1, on the reverse strand, counting down.
ATCTAAAGTTCCAGAGGTACCAACACCCGAATTAATAGAAAAAAAACAGTTATAGAATTATTATGACTTTTAAATGTTTATTTCTAGATTTATTTTCTGTTATTATAAATGTTTAGCGGTTTTTTTAATAGTGTTTTTTATGGTTTGCCCCGTCTGCCGCCACCCCGCCCTCCCCCGGTCCTACTACTGCGCCCGCTGTCGTCCGCTCATCGTCGGCCACCGTAACGCCTCCCAGCGCCGCGCCGCCCTCCGCGAGGCCCACGACTGGGACCTCGATGCCTTTCGCTACGGCTACTCCCGCGCACTCCCATATTTCGGGGACTTGGCCAGGCGTCCTAAGCCAAGATGTAACAATAATGCCATGAGGACGATTACCGCTAGTGTACTCGGCCCGATATGGAAGCCAAATATGTTGTCTTCCTGTTAAAATCATCTTTTCAAGCGTCTGACATATAATCCTATGAATATGAATGAGAGAATGACGATTAGTAGGAAGATGTATGGTATAAACTCATCTATCCCTGGTTTTTGTGGTTCTGGTTTGTTCTTGATTACCTCATATGTGAACCCTGACATGCTCGAATAGAATTTATCATAATCGTCGAAGGTTGCCCAAATAGAGACCCTTCCGGTCTTGTAGTCCTCAGGGGGGATTATCGTCAACCTAAGATCAATGTAGCCGTCTGCTGGGATAATCAATGGCGTATCCATTCTCGTCCCGTTCAAGTTCGATGCCCGACAGAAGTCCACGACCCATTCCTTGTCCGGTGCCGTAGCATGCAAGGTCACGAAGAGCATGTCATCGGTGGGATTCCTGATTCTCAAGACGGTGCTGTACGGGCTTGATGGGGTGACCGCCTGGAAATTCCTCTCACCAATATTGTTGTTGTTCACGATATCGAACTGGTTGGTGAACGGTTCAAGGCCGGGTCGCCATGCTTGAGCGAATACGCAAATATGAGATTCGAACGTAGATGGGAGGAACCAGGAGAAGCTCACGGTGACGTCGCTGCCCGAGGGGATATCGTTTATCGTCTCGGGCCCCAATGAAGGCAGTTCGATAATATTGACATATGGGGAATATTCGCAGAACCAAGCCTGCACGAGCACCTGACCGGAGGAGACCGTCTCTCCATTCCTCACCCGTACATTCAGTGTGTTCGTCTTGCCAAGTTCTGGAGGGTCTGGGGTAGACCAAATGTCAGGGGACAGCCATAGGTCACCGGACCTGGGCGTGCTCCCATCATCCGAATCCGCGGTCTTTATCCAGACGCAATCCCCCGGAGCGGCGATGGTTGAGATGCTGAGGTAATCCGAGTATCGTCTGAAATCATGTCCCAGTTTATTGACCGTGCATCGGATTCTCAGCACTTCTGGCGTGAATGAAGCGGTCTGACTGGCCGTTATCGTCAGGGTCGATGAGAATGGCGGAGTCCCGGATGGATTGCTGAAGCTGGCCGTCAGGTCGGGATTGAGCGGGTAGGAGCTGTCAAGGTCAATGCTTACGGTCTGGGACGGCCCCTGTACAAGCGATATCGCTACGTTGTACGTAATCGAACTGCCTGGTGTAATCGTCTGTGTTGCTGGAGTGACATCGATGGAGTATCTGAAGGAAGCGTTCGTGACGCATCGCGACGCATTCACCCGCCCATTACCGAATGCATTATCGAATCCCACTGGGCCAAGATCGTCAGCTGTGTTCTCAAGAATGAACCGCAGGTCATCTCTGCTCAAATCGGGATTCAGGCTCCAAGTGAGGGCTGCCACGCCCGAGACATGAGGGCAAGCCATGGAGGTACCGCTCAAGAATGAAATCAGAGTGTGATTCTCATTCGCGTTGAAGGCTATCAGGACATCATTTATATCGGGATCACCGGCGTTGACGACCGATTGATAATCATATAAGGTTGGACCAACCCAAAAACCCGTCAATCTAATATCATTAGCGGAAACCTGGTTATCGGCATCAACATCTATATAAATGAACTCTCCATCATTGTATTGTGTGTTTCCATTGTTGTCCACATGCGTTTCATTTGCATTGAAACCCACAATACCCCATCTTGAGCGTTCATCGGGATCGCCATTATTGACGATAGAAGTTGCCATGTAGACAGTTCCGGGTATTTCATCTAGCCTTTGGTCGTTTGATGAAACGAGCCCATTTCGATCAGAGTCCAAATATATTATCTGACCCATACTGTAGCGTCCCGTTAGACCATGACTAATAATATCCACACCGGGTGCCACTAGGTCTTGCTCTGGTCCAAAATTGGAGAAAGCTGCCAAGATTGAATTTCGGTCGATAGCCCCCACCGCGAGTACCTCTGGATATGCTGCTGGGTATAAAATCGGACCCGCATCATTTCCAGACGATGCAATGAACAGGATGCCGTGATTGCTTGCGAATTGGACTGCCTGCTCCTTATGTTCAAGATCCCGACCACCCCCGCTGTAACTGATTATTTTTGCCCCATTGAGGACCGCATGTACGACACCTTTCCCAAATTCCCATGCCCCTCCGGGTAGAGTCTTCTCGACAAACAGTTGTGTGCGCCATATCGTACCGGCGGTGTCTACGCTATTATTCCCCAACGCACTGAGGATACCAGCGACATGAGACCCATGGCCGACATCATCCATTGGATCATTTTCATTGTTCGCCCAATCGTAGCCGATTGGGAGATAATTTCCATTTATATCTGGATTGGTGTAATTTATTCCCGTGTCAAGTATCGCTACCCTGAGGGTCCCAGTAGTATCGTTGGTTATCGTATCCCAAGCATCTGGTGCTGATATCGCTGGCAAACCCCATTGAAATGACCAATCGGGATCATTGGGGATGGTTTCGGCCAGGTGTTCATAGTAGTTCCTCTCTATGTACTTGATGTTCGGATCAGCTTGGAGTTTTGATAGGGTTTTCTCATCGACATTTGAGTAAAGCGCCGCATTCAACTCTTCATTCTTATCCTTCAAATTGAGGCCATATTTGGTGGCAATATCATTGAAACTTTGCTTGTTTTTGAATGCCATTGGGCCATAGAATCCGATGATAATCTCACCTTTGACATATTCGTTTGGATCATCCAACCCATTTGCTGCTGCTGGGCCTACCAGAGTAGATGGATGCACGTATGGATGTGCGTTCATCTGAGAGCATATACCGAGGACCATTATAATTACCAAGACTGTGCTTACCCTTTTTATCCCCATATTAATCCCTCCCTCATCCTCCATCTCTATGTGTCTTCAATCGGCACGGGTTGCCGAAACCCTCCCGCTCGCTATTGGCAATATGTCTATTTATATATTTGCCAAATATATTCCATTATCTCGATATAATTATTTAATTGAATGAGAACCTACTACACTCGTTGTCAAGGCCCGTATGACATCAATCCTCGCATCCCAAGTTTACCTTCCTTCATACGCGTCCTCGGTGTCATTCGTCTTCTACCGTAGGACAGTCATCACCCGACTCCCCTATCACCTCAGTTGTTATGCGTTCAGTGAGAACCGTCTCGGCACCAGCAGTCACCGTTCTGCGGCATGCGAGGCCCACGACGGCCGCCTCGACGTGTTCCGGTGCCAGTGGTCACGCGTCATCCTCGTGCTGGACTAGCCTAGGAGCCCGTTCGCGCTCTGCTTCGACCGCGAGGGCCCCTGCCACTTCACTGTCAGCTCCGGGCCCTTCGGGGGGCTCCGCGCCGGTCTATCTCCTTGGGAGCTCCGCGAGGTCATGTGGCAGCTCGAGCGACGACGGTGGTCAGGTGTAGTAAATTCCGTCATCCACCGAGTTGTCGGAGAACCCCTTTTTGTGAAGAGATTATGTCTGAAAATCCCTACTATCGATTGCCCGCTAGCCTGACACCTCTGTCATCGCTCACTATCTCATAATCCTTTATCATTCTCACAATCGCCTTTTCTACCTCATGGCGGATTCGATCCGAGGTCCTCTTGAAACCCATCAGATTCGCTGTGCGTGGGATAAGCACATCCTGAGGAACGCAGTATTCCTTCATCAACACGTATTTGACGGCCTCTTGGATTTCCTCCGGTGGAATGAGCTCGATATCATTTGGCACACCGTAATAGTCCCTCTTGCGTATTGGAGGGATCTTCATATCGGAAGGCCACAGGAAATCCCCCTCTCTCCTTATCGATAGGACCTGCTTTTGCGTTCGCATCACATTGTCTATCCGCTCTTGGACGCGCGTTCCAGCGTACGTGAATCCCCAATGCTCGGCAACCCGCTTCGCGGCCTCTTTCTTGTGAATGGGCCCTTCGACGGCGACGACACGATCAAGGATATCCGCTATCGTCCGCGTAGATGAATGATAGAACTCATCTTGATAACCAATCGTGACGACCTTCAGTGAACGATAGGGGATCACTTCTATGCCGCTCTCTTCCTGTATGGGTTCTGCAGGAGCTTCGGCACCGTCCTCCGGTTCCTCTATCACCTCTTCATATTCATCAACATCAGGTATATGGTCAGTCAACTGCAGGGGTGTGGGGGATGAGTCCTTCTTCGCGCAGGAAGAGAGCATACATTCTATCCGCTCGATTTCCTTCACCGGGTCTCTGAACCAGTCCGTGGACCATACCCTATGGATGGTCCATCCGAGGCCTTCTAGTACCTCCTGCCGGAGTCGGTCTCTGTCCCTGGCCGTCCGCGACGAGTGGTACTGTGCGCCATCGCACTCGATGCCCAGCACGTACCTGCCTGGTCGGCCTTTGTCCTTCACGCCGAGATCGATTCGATAACCGGAGACACCGACTTGCTTTTCTATCTCGAACCCTCTCATCTCGAGCGTCCTCGCCACAGCGGCCTCGAATGGGGATTCGGATTCACCTCCGACAATGCCCTTGCCGACGAGGGCACTGGTGCTGCTCCCGGCCTTCACGTAGTCCAAGTAGTGCTTGAGCATTATAGCGCCGATGCTCGACGTCTTTGAAGGGTCTATGTCATCCCCCGATATTGATGAGAATATCTTGACCTTGTACCGCGCGCGCGTCACCAGCACGTTCAATCGACGCTCGCCTCCGACCTTGTTCAATGGTCCGAAGTTGAGGGTCATTTTACCCGTCGGATCCCGCCCATATCCGACGCTGATGAGGATGACGTCCCGCTCATCGCCCTGAATTGTCTCCAGGTTCTTAACGAAGAAGTGCTCGTGCCTGTTCGGGTTCAGCAGGGGCTCGATGTCTGGATTTTGATACGCAAGTTCATCCACAGCGTCTAAAATGGCCTCTTGTTGTTGGAGGTTGAAGGCACCGACGCCCAGCGACATATCCGGATGAGCCCTGAAATGATCGATGACGGCATGTGCCACCGCCTTGGCCTCGATGATGTTGGTCCTTGATTTCCCCCTATCATAGACAGCATTTGGGAGATGCACGAGCTCGATGCCAATCTCCCTTTTATCGTAGTAAGGGGATGGGAACGTGTACAGCCTGTTCTCGTAGAACTGGTAGTTCGAGAAGGCTATCAATGTCTCATCCCTGCTCCTGTAGTGCCATCGCAACATCTTCTTGTTGTTGAATGGGAATATTGACGAGCACTCGTCGAGGATGCTCTCGAGGTCCACGACTTCATCGTCCTCGGGCTCATCCTCGTCTGTCATCACCTCTGCCTGGAAGAAGGTAGTCGGGGGGAGCTGCCGTGTGTCGCCCACCACGACGACCTGGCTCCCCCTGATGATGGCCCCTAGGGCATCCTCGATGGGTATCTGGCTGGCCTCGTCGAAGATGACCAGGTCGAACCGGAGCCCCTCGGGGTCGAGGAACTGGGCGACCGACAGCGGGCTCATCAGCATGCAGGGCTTCAGGGTCCTCAGGACGCCAGGTATCTTGGAGAGCAGGACGCGTATCGGCAGGTGCCTCTTCTTCTTCAGCACCTCACGCTTGAGTATCGCGAGCTCCGAGCCCTTGGATGCGTTCCAGTTCATGTCGGGCAGGCGTTGGCACATCGTGTTCATGACGTCTCGCTGAGATATTTCCGTCTGCCCCTTGTCCAATCTCCGGAACATGGACACTATTTGGTCGTGCGACGTCCTGTCGAGTTTCTTCAGCTCTGGCAGTTCTATGAAGACTAGGTCCATCCAGCATCTCAGGAACTGCAGTTTGAACGCTGGGACGAATTGCTCTCGGGAAAGGTTGGACGCTATAGCCGGTTCGAGGAAATCGGAGACCCATGACGACTTGAGCTCGGAAAGGATTTCCTGGAATCGGGCGTGCTCATCGAGTCGGTTCATGGCTCCGATCATACCGATGAGCTTGCCTTCCACCTGTGATATGGGGATGGTCGTCATCTTCCCGTCGAACAATAGGTCTTCGTTTATAGAGATGGTAGATTTCAACTTCTCCCAGTCATTCCCGAATCCTAGGAATTCCGCTTTTTGCCGGTCCATGGCCTGGCCGATATCCTTCGAGTGGCTGGCATTGTCCATGGCTAGGGCCAGTGTCGATTCGCCCATCCGCCCTTCCCTATAATGGCGCTGGAACTTGGACATCCACTGCATGAAGCTATGGAGGGTGGTCCAGTCGGAATCCTTACCCTTCCACCACTGGTCGAATGCCCAGAGACCGTAGGCATCGGCCATTCCCACTTGCATCTCGAGTCCCTTGAGGACCCCGACCTCCTTCAGGCTGGGGAGGATATCATGTGGGTTGAACATCCGCGGGTTCCTCATGTGTTGCTTGACTTCCTTCCTCAGTGCCCTATATTCCCTGCTCAGGAATCTGAATGGGCGTTGCGCGTAGTACGACAGTCTGGAGATGAACCTGTCAAGGTTCGTCCCCGTGATCTCCGGATTGAAGACCTTGAGAACGGCCTCGCGCTCCTGAGTGTACCTCGTCCCTAGCTGAATGACCGAATCTAGTTTCCCCTTCTCGACCGTCCAATCCACTTCCTTGACCTGCCTGGGCACTATGCCCGGCGAGGAAAGAATGAGGCTCGCGATTTCGAGACTCCGCGTGAGTTCCTTGAAAGTGGTCGCCTGGGACAGTCCGAGCAAACGGTCCAGCTCGATACCCAGGCTGGCGGTGTTCCTTAGCCTTTGAAGTGTCGTTTCCAGCTCGGTCTGCACCTGCATTGTCATCTGATAGGTGAGGTTTCTGATGTCAGTGCCGTACCAAGGATGCTGTCGTAGAGGCCTCACGACCGCGTACCTGTCGGCCAAGCTTTGCAGCTTCTCCTGGACCCTGGAGTATTCCGACATTGAAACCCTGTCGAGGTTTCTGAACAGTGTCTTTATTTCCGGGGTCCTCTTGGTCTCGAGGTCGGCTACCGTCCCTATGGCGATGAAAGGGCTTATTCCGAGGTTCCCGAAGGGCTCGTGCAGCACTTTGGCGTAGAGGTTTAACGTGGACCTCGTCTCTCGGAGGTTTGTGTAGTATGTCTCGTCGATCGGCCGCTGGCGCCTCTCGAGCTCCAGCACTGAGCCCAGCGATGAGATCACCTGCTTCTTGCTCGCCTTGTGGCTGTGCAGCTCGAGGCAGAAGTCTCCGAAGCCGACGTCCTCCAGCCGTCCCTTCACGACCTCGAGGGCGGCCATCTTCTGGCTCACGAAGAGGACGGTCTTGCCAGTCGCGAGGGATTCCGCAATCATGTTCGTTATGGTCTGGGACTTCCCGGTGCCAGGTGGCCCCTCGAGCACGAGGTTGCACCCCTCCTGGACGGCGAGGATGGCCTCCTGCTGGCTGGAATCGGCCTCGAGCACGTAGTGCGTGCTCCGAGGGTCGAGGACCTCGTCCAGCCGTGTATCGGGCCCGAGCCGGTCGCTTGTGAAGTCTATGTTCGCGGTGTCGCCGCAGATAGCCTTCACGATGGGATGGGTGAGGAACGCGTCCTCATGCGCGACGATGTCCTTGTACATGATGAACTTCGTGAACGAGAAGAGGCTCAGGTAGATGTCGTTGCGGACCCTCCACCGCGGATCGAACGATAGTGCTTCCGTCAGCTCCTTGAACAGGTCCTGGAGATTGAACCCCTGGAAATCCTCTGGTAGCGGCGACAGCTGGATGTTGTACTCCGTCTCCAGCTTGTACAGGAGCGCGGGATTGAGGATGGGGTCCTCGTCGAAGGGGATGAGCCTGAAGCCATGGTGCACCGATTGTCTCTTGAGCTCGACCGGGACGAGGAGTATGGGGGCAATAAAGGGGATGTCCGAATCCTTTGATTCGAACCATTGGACCGAGCCCAGGGAGATGAAGAGGGTGTTGTACCCCTGCTCCTCGAAGATCGAGGAGGCCTTCTGGTATATCCTCAATAGATTATGGCGCAGCTTGTCCTCGGGAAGGTCCGTCTGGAGACTGTTGTCCTTGTGCTTATGCGCGAGGGAGCTCGGGTCGTATGACTCGAACTCCTGAGGTGTGACCTCAGCCCGTGGACCGCCCTCCCCCGCTGATGTCTCGGTGGGTCCCTGCGATTGTGCAGACGTAGGCTCAACCGTCGCCTCCTGCTGCAGTCCTTCTGGACCGATGACACCCGGTTCAGGTAGTCCGTCCTCGCCCGACATGTTGGCAGGACGCGTTTCGGTTGCCTTCTTCTCCATCATTTCCATGAGGGATTGATGGAACCTGGCAATGGCTTTGTCGCGGGCCTGAGGCTCGTCACGGGTGTCCGTTATGTCCTCGAACTCCTTATCGTACCCGAGCCTCTTGAGACCTGAGGTGACGTAAACGTGCCATATGTCCACCGGCATGCCTATCTGGCCGGCGATTTCCTCGATGGGCCTCGGTTCCTGGAGATTGCTGACGGCCCCGATGACCGCGATCCTCTCATTGCCAGTCAGGATGTTCCAGTTTGGGATGTCCTTGTACCTCAAGCCTTCTTCGGGGGGTTCGGCCTCCTCGACCTCGTCCTCCTCTGCCCTGGGGAGGAACTCCATCTCATCCTCATCGATGACCAGTGTCCGGAAGACCTCGGTGGGCAGCTCTTCAATGACCTTTACTGTCGTTACCTTTGTGGGCTTGAAGTTTAGGAGTCGGTTACGCTTGGAGAGGTCAATGAGCTTGTTTCTCCAATTAATAAGGCGTTTGTCAGCGACACCGGCCATATAGCCCCACCAGTCTGATGTCAAGTTTGAATGACATGGTGAGGAAATAGTCTTTGCTATGTAGTTCTTTCCTGTTGTATCTCTATCTACCATGACGACGCTGGCGCGGTCGGCGCGCACACGCGCGCCGGCCTTGCGCGAATTGGGGCAACCTTCTGGGATTCGGGTATATTGTCGCTCCTCACCAGTCGACGAACCCCCCGCGCCCGATGCCTGCAGCCTCGATCCCCGCGGTCATGATTGCCCCGCGCAGCCGGTGCAGGCCTTCCACACGGCCCCGGCACTCCTCGACGCCCGTAGCCTCGACCTCGATGAACTCGAGGCATCCCAACAGCACACCTACGGCCGCCGCGGGCCCGTCCCTCCAGACGGCCAGGCCGTCGGCCAGTGTGTGGAGGGGACCACCCCACCCGGCGCCAAGGTACACCAGGAACTCCCCTGGGACTGGCATGGGGACCGGCACCGTCTCTGCTGTATCGTTCACTATCTCTTGCTCACTCATCGTTCCAGATAACGCGCTCATTCTCCTCTCTCCTTAGAGATCTCATTCCTGGCCTCAATGAGCCATATGATAGCTTGCCGCCGCAACGCCCATTCCAGCCTCTGGCTCCTCCCCGATGCCTCGAGGCAGCGCACCGCTATCCTGAGCCTCAGCCGTGGCCTTCCCGCGAGCCGGAGCCCGTCGAGGACGCGCCGGGGGTGCTCGCCGTCCTCGACGGCGCGGATGGCCCTGGATATAGCCTTAGCGGGCTTTGACGTCCGCCACCTCGCCGCCGCGACCAGGACGTAGGCGGCCATGAGCCCGATGAGGAGGGTCCCCGCCAGCAGGAGGAGGAACGGGTCCCTCAGCGCGACCGCCGAGGCGAGGGATGCCCCCAGGACGGTCCATATCAACAGGTCCAGGGAGCGGTCTGGTCGTGGCTCGTCCGGCAGCCAGACACGGGTCACCGCTGGGGCCTGGCGGGCGGGCGGGGCCATGGTTATCTACCATCCCGGCCATCATGCTCCCGAGCCAAATAGGGTGGCGACGGAGGTGCTTGTTAATGTCCGGTGATGCCAGTGTGTCCGAGAAGGAGGCGGGTCTGCTCCCGCG